>JAGWZL010000005.1 GCA_018968815.1 Verrucomicrobiota bacterium | reverse complement strand
CCGAAGCAGCTCAACTTGAATAAGTTGAGCGATGCAGGCGGCCCCAAAGATGCGGATGTCCGGCGCAGCCAAAAACCAACTTTTGAGTTCATTTGTGTATCAAAAAAGCGCGGGTCATCGATGGCCCGCGCCGTATAACGAACTTAAACTTAATGGAGAAGAGCGTCGACATCCTTCATGGAAGTGACAATTTTGTCGATGAGTCCAAATTGTTTCGCCTCTTCAGCGGTCATCCAATTGTCTCGATCGATCGCTTTTTCAATCACTTTGCGCTCTTTGCCGGTCGCCTCAACGTAGATATCGACAATTTGATCGCGCGTTTTGATCATTTCTCTCGCCTGGATTTCCAAATCGGTCGCTTGACCGGGAATCACGCCGCCGATGCGCGGTTGGTGGATCATAATGCGGGAATTGGGCGTAGCCAATCGTTTGCCTTTACCAGACACAAGACTGAGCAGCGATCCCATCGATGCAGCCAAGCCGGTGACAAGAGTAATCACAGGCGATTGGAGCAATTTGACCTGATCCCAAATCGCAAACCCCGAATCGACCGATCCGCCTGGCGAGTTAATGATGAACAGGATAGGCTTGCCGGGCGCTTGGTGATCCAGATACCAAAGTTTGCGAATGATATCTTTCGCTGAATCCGAGTCAACCCCGTCCGATAGAAAAATTCTTCGCTTTTCTAAAAGCGCCTGATCGAGCTTATCGTTCACATATTTAGGTTTGTCTTCGCGTCCGCCTTCAGCCATACTGCACTCCCTTTGATCTTATTTTAGTCGATCACAAGCTCTGGGTAAAGGGGAAATTCACGCAAGATGTCGGCCACCCTCGCTTGCGCCTTCGACAAGGCTTGCGGCGGCACATGCGTTTTCGCCCTCGATGGCCCTCCCGTCTTCGGATCTGGCATAGGTTTTGTCTCTCTCAAAAGATCGGTAAAAATCGATGCGACCTCTTTCATTTGGGTCGGCTTCATCCCCAGAGTCGTCAGAGCAGGAGTTCCCATCCGGACGCCCGACGTATACCAAGGGCCATTGACATCTTTGGGGATCATATTCCGATTCATCGTGAGCTTCGCCTCCCGCAGCGCGCTTTCCGCTTGCCGCCCTGTGAGCCCAAACGTGGTCCGGACGTCTGCGATCACCAGATGATTGTCGGTCCCTTGCGTCACCACTTCCACACCCAGCTGCATGAGCGCCGCAGCCAAACTTTGGGCGTTTTCTACGATTTGATGCGCATAGCGGCTGAATTCAGGCCGGCTCGCCTCCTTGAAGGCGATCGTTTTGGCCGCCATGACATGGGGCAAGGGGCCTCCCAGAACAATCGGACACCCCTTATTGATCACTTCTCGATATTCTTCTGTACACAGGATGAGTCCGCCACGCGGCCCCCTCAACGTTTTGTGCGTCGTGGAGGTGACAATATGGGCATAGGGCACCGGATTGTAATGGCCTTTCATCACCTTGCCCGCGACAAGACCGGCAAAGTGAGCCATGTCGACCATCAATACCGCTCCCACACTATCGGCAATTTCCCGCATTTTGGCAAAATCGAGGAGGCGTGGATAGGCCGAATACCCAGCAATGAGGACGAGAGGCTTTTCCCGTTTGACCTGATCGGCTAACTCTTTATAATCGATCAACCCCGTTTTCTCGCTGACGCCGTAGCTGACCGCATGGAACATTTTGGCTGAGACGTTGTGCCGATATCCGTGCGTTAAGTGGCCTCCGCTGCCGAGGTCCATCCCCATCATTTTTTGATTCACCAGCAATTTGCGGACCCGTTCATATTCATCGGGGCTCAGCTCATCGATGGTTTTTTTCCCAAGCGCTTCCACCTCTTTGGACTGGATCCGATGGACCAAAATCGCCCAAAAAGCGACGAGGTTGGCATCGGCCCCTGAATGGGGCTGCACATAGGCATGGTCGGCGCCAAAAATTTTTTTGGCCCACTCCACCGCTTCGCCCTCTATGGCATCGACGTTTTCGCAGCCGGCATAAAACCTGTGCCCCGTATAGCCCTCGCTGTACTTGTCGGTCAATAGATTGCCCATCGCAAGCTGCACAGGAAGGGAAGAAAAATTTTCAGAGGCGATCAGCTTGAGATGACTTCTTTGATCTTTCAGCTCTTGGACAATCGATCGGGCGATCTCGGGCGCCTCCGCCCCAATGGCGTCTAAGGAGGCCATGTAAGCGATGGCAGAGGAGGTGCGCGATTTCTCTGGCACCTTGGCAAAATAATTTTTTAAAAAGGCCATTTTTGGGCTCCCGCCTCCAACCTGAAGAGGAAGTTCTTGATTCATTTGGCTCATAAATATTATAGTATTCCCAACAATCTGATATTTTTCCAGAGGATTCCATGCTGCAAAGCCTAAAAGTTATTTTGGATGTACAAGAGCTCGATATGAAGATGATTCGCTTGATGCGTTTGAAAAAAGAGCGCCTCAAAGAACTCGAGCACATCGATTCGCTTCGTCAAGAATTGCATCATCAGCAAAAAGAGAAAGAAGCGGAAATTGCTGAACTGAGTCGCAATATCGCAAATCAAGAAGAAAAGATTGGCGAGATCAAAGAGCGGATCAAGAAGTTAGAAGCCAAACAGAACACAGTCAAGAAAGTGGATGAGTTCAATGCTTTAACGCAAGAGATGACCTCTTCTGAAAGGGAACGAATTGCGACAGAGCAAATTGCGAGCGATCTGATTGATAAGCGCAATCTCGAAGAGGAAATTCTTGGGAAGATCAAAGAATCGCTGGTGCAATCGGAAGAGAGCAGCCGCAATTTAGAGAGCGAGATTCGAGAGAGCATTCGTCTGATCAATCAAGAGGGGACCGATCTCAAGGCGTCTCGCGACGAGTTGGCCAAAACGGCGGATGCGGACATTTTGCGCATTTACGAGCGGCTTCTCAACAACAAGAAGGACCGAGTGGTTGTGCCGATTGAGAACCGGACCTGTTCGGGCTGCCACATCGCACTGACAGCGCAGCATGAGAACGTCGTGCGTAAAGGCGAGCGCCTGACATTCTGCGAACACTGTTCGCGGATCCACTTCTGGCAAGAGAGCGAAGATCTTGAAGGAACAGCAGTGGCCACTAAGCGGCGCCGCAGACGTTCCGCAAGTGTTTAAAATTCTCGGGGTGGTAGGCCATCGCACCTGAAAAAGGTGAGGAAAGTCTGGACTTCAGAGGGGAGGATACCAGCTAACGGCTGGGCATCGCAAGATGACGGAAAGTGCAACAGAAACTATACCTTACGGTTGAAAAGTTCGAGGTTGAACTCGATCGGACTCCGGGTAACCGGAGACGTTGTAAACCCTATCCGAAGCAAGGTCGAACCTGGAGAGCGTACCCTTAGCGCGACAAAGACTCCAAAGCGGACCGCTTGAGAAATCTGGCAACAGGTTTCCTAGAAGAATGATGGCTCGCGACAGAATCCGGCTTAACGCCACCCCACTTTTCTAAAAATCCCATTCACAATTGATAGTCTCTTACTGCCGCTGTGGACACGGCGGCTGGCACCGCTGTGGACAAGGCGGTGGGCACGGCGATTGACATGGCTGTTGACACGGCGGTGAGCACGGCTGTTGACACGGCGGTGAGCACGGCGGTGAGCACGGCTGTGGGCACGGCTGTGGGCACGGCTGTGGGCACGGCGGTTGGCACTGCTGCGGGCATGGCGGTGGGCATGGCGGTGGGCATGGCGGTGGGCATGGCGGTGGGCACGGCGGTGGGCATTGCTGTGGGCATGGCGGTGAGCACTGCTGTGGGCAAGGCGGTGAGCACCGCTGTTGACATGGCGGTGAGCCCTGCTGTTGGCGTGGCTGTTCGTATGGCTTTAGGCATGGTTTTGGCGGACAAGGTTTTTGGCACTTGGGCTTTGGGCTGGGCGCTGGGCAGGGTTTTGGGCACGGTTGCTGCTTGGGGGTGCATGGCTTACAAGGTGCGGGCGCGGGCGCGGTCTGCACCCTATCGGATGCATCGGATGCATCGGATGAAGGGGCGCTCTGTACACCGGCCTCTTCTGCTGCGTTGGCAGCAAACACCCATAGGATCAGGACAAGCATTGAGCGATGCTGGCGGAACATATTTCACACCTCTTTCTTTTACCTCTAAGCATCGAGCGGTTTATTGTAAAACACAATGTTATCGCGCGCGCGGGTGTGTTTTGTCGTACACTTCCCGTTTCAACTTGGGGGAGACGTGCGTATAGATTGTGGTCGTGGCGAGTGAGGTATGTCCTAACAGCATTTGGATCGTTTTGAGATCCATCCCATTTTCCAGCCAATGGGTCGCGATCGTATGCCGAATTGTATGAGGCGTCACCCTCTCCGACAGCCCGCTTCGCTTTAAGTACAGTGCGAAATTGCGGTCGATGGAGCGGGCCGTGAGCCGGCGGCCTCGTTGGTTCAAGAAGATCGCTTGGGGATCTTTTTCATCCCGCTCGGGATGAGTGAGATAGCGCTCAATCCATGCGGCCGCCGTTTGGGTAATCGGCGCTTGCCGCTGCTTTTTGCCTTTTCCAAAAATATTGAGGACTAAAGATTTCGAATCAAAATCGCGACGATTGAGTTGAGCCAGTTCGCTTAAACGAAGCCCTGAGCTATAAAACAGCTCCATAATCACTCGATCGCGCAGGCCCAAATAAGAGTTGAGGTCGGGTTGGCTGAAGAGGAGTTCCACTTGGGGATAGGTGATGGCGACAGGCAGCCTTTTTTCCTTTTTCGGGCTCTCGATCTCCTCGAGCGGGCTCTCCTCGATCCATTTTTCGCGGCAGGCATATTTATAAAAGCTGCGCAGAGCGGAGAGTTTGCGCAAAATGGTGCGCGTGGAGGCTTTTTGCTCATAAAGATGCGCGAGAAACCTCCGGACGGTTCTTTTGCTGGGAATGTCCTCTCTCACGAAGGCGGAAAATTGGGTCAAATCGATCCGATAGCCTCTGAGAGTGTGTTCAGAGACTCCCTTGGCCAAATTTAAATGGGTTAAAAACTGCTCAATCGCCTTGAAAAGCTCCATCCCTTTATGCTATCATGCCTAGCCATGATTACATTAGAAAAAATTTCAAAGCGGGTGGGCGCAAGAACCCTGTTCGAAGATGTCTCCTTTACCTTCGACGAGGGGCGATACGGCCTCACCGGTCCGAACGGATCCGGCAAATCGACCCTTTTAAAAATCATCATGGGCACAGAGCCGGCCACTTCAGGTATTGTCACTTTGCCAAAAAAAGTGGGGTTCCTGAAGCAAAGGATCGAAGATTTCCGTGAATTTTCTGTCATCGACACCGTCATCATGGGCAACAGCCGTCTATGGAGCGCATTGCAAGAGCGGGACAAACTCTATGAAGCCGAGATGACCGATGCGATTGGCATGCGCCTCGGCGAGTTGGAAGAGATCATCGCCGAAGAAGATGGTTACTCAGCCGAATCGGAGGCTGAAGTGCTGCTCGCGGGCATGGGGCTGCCCGAAGAGTTTTATCGCAAAAAAATGCATGAAATTCCGACAGACCGGCAATTTCGGGTCCTCTTGTGCCAAGCGCTCTTCGGCCATCCGCAAGCGCTTCTGCTCGACGAACCGACCAACCACCTCGATCTGGAATCGATCTCTTGGTTGGAAGAATTTCTCCACAATTTTACAGGCACTCTCGTCGTTGTGAGCCACGATCGCCACTTCTTAAATTCGATTTGCACCCACATCGCCGATATCGACTACGAAACCATCATCACCTATCCTGGCAACTACGATGCGATGCTGGTGACCAAAACAGCAGTTCGGTCCCGCGCAGAAGATGAGAACAAAGCGAAAGAGAAAAAAATCTCCCAATTGAAAGAGTTCGTCGCCAAATTCGGCGCAGGCACACGAGCCAGCCAAGTGCAATCGCGCATCCGCGAAATCAACCGGCTACAGCCGCTTGAATTGAAGAAATCGAACATCCAAAGACCTTACATCCGGTTCCCCAATCCAGAAAAGCCCTCGGGCCAAATTGCGTTGAAAGCCGACGGGATTTGCAAAGGGTATGAGAGACCCGTCATCGAACGTTTTTCTTGCGAAATCCAACGCGGCGAAAAAATCGCCGTCATCGGCAATAACGGACGCGGTAAAACAACCCTCTTAAAACTGCTCGCCGGCCACTTACAGCCCGACAAGGGCAAACTCATCTTAGGCCACGGCTTGGATGTGGGGTATTTCCCGCAAAATCACGGAGAAGTGCTCAATAAACACACAAAAGAAAGCGCTTTTGACTGGCTGAAAGGGAAAAAAGAGATCGTCTTTGACCAAGATGTGCGCGGCGTTCTTGGCAAAATGCTCTTTGGCGGCGATGACGCCTTCAAGCCCCTTTCCGCCCTGTCCGGCGGAGAAGCGGCCAGACTCATTGTAGGCAGTCTGATCCTCACTGGACCCAATACGCTCATCCTCGATGAGCCCAATAACCACCTCGATCTGGAAGCCGTGTCGGCTCTCGCTTGGGGACTCGAAGATTTTAAAGGGACCGCGATCGTAGCCACCCACGACCGGGAACTGATTAATGGCTTTGCCACCAAGATTTTTGCCCTGGAAGAAGATGGCATCCACATCCACGCAGGGCCCTTGGAAGAGTACTTGGAAAAGAGAAAAACGGCTCTGAAAAAGTGACTTTTACCAAGCGGACATTTTTCAAGCTCGAGCCCAAACAACGACACAAAAAATGCGCAGAGCTCTTGCGCAAATGCTATGAAGCAGAGCGGCCCGACTTTGCCGAGTACAATGTTCTCTCCCATTGGCTCCAATGCAACCCCTATGAACACACAGATCGCAAAAAGCTCGCCGATCGATACCATTGGCACCTGCAAATGGCAGGCCTCTCCCTCAAAGAGCACAACCTGCTTCCCTCTTTGCGAACAGGCGACCGAGAGGCCAAACTCCCCTTCCCTCCCATCGCCATCTACCTCGACAACGTTCGCTCGGCCTATAATGTCGGCAGCATTTTGCGCACCGCCGAAGCCCTCCGGATCGGCAGCGTCTACTTTTCTGAAAAAACTCCTTTTATTGATCACGAAAAAGTACAACGCACCGCTATGGGCGCAGCGGCCATCGTCCCTTGCTTTCAAAACATTCCTTTAAAAAATCTGCCCCGCCCCATCATCGCCCTCGATACCAGCGATGCCGCCATCCCCGTGGCCGAATTCAGTTTTCCAAAAATGTTTACCCTGGTTTTAGGCAATGAAGAATATGGTGTCTCGGATGAGTCCCTCCAAGAGGCCGACAACCTGATCGAGATCCCCCTCTTTGGCAAAAAAAACTCTATCAATATCGCCTGCGCCTTCGCCATCGCAGCTTCAAAAATACGCTTTAGATAAAAAACCATTTTAATTGTTTAATAATTAATTTCATATTTCTTTTTATTGCTAATAACGATAAAATATTCTCAAAAATTATGGAGAATACAATGACGGCGTCGATAAAAGGCACATCCAATCCAAATTTTAATACGCAGTCCGCGACCTCTGCTACAAATTGGGGCACCCGACAGATCCGCCAGTTATTTGGGTCAGCCGCTACTACTGCACAGGGTCTCCTATCCGCTCTTTTTCAGTCGATTGCTGCCGCTGTACACTCTCTGGGATTAATCACTTTTAGAAATACTGCGTCTCCAACGAGCGCATCCAAAGAAGAGCAGCGAGTGGGCGTCAAGCCTGAAGCGACTCGTCCAGCAGCTGCTCCGGCGCCCAGCTCAGTTGCAGCGCCTGCATCACCACAAGCATTGCAGCTTACGAAAACAGACGTCGCTCTTGCAGCCGTGAACGCAACCCTGGTAACCGCTCCTATGTTAAGCGCCGCAGCGGCTCCTATCGTCGCTCCGATCGCAGTGGCTGTCAGCATCGGCACAACCCTGAAGAATTATTTAGCGCTCCCACAAAAGGCGTCATTGACACGCAAGGCGATGACAGCGCTCCCAGCGCTAGGATCCGTGGCCGCTCAAACAATCTTTAGCTCGTCCCCAATCATGCGAGTCATCGCGCAAGGGCCCTCTCTCTACTCTGCCACTAAAAATGCCGGAAGCAAGTTCGTCGGCGCAGCACGAGAGCTAAGCAAACACCCGATCGATGCCACAAAAGCAGCAATTGTACACGGAATCAACCTAGCTGCACCTTGGCATCGTGCATACCCCCTCCTGTCCAACCTGTCCAAATATGCGCAATATGGGCAAAATGACTCCTCTTCCACCGCGGAGCAGGGCACCTGCGACATCGATGACGACAAAACATGCCACGTCGATGACGACAAAACATGCCACGTCGATGACGACAAAACATGCCACGTCGATGATGACAAAACATGTCCCGCAAACACTCCATCACAGTCGCAATATGCGTGCGCACCCTTCGAAGAAAAACGCACAAGCGGACTCAGCCACGCCACGTGCCGTGCGGATGAACATGCCTTCACAACGTCGCAATATGCGTGCAAACTCTTCGAAGAAAACCGCACAAGCGGACTCAGCCAAGCCACGTCCCGTGCGGATGAACATGTCTTCCCCTCCAACACAGCGCAAGGAAACCAGAAATTCTCGATAACTCAACCCATGTACAATCTAACAGCTCGCCCAGACAACGGAATGTGTCCAAGACCCTTACCAACATCGTGCCATGCAGATGAACATGCCCAGCACGTAGATAGTGGCGCTACATGTCCCGCAAACACTCCATCACAGTCGCAATATGCGTGCGCACCCTTCGAAGGACAACGCACAAGCGAACTCAACCAGGCCTCACACCGTGCGGATGAACATGTCTTCTCCTCCAACACAGCGCAAGAAAACCAGAACTTCTCGATAACTCCGCCCATGTGCAATCTAACAGATCGCCCAGACAACGGAATGTGTCCAAGCCCCTTACAAATATCGTCCCGTGCAGATGAACATGCCGCTGACGCAACCCATGAATTGCCTGCAACAACATCGACACCATCGCACCCACTTAAGGCCACGACTACTCCTCGACAAAGAATAATACCCCTCCTCGATGCGACATGGCTCCCACAACGTCCCCGCCAACCGTCTCTCATTCCGCAGACAAGGAAAATCACATCAAAGTACCCTCACATCTCTCCCATCCCACTAGAACCGCGTCAACCGCGTCGAAATGAATTAGGATCCGCCTTCAAGGAAAAGGCCACGTACGTAGGATCCGCCTTCAAGGAAAAGGCCACAAACATAGGATCCGCCTTCAAGGAAAAGGCCACGTACGTAGGATCCGCCTTCAATCATATTTTGTCCAGCATGCCATCCATCCGCAATTTCTCCCCCTCTAACACAGCGCAAGGAAACCAGAAATTCTCGACAACTCAACCCATGTACAATCTAACAGCTCGCCCAGACAACGAAATGTGTCCAAGACCCTTACAAACATCGACACCACCCTACATACTTAATGTCCCGCGCATAGGATCCGCCTTCAATCATATTTTGTCCGGCATGCCATCCATCCGCAATTTCTCCCCCTCCAACACAGCGCAAGGAAACCAGAAATTCTCGACAACTCAACCCATGTACAATCTAACAGCTCGCCCAGACAACGCAATGTGTCCAAGACCCTTACAAACATCGACACCACCCTACATGCTCAGTGAACCAGTCACACACGTAATAAGATCCTCCTTCAATCATATTTGGTCCGGCATGCAATCCATCCGCGATGTCTTCCCCTCCCACACAGCCCAAGGAAACCAGAAATTCTCGACAACTCAACCCATGTACAATCTAACAGCTCGCCCAGACAACAGCATGCAATTGGATCCTGTCTTGAAACAAACCATTAATCAATCTCCCATCGCGACTTCCCCTCCAATCGCCCAACCAAAATCGCCGTATGCACCCGCTGCAGTCACTCCAGCAACAAAAGAACGCTGCCGCGAACTGGTTCCCGTAAAACATTGGTGGAATCGCGTGACTGACGCAGACGTTAGACGAGGTCAATTCGAAGAGTGCGTATGCGAAAGAACAGCATGGAATGAAGCGAATCCTACATTACGTCTGCCAGAGCGCGCCTCTCAAAATCCTTATCGATGCAAGCCTCAAGATTTTGAATGCGAGCCATTTCGTGGATAAACAAACAATTTTAATTATAGGATAATTTTATGTCTACCGGCTCTACCACCGCCACTTACTATTTCTTTACTCCAAAGGAGTATCAAGCACTCCAACAGGCCCCTGAATGTCAGGGATGCCATCTGTCGATTATCCCTTGGGCTGATAGAAACAAACCCCCATCACAAGGGAATGCAACCGCTTTCTCAAACCTACACGGGAAGCACGGTGTTGTTTGTATCTCCTCAGCTGATTCCACAGCTCGTAAGACGAATCGCTTTTATCACAAGCCATGCTACGAGCATCTACGTCTCCCGTCTGAAGAACCGAGTAATAAGACTCCCGAATTAACGCCTTCTCGCGCATCACAACAGGCGCAGGACAGCCCGGCGAATGCTGCCATAATCTTAAGTCCTTTTCAAAAATCTGACAACACTCCCACATTCACGCCTCCTGCCTCATCAAAAAAGGCGCGGAAAAGCCGGGGGCATCCAACCGGAAGTCCTCCAGCATCTGGCAGGACTCTCAAATTCACGCCTCTCACAACCCCTAAGTCAAAAGTCCCAGCAGCACCAGTACCTTTATCTTTATCTGGGGCAGACAATCCGACTCCCGCAGTCAAGCCGGGTACACGCCTTGCTCAAAGAGTGGTAAACGGCGCGTGGACTGTTGCCTCAACATCCATTGAGTGGGTTCGTAGGCATCCACGTATCACCGGATTCGCTGTGGGAGCGCTCACAGGATTAAATGCGGGTACAAGCCTTGCTCGAAGAGCGGTAAACGGCGCGCGGACTGCTGTCTCAGCATCCACTGCGTGGGGATTAAATGCAGGTACAAGCCTTGCTCAAAGAGTGGTAAACGGCGCGCAGACTGTTGCCTCAACATCCATTGAGTGGGGATTAAATGCAGGTACAAGCCTTGCTCAAAGAGTGGTAAACGGCGCGCGGACTGTCTCAGCATCCACTGCGTGGGGATTAAATGCAGGTACAAGCCTTGCTCAAAGAGTGGCAAACAGCGCGCGGACTGCTGTCTCAGCATCCACTGCGTGGGGATTAAATGCAGGTACAAGCCTTGCTCAAAGAGTGGTAAACGGCGCGCGGACTGTTGCCTCCACATCCATTGAGTGGGTTCTTAGACATCCACGTGTCACCGCAGCCGCTATGGGAGCGATCGCAGTAGGACTCATATGGCTGTCAGCAGGCCCAGTCACTACAGCGTGCTTTAGCGATGGGGAATACGCGAAATACGTCCGTTGGTGTGTGGCCAGGTCCGAGTCCTGCCCTTCACCCGATTTTTTTGACCAGTACATCGCTACTCCATCCAAACCGTTACCCACTGGCAACGAGGCCTACTATAGCGAAATCCGACATTTGCCACAGATCAACGGAACCTCATGCTTCGGGACCAAATCCTTACAATGGTGTAATGGAGAGCCTGAAGCATCTTGGCAAAACAAGACCGTTTTTGAGTCATTAGAAACGTTTACAACCTGGGTTCGCACAACGGAACCGCCTAAAAGCTACGAGTTTATCCGACAGCGTGTCGGCACTGGCACGCAATTCATCGTCGATAACTCAACGAGACTGTTCGCGTGTAACCCACTTAAAGTTATGGCGGCATCTACGTCAAACGTGGCGGCATCTGCGCTCAACATTGCCTCCACCGGATTGGAAATGCTGCGCGCTGCGTGGCAACAACTACTGTAAAACCGTTGCAGGGGTCGTGCGCGATTCATGCGCACGCCCCCACAATCGACGCCACGACTTCAACAGATCCAGCCTTTTGCGATACTGGATGCAAACCCAATGATCGTCCATGTCCTTCCAGTCCACCGCACAACGAGTCGCGTACTCTTTGAGCGCTAAATAAAGATACAGATAATCATCCTCAGGCAACAAATTGTTTTGCGCAAAATCACGCGCACGACAAGCGATTTGCTGCACTTCCGCATCATGCGCACGAGCCCACTGCACCTTCTCAACCAAATCGCTCATGTCCTGTTTGATCGGCACATAATGCACGTACGGCGTGAGAGCAGAATAAAACCACTGCTCTTGATCCGACTCCTGCTTAAAAGCCACCGAATTGGATAAAAGCCTCCATTGATAGCCCGGATAAGTACACATGTGCCCATCCAAAACAGGCAGATACTTACATTCCAAATGCTGCTTCTTAGAAGCCCCGCTCTTCATCGCCCCCTCTTGCAAAAGCAGCTGATCCACCTCCGGATTCTCAGACCACTGCACCCCCGCATCCACCCACTCCCCACTCAACACCGAAATCCGATAGCGCGGACAATCCCGAAAATCAGAAACCACTACCCCATTCGGCTGCCCAATGTCAGTCAACCCCCCACGCCACATCGCAATCGGCTTCTTCTCCCCCCAACCCACCTCATCGTTCAACGCGAGAATCTCGCGAGACACCTCAAACCAATTCTCAGATAAAGAAAATTGATCCGGAATCAGCACAATATGCGGCGCCGATGTCAGCCTCGCCTTCGCAAAAATCGGCGCCTGACACTCGCTCCAATAAAAATCAAACGGCATGTACGGCTCAGGTAACCCATCCATCGGACAATAAATCAACTCCACATTCGGCACCTTCGCAAAAAGAAGAAGCGTCTTGAGCGCTCGCTCAAACTCATGATCCCGCGAAGAAAACGGCTTGTCAGAAGACACATACTTGTAAAGCCGGTTATCCACAATCCGATACCGATCAAAAAAACGAGAGACACACTTGTACGTACAATCTAACGCCTCAGATGTCACCCGAGGAAAAGAGGCCAAATCCTTCTCAATCTGCGCACCCATCCAAGCAGGCGCACCCTGCGCCAATTTGGCCAAAAATCGCTCCCTCGGAAAAAAAGAACGATAACACTCCTTATCCCGAACAATCGGCGCCGCCTTATAAAGAATAGGAACAGAAAGACATGAGAAAAAAAAGACAACCGCAATAATCTTTTTTCGCATGGCCACTAATATAGGGGGATAGCGCATTTCCACGCAAATGGGATCGTAGAGGGTGTCTACCCCTCTTATTTTGGAAACGGAAACCGTCTTAAATCTTCGGCCACAAGAGTGTTGGGGAAAATCGTTCGGGCCTCGTCGCCGAGCCTTTCCGGATCGCGATAGCGGGCTGAAAAATGGGTCAGAATGAGCGTTTTCACTCCCGCCTCTTTGGCGATGAGCGCCGCTTGCTTGGCCGTCATGTGCCGGTACTCTTCGGCCATGGCCCGGTCTTCATCGAGATAGGTGCTCTCACAAAGCAGCATTTTGGCGCCGCGAGCCAGCTCCAGAGCCTCCTTGCAAGGCCGTGTGTCGACCACATAGGCAAACACATCGCCCGGACGAACGTGGCTCACCTCATCGATATGAATCCACTGATCGTTCCATGAGATTTTCCCTTCGAGTTCCAGTTTGCGGATGATCGGCCCATCGAGCCCTAATTTCTTGAGCTCTTCTTTATGAAACTTGATGGTGTCGGGTTCCGTAATCCGCCAGCCGATGTTTTCCACCCCGTGATCGAGGAATGCCGCCTCAATCCGAAATTTGCCATCGTCTTCGACAAGCCCTGCCTTCTTGACAGGATGCTCCACCACGTGAATGTTCTCTTTGTAAATGCAACAATAACGCAACCGCTCAAAATAGCGCTGGCCACTCGCCGGATAATAGCAATGAATCGGATGGGTCACCTTGTCCAGATTGAGCCGCATGAGCATAGACCCAAGCCCCAAACAGTGATCGCCATGAAAATGGCTGATGAAAATGCGCGTCACCGTCGGCGGCGCAACGTCGGCAAAAATAAACTGCCGCTGCGTCCCCTCGCCCGGATCAAACAACAGCCCCTCGTCGTTCCAGCGCACTAAATAGGCGCCATGATTGCGAAAACGGGTCGGCTGCTGACTCGAACACCCCAAAATAATGAGATCGCGCGCGCTCATGCCTTCACCCTCTGCGCAAACAACGAGGTTCTACCCAAACCCGCGCCAATGAGAATCCCCGCAATATGCGCTGTATTCGCAATGTTCGGAGCAAATCGATAAGCCGTAAACGTATCGACAAAAAATGAGAAAATTTGCAGCGCCAGAATCCCAAAAATAAACACGAGAATAAACAGAATCGTGCTCCGATTCAGAGGATACCCCTCCCAAGGCGCCACCTTCTCCCGCATCCAAATAAACCCCGCAAGCCCCGTCACAATCCCCGAATACCCAATGAAATAGGGCCCGCTCATCAAATACTGCAGCGTATTCGTCAAAATGCCTACAATCAACGTAAAGAGAAGCATCCTCCAGGGACCAATGCGGTGCTCAATAGGACGGCCTAAATACCAAAGCCAAAGCATATTGAATAAGATGTGCAGCAGATCCTGATGCAAAAGGCACGGCGTGAACAGGCGCCAAATCTGCCCTTCCCGCTCTTTGACGAACAAGGGCCCCTCTACAGAGGCAGGGTTTTCTCCTTTGATTTTGGCGACAATCCAACCATAAGCCCCCTGCCAATAGGTGTTGCCTTGAGGCACATCGAAGATCAAAGCCGTCTGCACAGGCGCTAGCCCCGTTGTGCTCTCTTGAATCCGTTGCAGCCCCGTGAGAAAAAAAAGGAAGACGCAGAGCGCAAGAAAAAACGAGGTGACCATCGCCGGAAAACGGTGAACCGGCTTTTCAGGAAGCTCAATGCGCGGCTCTTCAGGTTCCGGTTCCGGCGTGTCGTACTTCCGATCTGTCGGATTCTTTTCAAACTCGGCAAACAGCTCGGCCGCCTCTTTTAAGCGATCCTCTTCTTGGATCCAAAGCTGATAGCTCATATGCCCATTTTGCGAATCAAAACTCACTTCTAAGCGATTCGCAATCCCTTGCTGCGTCAGATAATTCGCAATACGCCGCGCATGATTTTCATGGGAGAGGGTTCCTATTTGGCGCATTGCAAAATCTTCTCAATGATGGCGGAAGTAGCCAAACTCGGGATCCGATCGATGAGCACGAGCTTGCCTCCATGGGTTTTTACAGTTTTTGATTCAATGCAATCAGCTCCATATTCAGCCCCATTGACATGCACATCAGGCTTGATTTTGTCTAAGAGCGCGCATGGGTCGGTCTCCTCAAACCACGTCACATAATCCACAAACTCCAAAGCCGCCACCATCTCTAATCGAAACCGCAACGGAATAATGGGCCGGTTGGGACTCTTGTACTTTTGGATCGACGCGTCCGAATTGAGAGCCACAAGAAGCCGATCCGCCTGCTGGGACGCCGCATGGATGATGTGCAAATGCCCCGCATGCATCAGATCAAAAGAGCCGTTCAGCGTGGCAAGCGTCAACCCGCGCGCTCGAAGCTTGGCTCTCTCCTCCTCAAGATGCTGAGGCTCGATGAGTTTTTGTTGGAGCCACTCGGGCTGGGCTGTCATGATACACCTTTAATTTTGGGAACGCGATCTTAAATACATCATCATAGTGCTCGACAAAATGGACTTCGAGCCCTTTTTTCAAATACTCGGGCAGCTCATCGAAATCGCGCTGGTTCTCTTTCGGGAAAATCAACACATTCGCTTTCGATCTGCGCGCCGCAATCAATTTCTCTTTCAGCCCCCCAATCGGAAGCACGCGGCCCGTCAACGTCAACTCCCCAGTCATCCCCAAATTTTTCCGCACGGGCACATTCAACAGTAGCGACAGCAAAGAGGTGGCCATCGTAATCCCCGCAGAAGGACCATCTTTGGGCGTAGCCCCTTCCGGAATATGAACGTGAATTTGCGATTTTTCAAAAAAGGGCAAACGGTGCGCATACCTTTTCACATTCGATTGCACAAACGTCCAAGCGATTTGCGCCGATTCCTTCATCACATCGCCCGCCTGTCCCGTCAACTTCATCTCCGTCTTCTCCGCAGGATAACAGACCGCCTCGACATACAGCGTCACGCCACCCAGCGCCGTCCACGCAAGACCTGTCGTCACCCCCACAGGATTCACTTCATAATATCGGTCCGTCGTGAAAATCGGCTTGCCCAAATAGTCTTTGAGCGTCTTCTCAGAAATCACCGCCTTCGGCGTTTTGCCCTTCGCCACCTTCAACGCCACTTTGCGCATGATCTTCTTGAGATTGTTCTCTAACGACCTGACCCCCGCCTCCCTCGCATACCCGTTCACGATCTGCGCAATCGCCCCCGTTGTAAAACTGATATTCTTCTGCGTGAGCCCCATCGCTTTGCGGTTGCGCGGAATGAGATATTTTTTCGCAATCGCCACCTTCTCTGTCTGAATATACCCAGAAAGGCGCAGCACCTCCATCCGGTCTTTGAGCGGCTCCGGAATCGTATCCAATACGTTCGCCGTCACGATGAAAAGCACATTCGATAAATCGACCCGCACATCCAAATAATGGTCCAAGAACTCCTTATTCTGTTCAGGATCAAGCACTTCCAGCAAGGCCGATGCTGGATCGCCGTGATAGCTGGCGCCCATTTTATCGACTTCGTCGAGCATGATGACGGGGTTCATCGTTTGGCAGTATTTGAGGGCCTGGATCATTTTGCCGGGCATTGCGCCGATGTAGGTTCTGCGGTGGCCTTTGATTTCGGCTTCATCGCGCATGCCGCCGACGGAGAAGCGGTAGAATTTTCGATTGAGGGCGCGGGCGATGCTTTTACCGATGGATGTTTTACCGACGCCTGGGGGGCCGACGAGGCAGACGATGCTCCCTTTGACGCCGCCGGTTAATTTACCGACGCCGATGAATTCGAGGATGCGCTCTTTGATATCTTTTAAGCCGTAGTGATCTTCTTCGAGGACGGTTTCGGCCTTTTTGATATCGTGGATTTCATCGCTGTAGATGCCCCAAGGGGTGATCGTGAGCCAATCGATGTAGTTTCTGACGACTCCATATTCGGCCGATTGCATTTCGAGGGCGGCGAGCTTATCGAGTTCCTCGCGGATGATTTTGAGGGCCTCTTCGGGGATTTTTCTCTGTTTGATTCTCTCTTCGAATTTTTCGGCTTCGATGGTTTTGTCATCTTTTTCCATGCCGAGCTCTTTTTTGATCGCTTTGAGCTGTTCGCGCAGGAAAAATTCCCGTTGTGTTTTGGAGATGGTGGCTTCGATGCGTTGATTGATGGTGCTTTGGAGTTTGCTGATATCGAGCTCTTTTTTCAAAAGCATGAGAGCTTTATCGATCCGTTTTTCGATATCGAAGGTTTCCAGGACGTCCTGCAATTCTTCTCGCGTCGCTGTTGTGAGAGCGACAGCAAAATCGGCCAACCGGCCTGGTTCGGTGAAATCGGAGTGGCCCAAGAAAATTTGCAATTCTTCTTTAAAGAGCGGGTTGAGTTTGAGCAGCTCTTTGATGGTGGTGATGATGCTGATGGAATAGGCTTTCAGTTGGCGGGACAAGCTGGACAAGGGGGCATCGTCTTGGTAGGAGACTTGAGCGATCAGATGTTTGGATTTGACCGGTTTTTCGATGACGACCCGTTTTTCCATATTGAGGACAACTTGAGCGCCGCCTTGTTCCATGGGGATGATGCGCAAGATGCGGGCGACGACTCCGACTTTGAACAGATCGTCAAAGCCGATCTTGTAGATATTGACGTCTTCCTGGTGAGTTAAGAAGAGGCCGACGCACTTATGATCGGTTTTCGAGACAATTTTGAGCACCTCGTAATAGGCGCCAGGTTCAATGACGATCGGAGCGGCCATGCCCGGGAAGAAAGGGCGGCGGTTCAAAGGCATGATATAGAGCTGCTCGGGGTAAGGGAGAGAGGGGATCAGGGCGCCCTCTTTTTTCGTCATTTCGACATCATCTTCTTCAATGATGGGTTCAGCCACTGGTTCATCTTGCTTGGGCGAATCGTCTTCGTTCAAATGGACCTCTCAAAAGGATCTGATTCTAACACGTTCAGTAAAATCTATCTACCATAGACTTTTGCCAGTTGTCCTAATGCAAATGCGGACAAGCAGAGTCCCACATCTCGTAGAGCCACATCATAAAAATTGGATAAGATGAGCAGATTCACAACGATGAGGGCAAGCCATATGCCGGCAATATTGGCAAAGAGTCGCGGACGCCAGATCACTCCTAAGCCCACGAGAATTTCCACAATGCCCACGACCATCATAAATGTCTTTGTAAATCCGCCTAGAGAAACGCCTAAGTACTGGTCCCAATCGACGAGCAGATCAAAAAATTTATCGACCCCCGCGATGATGGGCGCAGCGACAAAGACAATTTTGAGCAAAATATAGGCGGTATGAGCAGATCCCTTGGATTCCATAAAAGTACCCTCCAATTCATGATTTCCTTGAAAAAGCTGATTTTTGTCGAGTAAAATAGAGCGCATGTTGATTTTGATCCTGGAAACGAGCGCTCCCCAAGGCTGTCTAGTCCTGGCGGAAAACGACAAAGTGTTAGCTTCGACCGCACTGTTGGGCGGTCCGGCGTTATCGCGCGACCTGGCGCGGGAGGTCCAACATCTGCTGTCCGATCAGATTCCCGATCTGGTGGCGGTAGGGACGGGTCCTGGCTCCTATACGGGCATTCGAGTGGGGGTGGCGTTAGCCAAAGCCCTTGCCTATGGCTGGAAAGTCCCTTGTTTGGGCTTTTGCTCCTTAAAAGCGTTTGGGCCTCCTCCGATCCTCATGGACGCCCGTTCAGGCGGTATTTATGCCTGGCTGGGAGAGCGGGCCCTGCTGCTGCCCCGTACCGACCCCCGCTTAGAGGGCCTCTCTCTGTGCACAAGCGCTCCCGACCCCACCCACCTGGCCCATCTCATCTGGGGGCAATTCACCGAGGAGGGCGCCCCTCCCTTTCATTTAGATTACGGGATAGCGCCGTGAGAGTCACCCCTTCGATCTCCCCCTTCTCCTCTTGATGAAAACAGGCCTGTTCGTCTAAAATGGTTTCTTTAGAAATCATCAACCAAGGTTATTGGAAAATGCCAAGTGTTAAGGTACGCATCGGAGAGCCGATCGATAAAGCGCTGCGCGCTCTGAAAAAAAAATTGGATAAAGAAGGAATCATGAAAGCGGCTAAAGCTCACAGATTCTACGATAAGCCCTCTGTCAAAAGCCGTCTCAAATCCAAAGCGGCCACAAAACGCACAAAAACCGCCCTCCGCCGAGGCTATTAGTGGCTAAAGACTTTTATGCCACACTCGGTGTGGCGCGCACCGCAACCCCCGAAGAAATTAAAAAGGCCTATCGAAAAAAGGCTCTCGAATGCCATCCGGATCGCAATCCCAATAACCCAAAAGCCGAAGAGCAATTTAAACACGTCTCGGAAGCCTATGAAGTGTTGAGCGATGAGAATCGACGCCGCATCTACGACCAATACGGCGAAGAGGGCGTGCGCGGCGAGAGAATGGGCGGCGGATTCCCCGGCGGCGGGGCTGGCTTCTCCTCCATGGAAGAGGCCCTTCGCACATTCATGGGCGCCTTCGGCGGCGGCGGCCGAGGCGGCGGCGAATCCATTTTCGACTCCTTCTTCGGCGGCGGCGGCGGCTTTGAAGAAGAGCCCAGCTCCCGCAAAGGGACCAGCAAAAAAGCAACTGTGAGAATCAGCTTCCAGGAAGCTGCCCGCGGCACAGAAAAAGAACTCGCCATTGTCAATTACATCGCTTGCAACACGTGTGGCGGGCTCGGCGCTAAATCGCGCACCGGTGTGAAAACATGCGGAACATGCCAAGGAAAAGGCCAAGTCTACCAAAGCCGCGGCTTTTTCAGCATGTCCTCCACTTGCCCCCACTGCGGAGGCGCCGGTCAAATCATCACCGACCCATGCCCCTCTTGCAGCGGCGCCGGCAGAGTCAAAGAAAAGCAGCGCATCAAAATCAAAATTCCCGCAGGCGTCGACAACGGCATGCGGCTGAAAATGGCCGGCTACGGCGATGCAGGAGAGGCCGGTGGCCCTCCAGGCGACCTATTTGTCTACATCGAAGTAGAACCGCACGAAGCCTTCACCCGCGAAGGCGATGACGTCTATCTCGATGTGCCCATCACCTTTACCGAAGCCGCTCTCGGCGGCAAAAAAGAGGTGCCCACTCCATTTGGGGAACAAGTGCGCATCCAAATCGCCGAAGGAACCCAAACAGGCAAATTGCTCCGCGTCAGCGGAAAAGGATTCCCCAACGTCCATGGACAAGGACACGGCGATCTGCTCGTGCGCATCACCGTGGAAACACCTGTCCGATTAACCGAAAAACAAAAAGAACTCTTGCGCCAATTCGAACAACTCGAAGCTCCACAAAATCACCCTCGTAAAAAAACTTTCTTGGAAAAACTGAAAGGTTTTTTCTCAGAATAGATTCTTCATACTGAACGTTTCGCCTGATCTAAATCGCGGCTGAGCTTGTTCAGTGAGTCGGGATCCTTAGGATGCTTTTGAAAATTCTGGTAATCTTTCGCAATCTTGCGATTTTGCTCTTCGAGCTCTTTGCGCATCAGCCCATGCGCCGCTTCATTGAGAATTTGCATCGCCTGATCCATCACATCTTTGAACTCTTGCCGTTGATACGGATTGTCAGACTTGTGGTATTGATCCAGCGCGCGCTGAAACAAATCGGCGCTTTGCTGATATTCTCGCTCATACTCTTTCTTGCTTTGCGGCCCAATAGGACCTGTCACGTCGCTCATAAGTTCCTTTTAACAGAAGTTGAGAATAAAAAAAAAGGGCCTGGTTCAAGTTGGGTCACAGTTTTTGAAAAAAAAACTGTTGCCCAACTTGAACTAGGCCAAAAAAAAAGCCCCGATTTGAAGTCGGGGCTTCTGGAAAGGAAAGGAAAAGAAAGTTTGTGATTACACTCTCGATTGCACCTGTGACTGAGCCACTTGTGCAAGCGCATCGGCGGTCTGCATCGCCTGCTGAGCGGATGCTCTCGATTGCTCGTCCAACGTCCTTGCAGCAGCCGTATCCATGTCTTGCACCTGCTTCTGGACTTGAGCGCTCGCATTGTTGCCTGCAGCATTCGATTTGGCTGCGCCTTGCCCATAGTTGGCATAAGAACCTGTCGCAGCTTGAGCTATCACACTCCCTGTTTGGTTCATCTGCACCGACTTGTTCGCAGCGTCAGAGTTGTCAGATATTTCTTTTTGGATCTTCTCTGCATTCTCCTTCGCCATCTCTTGGACTCGGCCGAACGCATCTGGTCGAGCTGCTCTCAAGGCGCTAATCCCCTCGCGATCAAACTCTCCTTGTTCGTTCTTCCCAAATCGACTCACGATAGATTCAAGCGACTCATCGGTCACCTGATTTGGAGCGCTCACCGTCAAATTGGCATCAACCCCCTCATGCAATTCATTTCTAAAGGCGTTGGCTTTCTCTAAGTCGTTGTCTAATCCGCGATTCTTCACAAAGATGTTCGCGCCATGCGCAATCGTCAACCCTGTAAAGGCTCCCGTGATACCCGCAGCGATGGCATTGCCAAGCGCGGCTTTCTCAAGACCTTCAGCCTCGTTGTTTCCGGCTTGAACAATGCTGTTCGCAGCCATCGCAATCAACCCTTTGCTGATATCGGTCGAACCGGTCGCAGATGTACTCACGCCGCCCAGAACTGAGTAATACTCCTGTTCTGCCTGCGCCTGGTCTTGCTGCATCTTTAAAGACGCATCCTCTGCTTCTAGCAATGCTTTATAAATCGTGGCCAGCATGAACCCGCTCGGAAGATAGTCTCCCGGCTGCTGCTCTTGATGCAATTCCAGATCAGGATCCTCAACTTGCTCCGGATCCCGTCTTCTTTTTCGTCTCGCTTCGCGCATCCGCTTTGGGACCGGCTCATGCGGTGTCTTCTTATGCACCTCATTCAGCATACCGTGATCTAGAGAATTATTTCTGACTGATAAACCCATTTTTCACCTATTATTTTTTTATATATCTCTTTTTATACCGCCAACACGGACAAAGCGTGCGCCATGGCCATTTCAGCATCACTAAAATGAACCGCAAGACTCATATTCGACTTCGAATCCGACGTCATCAGTTTCGCATAAGCGTCTTGCTGCGCCTGACCTTGTTTCGTAATCTGATCCATCATAAATTGCAAAACATCGATCGCAGCTTGGTCTTTGGCAATCGCTTTGATCGCACGCGCTTCCTGCTCATTCGCTGATGAAACACCCGCATCTGAAACGGCCATTGAAGTTCCATCAACCCCACTTAAACCTGTCATGAGTCCATTCATGCCGCTTCCAGAGAAGACATCTGTCACCCCTATGTCACTCTCACCCATCATTCCAATGATCTGCAAGATACTTTGGATCGCTTCCATTGCGGTTGTCCAAGCCTTATCCAAATCTTTGGATTTCTCATGTTTCATGAGGGCAGCCAAATCCATCGGCAATCCCGTTGATCCAAGAGCCGCGATCCCCGCATAGATTCCGCGCATCATCGCTTTCTTCACCGCCGTTTTATTACCCAGAGAAACTCTGCCTGCAATCAAGAACATTTTATTGACCTTGGCCACAGAATCGTCGGACATTTTCATCGTCGTTGCAACCGCTTTATTGGCCGCTTTGATCGCAACCGCTTCCATCTCATCTGCACCGATCCCGCTCGCAGTTCCATCTCTCGCAGCAGTTTGCGCCAACACGGCCACCGCTTGGCCAGCTCTTTCAGCTGCCTCTTTGGACGCAGCGGTCAAAGCCTCTTGCAGCCCCTTTCTGCCCCCTCTCAAAAGCCCTAAAATCGCCTTATTCAAATAGATCGCGCCAATCTTTTCTTGAGCCGTCTCCACAGCCTTGTCGACCGTTGTCTGCGCGACCGTTTTCGCGGCAGATAACGCTTTTATTTCCGCCTCTTGTCCGATCTGCCAAGCTTCGTCTTCGGTGGAGCCATTTGCGAGGGCGTCTTGAGCAGCTGTCTCTCCAACGCGGGCAGCACATTGCTCCGCCGTTTGAACGGCCGATTGCACCGCGCTCGACACGCTTGTAGCCACAGCTTCTGTAGCCGCTGCTTGAGCCGCAGCGAAAAGGAAGCGCGACATCATCGCCTCAATACCCGCAGCGCCTCCCGCTGTGCCCACCATCTCAATCAGCGTCTGCATGACAGCTCCACCAATTGTGCCCAAGTGTTGGCAAAGATACGTTTGCAGCTTATGCATCTCACCGGTGACTTGTAAAGCGATCTGAATCGCTATCACAATCCCCATGGCAATCCCTGGATTCAAGGCAAACACAAGCGCCATCCCAGCGTATTCCGCCACCTTCATCAAGACGCCCATGACCTTCGCATATTGTCTCGCAGCATCCATCACTTTCTGCTGCTGTACAGAATGATTGAAGTGCATTTCATAGGAGGCCATGCTCCCTTTATTCATCTCTTTATTAAACATCGCAGCATCTTTCGTCGTCTCAGCAATAATGCCGACCAGAATGCTCAACGCCTCGACCATCGCATCTTGGAATTGCCGCAGCGACGCATGCCCTGCTAACAACGCCTCAAACTTCCTTTTCAATTCTTGGAGCTCGAGTTGTATCTGCTGCATGGCAGGATCTGCAAACTGCATGAGCGGCGCAAGACCTCTGTCAACGTCTTGTAATATCGCAAGCATCGCAGTCGCTCCAGCGATTTGAGCGCGGTCGAAAGATCGATTCGTATAGGTGTCGCCCGTGAACACGCTCTTCAATACATCATACCAGTGATACGTCTGCAAATTTGCATTGGCCCTGCTTTTCTCCTCTTGCAAGTTCTCTGTTTCGACAAATATCCCGTTTTGGATGCCCTGTAAATCGAATTGCTCTGTCGATGTGTCTTGCATCGCCATCGCGCCTAATTGCAACAGAATGGCCGAAGCATCCGCAGACTTGCTGTGGCTGACTTGGCTCATGATCTCCTCTGTCATACCGCTTCGGACTGTATTGATGAGCGCGTTGTACAGCTGCTTCAATATATGTTCGATATGGTTGCCCGCATTCTCCTGATCTGCCTCTGTCATATCGGTGTTCGCCAAATCGTTCCTGGCTGAGATCAATTGAGCAATCTGATTCACCAGCGCAGCGCCGCCAGACATCGCAAAGTTCGGATCAATCTGCTCCAATAAGCCTGTCTCTTTTGCGATCTGCCCTTTGGTCTGGTTGAGAAGCTGCTCGTCGCTGTCCATCTTCTTTTTCCATTCCCCAGTTTGACCGTAATGCTTAGAGTTATAGTACTCGTATTCATAACGGGCATGGAGATATGCCTTGTGCTCATTGTGACGCTCCACCCCTAACTGGATCAACTGCTTGATCAACTTTTCAGCTGTCTCCATATCCGTTGCGATGTTCGCCATGTACGAAGCGATCTCCTGCTGGATTTGACTGACGTGTGACATAACCCTATCCCTCATTAAACTTGTTGATTACCCAGGCCCAACCTGAGCAAGTACGTTGGCAAGAGCCGTTAACATTTGCGTAAATGCCGAACCAAAGTCGGAAATCGGCTGCAAAGCCGAATTGTCCGTTGACAACTGGCTCGACATGTTTTTCGATTCGGTCGATCCCGTCGTTGTATCTTGATTCATTGCGGCAGAAACTAAACCCGCTAACGATCCCGCTGCAGCAAGAACCGCTCCCCAATTCTGACTATTGTAGTGACTCGCGATCATCCCTTGTAATTTGAGCACCGCAGCCGTCGACCATAGATTAATGGAGCCCGATGTCGCATATTGAGCGATCCAACTCGCATACTGCGACGCATGAGTATCCCCGCTGAGCGCAGAAAAAGGAATATTTGTATTGACCACGTTGAGCCACAGGTTCGTTTTGTCCGCGACACTCTGAGCCCAAATGTTGGTCCATCCAGCATCCGTCACGACTTGATAGATACTGCCCAATAAACAGCTATCTACATCGCGCATAATTTCAAACATTCCACCTAACGTCATGACCCACCACCTATTTTTGCAAGCAAATGCAAAACACTTTTTAATAAATTGTTAATCGGATCTTGTGAGGCGATCGCATTTTGCAAATCCACCTCATTGGCCTGAGCTTCGCTCTTCACGTTTTCAATCAAAGCATTGATGGCGCTTGTCCCGGTATCCATTTTGCTCGTATCAATGTTCTTTTGCTCGTTCCATTCAGCCTCTTCAGCCGACGCGTGTGGATCCTGATAATCCAGCGCAGCCAACAAATATTGCTGCACGTCGTACTCAATGGCATTCAATCCAGCCGTTCTCTTGGCCAAATAAATCGGCACATAGTTGATCGCAAAATAGGCCAGCGAGATCGTCACGCTATTATTTGCATCGACCTGCTCCGCAATCCCTTCATATACAGACGCTAAACAAATTCCCATGGTTACGAGCTCGTCATATGGCTGTTTGCTTGTTTTGCCAGCGTATTCCACCACTGCGCAATCGCAGCAATGAAGGACTGAGTCGCCTGCTCCATACTGGTATAGGTCTTTTGGTCGTTATTCAACACCGCACTCGCTGTTTGCGTGGTCTGCGTGTTGATGCCAAAATCGTCGGTTAAGGCCTTCGCCGCAGAGCTCGCGCCTTGTGGGTCCCCCTGCTGTTTCAAAAGTTCTTCGAACTCCTGAAATGTATTGATATGCTTCGTCCCTGTTCCATTGGGCGCAAAATAATAGGAGTCTCCAGTTGGATCGTACGGGGCGTCATTACCCAAATAGAACAATTGTCGGATTTGAAGCAGTTGGTTGTACACGGATAATTGCGCCTCCGGGTCCATCGAAGGATAGGCTGCATTCGGATTCAAGTTCGGATCGCCGCCGTTCAACTCGTTTAAAACAGTGTCCGTAGCCTGACAGAACAGCACCATGTCAGATGAGTGTGAGCTATTGGACTGCGCCATATTATTGAGATCGTTGTCCACCTTGGTCAAAAGGCCGTTTAATTTCAGTCGCTCGCCTGTCAGTCCACTCTTATCCGTATAATATCCCAAAAGGGTGGAATTTTGACTCGATGCTCCCAAAATATAAAAGAGAAGCATCAACGCATAACTTGCGCTGACATCCATCTTATCCAATTTGGCCTTGAAAGCCGCCAAATCCCCCGGGTTGCTCGGAGAGCCGTTGCCATAGATCTGCGCAACGCCATTTTGCACTTCCTGGGCTTGCGCTAAAAAGGCCGCATTATCTTCAACCCACTTTTCATACATTTGCTGGAAACTAGTACTCATAAGCTTATACCCTTACCCTTTCTTTTTTCTGTTTCTTTGTTTTCATCGGCATTGGACCGTGAGCGGGATTCGATCCAGTCCCCATCCCAATATTCGGGACATCTGCAAACTGCGTAAATACGGACGGATCCATGCCATGCAATTGAGCCACTCTCCGAGACACCTCTCTCAAGGCCTGTAACGACCTCTCGATTCTTAAGTTTAACTCATCCTGTTCTGACTGAGTGACTTGGGTACGCATGTCCAAAAGATCCAAATACTCTTCAAACCGCTCAGATAACAAGACCTCGTCGGGCGTCTTGGCGATCTGCCTGGCTTTGCGAATGATTTCTCTGATATTCATCTTGTAAGTACCCTATTTCACCTTTTCATCTACTTTAACATGTATAAATTAATTGAGATTAAAGTAATTGTTTATACTTTTTAAATATATCCTATTAATAGTGTTTTATTGAAAAAGGTCCAGGAAAATGGTATAATTAGATATAAATTGGAAATCATTTATGACGATTAGACAACCAGCAGAGCTTGCCTTGGCAGCAACCCCTGCCCGGATCCAGGACAATTGTGTCGCGATTCAGGCGACTCCGAGTCAAGGTCAGACGTGGGCCGAACTGAGGCGCACCATCGTGCCTCACGCCGTATTGACCGCTGACGAGGATAAAGAGCTCCCCAATTCGCTGCAGGTATATGCGACAGTGAACGGGAGACGCATCAAGTCGCGTGTTGGACAGAAAGACCAGGAGTGGCAAGAAGCGACCAAGAAAGTTTGGGAGCTTGGACTCAAGATCATTCGCAAATGGGACCGGACCGTCAAAGCGAAGGACATTGAGGTAGGAATTGGCAACCAAGTGATTTCCGTCAATCACATCCCGAAATTCGGGCATGATGATTTCAAGAAGAAGATTGAAGAGATTATCAAAAAACAGCATCCGAATGCCTCGCACTTCCAGATGGATTTTTCTGACGACACACTCCGCTTTTTGGAAAACGGGAAAACGGAGGCGATCCTGAAAGACAATCTCCCTGAAGAGGTCAAAGAGATTTTGGAGTTTTTACATGTTTGGGATCAGACGCACGACAAAGCGATGGAGCTCCTCGGTCTGCAGAGCTGGCATACTCGTCTTGATTTTGATTCCAACCGCCCCATCCACGGAGAGGTTCCTTTTAAACTGAAAAATGATCACTGGGAACGGTATATCCCGAAAACGGATGAGGAATTTTTCAACGACAGTCTGATGCGCACCAATCATTTCAAAGATCTCACCGAAGAGCTCCCCCCTGAACTTCGAGGGGAGGCCGAAGGCAAGATCCGCAAAACGAGCAGCTTCGTTCAGGCAATGAAAGAAAAAATCGAGGCAAAAATTGCAGAGAAACAGAGCGACTCCACCCAAGATTGGAAAAAAGAAATCGAAGTCTTAGAAAAAATCAAAAAACAGTTGGCGGAGATGGATCTTCTGGCCACCTACACCGCCGTTGCGTTCTGGGAAGATACAGATCAGATCACCGATCAGCTCTTAAGCGAAAAAGCGCAAGCAGTCACCAACGCGCGCATGAGCATTTTCAAAAAGACGCGCAATATTAGCGATGAGAAGTGGAAAACTCCGAGCCTGAACTGGCTCCAACCAGTGCCTGACGCGAATGACCTCAAATCACAAGCGGATCAAACCGGTTCGCTCTATTTCCATAGCGATCTGGAATATCTCAATCGCTGCAAGAGTTCTGGCACCAAGAGAATGTCGAAAGCCTCGATGGAAGAATTTGTGGTGAACAACTGGAAATACCGCAACGATCCAAATTACGTCGACGATCTCTACTCGTTCGGCCTGCAAACTCCATCGCCCACATTCCAGGCAGAGCTGCGCGATCTCATCAGAGACGCTCGGCAAAACACCATTTCAACCTAGGTTATAAAAAAGATTTACACAAAAATCGGACTTCTTTAAGATTTCCCCCTTATCCTTATAAGCCAAGGAAGGTGGATATGAAGCAGCTGATTTTCTCTCTTTTCATTCTGATGCAGTTGCATGCTACAATCAGCTGGAATACTCCAACGACACTCTCTTCAGCCTCTGCGAATGTCACCGATCATAGAATCGTCATGGACTCCAGCGGCAACGCGACCGTTGTATATGTGGAAGCAGGTGTGGTCAAAGCGCAAGTGTGCCCGTTGAATGGGAGCTGGAGCGGCGCCACAACCTTGTCTGGCTCGGGAGCATCGGGTCCCTCTGCAGGCGTCGATTCGAGCGGCAAAGTCACCGCCGTCTGGTCCACAGGGAGTGTGGTGCAAGCGAGCACTTATTCAGGGGGCAGCTGGAGCGGCGCAACCACGCTTTCTTCATCAGGCACCATTCAAAGTCCGAGCATTGCAGTACGCTCCAATGGCGATATGGTCGCTGTTTGGGTGAGAAATGGAGTGGTTGAATCGGCTACAAAACTCAGCGGGGACTCGTGGGGATCTGTCAACACTCTTTCCGCAAGCAGCTCAGATCATCCGGCAGTCGCTATAGGCGCGAATGGAACTGTATGCGCCATTTGGCATACGAGCGGCGGATCGGGCGATGTGATCATGGCGACTACAGCGACAGTCAGCGGTTCTTGGAATACAGCGGTGTCTCTTGTGAGCGCTTCTCCTGCCTATGTGCACAATTATCCCAGCGTTTCAGTCGATCTCAATGGAAATGCAGAGGCCATTTGGTATCGCTATCAAGTGAATGGGAGTGATGATATTGCTGTTGTCATTAACTCCTCTTCGCTGCCAAACGGTGCGACCGCTTGGTCTACTACTCCCACCTATCTGTCCGATGTCGGCATCGGCAATCCCGCCAATTTCACAGCGCGCGTCGTTCACGATTCTTTTGGGAATGCCCTTGCCATTTGGAGCATCAGCTACGACGATTCGAGCTTTGTTGTCGAGACTGCGTTCAAAAGTTTAGGGCAAAATTGGACCACTCCTGGAATCTCCCTCACACAATCGAATTATAGCTTTGGGGTAGACGCTTCTCTCAATAGTTTAAACGATGCAGTGGTTGCCTATATGCAGTTCGATGGAACCCATGTTCTGATCCAAGGCGCGGAAGCCACGATCAACGGGATCCTGCCCAATCTGTTTTGGACGCAAGCAACGACGATTTCCTCCAGCTCGAATAACACCGCGCCGCGCATCGCCTCCACCTACGCGACCAATCACCTCTATGCTGCGTGTTCTTGGATCGATTCGAATTCTGGATACAATGTCTTGCAAGCCTCTGTGGGTTCCCGCTCAACTCTTGCTCCTCCCACAAGCCTCTCAGTCCAGCAAACCTCGACCAGTTATGGGGTCTTCACCGATTATTATAATACCCTCACTTGGAGCGCAAGCTCTGATGCCAGTGTGATCGGATACGCCATTTTCCGAAATGACGAACTCATTGGAACCGTCGCTGCAAGCACATTGACGTATGTTGAGCATAATACGGTGCAAAATGGCTCCGTCACCTATACAGTGACAGCTTTCGATTTCAATCTCATGCAAAGCGCCAGTGCCACTGCGTCGTTTCCGTAGGAGGAAAAAGTGAAAATGCATCACCGACTGCTTTTCTGCCTTCTCTTCCTAGCCTCCGTTTCTTTTCTCTCTGTGCCCAAATCTTTCCTGTTAGCCAAAGGAGGTTGCGGCGGATGCGGCAAAACTCCTGCGCAAGGCCCTCCCGGTCCTGAGGGTCCCACAGGCCCAACAGGCCCAGCAAGCTCAGGCAACACAGGTCCAACAGGTCCGACCGGTTCCACCGGCCCAGTAGGAGGTCCGACCGGACCAACAGGCCCCGCAGGTGCGACGGGTCCAACGGGCCCTGCAGGTGCGACGGGTCCAACAGGCCCTGCAGGTGCGACCGGTCCAACCGGCCCTGCAGGTGCAACGGGACCAACAGGCCCCGCAGGTGCGACCGGACCAACAGGCCCCGCAGGTGCGACCGGGCCAACGGGCCCTGCAGGTGCGACCGGGCCAACGGGCCCTGCAGGTGCGACCGGGCCAACAGGCCCTACAGGGGCGACCGGGCCAACAGGTCCGACGGGGCCAACGGGCGCTACAGGGGCGACGGGGCCTGCGGGAACCATCGGCGATTTTGGAATGGCTTATGTCGTTGGACCTGGGGGTACCGCGGTCGGGGCGACCAATCTCTTTAATCTCGGCGGTGGCAATACCGTCACTTTAAATCCGGCGAGCAGCGGTTCTGTCTCAGCTTCCACTTCGGGGCTGCAAGTGACCCATGCCGGCACTTATCAAGTGACGTTTGGAGCCTCCATATCAGGATCAGGTCTAAATACTCTGTTTAGTCTTCGCATCAATGGCGCTGCTGGCGCTGTTTCAGCCACTCTTTATACTTTTTACAATCCTTCCGGTGCAAGCACATCAAAAATGATGTATAGCTTCACAACGCTCGTTACTTTGAACGCGATGGATACAATCAGTGTGTATCAAGAAGCGGCCAGCGGCTCCACATCATATGCAAGCAACGGAACGGACCCGTGGGTATATCTCACCGCTTTTAGGCTCAAATAAAAAAACTAGCCATCTCCTTGAAGATTTTGTTTTAATGGCGATATGCAAGATCGAAGCAAAACGTATCTATGCGCTGTTTTGGCCCTCTATTTGATGTGCGCAACAGCTGAAGCCAAAACTCAGGTTCAAAAGCCTGCTCCCGCGGCAATAGCCCCACAGCCGCCATCCCACCTATGGACCAAGCGAATCGCCATTCGCCATGCTTGGGGTCATCAAGATGAAAAGTGCCTGGCCCCCATCACCAACTACACAACCGTAGAACTGTTCGTTTCTCCCGATTATCGCCCAGGCCGCATGTTTCCTTTCCTCGATCTCATCGGCCACCGATTCATTCAAGATCTCTATGCCGCTAACGTGGGCATTGGAGGCCGATACGTCCCCGATGCCAAAGCCAGTTTTTGCCAAATGATCGGTGTGAATGCATTCTATGATACCCGCGAAGGATGCATCGGACATTATCGTCAGTTTGGCATCGGGTTTGAACTGTTGGGTTCGAAATGGGATTTTCGAGCCAACGCTTATCTCCCTTGGGGTCAAACCCAACATATTCGTACATGCCTCTTTAACAGCTATACCAACAACTACTTTCTCCTGCGCAAAAATATCGAATCGGTCTCTTATAGCATGAATGCAGAAGGGGGCTACTTCCTCATCAACGCCCCTCAGTTTTCTCTCTACGCCGCTTGCGGCCCCTATTTCCTGTCCAGATGCTGCTGCAATACCTTTGGCTTCGAAGCGAGAATCAAACCCCAATTTCGGGATTATTTAGCCCTCGATTTGAGCTACCGCTACGACGATCTCTTCGGAGTCGTGTTACAAGCAGCGCTTTCTCTCACCTTCCCCCTCTATCAACTCTCCCATCGCACTCGAGACCCCCCTTGCCGCCTCAGAAACTGGCAAATCTACCAACCCATCGAACGCTTTGAAATCATCCCCCTCCAGCTCCGTTGTTGCTGGCAAAAGAACTACTAACATACTGAAAATCAATCACTTACACTCTAATGTATTACTAAAAAATTGTATTTACATTTAAATCAAAATGGGATATAATTAACGTATAAGAACATATACTATTAATATGAAAAATAGCTTTTTAAACTTCTTAAAAGAGAACACGTCTGATGCGACGATGGATGTGGAACAGATTCGGAAAATCCTGTATGAATCGCGTCAATATTTTCGCGCATTGCGAGTGCAGCTTGCATCTGAGGATCAGAAAAAGAGAAAAGAGGCGCTTGTTTCGATTCAAGAGGTGCAGCGATTTTTAGAGACTCAAGCGGACCGGTGGACAACGTCCACAGAATTTGAGCCTACGAAAGCGCAGCAGGCGATCATCGATGAAATCCAAGAATCATTTAATAATGAATCATAATAACAAAAGAGAGAGCACATGAGTTACAAAGAATTAACAGACTTACAATGGCAGGTATTAGAGCCGCTTTTCCCGAAGCCGATGAAACGAGGGCGAGGGAAGCCGCATACGCCGTGGCGAAAGGTATTGAATTCGATTTTATATATTCTTTGTACGAAGTCGAAGTGGGAAGCGCTGCCGAAGAGTGGGGAGTTTGCTTCGAAATCGGCATCGCATCGATGGTATAAGATTTGGAAACAGGATGGTTTTTTAGATCAGGTTCTTTCCAAATTACAAGAGCTTTCGATGTTGGCGAGCGAGTTGAAATTTCCGGCGACGCGCATGAGATTGCCGAAACCGGTTGTGGTTGCAGAATCCGAAATTAATGCATAACAGTCATCGACTCTTTGAACCTATCCAAGTAAAAAGTTTCAATCGATTTGTCGGTTCTTGATTGACAATGAGTCTGTGACATCGACAAAGCCTCTTCTTAGGTCTAGGGGGAGGCTATTTTTATTTTCTTTTGTGAAGTTCAATTTTTTCAGATCGATTTTTTTCAGGGTTAAATCTCCGTAAGAGCGGAAGTAGAGCGCTCGATTGGTTAAGTCTTTAATGATGACCCATTGCGTGAAGTCGCCTGTATCTTGGCCTGGGTCTCGCACAGTCCCCAATGGGATATCGACGCTATTGAGGAGGTGTTCAGCCAAATTGACTGCATCGGAGTGGTGATTGGGTTGCAAAGCGAGGCGCAAGAGGGTGGCTATTTTGACAAAGCGGGAGGGTGGGCTAAAATCGCCTGGCAAGCCCCAAAGGCCCCCTCCTTGTCCGGGCGGGGACAGGGAGACTCCTCGAAACGCCACGGAATTGGGGTTATAGGGGCTGAAGTTGAGTGTATTTTGCAAATTGGTGATTTGCCAATCAAAGGGTGGGGAATTGGTCAAGATGCTGATGGGGTTGTCGTACACTTGCATTTTGCCTTGGACGAATTCGACGACGAGGTGATTGCCTTTGGCATCGTGGATAGCGGCGTGTACGGGGGGAATTCCGAGGGAAGGAACGGCGTGGCCCCAAATCGAGACATTTTGAAGGGCCTCTTTGACTTCAGCGACGGTGGCGAAATTACCGAGAACCCAAGCGCAGAAGTCTGTGAAGTCGAGGGCTTTTTTAGAGTCTTGCACAGTTGGGTATTCGGTGACGCCGGGCAGCCACAAATAGCCGAAGGAGAGGCCTGTTTCATTGATGCCATCGAAGGAGAGAGAAAGTCCGAGGCAGGTGACGCCGAGATATCCATATTTAGAGATCCAACCGAGGCCGGGTGTTTGTCCGGGGGCCTGACTGATTGTCTTTTGTCCTCTTGGAAAGAGGCGGATGATCGATTGTAGATCTTTGCCGAATTCAAGAGAGCGTCCATTGATCAGAGCGCCATCTTTGGCCTGCACGACAAAGTCGGTGCATGCAAACGCGGCAGCAAAGAAGAGAAGAAAAAAGATTTTCATAGTCTACTTGTATCAGATCAAAAGTTTATTCAGGTAGCTCCAAAGAGCAATCGGCGGCGACGACCCAGCCGCCTCCGAGCGCTTTATAGAGATCGATGAGTGTGGTGAAGCTTTGCGCCTGCGCTTCCGTGTAAGCGAGCTCTGCCCTAAAAAATTGTCTTTCCGCATCGAGAAATGTCAAATAATCGACGAGTCCATTTTGATAGCGTAGCCAGGAGAGGCGCAAATAGTCTTTGAGTGTATCGACTTTAATTTTTTGATCTCTTTCCAAATCGAGTGAGATTCTGTGTGAAATCAAACTATCGTTCACCTCTTTGAACGCATTCAGGATGGTCGATTGATACTGATGGAGAGCTTCTCGCTGCTGCGCTTCGGTGAATCTCAGCTGGTTGGTGAGTTCACCGCCCGTGAAAATTTCCTGTAAAAGGTTGATTCCATATTCCCAAATGCTCGATGGCTTTGTGAACAGATTGTGCCATGTTGTTCCTTCGGCTCCATATTGTCCGGTGAGTGAAAAGTTGGGGAAGAAGGCGGCTCTTGCCACTCCGATTTGCGCGTTGGCTGCGATGAGCTGTTGTTCAGCGGCCAAGATATCGGGGCGCTGATTCAGGAGCTCGGAGGGCAAGTAGGCGGGCACGCAGGGGGGCATATAGATTTCTCCGAGCAATTTGCCTCGCTCGGGGGTCATAGGGGCTTTGCCCATTAAAAAGCAGAGGAGGTCTTCTGTGAGGGCTACTTGGATGGCGATTTGATCGATCGTCGTTTGCGCGTCTTCGACTTCCGATTTGGCCTGATCGACGGGCAGCATGGAGGTGAGTCCCAATTCGAAGCGGATCACGGCCAACCGGTACGATTCGTCTCTGGCGGCTTTGGTCTCTTTGGCAATGCGGAGCTGCTCATCGAATTGCCGCATCAACACATATGTGGATGCGACCGAACTGATGAGGGTCAATACAACGGTTCTACGCGTCTCGATGGAGGCATATAATTGCGCTTTGGCCGCATCGACAGCGCTCCGGATTTGTCCCCAAATATCGAGTTGGAACGAGGCATTGAGCACCAGATCATAGGCGTTGTTGATGGCGGGCTCGCCGGGGAGCAATTGTTCCGTTGTCTGTGACACTTTGGCTCTTCCCGCGCTTCCTGAGCCGCTGATTTGAGGAAAAAGCTGCGAGCGGACCACGCCTAATTGGGCGGCGAAGGCGTCGACTGTGGCGATGGCCACTTGCAGATCTTGATTCGCTCCCAGCGCCTCTTGAATGTATCCATCGAGGACTGGATCGCCCAAATTGCGCCACCAATTGACATTGCCGAGCTCGTTCATCTCGCAGAACTCGATGCGCCAGTCGGAGGGCATTGCAAATTCCACTTCGCGAACATATTTTGGATAGAGCGTGCAAGAAACGAGAAACAGGAGAATCACATTAAGGTGTCTCATCCTTCTTCCCTGCTAAGAGTTTGAAGAAAAGAGGGACGAAGAAAATCGCCAAAAAGGTGGCCGCGATCATGCCTCCCATGACGCCGGTTCCTACAGAGTGGCGGCTGGCGGCTCCGGCTCCTTGGCTAGTCACAAGCGGGGTCACTCCCAAAATGAAGGTGAGCGAGGTCATGATGATGGCGCGAAAGCGCAATTTAGCGGCGGCGATGGCGGCATCGACATTGGAGAGCCCCTGTTTTTTCTGCATCAGCGCGAATTCGACGATTAAAATCGCGTTTTTTGCAGAGAGGGCGATCAGGGTGACCAGTCCGATTTGGAAGTAGACGTCATTGGGCATATGGCGCAGCCAAATGGCGATAAAGGCGCCGAGCGCGCCGAAAGGCACCGCCATGATGATGGCAAGCGGCAGCGACCAGCGCTCATAGAGTGCGGAGAGGATGAGAAACACCATGAACAGTCCCGCGAGGAGCACGACGAACGAGGTGCCGCCGGTGGCAATCTCTTGATAGACTTCGCCGCTCCAACCGTAATTCATATTGGGGCCGAGATTTTGGGCGAGCTCCTCCATGGCTTGGATCGCTTGGCCTGACGAGTATCCGGGAGCTGGAGAGCCGATGATTTCTGCGGCTGGGAAATCGTTGAAGCGGCTCACCAAATTGGGTCCTTTGGTCGTTGAAATGGAGATGAGCGATTTGAGCGGCACCATTTCATTGAAAGAGGAGCGGACATACATGTCGCCGAGATTGTCGAGCCGTTCCCGATATTCTGGCTGCGCCTGCACAATCACCTGATAGACTCTGCCGAATTTGTTGAAATTGTTGACATAGACGGAGCCGAGAAGCGTTTGCAGCGCTTGGAACACATCGGAAATCGATACGCCGAGCGCCATCGCCTTATACCGATCGAGATTGACGTAGAACTGCATGTTATTGAATTGGGCCGTTGTGTACAGATTGGAGAGTTCGGGCCGCTTTTTGGCATTGCTGAGAAAATGTGCGACCGCTTGTTCGAGGGCGGGCATGCCTCCATCGCCTCGGTTTTCAATCCAGAACTCGAATCCGCCCACCGTGCCTAGCCCCTGAATCGCTGGGGGATTGGTCACAATGACGTGTGCATCTTGGATTTCAAAGAACTCTTTTTGCAGATCTTGCAAAATCGCCGCAGCGTGCAAGTTTTTGGCTTTTCGCTCTTTCCAATCTTTCAGAATGATAAAATTCGTGCCAATCGTTGTCCGGTTCAGACTCTCTACGATGCTAAATCCGGTCAAAGAGACGACATGCTCTACGCCTGGGTGTTTTATGGCGATGGCTTCGATCTGATCGTCGGCCCTTTTTGTCCGGTCGAGGCTCGCCGCGTCGGGCATGTTGGCAAAGACAATCAGATAGCCCTGGTCCTCATTGGGGACAAAGCTCGTCGGCGTCATTTTAAAGAAGAAAAACAGCGCGGCCAAGATGGCTGCAAAAATGGCGAGGCCGAGCACCGTGCGATGGATCAGCCAAGAGGCGATTTTGCTATACCCATCGGTCACTTTTGCGAGACCCTGATTGAACCACATGGCCCACTTAGACTCTTTTTCTTGGGGTTTGAGCACGAGCGCTGCGATGGAGGGGCTGAGGGTGAGGGCGACGAAGCCGGAGATGAACACGGAGACGGCGATGGTGATGGCGAATTGTTTATAGAGCTGGCCTGCGATGCCGCCAAGGAAGGCGACGGGGATGAAGACTGAGCAGAGGACGAAGACGATTGCGATCACGGGGTTGGTGACTTCGTCCATGGCTTTGCGGGCGGCGTCTTTGGGCGAGAGTTTAAACGTGCGCAAATTGCGTTCGACGTTTTCGACGACGACGATGGCGTCATCGACCACGATGCCGATGGCGAGCACCATGCCAAACAAAGTCAATGTATTGATGGAGAAGCCGAGTATATATAACCCTGCAAAAGCGCCGACGATGGAGACGATCATCGCGAGCACAGGAATGAGGGTGGCGCGGAACGTTTGCAAGAAGAGGAACACGACCAGCACGACGAGGCCTGCCGCTTCCAGGAGGGTGAGAAAGACCTCTTTAATGGAGCCTTTGATGAACAAAGTGGTGTCATAGGGGATGGTATAAGTGAGTCCTCCGGGGAAATTTTTTGAGATGCGCTCCATGGTTTTGCGCACCGCTCCAGCGACCTGCAGTGCGTTGGCTCCATATTCTTGGTAAATGGCAAGCAGTGTGGTGGGAACAGCGTCGAGTTCGCCATCGACTGTATAATCTTGGGCGCCGAGATCGACTTTAGCGACGTCTTTTAAGAGGACCATTTGGCCGTTCAGATCGGCTCTCAAGATAATGTTTTCGAACTGTTCGGGTGTGCTCAACCGGCCCTGTGTGCTCATGGGAATGGTCAACGCAACGGGCCTTGCATTGGGGGCCTGGCCCATTTGTCCGATGCCGAAGTCGGCATTTTGCTGTTGGACGGCCTTGACGATGTCATTGGTGGTGATGCCCAATTCAGCCATCATGTCGGGCCTGAGCCAGATGCGCATGGAGTAGTCGCGCTGTCCGATGATTGAGATGGTGCTGATGCCTGGCAGCAGATCGAGTTCGTTGACGACGTTGATGCTGGCGTAGTTGCTTGTGAAAATGGAGTCATAAATGCCTTGTGGGGATTGCAAAGCGACGATCATCAAGATGTTGGGGGTTTGTTTTTGGATGGTGACTCCCTCTTCTTGGACTTCGCTGGGGAGTTCGGCCATGGCTTGGTTGACCAAATTGAGTACGTTGACCTGGTCCATGTTGGCGTCGCTGCCGATGTTGAAATAGACGTCGAGGGTCATATTGCCGGTGGAGGAGTTTTGGGAGTACATGTAGATCATGTTTTCGACGCCGAGGATTTGCTGTTCCAGGGGCGATGCGACGTCGTTAGCCATTGTGTCGGCGTTGGCTCCGTTATAGGTGGCGGTCACCTGAATGAGTGGGGGGGTGATGTTGGGGTATTGTTCCACGGGGAGATTTTTGATGGCGGTGACGCCGGCGAAGGTGATCACGATGGATAACACGGCTGCGAAAATAGGGTGGTCGATAAAAAATCTTGAGATCATGGGACCCAGTTTTTAACCGTAACGGGGGTGTTATTTTGGACTTTATTAACTCCTTGGGTGATGACGATATCGCCTGGTTTCAAACCGGAGTTGATGATCCAATCATCTTTGTACCAATCGCCCGCTACAACGGGGCGCATTTGGGCTTCGCTTTTTTCGTTGATGACCCAGACGAAGGTGCCGTTCATGCCTTGCATGACGGCCTGTTGTGGGACAGCGATGGCATTGGGCCTGACGGCGCCTTTCACAATCACGCTCACGAATTCGCCTGGTTTGAGATAGCCTTTTGGATTGGGCAATACGGTGCGCACCAACATGGTGCCTGTGCTTTGTTGCAAGGAGGGCGAGGTGAAGTCGATTTTTCCTTCTGCGGGCAAGACCGATCCATCTGCGAATTCGACCTCGATGTCGAAGCGGTTATCTGGGGGCAATTGGACGAGTCCTTGGGCCGCTTCGCCGCGCGCCTTTAAGATATCGCCGCTGGAGACGCTGAAATAGACCCAGATGGGGTCGATCACATAGATTTCTGTGAGCAAATTATCGGGGCCTGGGGAGATGAGCGCGCCCTCTCTAAATTTTGCGTTGCTGGCCATGCCGGTCACGGGGGCCTGGATGGTGGTGTAGCTCAAATTGACTTCGGCTTTTTCGACATTGGCCTTGGCGATGGCGACCGCTGCTTGGGCCGCCCACTCGCTGGCCAGGGCGTCATCCATGTCTTTTTGGCTCACTGCGTTTTCTTTATAGAGCGGGACCATTCGGTTTTTAGTTTGTTCCGCATTCCACAGGATGGCTTGTTGTCGCAAGAGTTCGCCTTGGGCTTCTTCCAGAACGGCGACGAACGGCCTCTGATCGAGGATGAACATCAACTCGCCCGTGTGGACGAGGGCGCCTTCCACGTAGTCGATTGATTCCAAATACCCCTCAACGCGGGCTCTCATTTGCACGATGTGGGAGCTTTTGCCGACGCCTACGTATTGGAAGTTGGCGGGCAGGGTCTGTGGGCTGACCCGGATTGCGGTGACCGGCACAGGGGGCTGCTCTGCCGGTTTTTTCTGGCTGCACGCGACACAGAGCAGACAGCAGAGAAAAGCGATTTTGATTGGGCCCATAAATGGGGTAAATACACGGCCTCAGCCAAATTGACAAGAGGAAAGCAGTCGGGAAGTTTATTTTCCCGATTTTATCCGCTAGACGCGACAACACTCGGCCGTGAACGGCCGAGTGTTGTCGCGTCTAGCGGATAAAGGGTATCACCTGTTTGGGGCGCGGGTTAATAATAGAGTTCACATCCCCGATGAGACAGGCTTTAAAGAGCGGAGCAACGCCTCTTTATCGATGGTCAAAACCTTCACAGCAGAATCATTCTCTCCGCAGGAGAGTTGAATGAGATCCTTTCCCTCCCTCCTCTCCAGGACAAAACCCGCCGGATAAATACAACGCACCTTGGGGTTTGCTGTATTCTGATGCGCTGTTCGATAGATCTCGTGAAACAAGATCGGATGGGGAGAAATTTTGGTGATCCGATAGGGCGCTGCAGCCTCAAAGGCATACGCACCCATCACATACCAAGTAATTCCCCGATCATCAATTAGGGAACTGTGAAAAAAAGAAAGGTATTCCCCATCCACGAGCCGCGGCGGAGTGCCCCCTCGGGGAATCCCCCATTGCTTCGGCCAATCCAAGGAAGAAAGAGCACATTTTGGATCACACACCCCCACCTGCAATAGGGCATTGTGTTGGGGCGATGCCAGCTTCAAAACTTCGTGCGGCCTAATCGTATAGATGAAGTGAAGAGTTTTCCCATCTGGAACAAAAGGCATCCAGTTTTTTTCCACAGACATTTTCCTCCGGTCAAATCGCGTGATGGATTCAATCCGCTTTGTCAGTGAATCGACAGTTGCCATCCGCACTTCTCTGCGCGTCCGTTTGCCAGCCATCAGCTCATTGTAAGTAATGAAATACTGCCCATCCACTTTCATCACACGCGGATCTTCCGAAAAAGCGCTTTTCGTATCCAGCGTTGTAAAGGGAGATAGCGGCAAAAAATCAGAATTCAGCTCAACACAACCAATATAAGAATGGTAAGGCACCTCGTCATCCCCAATTGCCGGAATATCATAACGGAAAAAAAGGAGATAATGATCTGCTTCTTCAATCAAAGAGGCGTTGTAAGGAGCGATCACCCCAGGAATATCAATCTTTCGACTGGCCAAAAGAATCCCCTGCTCCTCTGCAAGAGGAAGATGTTTGAGCGATCGGGGAAATTCTAAAACTTTAAAGCGCTGCTCGAGAAAGGCTTGAAATTCATAAGCTAAAAGTTCGTGCTGTCTGAGAAACGATAAGGTCTTTCTCTGAAACGCGTACAACCTCTTTCTCAGGCCCCGTACTTCACAAATCAAATAAATCGCTAAAGTCAGCTGCAGCAAAATAGCTGCTTTCAGCAAATAACGGCTCATATGTACGCAGTGATCTTATGTGAAGAAAAATGAATCAATCAAGCTTTATTTTTCGGGCGCGGATCCATAAAATTGCCCCCACCGCACGCAAACCTAAACGTAATCTCTTCCAAAAAGAATAGGCAGACACCCCCCGTTCTCGCCGATTGCGGATTACAGGAATCGAACACATGCGCGCATGAGAAAATCCAATCATCCCCACAAGATAAGAAGAACGGGGGATGCTTTTCAGCACGTTGCGACGCAAGGCCATAAAAAGACCCGCATCTTGTGGAACTGCTGCCGTCTTATGAATCAACCACTTAAACACTCTAGAAGTGAAAAGACGAAAACCAGATTCATAGTTTCCTCTTCTCCCCGCAAAAACCACATCCCACCCCCGATCTAATTCTGCCAGCAACCCTAAAACAGCCGCAGGAGGATCTTGCAAATCTGCATCCATGACCACAATCTTGTCCCCTTTGCAAGCAGCAAAACCTTGCCAAATCGCCCGATTCTGCCCCACGTTTTTTACCAAATGAATGAACCGCACTCGGCTGTCCCGACTGGCTAGATCTTGCAGAATCAAGAACGAATCATCAGGCGACGCGTCATCGACAAACAGAACTTCAAAAAGATGCCCACATAAATGATGGGTCAGCGCAGCGTAAAGCTCCAGAAGCGTCTCAGCATTGTTGTAGACGGGAATCACTATACTGACAAAACCGGCTTGCTGAAAATCTTTTCTAGAATTATCGTTCATGGCATGAATCACCCGTTCTATGACAAATGCATGCAGTGCAAACAACCCTTCGTGATTTGTCGTTGCGGGGCTAAACATACAACAGTTTGTGAAGCAGAGTCTTCTACTTTTTGTCCAAAACAGAGCCAACAACTAGGCGCCATGGAACAGTTCCATTTTTGGAGTCGAGCCAGAAGCCGATGGATTCTCCAGCGATTAAGCCGCTTTATTGCGTCCCACAAAAATCATCGCGTTCTCGATGTGGGCTGCGGAACAGGGCATCTCGTACAGCAACTTGTCAACAGCGGCTACAGGGCTGTTGGGATCGATTTGCAAACAGAGGGGTGGCTCCAAAAACCCTCTCTGCATCTCCTGCGAGCCAGCGCAGCGGCCCTTCCCTTCCCAGATGGACAATTCGATGCTGTCATCCTCGCGGACGTATTAGAACATATGGAAGAAAGACGCCCCCTGCAAGAGGCCTTTCGCGTCCTTGCACCAGGAGGCGTTTTGCTCATCGCTGTCCCCGCGTTCCCTAAGCTATGGAGCCAAAGAGACACCGATGCAGGACACCTGCGCAGATATCTCCCCAAAGACCTCCGCATCCTGGCTCATGGGCTTGGAGGCGAAATGGTCTATCTTGGATTTTACCAATTCTTTCTCTTTCCGTTGGTTGTGATCTCTCGTTTGTTCAAAATATCCCCCCGCAAAGAAGTCAACGTGCCCCGCTTTCTCAATCAACTCTTTTGGCAGATCAATCGATTCGAAGTGTGGCTGGGACAATGGATCCGATGGCCTTGGGGCAGTTCACTCTTAGCAATGATAAAAAAACGATGATCCCTCACTTTGAATTGTGTTTGTTTACAGTAGATTGCGATTTGGTCCGCCAAGCCAATTCCTGCGGCATAGACGCCATCATCGTCGATTGGGAATGGCGAGGCAAAGAAGAGAGACAGAAGAATTTTGATACTCAAATCAACCACCACACTCTAGATGACTTAAAAGCTGTGGCAAAAATCGCAACCATCCCCATTATTTGCCGTATCAATGCAATCAGCGCAGACACAAAACAAGAAATCGAAGCGGCCCTCAGCCACGGAGCTGCAGAACTGCTGATCCCCATGGTCAGAACTAAGAGAGAAGTGGAACAAGCGCTTGATTGGACCCAAGACAGGGCCAAAGTGGGCATTTTGATCGAAACCAACGCAGCTGTGAACTGCGCGATGGAGATGTCTTCTTTGCCATTATCTCGTATGTATTTAGGGATGAACGACTTATGCGTAGAGAATCGAAGCCCGCACATCTTTACCCCCCTCGTCAACGGCCAGTTAGATGCGCTGCGGCCAAAAATTGCCCGCCCTTTTGGATTCGGCGGCCTGACCCTTCCCCATCTCGGTCATCCGATCCCGTGTCAACTGTTAGTCGATGCAATGGTTCGCCTCGATTGTCATTTTAGCTTTCTCCGGAGGGCCTTTTTAAAAGATACCGCAGGCAAAAATATGGGCTCTGCTGTCAGTCAAATCCGACATGCAATCCACTGTTCGCGTGAGAAGAGCTTCCAGCAGCTTCTGGCCTCTCACAGGGAGCTTCAACAATGCGTTGAGAGGAGAGCCATTGTTCAACCGTAAGAGACTGTTCATGGTTGCTGTTTTTGTCTTTTCCATCGCTTGGCTCTATGCGTTTTTTCAAGAGATCAATACCGATGATGAAACTTGGTTTCTGCAGGTCGTGCAGAGAGTCGTATCCGGTGAAGTCCTGTATCGAGACATCTACTGTGGACTCACTCCTCTTTCCGTCTATGTCACAGCCTTCTTTTGTTTTTTTTTGGGAGTCGAGTTATGGGTAGCGCGGGCCGTTTTGGCCCTTTATTTCACTTTAGGAACGGTTCTAATCTTACTCATTCTCAAAGAATTAAAATTAGATCGCTATGCAACGCCCTTGCTGATCGGCGCGTTGATTGTGTTGGCCCATCCGCAGGCAAACTGGGGCTTTTCCCCTTACAATCCCTTGGCCAAAGTGCTTTTTCTGGCCGTTTTTTGGATGGCTTTGAAATGGAGCGTTCGTTTTCAAAGAAAATGGCTGATGGGAGCCAGTATTTGCGCAGCTCTTTGCTTGGGCGCGAAACAAAATGTGGGCGCTATTGCCGCATGTTGCCTATGGGTGCACGTTTGTTGGGTGCGAAGAAGTTTTAAGGGTTTGGCATCGTCGAGTTTGCCTCAAAATGCGCCTCCTCACCAAATTCCCGACTCTTCAGGTTGTTTCGGTATAGTGGTTTCTCTACTGGTGCTTGGCCTTCTTTTTGCCCCCACCTTCTTGCAGGGAGGATGGAACTGTTTTCTGGACTATGCGATCTGGAATAAACCGCGCTACCTTGCTCTCACACACCACACCTATTTCCTAGATTTCCCCCGTTTTGATCCCTATTCTCTGTTCATCTATGCAGCGCCCTTTCTTCTTGTCTTTGGCTGGGTCTACGCCCTCCGATGCCAAGAGGAACATCCTATGCAAAGAAACGCCCTGTTTGTTTTTCTCATTGGAGCCGTTGCCGTTCTGTATCCCAAACCGGATCATACGCAAAAAATCGTAACCATCCCTTTTGTGGTGATCGCTCTTCTGTATTGCTACTCGAAACTGGAATGGAGGAGTCCGGCGCGTTTGGCAACGGGAGCGTTCTTGTTTGTTTTACTGCACATCGGTTTCTTTCTTGCGCAACCGATTTGGCAATGGCAGCAAGGGAAAACGCGCCTCTCTTCTGTGCCTCATTTTCGGGGCATTGTCATGGACCGTTTGTGTCATCGCCATTGGCAGAGAATGAGGCGAGAATTTGAGCCGCCCGGCGAACGGGTATTCTTCTTAAGTACGCACGCAGGTTTTTATTATTTGCTATTCAACCTTTCGAATCCGACCCCTTTCGATATACCCATTCACCCCGCGCTCGGATGCGGAGGAGAAAAACAATTGATCCTCGCTTTGCAAGAGCAAGAGCTGCGAGTCATCCGCGATCATCCCTATTGGTCGAATTGGTGGCAAATGAATACAACCAGAAGGCCCTATGAGCTAGAGGCCTTTATCGAATCGCAAATGGTGCAAAAAACAGATGGTGTCCCTGGATTCGATACAATTTTCCAAATTTTTACAAAGAGATAGCGATGCAATCGGAACAACATGTCGTTCATCAAAAAGAGTACTTTGAAAAGAACCATAAGAAAACGATGCAGCCGCGCGCCTCTGTCTATATCAGTCGGCAAGTCGATCGGGTGATTGCAGCAGGCCATCTGACAAAAACCGATCGGATTATCGATATTGGCTGCGGGATTGGGAAATACACGATCAACCTCTTCCAAAGAGGATACCGCGTGGAGGGGCTCGACATCGCGTCCGGTTTGCTGGATCAATTGCAAACATACGCGCCCATCCCCGTGTATTGCGCAGATATTTCCACCCCGCCCACTGCTCTCTACGGACAATTCGATGCAGCCATCGGATTTTTCGCGTTGCATCACATGTTTGATCTTGAAAAAAGTCTCCAAGGAGCGGCGAGGCTTTTAAAAAAGGGGGGGCGACTGCTGTTTCTTGAACCCAATCCCTACAACATCCTCTACTATCTGCAGATCCTTTTCACTCCGAAAATGACCTGGCAAGGAGAGAAAGGAATGGTCAATATGCGCTCAACAATTCTTTTCCCAGCGATGAAAAAAGCGGGACTGATCGATTGCAAACTCCAAAGAGCGGGATTTTTTCCCCCTTTTATTACCGATCTGAAGGGGGCGCTCGCGGTCGAAAAATACCTGGAGAAAATCGCTCTGTGGTGTAAGTGTCTTCCATTCCAAATCTTCATGGCCAAGAAGGGGTAAATGCGCATCCTTTTGATGTATGAGCCAAGCGAGGCTCACCGAGCGGCGCTACAGGCGGCAGCGCCTCAAGCGGAGATCGTTTACGCGACCAATGAAGCAATGGCCCGCGCGCACATTCGACGAGCGGATGTCGTATTAGGCAATCGATACTTCCTTCAATCCATTGCCTTTGCCGAAAAGCTGCAATGGATGCAATCGGGATCGTCAGGAGTCGATCTCATTCTAAAATCTGGTCAGATTCCCCCCTCGCTGCAAATCACCTCTGCAAAGGGCGTCTACGACGAAGAAATCGCAGAACATACCCTGGCGCTGATTTTTGCGCTTTTTAGACAGCTCCATCTTTTTCGAGATGATCAACAACGAAAGACCTGGCACCGCTGCTTGCTTCCTAAACTTGCGCAAAGCCACGTACTGATCCTTGGATGGGGAGGCATTGGCCGGGCGATAGGGGGGAAACTGTCGGCCTTAGGAGCGATTGTGCACGCCGCAGTGCGTACTCCTAGAGCATCCCCTGGGGTCTTTCTGTATGGGCCAGAGACTTGGAGCGCTATTCTTCCTAAAATGGATCTACTCATCGCTGCTCTACCGCTGACTGCTGCAACCCGCCACATCGTCTCTCGTCCCATTTTGCAAAAACTGCCTCCACATGCCTACTTCGTCAATGTGGGTAGAGGAGAAACTGTCGATGAACAGGCGCTTTTGGAACAGATCCGCTCCCATCAATTGCAAGGAGCTGCTCTCGATGTTTTTGGAGAAGAACCCCTTCCGGAGAGCCACCCCTTTTGGCAAGAGGAACGCATTCTCATCACTCCGCATGTAGCCCGCTCCCTCGAACGCTCTTCTTGGCAATGGGAGCCCCTCTTCGTTGAAAACTTGCGGAGGTTTTATGTCGGAGAGCCTCTTCTGAATCGGGTTGACAGGCAATCGGGATATTAACACCTATGCAGTATGTATTATACCGAAACAACCGAGAAGCGCTGCTTGAACGCGATCAACGGATCAGACATTTGAGTTCCGCGATGAAGGTGTCGACAAAAGCGGGGTCAGTGTCCCATGAGGTCATCCATCGAGCAACCGCTTTTTCGTAGTCCCAAATCCAAAAGAAGCTTTTCTTTTGCAGGCGTTGCAAGATGTCCATGGAGGGCAGCTGGACAAACAGGGCATTGGCTTCGACGGGATAGAGGATGGGCAATTGGGGGCAGTGGGTGCGCAATTTTGTTTCCAAAAGTTTTGCCATGGCATTTGCGTGGGAGGCGTTTCTCAGCCACAAGTCCCCGTCCAGGAGAGCCACCATTTGTGCGGACAAGAAGCGCATTTTGGAGGCGAGCTGCATCTGTTGTTTTCGGACGAATTGGAAATCTTTGGCAAGGCCTGCTTGGAGAAACACAACGGCTTCTGCGCCCATCAATCCCATCTTGGTGCCTCCTAAAGAGAGGATGTCGACTCCAATGTCACTGGTCAGCGCTTGAAGGGATACGCCAAGGCTTGCGGCGGCGTTGCACAAGCGGGCGCCATCGACGTGGAGGAGCATGTGATGTTGATGGGCAAAGTGGACTAATTTTTTCATTTCGTCGATGGTGTAAACCGTTCCGAGTTCTGTAGATTGGGTGATGGAGATCAGCCCGGGCTGCACATGATGCTGATTGCCGTTTCCGTGCAAAAAAGCCGAGCATGCTTCTGGGGTGATTTTACCGTTCACTGTCGGAGCTGTGAGCAATGTGCATCCGGTGGCTGCCTGTGGGGCTCCGCATTCATCGGTTCCAATATGAGCAGCGGTCGAGCAAATCACGGCTTGCCAAGAAGAGAGCGTCTGTTGAATGGAACATACGTTGGCGGCGGTGCCATTGAACACGACAAACCCTTCTGCTGAAGGGCCAAAGACTTTTTTGATGACCTGGTTGAATTGCTCTGTCCAAGGATCGGCGCCATAAGCGATCGCATGGCCTAGATTGGCTTTTTGAATGGCGGCCATGACTTCTGGGTGGACGGGAGCAAAATTATCGCTTGCGAATGTGGAGTGCATATTTTTTTACTGGTTGACGTTGGGCATGATGTTAGCACGCCCGCCCAAAGGTGGCTATTGGATATTGCTTTCCAAGCGGAGTGGGGGAGTGGCTTGCATCATGCCAATCGCCGTTAGCTGCGTCCTTTCGTATTCAGAAATTTCTGGAACTACTTGCTGAGCTTCTTCGAAGTTGCGTCCATCTGTTGGAGCAGCTGGCAGTCTAAATTGTGGGATAGGCTTTTCCAACGAAATCCTATACCATTCACGTATTTTCAATAACTGCCACGCGCGCTCTTGATCCTGAGCAGTGGGATCGCGGTATTGCAGAACTTGGCGAATACATTCTTGGAAAACCGCATATCGCTTCTTCAAGCGTGCTCGTTCTTCATGAGCGAGCTCGATGGATGAACCAGAGCAAAAGCCAGATACACCCGATACGACAGTTAGGGAATAGGGAGTTCTCGGGTATTCGCGCAAAACCGTGGAGGCTGCTTTGTAACTTTCTTCAGCTGCAGAAGAAGCGGCTAGCAATCTCTCGACATAGGGCGAATGGTCAGTGCTCACGGCGACCAGCTGAGCCCTTGCGTATTCAGAAATTTTAGGCACCGCGCGCACAGCCTGTTGCAGCGCGTCCTCAAAGCAGTCTATCTGATCAGACGGCGGTATACTAGCTACAGGATTGTGCAATGAAATGTTATAAAATTCACCGATTTGCAATATCCGAAACACTTCTTGTGCAGCGTTAGGATTGCGCCGCAAGCATTCGAAAGCCTGACGAATACATGCTTGGAAAATGCCATATCGTTCCTGAAACGCTTCTTGTGTTTTGATAGCCTGCGGGTATATGGGTCTCCATTCCCTGGAACGGCCTGCGGCCGTATGTGCTTGGACGTATATGTCCAAACCATCCCATGCTTCTCGATAGGCTTGTTCAGCTGCTCCAGAAGCAGCTAGCAATGCCTTTTCATAAGAGTGGGTATCACTGGTCACAGCAGCCATGAGGCGTCCTTTGTTCAGTGTTTTGCGGCAATCCTTGACATTGGGTCCAAGACGAGAGGTAAATAGATTACACTTTGAGGACAAATCGCACTATTTATTTTTTTATGGTTATTAACCCACTAGTCAAATAAGAGACAATCTGCTGGCTGCGGCTTTGCCTCGCTGGCGCAGAGGTGTCTCTTATTTGACTAGTGGGTTAATGCTATTGCCGAATTCTGAGCGATCTGGTTTACTCCTGAGCGGATGAAAACAGCGCCTCTCTCCTTAGATCATCGGACGATTCTTCAGCCTAAATTGGAGTCGCTGGCTCTCTGTCTTTCGGAATACAGTTTTACAAGCAGGTATCTTTTTCGAAGAGCACACGACTTTCACGTATTATTGGATGAGCCTATGATCTGGTTGCGTGGGCGGACCCCGGATGGAGTCAGGTATTTGATGCCTACGGAGGATATGCGAAAAATTCCCATGCAAAGACTTTTGGAAACGCTGAAATGGGCAGATTGTTTTTATCCCATTCCGGAGGCTTGGACCTCTTCGTTCAGTTCTGAGTATTTTCGAATGGAGTGTAATCGGAACGACTCTGATTATTTATTTAAAAGGGAAAAAATCGCCGATTATCCGGGGAGGAACCTCAGTGCGAAGCGCAATTTAGTGAAGCAGTTTCTTGAGGCGTATCAGGCAAAAGTGGTTCCGTATACCCAAGAGCATGAGAAGGATGGGTTACGGATCCTGAATGAGTGGCAAAGCTCCATCGATGAGAAGACGACAGATTTTCTGGCTTGTGAGGAGAGCCTGAAACTGGCGAAAGAACTGAACCTTTTGGGGTACATTGTTTATATTGACGAGCAGCCTGCGGCGTTTATTTTGGGTGAAGTATTTCCGTCGCATCTTTTTGTGATCCATTTTGCCAAAGGTTTGACGCAATATAAGGGGATTTACCCTTTTCTTTTTCAAGAGTTAGCGCATCGTCTTGCGGGCGCAGGAATTAGCTGTCTGAACTGGGCACAAGATCTCGGTATAGAGGGGTTGAGGCAATCAAAACTTTCTTATCAACCCGACAAGTTAGCGTCCAAATTTCGTATTTTTCCCAAAGGTTGATCAATATATCGCTTGTCAGCCGCTTTTTTCATTTTTCAATCGCTACCAATACGTCTACTTCTTTTGAGGGTCCGGAAAACTTATGTCCGTAAACCTCATAGTCACCTGCATAGGTGCGCTTTAAATCTGAATGCCAAATATGACCCCAGGTATCGATTAAATTTTTTGGAAAATCACCTTCAGTATGATAAAGAGCAAAAGTGGATTCGGGGACTACTTTGCCAACCATTCCTTCAGGAATTTGCTCTAAAGAATTCACAATGCACCCAATCACGCAGGAATAAGGTTGGGTATAATCTCCTTCATAGTCACAGTAGAGAGCGATGACTTCATCGGACGCTTTGTTTGGAATTTTGCTCTGAATGTTTTCCGCGTAAAATTTTTGCCAAAGTAGAGGAATATCCTTTGGGCCTGCATTACTGTCATTTGAAGTGCGACATTCAATGCCAATCACCATCATGCGGGGTTTGTGGACCTTTATAAAATTTTGCATGAGTGGCTCCTCGTTAGCATGTATTTCTTCTGCGGACAGAGAGGGCATCAGCAATCCAACGAATGTCAAGCAAATCGCGGAAATCATACATGGAATTGAAAATTTCATATTTATGGACCTATACAATGAATCATTGCCTTCTGTTAAAATCAATATGCTCGGAGCGGGACGCCCAAATTCATCTTCAACTACAATATCCTACATTCAACTATTTGATCAAGAGACGTTTGAGCTGATGCCCACACTTGAGCCAGTCATCTTTTAAAGGGCTCTGCCTTAGGCGAAGGGATAGACTGAATGATGCGGAAAACAGTTTCTGTATTGGCTGTGTCGGTGAGGTATTTTTTCCCATCATTCGACGCTAGTTTCAGTTGTACGATTTTTCCGTACAACTGAATAAACCCTTCTTTTTCAGACAGTTGTATTTTTAGATCTGACCAATATCTTCGCGCGTTAGCACTTTCGGTCAACACCTCTACAATGTCAATAATCGAAAAATACCACTCACCCTTGTGAAAACTTCTGCGGATTTTTTTGTCTTCAAAAACGACAAGTTTATCCTGTGGCAATATCCCTTGCTTTTCCTTGGAAGCATCTGTCATGGCGCCATCCTAAATTGGAAATATTTTTTTACAAGAAATTTGATCACAGATGGATCGCATAGACACGTTCTTCAAGATCCGCGTGCCAACGAAACAAGGCGAGAGCTCAACACTTGCATTGTGTCAACGATAGCAAAATCTTGGACAATCAATTTTTAGTCCATTCCTCACTGAATCGTCGCGCTCCATCATTCACTTTGCTCGTCCATCGAGCTTTGAATCTGAGAGATAAACTCAGTCAGAGCCTCTCGAACAGCAGTTGGGTTTTCAATCCATGGGAAGTGGCCAGCATCTTCAATGAATCGCATGGTAATATTATCCCTTGCAAATCTTGTGTCTTTCTCAAACAGAGAGAAGGGAGTGATCGCATCAAATTTGGCTCCGATGATGAGGGTAGGCACTTGCTGCGGTACCCATTTGGCAGAGTAATGGGTTTCTAACACTTTCTGTTGCCACCAAACGGCTGCCAAATAGTTGAGCGGGACGGTCAAGACCAATGCACTGCCTCGACTGAGTGCAGATGGGGAAAAGTAGTAGGGCATGCATGCCTTCAATGCGGCATCGAAGGTCTCTCGGTTCGGTTGGCGGGTAAAATCCTGCATCTCTTGACTGAGATCGGGAAGATCGAATTGTTTGGAATAAGAGACAGCCTCTTCTAGCCATAAACAGGGAGCTGAGTTAAGAATCACAAAACCCTTTAGTTGATGCTCCAGTTCGGGGAAAAAGAGAGGAAACATTCCTCCGAATGAATGACCCACTAAAATAGGATTATCAAATTTTTGAATGACCGAAGGGAAAATTTCAAACCAAGTGTCAAAATTGCGCAAACTATCTTCGTTCGTGCCATTCCCAGGTAAATCGATCAGCCACACATTTCCTGGCAACTCGAGACTACTTGCCACATCGCGTAAATAACTCGAATCCATTCCAGGGCCACCAGGCAAGAAAAGCCAATTGTAAGGCTTGCCTCCATTGACCTGACACAATTCGTAACGCACGTGATTCTCATCAAAGAAGTATTTCTTAGAATTCATTACATCTCCTTCGAAACAAAAAATTCCCTCAGGCATAAAGGCTACGCAGAAGGAGGCGTTCAAAATAAACCAAAGTCTCTTCATCATTTCCTGTGATTTGCGGCCTATGCACTCCCCCACCATTCCCCCATGAGAGTTCTAACAGTGAAGAAGGTCGTTGGCCCGATCGTTCCATATCCTTGATTTTTAACATTCTCGGAGCGGGACGCCCTCTCGGCGAGCTTCGCTCGTCCTGCCGGGCCGGCGATCTCGGTCGGTTTTTTCGAGGCGAAAAAACATCGCCCTCGATTCGAGCCCACGCACGGAAGTCACTCAAGGTGGCTTCCTTTCTCGCAAAATTTGCTCAGGCCGCGGGACCCCCTCTCGGCAGGCCGATGCGGCCTGTCCTACCGGGGCGGCGATTTTTTTCGGGAGCAACCGAAAAAAATTCTCGTCCCGTCTCGAAAAGCCAAGCAGTTGGCTTTTCGACTCCTCGCAAATTTTGCGAGGCAAAATTTGCTCGGAGCGGGACTCGAACCCGCACGGGTTATTCACCCAGGGGATTTTAAGTCCCCAGTGTCTACCATTCCACCATCCAAGCAAAAGAGAAGTACAATTTTAGGCGTAAGTTCGTTTTAGAAGCAAGCCCGCAGGTCGCGGGCTCGTCGTTTACTCTTCGTTCTCGTCATCTATTTCACCCTCAGATGGGTTCGGATGCTCAAAAATCGTCTCCTCAAAATTCGACGTCTCCTTGATCTCCTCAGATCCACCCTCTGCTGGCTTATAACGACTCAACGACTCCTTGATGAGCGTCGGAGGCGGCGGAAAAAGCTTAGAAATAAATGAAGGAGCCTTCTCTTCGGTCGGTCCCCCAGCTTGAGACTGCTCAGAGGGAAGCTCCTCCGAAGAGCGCGCGTCCCGACGAGCACGCATCTCACGAGGATGCTCCTGCTCACGCCCCATCCCTTGACGATCCTGGTCGCGCGGCATGTCTTGACGATCGTGCTCACGCCCCATACCTTGACGATCCTGGTCGCGTGACATGTCTTGGTCGCGGTCTTGACGATCATGATCCCGCGGCATGTCTTGACGATCGCGGTCTCGCCCACGACGCCCACGACGACGCTTGTCACGCTTCCGCTCCCCACGCTGCTGCGGATCCACCTGCGGCGCCGGCCGAGATTCCGCTAACACATCCTGCGGCTCCTCCTCGCGCGCTCGAACAGGCTCTCGCCCACCCCCAATCTTGATCGATCGGTCCGTCGATACATTCTTCAACACCATCCGCGTCTCTTTCAATTCGAGAATCTCATAATCGCTCACAGGCACTAAAAATGACTTCGGCCTCTCTTGCGAACGGAAAAAAAAGGAGTGTCCAAATGATACAACTTCTACAGCATCAACAAAATAATCTTCTTGACTAACCCCCTTGCTGCTTCGGACAACTAATTTGCATCCTTCGCGAGGGGTAATCACAGTCTCGATAATAGGTTCTCTCGTAAAATTCACTGATATTTCCGATTGTTAAAAGGTTTTTGCGTGTGGAGTTCAGAAACTGCCCAGACATAAAACAAACCCTCTCCCCTGCGCAAAATCGCCCCACTTCAACACCCAAAAAAAGAACTGTATGCATGGCAATACAACCCCGTTTCCAGTCGTCGGTTTTAGGCGGATTGAACGCAGTGAAATGCTTCCCTTTATTTCTAGACAACCCCTTCATGTCATTCTTTCGATCCCATATACTCCAACAGGTCGACAACGCGGTGAGAATAGCCCATTTCATTGTCGTACCACGCGATTAATTTATAAAAACGACGACTCAACCCAATCCCCGCCTTTTTGTCAAAAATGCAGGAATAGGGAGTGCCTATAAAATCTGATGAAACCAACTCCTCATCGGTTGTCGCTAATACCCCTTTGAGTGTGGTCTCAGACGCCTCATCCATCACTTTGCAGATCTCCTCATACGTCGTATCCTTCGATAGCCGCACTGTCAGATCCACAACCGATACGTCAGGCGTCGGAACTCGAAACGCCATCCCCGTCAACTTGCCCTTCAACTCAGGAATCGTCAACACAACCGCCTTCGCAGCCCCCGTCGAGGATGGAATAATATTGCAACCCGCTGCTCGCCCACCTCGCCAATCCTTGTGAGAAGGCCCATCCACCGTCGGCTGACTCGCCGTCAGCGAATGCACCGTGGTCATCAGCCCCTCCTCAATCCCAAATCGGTCCAGAAGCACCTTGCAAAGCGGCGCTAAACAGTTCGTCGTACACGACGCATTGCATACGACAAAATCCTTCTGCGGATTATAACGGGTATGGTTCACCCCCACCACATAAGTGGGCATGTCGTCTTTCCCAGGCGCAGAAATCAATACCCTCTTCGCCCCAGCTCGAAGATGCTGCTTCGCATCCTCCATATGAGTAAAACGACCCGTCGATTCGACAACATAATCTACTTTGTTCTCCTTCCAAGGAAGCCGCGTCGGATCCTTCTCCGCCGATACAAAGATCTTCTTGCCGCCAATGATCAAATGACCTGCGTCCGATTTGACCTCTTTCGGATACGTCCTGTGCACCGTGTCATACTTGAAAAGATAGGCCAAATTGTCCGGCGGAACCAAATCGTTGATCGCCACAACCTCTAGATCTGAACGCTCTAAAGCCGTGCGCAAAACCAACCGACCAATTCTACCGAAACCATTGATTGCTATACGCTTCACCATGAAATTCCTAAAGCATTGTCGAAGCCCTAGAATAACTGATCAGGGATTGGGATGTAAAGGATAAAAAAAGACCAAGAGAGAATAAATTTTTTCTCACCTCTCTTGGTCTTTCCAGCTTGATCCTTCCAGAAGGAAAAATTATTTCAAATACTCGATGTAACAGGTAGGAGCGTTGTCTCCAATGCGGATCCCCTTGCGAATGATCCGAGTATAGCCGCCATTGCGCGCCGCATACCGCTCACGCAACTCTCCAAATAGCTTATTGATCACTAAACGATCCCGCGAATAGGGAGCTTTATCTCCCCCAGCTTTGACAGCACGCGCCTCTTTCGTCGTCAATGGATTAAAAGCCACTTGCAACGTCGCAATCGCATCGCGCTTCGAAGCTAATGTATTCTTCTTCGCCTTCGTGATCATCTTCTCCGCATGACGGCGAAGCTCCTTCGCCTTCACAAGCGTCGTCTCAATGCGCTCATTCTCAATAAGCGACTTCATCATATTCGCTAGCATCGCCCGACGATGAGATCCCGTCCGGCCGACCTTAAATGTTCGCTTTCCATGTCTCATACAATCGTCTCTCCCGCCTTCTCAGATAGATAGTTTTGAATCACTTGCTTGATATTGTCCCGATTGATCCCGTAACGGCTCAAATCCATGCCCAACGCAAGCCCCAGCTCATCCAGCTTCTGCTTGATCTCCGTCAGCGACTTCTTCCCGAAATTGCGGAACCGCAACATCTCAGACTCCGGCATCACCACCAGCTCCCCAATCGTGTCAATGTTCGCATTCGCTAAACAATTGGTCGAACGGACCGACAGCTCAATCTCATTGATCTTCAAAGAAAGCTTTGAAAGCACCTCATCGCGGTCGCGATTGGTTTGAATTTCTCCCTTCTCCAAAACAATGGTATGCTGCTTAATCGCTCCAAACACCTCAAAATGCATGATCCCAATCTGCGCAGCAAAGGTCAGCGCCTCAATCGGCGTAATACGCCCGTCTGTGGTCACTTCCAAAATCAACCGGTCATAGTCTGTATCTTGCCCCACTCGCGTGTTCTCTACGTAGTAATTGACAAGCCGCACAGGAGAAAAGGCTGAATCGATCACGATCTCATCCACGACCCGATCAAAATTCGCATGCCGCTCGGAAGGCACATACCCACGACCCGAAGAAATCCGTAAATCAATCCTCTTCGTCATCGGCTTCGTCGCCGTGAAAACCATGTGATCCGGATTCACAATCTCATAATCTGAGTCCTCAAAAAGATCTTTCAGCGTCACTCGATAGTTCCCGTGACCCTTCTCAATCATTTCATCGGTGATCTCAAGCGTCTTGGAAATCAGATGAATCTCCCTCGGATGACTCTCTTCGCCTGTCGTCAACATGCGCAGCAAAGCTCCTTTCAGATTCAAGACAATGTGCGTCATGTCTTCAATCACGCCCTCAACCGCCATATACTCATGCGGCACTCCCTCAATCCGTACAGACAGGATCGCTGGCGCCTCAAGCGAGGCTAACATCATCCTTCTCAAAGCGTTGCCAACTGTATGGCCAAAGGAACGCTCAAAAGGCTCAACCACGAATCGAGCAAACGTCGATGATTGGGTGGCTTCGTCTATTTTGATTTTTTCTGGCATTTCAAATTTGCCATACTTTACAGGCATGTTAGTCTCTCCTCTTATACACGTCTACGTTTACGGGCTCTGCACCCATTGTGGGGAACTGGCGTCTTGTCACGGATAATGCTAATCGCAAGCCCCGCGCTCATCAAACCACGCACCGCCGATTCGCGGCCCGCTCCTGGCCCACTCAAATTCACTTCACACTCTTTCATCCCAATCCCAATCGCGTCACGAGCCGCATTCTGCGCAGCCACCGTCGCAGCAAACGCCGACGACTTTCTGGATCCAGCAAAATTCGCCTTCCCCGCAGAAGACCAGGCAATCACATTGCCCGCTAAATCGGTGATCGAAACAATCGTATTGTTGAAGGTCGCTCTCACATGCGCAATCCCAGAAGGCACTGTGCGCGTAATCTTCTTCTTAACCCGGACTCCCGCTTTCTTCGGAGGCGCTTTCTGTTCTTGTTTTGCCAAGGTTCTCTCCTAAATATTAAATTTTCTTGTTCGCTACTGTCTTGCGCTTACCCTTTCTCGTGCGCGCATTCGTGCGTGTTCTTTGACCTCGGACAGGCAGCCCGCTGCGGTGCCGAATCCCCCGATAACAATGAATCCCAACCAATCGCTTGATGTTGTTCTGGATTTGACGACGCAAATCCCCCTCAACCACATACTCCGACTGCAAGATCGCATTCAGACGCGCTACGTCGTCTTCCTTCAATTCCCGCGCCCTCATATCCTTGCTCAGTCCCAGCTTCTCAATAATCTGGTTCGACAGCTTCCGCCCAACCCCATAAATATAGGTCAGAGCCACTTCTAAGCGCTTATTGTCTGGAATGTCGATTCCAATCACTCTAGGCATATCTTTTTCCTTCCAAATAAAATAACATGGTACCTTCTTAAAATACAACAGGGGAAAGGGTTATCGCCCTCGCAGACGCCCCTTCGTCATAAATCCCTCATACCTTTTCATAAGTAGATGAGACTCAATCTGCTTCGTCGTGTCTAAAATAACTCCTACTAAGATCAAGAGGGATGTTCCCCCAAAAAACTGGCTAATATTCGCATCGACGCCCATTAAACGGCCCACCATCATGGGCAAAATCGCAATGATGGCGAGGAAAATGGCTCCGGCCAGCGTAATGCGGCTCATGGTCGACTCCAAATAATCCTGGGTCGGCTTCCCTTGCCGAATGCCTGGAATAAAGGCTCCGTTTTTCTTCATATCCGATGCGATCTGTTCGGGTTTGAACTGCGTGGCTGTCCAAAAGTAAGTAAAAAATAGAATGAGAGCCACATAAAAAATCACATAGACCCACGTGCCTGGATAGAGGTACGCGGCGATCTGGCCAAACCAGGTTTTGCCCCCTAAAAATTGGCCGAGCGTCGCAGGAAACATCAGGAGCGATGAGGCAAAAATGACCGGGATCACGCCTGCATAGTTGATCTTGAGCGGAATATGGGAATTGCCGCCTTGCACTTCATGCCGGCCGACGATGCGGCGGGCGTATTGCAGAGGAATTCTCCGTTGTCCTTGGATGACGAGGATGGTTCCAATGGTGATTAACACAAAGAGAGCGCACAGGACAATGAGCATCGGGAATGTGAGTTGGCCCGCCTCTTGCGATTCTAAGTTAAGCTGCGTGATAATCGATCCAATTGTGCTTGGGAACGAGGCTAAAATGCCCAGCGCGATGATCAAACTGATCCCGTTGCCCACCCCTTTTTCGCTGATCTGCTCTCCGATCCACATGAGCAGCAAAGTGCCTGCGGTCATCGTGATCATCACAGTCAGGTAAAAGAGAAAAGAAACGCCAAAGATCTGCACATCCAACATTTCAGGAACGATAATGCCTGGGCTCGACAAGTTGACCCGCATGACATATTTTGCAAATAACGCTGATTGGAAGAGCGAAATCACGAGTGTGGCGAGTCGGGTCCACTTGGATAGCTTGCGCCGTCCTTGATCTGGGCTCTCCCGGATCTCTCTTTGTAAAGAGGGAACCAGGGCGATGAGCAGCTGCATGATGATCGAGGCTGTGATATAGGGCATGACACCCAGGGCCAGCACGGTCATTTTTGCAAAAGCGCCTCCAGAAAAAATGTCGACGAGCTGAAAGAGGTTTTGCCCTCCTCCGCTTGCAAACTTAAAGAGGCTGATCGCCGCTTCTGCATTGACACCTGGAACGGAAATATAGGCTCCAATTCGGCAAACTGCGAGTAAGAGCAACGTATAGATGATCTTACCCTTGAGTTCAGGGATGCTAAAGATGCGACGGATCGCCTCAATCATGATTTAACCTTTTGCTAAAGGGACTTTCGTGAAAGAAATTTTGTGTTCATTCAATTTAGCTAAAGCGCCCTCAGTAATGTGGTGCACCTCAATCTTGACTTTCTTGGTCAACTGACCCGATCCAAGAATTTTGATCCCGCCTAAATTTCTTCGTGGAATCAATCTTTTTTCTCGGAGGCTCTCTTCGTTGACCGTTTCACCTGCTTTGTAGTAGGTCTCGATCATGCTCAGAGTCACTTCTGTCACAGGCTTGACAAAAGTCCCGCGAGTAAAGCCCCGGATCGGCAATTTGCGATACAGAGGGACTTGTCCCCCTTCATAGCCAAATCGTTTTTGGTATCCAGCTCGGTGGCTGTCCCCTTTTCCGCCTCGGCCAGCGTGTCCGCCTCGTTTAGAACCGACTCCTCGGCCAATGCGGCGCGATTTTTTCGGTGGCCTAGATGTATTGGTCAATTGCGATAAATTAAGCATGGGCCGCACCTTTTCTAGCAGCAAGATTTTTTTCACGGTTTTTCAATTGAAGAAGCGCCTTAAAAATCGCCTTCACTTGATTGAGCGGATTGCTAGAGCCGAGGTTTTTCGCCACGACATCTTTGACTCCGCCCAGCTCGAGAACAGATCGGACTTTAGAACCTGCAACGACCCCAACGCCTGCTGCCGCTGGCTTCAAAAGGATCTTGGCTCCATCCCACTCTACGTATACTTCGTGAGGGATCGTCGTCCCTTCCATCTCGATGGTATAGATATTTTTTCGCGCAGATTCTGAACCTTTACGAATGGCATCCGACACTTCGTTCGCCTTCGCAAATCCGTATCCAACATGCCCCTGTCCATCTCCTACGAGAATCAGAGCGGAAAAGCTAAACTTCCTTCCCCCTTTGACAACTTTTGCACAGCGGTTGATATAGAGAACTTTCTCTTCGAACTCAGTTCCAAAATCTTCTTGCCGTTTCTTTTCAGGTTTATTTTTCATATGTATCCTAGTTTAAAACTGCAACCCAGCTTCTCGCGCACTATTCGCTAGCTCGGCAATCAGCCCATGGAATTTATAACGGCCTCGATCAAAAACGACCGTATTGATATTTTTTCCCTTCGCAAGGTGGGCAATCTGCTGACCCACTTCTTTCGCGCCAGTTTTCGATTTCCGTTTCTCACGGCAGCCTTTGGATTGCGTTCCAAATCCAGCCAAGGTCACACCCTTCTCATCATCGATCAGTTGAGCATAGAGATGCATATTGGTTTTCAACACGGAAAACCGTGGTTTTTCTGCTGTGCCTCTGACCTTTTTGCGCACTCGCATGACGCGTGCCGCGCGAGCTGTTTTTCTTCTTCTTTTCGAATTATCCATTATGCTGTTTTCCCTTTAGCTGCCTTGCCCTCTTTCTTGCGGACATATTCGTTTTCATAGCGGATCCCCTTCCCTTTATAAGGTTCAGGCGGTTTCATCCCGCGCACTTGAGCTGCAAATTGTCCCACTAAACGCTTATCGGCGCTCTTTAAAATAATCGTCGTTCCCTTATCGACCTCAACGACCACTCCTTTTGGAATAGGGACCCATGTGGGGTGAGAAAAGCCAAGTTGCAAATCGAGTTTGTGGCCTTGCACGTTGGCGCGATAACCAACCCCAATCAGAGTCAGTCGAATTTCATACCCTTCGTGTACGCCCACTACGTTGTTCTTCAAAAGGGAGCGATAGAGTCCGTAAAATGCCTTATTCGGCAAACGAGATTCGTCGCAAGAGAGAAGAGCCTGCTCTCCTTCTACTTGGAGCGATAAACCCGTTGGGAGCTTCAGATCCAATTGACCTTTAGGGCCTTTGACCATGACAGCGCCATCGGCTCCAACTTTGACTTCTACGCCTTTGGGGAGGGGAATCGGTGTCTTTCCTAGTCTTGACATGTCTTATTTTCCTTTTACCAAACTTTGCAAAGGAGCTCGCCGCCCACTTTTAGGTTCCTGGCCGTCTCGCCATCCAAAATCCCTTTTGGGGTGGACAGAATCGCTACGCCCATGCCGTTAAATACTTTTGGGATATCGATATAACCGACATACCGTCTGAGTCCGCTTCTTGAAATCCGATCGAGACCGTGAATGACAGATTCCCTGCTCTTCGTATATCGCAAAAAGATGCGGATCTTATGCTGCTCTTCATTGACAAGGAAATTTTCGATGAATCCATGATTCTTGAGAATTTCCAGAATTTTGACCTTCATGCGGCTATGCCCTAAGTCGACATATCGATGTTGTGCGCCCCGAGCATTGCGGATTTTAGTCAATAATTCAGCAATGGGATCATTAAATGCCATATTCCTCTCTCTTACTTAAATGGAAAGCCCAAAAGGGTCAGTAATTCTATACAATCTTCGTCATTCTGGGCGCTCGTAACCATCGTTACGTTCATCCCTTGAGTCCGTTTTACCTTGTCGAGGTTGATTTCAGGAAAAATCTGTTGATCGGTCAGACCAAAGCTATAACTTCCCCTTCCATCTCCCTTTTTGTTAAACCCACGAAAGTCTCGAATACGCGGTGCTACAATGTTACAAAAACGGTCAAAAAAATCATACATTCTTTTTCCGCGTAACGTCACCACCAACCCAACGGGCTGATCTTCGCGCAGTTTAAAATTCGAAATCGCTTTCTTTGTTTTGGTCACGATCGGCTTTTGTCCAGAAAGCATCATCAATTCTTCGCTATGTTCGCCAAGCGCGTTTTTATCTTTCAACGCATCGCCAAGCCCCATGCTAATGACAATTTTCTTCAAAACCGGCAATTCCATTGCAGAGCGGTTCGGATGGCGCGCTTTGTGTTGAGGCGCTAATTCCTTTTTGAACCTTGCGTATAACCTAGACATGTTTCACCTTCTTTGATGCGCGCGGCTTCTTCTCTGCGGCTGGGGCGCTCTTGAGACGCTTGCCCTCTTTGTCGCATAAACAAACATTGGAGATGTGGATCGGCACTTCCATTTCCACAACACGACCCCCTTGGGTCTGCTGGGTTCTTTTCATGTGCTTTTTCCGGATGTTCACTCCTTGGACGAGCACTCGATCTTCGCCTTTTGCCATCACTTCTCCCGTCTTGCCACGGTCATTGCCGGCAATCACGAGAACGTGGCTTCCTTTCTTAATCGATTGTTTCATAATTAAATGACCTCCGGCGCTAACGAACTGATCTTGATGAATCCCCCATCGCGCACTTCTCTGGCCACAGGCCCAAAGATACGCGTTCCACGAGGGTTGTTTTTATCATCGATAATGACGCAACTATTGTCATAAAAACGGAGCATCGAGCCATCAGGGCGTCGAATATATCCTTTGGTCCTTATCACAACGGCTTTCACCACTTCCCCTTTTTTCACAGAGCCTTTTGGGTCAGCTTCTTTAATGGAGCAAACAATCACGTCGCCCACTTTGGCATATCGCTTGCGCGTCCCTCCGAGCACCTTAAAGCATCGGACTCTCTTGGCTCCGGTATTATCGGCAACTTCTAATTCGGTTTCCTGTTGAATCATACTACCTCAACTACGCGCCATCTCTTCAGTTTTGAAAGAGGCCGGGTTTCCATAATGCGCACTGTTTGCCCAATCTCAATTGCGTCGCTCTCATCATGAGCATAATATTTCTTTGAGCGCTCAATGACTTTGCCATATTTTTCGTGTCTCATCTTGCGCGTCACTTTCACGGTGACCGTCTTATCCATTTTATTGGAAATGACGACTCCCTCGGTGATTTTCCGTCTTCCTCTTTCTGCGCTCATACTGCCTCTCGTTGTTTTTGGGTCATAATCGTGAGGAGGCGCGCTTTTTGCCTTCTCTTTTCTTTAATCAGATGCGGTTTTTCCAATTTGCGCTGCGTTGCAAGCTCATTGCGCAGAGCGAAAAGCTCTCGATCTAAATCGTGGATTGCAGCGATCATCTCTTTTTCCGACTGATCCTGGATCTCTTTTTTCTTTTTTGCCATATTTTTATACCCTCTCCAGTCTATCGACAAATTTGGTCCGGATTGGCAATTTTGCAGCAGCCAGTCTCAGCGCCTCTTGTGCCTCTTCTCGGCTCACTCCACCCACTTCAAACAGAATACGGCCGGGACGCACTACGGCGACGTAGTGATCGGGCGCTCCTTTTCCTTTACCCATTCGGGTTTCTGCAGGCTTTTTAGAGACCGGCTTATCTGGGAAAACCCGAATCCATACTTGCCCTTTACGACTGAAGGTGCGGGAAATCGTGACTCGGCACGCCTCGATCTGTTGCGCTGTAATCCAGCACCGATCCAAAGACTGCATTCCAAACTCGCCAAATTCGACGTAAGAGCCGCCTTTTGAAAGGCCGGTCATTTTCCCTTTTTGTTGCTTTCTAAACTTGGTCCTTTTCGGCATCAACGCCATATTAGCCTCCCACTACCGCTGTTTGCTGCTTGGGAGCCGCAATGATTTCTTCGCCTTTATTGATCCACACTTTGACGCCGATCGATCCGTAGGTCGTTTCGGCTCGCCCTTGGGCATAGTCAATGTCGGAGCGAAGGGTATGCAAAGGGATGCGCCCCTCTTTATACCACTCAACGCGAGCAATCTCGGCGCCGCCAATTCGTCCAGACACTTGAACCTTAATGCCAGCAGCTCCTGCATCCATCGATGTCTGCATCGCCTTTTTCAAGATTCTGCGGAACGGAATTCTGCGCTCCAGCTGCTTCGCGATGCCATCGGCAACGAGTTTAGCGTCCAAATCGGGCCTTTTGATCTCTTCGACTTCGATCCACACCTCTTTCCCAGTGAGTTTTCTTAAGTCGTTCTTCAATATGTCGATCTCGGCCCCTTTTTTCCCGATCACGAGGCCCGGTCTTGAGGTGAAGATCGTCACTTCAATCTTGCCGCTCATCCGTTTAATCTGAAATTTTGAAGCTCCTTGACAAGCCGGTTTCGTGATCAAAAATTCGCGGATCTTCTTATCTTCACCGATCTGATTGCCAAATTCTTGCTTCCCTGCAAACCAATTTGACGTCCAGCGCTTCCTTCTGACGAGTCTAAATCCAATTGGCGATACTTTTTGTCCCATTTTTTATACTCCAGTCTCAGTTGAAAGAACGATGGTAAAATGGCTCGTTCTTTTGTTCACAGGAACAGACGATCCACGGCTTCTAGGCTTTGCCCGTCTTAAAATGGGCCCTGGATCGACACGCACTTCATGCACTTTCAGATTCTCTCTACGCGCATCCATTTGCGTCACCGCATTTGCGACCGCGCTGTCAAGCGTCTTCTTAATCAATCTGCCGCCCTTCAACTTCGATCCAAGAAGCTGCAAGGAGGCCTGTTCTACATTTAATCCCCGGATCAAATCGGCAGCATAACGCGCTTTACGCGGCGATATCCGAACAAACCGAGTTTTTGCTCTCGCAAATTGCATAGATTATCCTCCTCCGCTCGGCGCTGCTGCTGCGGGCGCTGCTGCTGCGGCTGTTTTCTTCGGGTGGCCTTTAAATTGTCTCGTTGGAGCAAACTCTCCAAGTCGATGACCCACCATATTCTCGGATACATAAACCGAGATGAATTTCTTTCCATTATGGACGTCAAACGTGTGACCCACCATTTCAGGTACAATCATCGAACGGCGCGACCAAGTCTTGATCACCTTCTTTGCACCTTCTTGGCTCATCTTATTGACTTTCGCCATCAGGTGGTGGTCGACAAAGGGCCCTTTTTTCAGAGATCTTCCCATGCTATTTCCTTCGCTCTTTTACAATCCATTTTCTGGTTTTTCTATTGGATCGGGTTCGGAACCCTTTCGTGAACTGCGCCCACGGAGACTGAGGGTGGTTCCCTTTTCCGCGCCCTTCACCGCCACCGTGAGGGTGGTCAACAGGGTTCATGGCAACGCCGCGCACTGTGGGACGAATCCCCATCCAGCGAGATCTTCCCGCTTTGCCAATCACGCGCAAATTGTGCTCCGCATTGGACACTGCGCCAAACGTCGCTTTGCAATCTTCATTGATCATGCGCACTTCCCCAGAAGGCATCCGAATCGTCGCATATCCATTGCTTCTCGCAAGCAGCTGGGCAGAAAGACCTGCTGAACGGACCAACTGCGCTCCCTGACCCGGCTTCAATTCGATATTGTGAATCACAGAACCGAGCGGCATAAACTTCAATCTCATGCAGCATCCCACTTGAAACGGGGGCTCGTCGCTCGTCTTCACGGTCGATCCTACTTTGATCCCTTGCGGAGCGATAATGTATCGCTTCTCTCCATCTTGATAGTGGAGCAAGGCGATCAGTGCAGAGCGATTGGGATCGTATTCCACAGAGGCGACATTCGCCGGGATATTCTCTTTGTCGCGCTTGAAATCGATCAGGCGGAACATTCTTTTGTGCGACGCTCCTCCCTTATGGCGGCAAGTGATGTGGCCGCTGTGATTGCGTCCATTCATCCGTTTCTTGCTCATCCGCAAAGATTTTGGCGCCTTCTTGTCGGCTGGATCGAGTTCAATATAGATAGGCTGAACCAGCTTCCTTTGACCCGGTGTGGTCGGCTTAAAATTCTTCGGCATAATTACCCTCCAGCCTCAATCGAGTCGCCAGGACGGAGACTGACAACGGCTTTTTTAAAGCCCGAGGTCATCCCTTGAAATCCTCTCATTCTTCTCTGTTTTGGCTTCACTGTGATCGTGTTGACTTTCATCACTTTCACTTTCTGTTCTTTATAAATCTCTTCGATCGCATCCGCGATTTGCCGTTTATTTGCTTTAGGATGCACGTCAAAAACAACTTTTGGGGTTTGGCAGCGACTGACCGACTTGTTGCTCTTCGCGTTGACTAGATTGGCCAACACGCGCCCTTTTTCGGTGATTCGCTTTGCTTTGATGATTTGATATGGATTCATGATGCTCCTAAAATCGATAGAAATTCATCGAGTGCTGAATCGAGAACGATGAGTGTATGGGAACGGATCAACTCATATCCGTTGATTTGTGAAAGCCACGCATATTCTTTTTTTGGAATATTGCGGATGCTCTTCAACAAATGGACATGGTGTCCTTTGACCCCTCTGCCTAGATCGCAAAGAAGCAACACCCGTTTGTCTAATCCAGGGATCGCTTCAAAAAATTCAGCCATCCGTTGTGTTTTAGGCTGTTTCAGGTCCCCTTTTTCAAGGATATGCACCTGGCCGCCTTTAATTTTTTCTGCAATGAGAGTGCGAATGGCCGCCCGTTTTTCCTTTTGATTGATCCTTGTATGGATATCTCTGGGCTTAGGTCCGAATACAATTCCGCCTCCTCGATAGTGAGGAGCAGCCAAGTCCCCTTGACGGGAACGGCCTTGCCCTTTTTGCGGGTGCGGTTTTCGGCCGGTTCGATTGATTTCTTTACGCACTTTCGTGTTGGCAGACCATTGGCGCGCGTTGTTGCGCAGAGCGACAATATAATCTTTGATCGACTGAGGATGCGCAGGTTCTTTTAAGAGAGCCTCATCCACTTGGACAGTCCCCACTTCTTTGCCATGCAAGTCATATTTCTTGAGTGTTGCCATGTGGTTCCCTACCCCTTCTTCTTCGCTTTTCTAATGTAGACAATTCCGCTTGGAGCGCCAGGAACAGCTCCTTCTACAAGAAGAAGATTGCCCTTTACAGCTACGACCCGCAAGTTTTGCACTGTTTTCCGGTCGCCGCCCATACGCGAAGCTCGCTTTCCATTGGGGAAGCAGCGGCCTGGCGTGGAGCGCATTCCAGTTGAACCCATGTGGCGATGAAACCCTGAACCGTGAGCAGCAGGTCCGCCCGCCATGTTGAAGAGCTTAATCACCCCTTGGAAACCTTTTCCTTTGCTGATCCCTTCGACGTCGACAAACTGTACGCCTTCAAAAATGCTTGCATCGAGCTTTTGACCAATTTGATACTGATCGACTTCGTCAAGGCGCGATTCATGGATGACGAGACAGCCATCCACGCCAGCCTTTGCAAATTGTCCTTTCATGGGTTTGGAGGCTCGGCCCAATTGAGATTTTGTCATAGGCACTCCGCCCAGCTGGATCCCATTGTAGCCGTGCGTTTCCTTTCGCTTGATCTGTAATACCGTATTCGGCTCTGCAAGGATTACAGTGCAGACGACAATCTTGCCGTCCTTATCAAACACTTGCATCATCCCTTTTTTCTGGCCAATAAATGTCAGCGGCATAGGTTTTCCTTTTATTTAACATGTCGACGCGCGACTCAGAAAAAGGTTAAACCTTTCTTTTGACCCTACGCGCTTAACCCAAACTTTCTTTTTGGGTGGCATGCGTGAACTTGATTCGATCGACTTACACGATCGCATTAAATATCGGATTGATAGCATAGCGAAAGCGCCGATTTTCACTCAAGTGGTTTCTTTGGCACCTCGATTTTCTCTCCGTCCCGCAGGAGTTTTCTCCTCCGAAAAAACGACCTGTCTGTCTCTGGCGTGAAGCCGATTTTTGATTTTAAATCGGAAATCCGAGAACCGGCAGGCAAGACCAGATCCACCATTTCTGCGATGGCGCCCGACACATGGACCCGGACCTCTTTGAGAACAGGCACGTGGACATGGGTCTCTTGGACGATGAGCTGTTCTAACGGCACGCTTTTCAGATCGGCCCAAGGACTCGGTTTCGCTTTTCGAAGGGCCTCTTTCACAGAAACGCCCTCTTCGACCCAAAAGGAGCCCGCTTTTTTGACTGCGCCGTCTATGGTGACTAAAATTTGGATTTGGTTGGCTTGGGAGTCGCAACCCAGATCTGCGGCGCGATGCGCATTCACTTTGGCGAGGAACACAAGACTGGCCATGATAAAAGCCAGGGCCGCAAGGAGGGTCCACTCTGAGGACGTAAGACTTTCTTTCATAACAACCTGAGTTTTGGGTTGATCTGTCCGAAGATGCGAGACCCAGGTTCACAAGAACCCCGCGGCTCGTAGCGCCGCGGGGGTATACAGGTTCTCTTAGTTGATGCGAACGCCGTTGACTACCGCTCCGCCCCACTTAAAGAATTCGACCGGTTTATAGGTCATGGTTTCTCTATAGAAGTGAGAGATCAGCGCGAAGATCGTAGACGACAAACCGATGGCCAAAGCAGTTCCTGAAGAAATGACAGCTGAGCCAAGGGTGAGTCCCAGAAGCCCAAACGTACATCCAGCCACGCAAGAAATTTCTTTAAGAACTCTCCAGAACGCTTCTGTTTTTGTTTCCTGAAACCTCGCTTGCAGAACGTCATTCGTTGCATCGTTCGTCCGGATATAATCCAAGTGCTTGCTGGCCATGTTGTGGTCTTCGGCTGCGAGGCCTAACGCCGCAAAGTGGGTCCCTGCATCGACTACGTCTCCGGCATTTTTGAGCGTTGTGCTTCCAAATAACCAAAAACCGCTGTAGAACCACGAAGCTACGCAATCGGTCAGATCGTGTAACCGCTTGATATTGCTGCGAAGAGCGTGCCCTTCGGGTCCTTCGACAGTCCCCCAAGTGGTAATCGCCTCCCAAGCTTTTTGAGTCACTTCCGGTAAGCGCATCATGACCAGAGAAGTCCAAGCTGTACAGAGTCTGCCAGCTAGAGTAGACAAACATGCGCTGACCGACTCAAAGCACATCGAGGCAGCTCTGCTCACTCTCTCTGAGAGTTGCAAAACCCTGTAGGCGATATAGGTCGTTTTCTCTGCTTCAACGACATGTTGCAGCAGCGTGCGAGGGGCATTCGGATTTTGGTGGACTCCGTACGGTTGGTTGTTGATTGCGAGGGTCGTCATGTAGATCTCCTGTTTTTTAAAAGCAGAAGATCATAAGGACGTTTGCTTTTTTCGTAAAGAAATTATAAAAAATCTTTAGATTCTATAGTGCCGACTGAGATCGATGAGCTTGTGCGCCCCCTCCTCTTTATAGAGGTCTCGTCGAATCGCAATGATCGTTGTGGCAAGAGCGAGAACAATGGTTCCAAGCACGGGCAGTAAAGCGCTCCCCACAAGCATGGTCCAAATCGCAAAACATGCAGCAGCGATCGATAAAATGGCTTTCGCCATTCGCAGCATATTGTACTTCCGGGCATGGGCAAAAGCCTCTCGGATCTCGCCGCTCGATTGTTGTTCAGAAGCAAGCGCCTTGTTGTGATCAGTCCATGCAATTTGCGCATCTGCCGTATCTTGACCCAGATCGCAAACAGAAGAAATGTTTTTCAGCGCAAGGTTTGCAGTCAGCAAAAAACCGGTCGTTAACCAAGAAGAGATGGCATCCAACGTGCTGCGAGTCGCCACCAGCACTTTTCTTCCATCGAGATCCGAGTCGTGTAAACGGGCGATATCAGTCATAGCTTCCCGCGTCACCGAAGGAAGACGAACAATCCCTAAACCGGTCATCGTTGTGCCTGCCACATCATCGACGCGCTTGAGGGCGACAGAAGGCGTCGCCGCTACCTCGTTCCAGAGACGGGCAACCCCTCTTAGCAAAGAGCTCACTCGCAAAGCTCCAACCGCAGTCCCTGAATAATCAATACCACGCCCAACAAAATTTTGATCTGCTTTTTCATTTTTTACTAATAATGTCATTTACCACCGAATTAATAATACATGAGCAAAAAATAAAAACGAAACAAAACAAATAACTTATATGGAGGTAAAAATTTGAGTTTCTTTTTGCCCTCGAATCCACTCCGCTGCACTCATCGGCTTCTTCCCTTCTGGTTGAACCTCAATGAGTTGGATAGATCCATGGCCGCATGCGAAGATCCCCTTGGGGGAGAGCATTGCGCCAGGCTTGCCGGCCCCCGTAGCCGTCCCTGAAGCGATCACGGATCGCAAAATTTTGATTCTCTTGCCTTGCGCGGTCAAGGACCAGGCGCCGGGCCGGGGGCTTAAGGCTCGGATTTGATTATGAATTTTTTGAGCCGATTCGCCCCAATGAATCTCTCCTTCTTCGGCGCTGATTTTGGGGGCAAAGGTCGCTTTCTCCGGATCTTGGGGCCATCCTGGCGGCTGCTCCCCCTTTTCGTATTGGCGGATCACTTGGAGTAAAAGGGGCTTGGAGAGCGTTAAGAGTTTTTCTTCCAGTTCGCCGTGAGTCATATTGGGATCGATGTTGATTTTTTCCACGGCGAGCAGATCGCCTGCATCCATTTGCCGGACCATCTTTTGGATGACGACACCCGTCTCTGTTTCTCCTTCCATCAAAGCGCGCCGAATGGGGGCGGCCCCGCGAAACTTGGGAAGGAGGCTAGGGTGGACATTAATGCTTCCCAACTTGGGAATAGCGAGCAATGTTTGGGGCAATATTTGGCCAAATACGACGACGACAAAGAGATCGGGTTTCAATTGAGCGACGGCTTGTAAAAACTGTGGATCGGACGCTTTTTCTGGCTGAAAAATGGGGAGGTGCGGCGCCTTTTCCAAGACAAGAGCCTTCACAGCGGGAGGAGTCATTTTCAAAGAACGTCCCTGAGGCCGATCGGGTTGCGTAACGATTGCCGTAATGGGAACTTGGTGCTCGAACAGATAGTTTAAAACGTCGGAGGCAAAATCGGGAGTGCCGAAAAATAGGATTTTCAGGGGGCGTCTACCCGGTTCCAAATCAATCTTCAAAGAATTGCTCTTCGCTCTCATTTTGAACGAGTTTCGTGACCCCTTCTAAGCCGAGGAGACCCCGTTTCGAATTGCGGCAAAAGTCGATCCAGTGTTTCACCTCATTGAAGGGCTCTAACTGCGACTGAATTTGGTCAATGGCCTCTTCGAGATGCAAACCGGAGCGGTAGGTGATCTTAAACGCTTTGCTCAAGGCGATGCGCACTTCGAGAGGGAATTTGTGTCTTTTCAGGCCGATGATATTGATCCCCCCGAATTTGTAGGGGAATCCTCCGCCTACTGTGTACGGAGGAACATCGCGCGGCACTCTGCTAAACCCGCCGACCATCGAATAGCAGCCGATGCGAGAAAATTGATGGACGGGGGTCATCCCGCCAATGATGGCGCAATCTTCCACAACCACGTGCCCCGCTAGCATGGCGCTATTGGACATGACAACGCGGTTTCCGATTTCGCAATTGTGCGCGACATGGCAATAGGCCATGATCAGACATTCATCGCCGATCCGCACAGTCGAATTTTCTTGGCACGATGAATTGATGGTGACGAATTCGCGAATTTCGCACCGCTTTCCAATGACCACGTATGTTTTTTCGCCGCGGAATTTTAAATCTTGGGTCTTGGTTCCGATGCTTGCACCGGGCCAAACCACTGTCCCTTCGCCAATCGTTGTGTTGCCATCGATGTACACATGTGATTTCAACACAACATTGTCTTCGAGCGTCACCGTTTTTTTGACTACAGCAAAGGCTTCGATGGTTACATTTTTGCCGACCTTCGCTCCCGGCTCAACGATTGCTTGAGGGTGTATGTTAGACATGAACATCCAATTTTGACATTACAATTGCTCTTTATTTACTAGGGCAAAACTCAATTCGGCCTCAACAGCAAGGGCTTGCCCAATCATAGCCTTCGCCTGGATTTTTCCTCCATTTCCACTCACGTGCAGCCCTTTGGCATGCAAAAGAAGCACATCGCCGGGGACCACGGGCTTTCTGAATTTCGCACCCGTTATATTCAATAGGACGGCGATTTTTTTGTCGTACCCTTTCTGATGCACTAAAATCCCTCCCGTTTGCGCGAGAGCTTCTAAAATCAACACGCCGGGCATGATGGGCACGCCTGGAAAATGGCCTTGAAAAAAGGGTTCATTCACAGTGACATTTTTGACGCCCAGAATCTCGTTTTCTTCCAAATTGATTTCCAGAATGCGATCCACGAGCAAAAATGGATACCGGTGAGGCAAAATCTTTTCAATGTCTTTCGCATTGAAAACAAATGGCTTGCGTTGTTCTCCCATTTATACCTCCTCCAATTTTGCAATCATTTTTGCAAAAGCGATATTGCTTGAATGTCCAGAACGAACTGAAATGATATGGCCTACAATAGGCGAGCCGATGAGTCTTAAATCACCGATCAGATCTAAAATTTTATGGCGCACCATCTCATCGGGGAAGCGGGCCCCTTCCGGGTTCATGATCTGATTGCCTTTGATGACGAGCGCATTGTCCAGACCGCCGCCTTTGATCATCCCCTTTTCAATAAAGGGGAGAATCTCTTCATACAGAGAAAAGGTGCGGCAAGGGGCGATTTCTTCTTGAAAGGTATCGGGATTCACAGAGACGGTATAAAATTGCGACTTCAAGAGATCTGATTGTGGATAATGCATCGTGTAGCTGACGCGGAATTCATCGGCTGGCAAAGCGATGAGATGGGCTTCTTTGTCGGACCAATAGATGGGGCTGTGGATTTTGATCCTTTTGCGCGCAGCGTTTTGTTCTGTTAAGCCCACTTTGCCAATCAGTTCGACGAATAGTTTTGCGCTTCCATCAGCAGCCAAAATCTCGGGCCCTTCCACTTCTACAATGGCGTTGTCCACGCCCATGCCAGCCAAAGCTGACAGCAGATGCTCCACCATCTGCACGCTCGCCTTCGCATCGGCCAAACGAGTGCATCGAGGGGTCTCGCGCACAAAAGAGAGGTGTGCGGGGAGGCGCGGCCTGTCTGGCAAATCGGAGCGTACAAACACAATTCCAGTGTTGACGGGAGCGGGCTTGATCTTTAAAGAGACTTTTTCTCCGGTAAAAAGACCGATCCCAGCAGCGACAACTTCACTCTGAATGGTTTTTTGCTTTTCTGCCTTGACGGCAGCTCTTGAACCGGTCAATCAAATACCTCTAACTCGATGGAAAATCTAGGTAAAAAGTTAACGAAAAGGGGTCTTTTACGGCAACTTTTTCTTCCGGCTCAAGAGAAGATTGATGGCAATCAACGCAAAACTGCTGCTTAAAATCCCTGCATCGCCCCAAAAAGTATACAGGGTCTTGTAGGAACGGACCGGAAAAGAAAAAAAGAGGGTTTTGGTATTTTTTGAGGCAGACAAGATAGAAAGAGGCCTTCCGCAACCATCGATCCCGCACGTGATTCCCGAGTTGCAAGAGCGGAGCAGAGGAATCCCATTTTCTACAGCTCTCACTCGTCCATGATCGAAATGTTGGCGCGCCAATTTAGTGCGCGGGAAAAAGGCGTCGTTGGATACGCTGACGAATAATTCGGCTCCTTTGACGCGAAGCTGCCGCATCAAGTCGGGGAACGTTTCTTCTAGACAAATGGAGATGCCGATGGGAACCTGAGCGTGAAAAATTTTTCCCTCTTTGCCTGGATGAAAGGAGCTGTAAATCCCATATTGTTCTCCGATCCACTGAGCCCATTTGCGCCACTGCCCTAAAGGAATATATTCCCCAATGGGGGCTAAAATCTGTTTTTCGTACCGTTTTGGCATCGCGCCGAAAGGGATAAAATGGAAAGCGGCATTGTATTTGCCCTCTCGGTCCCGATCATCGAGCCCGAGGATCACATGCGCATGAAATTGATTCGCGAGAGCTTGCGCTAAAAAGGCGTTGCACAATCTCCAAGAGTCTCTATGAAAGATCGCAAAAGGGCGAACCAGCGGAGGCATCACCTCCGGATCGAAGAGGGGCATCACTGAGGCGAGCTCGTAGCTTGCGCTGAAGGCGCCCAGAGGGAAAGCGGCTTCGGGCAAAATGATCAAATCGCACTCCTGTTCCATGGGAAGCGCTGTCAGGATCTCCTTCCATTGATGCAAAGGGGGCACATGGGCGCCAGGCATTTTTGGGTCGAAGTCTTTTTCTTCGGGAGCCCAGTTTGTCTGGACCAACGCCACTTTGAGAGTGTGGGAAACGGGCGCCCAGGAGTCCACCCATGCAATCTGCGCAAAACCATATAAGTAGGGCAACAAGGCTAAAGAGACCCCTAAAGCGGCCTGTTTTTTCGATGTTTCGGTCCAAGCTTTCAAGAGCGCCAGATTCACCAAGATGACCCAAAAAGAGAGACCAAAAATTCCCCACACAGAGGCGAATTGCAAAGAATACAGGGTGTCGGTCAGGGCAAGTCCCGCTGGGTTCCAAGTATATCCGCACAAGAAAAAGAGGCGGCTATACTCGAAGATCGCCCAGACGCCTGCAAGAGCGAACAACCGGCTCCAAGACATCGGAAAAGAGACAAACCGAGACAAGATGCCGAACTGCACCCCCAACCCGAGGGCGAGGAATAGAGTAAAGGGGATGATGAATGGGCCCATGTAATCGGGGGTGGCCAGCCAGGAAAGCTGCACCCCTTGGACCGCGGCAAACCAGAAAACGGCCAAAATAAATCGGGTTCTCAACCGAGTCAAGCTGAGCATCCCTTTCCAAAAAAGAGCATATCCAAAAAGGGCCGCGAGCGATCCAAACCCCGATATCCAAGCGGGCTGGCCAAACGCGGTGAGAAGAAAGCCGAGAGCGATCCAGAAATAATTCACAAATCCACTCAAAACTTGGGAAATGGGTTTTTCGATTTTTGTTGAATTCCTTGCAAGATGACCACGATCAAACCTCCCAAGATCGCCATATTTTTGAGAAAATGGGCGAGCTGTTGTTCGCGCATGCTGGGGTCAACGGACCAAAATTGATGCATGATCACAGTGGTGGGAACGAGAAACAGGACCAGGAGCCAAGCTCCCCATTTCTCCTTCACCCCAAGTAAAATGGACAGAGCGCCAAGAAGCTCCATGACTAAAGCCAAAAGAAGAAGAACCGGGGTGATCGGAATCAGAAAGGAAAAACTTTCATAGGCATAATCGGAAAAAGCCATGTTGGACTGCCATTCGCTTAAGACCGCATGCAGATTTCTTTCCGTTTCATGCCAGTGAAGAATTTTATTGAATGCGCCAGCCAAAAAGACCAAGCCAATCAAGAATCTTGCAATCCCTGCAAAAATAATTCGGATGATATGCATGCAATAAAACCCTCATACAGGTAAAATCTCATGGTATATGAGACTGCCCTTTTGCGACCACCATATTTCAGCGATCCTGGATCATCTCGGCGAAAAGCCGCTCGATGGTTTTTTAAGTCGCTATTTTCGCGAGCATAAGAGCATTGGAGCTCACGACCGTAGACTGATTGGAGAAACTCTTTACCAAATGGTCCGGTGGAAGAGTTTGATCGACCATTTTTGCCCCTCTCCAAGCCCTTTAAGGAGACTGGCTGCCTTTCGGGCGCTCTCTTTAGAGGCTTGCGCACAAGATGCGTCGATTCCGGAGCCGGCCCGGTTGGGGATCCCTCCGTTTCTTTGGGATCGGTTTTGTCAAATATTTGGAGTGGAGAAAGCGAGACAGCTATGCCGCACTCTCAATCTGAGCGCCCCTACAACCATTCGGGTCAATGCGTTGAAAACAACGCCTGAGCTCCTCCTGGAAAAGTGGAAAGGAAAATTTGAATGTTTCCGCTGCAAAGAGGCTTCTATGGGGATCCAGTTCAAAAAACGGGAGCCCCTATTTGCCCTGCCTGAATTTAAAGAGGGATTCTTCGAAGTGCAAGACGAGGGAAGCCAACTCGTGGCAGAGCTCGTCGATGCTGGGCCTGGCGATCAAGTGCTCGATTATTGCGCCGGCTCTGGGGGAAAAACGCTCAGCTTTGCGCCGAAGATGAAGGGCAAAGGGCAAATCTATCTCTATGACAAAAGGCCCTGGATCTTGCAAGAGGCGCGCAAGCGGCTCAAACGGGCGGGAGTCCAAAACGGGCAGTTCGTTTTGCCCAAGACGCCCGTTGATTGGCTGCTGGTCGATGTGCCTTGTAGCGGCACAGGCACATTGCGCAGAAACCCAGATGCGAAATGGAAGATCGATGCGGCCCTTGTGGACAGACTCATTGTGCAGCAAAGAGAAATTGTCCAAGAGTCATTCAAATTCCTGAAGCCGGGCGGCAAACTGGTCTATGCGACATGCAGCATCTTGCCAGAAGAAAACGAATCGCAAATCGCCTATTTGCTCGCACACTACCCTTTGACGCTCGAAAAACAGCTCTCATTCTTACCGGAAGAAAATGGAAAAGATGGATTTTTTGCCGCTGTATTGAAAAGAGACGATTTGATAGGATAAACCGCACTATGAAAATGATTGTCTTATTCACTTTGATGGCTTGCGGACTGAGCGCCGCCGCTCCCTATTTCGACTATTCTTCAAACCAAAAAATTGCGGTGCAAAATGCCATTCTCGCCAAAGTGAATGGAAAAACCATTTCCGTGATGGACGTGAAAAAGAAGATGGATCTGGTTTTCCATCAAAATTTCCCCCAATTGATCGACTCGAGTCAGGCCCGCTTTCAGTTTTATGAGACGAGCTGGCGCCAAGTGCTGCGCGATATGATCGACAATGAGCTCATCATTGCGGATGCGCTGAACAAAGAGATTAAATTGACCGATGGCGATGTGCGCGAAGTGATGGAAGAGCGTTTTGGACCCAATGTCATGCAAACGCTCGATCAGATCGGCGTCACCTATGATGAGACTTGGAAAATGGTGAAAAATGAGCTGATTGTGCAGCGGATGACCTGGTGGTTTGTCCAATCCAAGGCGATCAGCAGCGTCACTCCGCAAGATATTCGGCAAGCCTATCGTCTCTATTTGGAGGAAAATCCCCCTTATACAGAGTGGAAATACCAGATCGTGACGGTCCGCATGGACCATGCCGATACAGCCGCCATCGAAGAGATCTATGAGACATTGAATGCATCCCATACTCCCCCCGCCAAAGAGGGATTGCAAGTGTTTGAGAAGGACGGCGTGTCGATCGCTGTGTCCAATGAATTGGTGATCAAAAGTTCCGATCTCGCAGACCACCATAAAGCAGCGCTCGAAGATTTGGCCTTTGGTGGATATAGCCAACCCATCTTTCAACAGGGCCGCGATAAAAAAGCGGTGTATCGCATTTTCTATCTCTTAGAAAAAACCGATTACCCAGCCCCCGCGTTCGACACTCTATCCACCCAGTTGAAACACAAACTGGTTCAAGAGGCGATGGTCAGTGAATCGGACACCTATTTAAAAAAATTGCGTAGATTCTATGGATTTGACGACCAGCAGTCCGTTCCAGAGGATCTGCACCCCTTTTCTTTGCAGTAATCTTTGCAGTAAACAGGCAGATCTTGGTATCCTCTGGCCCACATGATTCTCTCTGAACTGATCCCCTTTCTAAAGAGCATTGAGGCGGTCCCCAAAAGGGGATTATCGCAAAATTTTTTAATTGATCCCAACATCCTGCAAAAAATCGTGGCGCTCGCTCAGGTGGCGCCAGGAGAGCAGGTCTTGGAAATCGGCCCCGGCCCGGGCGCCCTGACTGCCGCCCTATTAGACGCGGGGGCCAAAGTATGGGCGGTCGAAACAGACGAGGTGTTTGCCAGACATTTACACCGGCTCCAAAACGGGCGTTTGCAGATCTATCTAGAAGATTTTTTGAAATTTCCCATGCATGTACTCCCCCCAAAGATCAAGGTGGTCGCCAATTTGCCCTACCACATCACGACCCCGATCTTGGAAAAACTGTTCGCCCACTCCTTTTCTTCCATTGTCATCATGGTGCAAAAAGAGGTGGCGGAGCGCATGCAAGCCAAACCGGGCACAAAAGAGTTGGGCTCGCTGACGCTCTTTGTGCAGTTTTACTCTCAAATCAGCGCGAGTTTCGATGTGCCTGCAGGCTGTTTTTACCCAAAACCCAAAGTCGACTCTACGGTGATTCGGCTCGATGCAAAAACAGCGCCAACCACTGCCCCGTTTCATCTGATCCGTCCAGCGTTTCAACATCGACGCAAAATGCTCGCCGGCATTTTGCCCTATGCCAAGGAGAAGGTCAAACAAGCGCTCTTAGACATCGGCATAAGACCTGACGCGCGCCCCGAAATGCTCTCGTTAGATCAATGGATTCAATTAACGGAAAAACTGCGCTAATCTCTCTTTCAGCATGAAGAAAAAGCTCCCCTTCACCTCTTCTAAGGCAAAAAGATCCCCTTTTTCCAAAAAGCGATTGCGCTGATCCAAGATGTGCACCTCTCCCACCTTTTGCCCCTTCCGAATCGGCAGCGGTCCACAATCCCAATGTAAAGCAGCTTTACATTCGGGCTCCTCAGATGGATAAAAGGAGATCGATAAAGGTGTGCTGAGAGAGGCTTTGAGCTTTTTGGGACAACCAGGAACCTCTTTGGCTAAGACATTCTCCGGTCCCATGAGACGCCGACTCACCTTGTTTTCAGCAAAAGCCGTATTGAACAGCTTTTTCGCATCTTCATACCGCTGCGCGCTCTCCTGACAGCCCAGGAGCGCGACGACAAGAGTGCGCCCATCTTGCTCTGCCGCAGCGACCAGTGCTTTTTTGCCCTGGACCGTATTCCCCGTTTTGCCGCCAATGGCCTTTGGATAATAATGTCGGTTCTTTGGTTTCAGCATCGCGTTGATCGCGATCATCTCGCGCGCAGGCTGTTTATTGGTCGCAGGGGTGTTATAGAATGGCGTCGATATAATCGCGCGGAACCGGGGGAATTTTAACGCTTTGCACATCATCCAAGCCAGATCATAGGCAGTCGACCAATGTTCTGGGTCGGGAAGGCCGCTCGGGGTTTTATATTGAGTATTTTTGCAGCCAATTTGAGCGAGGTACTCATTGACCCGCTCCATGAATTCAGGGACCGATCCAGCCACATCCTCTGCGATCACATTCGCGGCATCGTTGCCCGATACGAGGATGAGTCCATGCCAAAGAGCCTCTAACGTCAGAACTTCCCCGATTTTGAGTCCCATCATGGTGCCATCGGAATGGTGCCACCAAGGGGCGATGTCTCCTTTTAAGGACGCAGGCCTTGCCCTCATGGCCTCCTTGCTGACCGTGATCTTGCGCGTCAGATCGGGATTTTGCTCCAAAAAGTAGAGCGCTGTGGCAATTTTCGTTGTGCTGCCGGGGCTCAAGGGCAGGTGGGCCTCTTTTTCAAACAGAATGGCTCCCGTATCAGCGTTCATCAAAATCGCGGAACGAGCGTGCACTTCCACTTCCAACTGACCCGCAAACAAGGAGATACAGCACAGACAGACGACCCAACGCATACTTCATATGGTAATACAAGGTTTCTTATTTTACCAGGGGTTGACAAACTTCGATTTTTCAGATAATCTGAGGGTACGGGTCGGAAATTAGGGAGGCAACATGTTGAACCCAACTCAGATCGAAGAAGCGTACAAGCAATTCATTACGAACCTTCCTACGATGGCTCACGATGGGATTACGCCCATCGACCTAAAATTCCTTCACGATCAAGGACTTCTGCCAAGCCTGCAGGAGGACAAAAGCGATGCGGATGATCTCACCCAGTATTTTCATGTGATTGAAAGTGTGGAAAAGGTGACTCTCTTTAATGAGCAGTTCATTGTGTGGATCTTGCCTAAAATGGAAGGGGAGCAGCCTTTGACGTATGTGCTGATTGCCTTGAACCATCCGGAGAAGGCCAACCTGGAGGTCGTTTTCTCCACGCGCGGCGTTTACAACACACCCCGTTACGTTCTTAAGGTCTTGCAGCACTTCCTTGTAGACATGCTCGAGACGGAAGAGACTCTCACCTCTTTTGAGAAGAACGAATAATCAGAGTGAGCACATTCTGTTTGCCCAGGCGTTCATATCGCAAGTCGCTGACGCATTTGCGGATCAAATGGATGCCAAGGCCGCCCACCTCCCGTTTTTCTAGAGGCAGAGTGGGATCGACCCTCTCCACATTGAGCGGGTTGAATGGGGGGCCATGATCGAAAAAGGCCACTTCTGCATAGGCTGGAAACAGGCGCACTTCGATCTCCATTTTCTCTGGGCGTCCTTGATAGGCGTGGCGCACGATATTGACAAAGACCTCTTCTGCAGCCAGTTCGACATGGCGGAGTGTCTCTCGGCTCAACCCCATGGGTTTGAGCTGCTCTTGGATCCATTGTAGAATGTCGTGCAGCTGCTCGACACGGGCTATGAATTGCATGTTCACCATTCTGAGGAAATCGCATCGACCACTTTTTGCGCAAGTCTTCTGTACAAAGGGCGCGTGGAGGCGAGCGCGGCCGATTCAGAGGACTCCAATTGTCCAAGAGAAAAAGGGAGCACGGTGAGCCGCGCGCCTGCGGCATCGACGAAGGTCAAATCTTGAGCGGAGTCGCCATCGACGTAGTCGTAATCGGCATCTGCGGTGAGGCGATAAGGACCTCGAATGGCCTCTCCTCCTGAGCATAAGAGAGCCTCGATCGTCATGGACCTTCGCCCCTCGATGGCGAGCAGGTTTTTTCTCACTTTGCCATATACTTTTTGTGGGTCGACGCGAAATCCGATATTGCTCGTCTCTTCTCCCACGATCGAGACTTCGAGCGTATATTCTCCTTCATAAGAGCGCACATCGGCAAGACCGGATGCACTGATCGCTTCGGTGATCTCTGCTGTGAGCGCGCCATCTTCATCGCCTTGCACAAAGGGAATGGACAGGGTGGGGCGCATGCCATCGGGGAAGCCGGGTTGCCACCGATAGCCGCAGCTAGCGAGAAGAAGAAGGTTGAAGAACAGAAAGTTTTTCAAGGGAAGCGGCCGCTGCTTTTGTCTTTGGATATTTGGCGATCACCTTGTTGTAATAGATCAAGGCGGCGGGAACTTTTTTCGTTTTTTCGAAAAAAGCGCCTGTTTCGAGCAGATTTTGGGCAAAAATTTCTTGCATTTCTGAATAGATTTTGTCCCCTTCAGCAAGTCGAGCTTCTCTAGGAAATGCCAAGTGGAATTTCCGCAAATTGACCTCTGCCATATCGAGCACATCGGGATCGAGATTTTTGGCTTGGCATTGCATCAGGTAGACTTTTTCTTTTTCTAAATAGGCTGCCGCCGCCAATTCATGCTTGGGGAATCTCCGAATCAAAAGATCGAGGGTCTCCAAACTCGGCTTGTAGTCTTCTTCCAGCGATTGGACGCGGGCTTTGCTCAGCAAAGAGCGAATCGCGAGCTCTGAATGGGGCAGTGCTGCGATGACCTCGTCGAAAATCTCAATGGAATCTGCCCGTGCGGGAACCCATGCGGGCATTTTTGGCGAGCCGAACAACCGTTTTTTTTCTCCCGATGCGAGTCTTTCCGCAATGTTGAATTTATATTCGATGGCCTCTTCAAAATGTTTGGGAGCTGAAGAGTGGTTCAGGTACTCTGTAAAAGCCTCATTCGCGTATTCGAGTTGATCCAGCTTGTAGTAGGCTTCTCCCATGATGTAAGAAATTTCTTGGGCAAAAGGGCTCGTCGGAAAGTTATAAGAGATGATGCTGGCAAAGTCGATCACCTTCCACCAATCGCCTATTGCGATGGCCTGGTGCAACGCGCTATTGTATTCCTGAACAGAGGGCCCCTCTTTCCAGATCAGATCTTCCTCTTCGAGGGCACAGAGAGCAGAGAAGGCGGTCAGAAGGACAAAACACAGTTTTTTCATAATACCAAGGTCTTGAGAATCACGCCCATTATATTGCGCGATACCAGAATCGCGCAACACCATATTGTGCGATTTCAATCCATTTTTTCAAAGATATAGGCTACACGGCCGCGCCGCTCCCAGGCTGTGACGAAATCGTCCAGGCGGTAGCGCACATGGGTTTGCTCATCCGAGGGAAAGGCGGGGTCCATGCAGTGGACCTCCCCCGTTTTGGGATCAAAACCGCTCACCACGAGGAGATGTCCGTGGGCATAGGGCTGGGCGCTCCCTGGCAGCGGACCCCGCACGCTGACGATCACGGGGGTTCCTAAGAGAAGCCGCCGGTGAATCTCGGCAAACCCCTGCAGCCGTTCGACCCAGGTATTCCAGGAGGGGCCGAGGTACTGGGAACTTTCGGCGAGATTGAAGACCCAGTTGCCATAAATATCAAACCCGTGGTCGCGCACCTTTTCGGCAAACTGGACAGGGTCGATCGCCTTTTGCGTGAGGAAACGGACCACCGCAGACGTGGAGGTGGGCGAACAGAGATCTCTATGCCGCGGATGCTGTAAAGCCATTTGCGACAACCCTGCAACGGGCACATACACAGGCTCTGTGGGGAGTGGGTCTGGGCTGTCTTTGTTGTCCCCATTCGTGAACACGTGAAAGCGCAAAGGCTGATCGGCTTTCACCTGAAAACCCCGCGCCTCTTGGCCGTTTAGAACCTCTAAGAGATCTTGATAGACTCTGACAGGCCCCGCTTGTGTCTTGTGAGACGATTGCTCGTCCGCCCCCCAAGTCATGTACTCGATCCAGAGGGTCCACTCGTCGATCAACACCCTTACATAAATCCCCCCTTGCCCTGTTTGAGGTCTGGGTCCATTCCAAGAAATGATCATCTCACTGAAGGGAGGAACGGAGTCGCATATGAATTCTTGGGTTGCTGGGCTATGAAACATGAAACTGATCTCCGATTAGCGCTCTCAATTTTTCTTGGAACTCTCGATCGGCTTGAACACCCCATGGCGCATCGATCAAAACGGTTCCGACACGCCGTTTTGCTGTGGAAAAGTGGATCTCCAGCGTCGATTTACCTGGATGAGAGCGAAAGAGATTTTTCATCGCCAAAATTTCACTGAGCCTCACTCGATCCGCATCGAGTTGTATGGTCACTTTTTTCGGTTCCTCTTTTTCCACTTTGGCTGGCCCCTTTTCTTTCGTTTTCCATTTCGGCTCCGGGGTTTTGCGGCTCGCTGCTTTCAACCGATCATAAGCCTCATCGCAAGCCTTGATGCGCATTTCGTCCACGTGAGCCAAATCATCGAGATAGCGGCAGGAAAGCTGCACACCCCCCTCTTTGCGCTCGAGCTGCAAAATCCCATAAAGCAGCTGATTTTCGCGAAGAAGCGCCCCTTTTTCCTCGTACATTTCCGACCAGATGGGCATTTCAAACCGCTCCATCCCATCAGAAATCATGAGAATCGCGAATTTCTTCTGGTTCTTACTCGACACTTTCACTTGCACCGTCTCCACCACAAAGGCTGAACGGAACAGGCTGGCGTCAGGCAGAGCGCTCACTTCGCTGAGAGGCATGCAAGAGAGACGGCCCAAAATCTTTTTATATCCATCCATCGGATGGCCCGTCAGGTAAAAGCCGAGCAGCTCCTTTTCTCTCTGGTATACGTGCATTTTCGATGATGCGTGGATCACGGGCGGCGGCTTGGCAAACGGTTTTTCGGGCTCTTCAATGAGAGAAAAGAGGTTGAGCACGCCGAGGGACGCCTCTTTCTGATCGCGAGATGCATTCTCGTACATCTCCTCCACGCTCTCCCGCATCGCATCGCGCGACCAAGAGGTAAAATCAAACGCCCCCGCTTCGATGAGCAATTCGATTTGCTTTTTGCCGACCCTCGTTTTGTCGACTCTTTGCACAAAATCGTACAAACTGGAAAACGGCCCTTGCCGCGTCCTCTCCTCGAGAATCGCTTCGACCACTCCACCGCCCACGCCTTTAATGCCTGCCATGGCAAAACGGATCCCCTCTTGGGAGGCGCTAAATTCACCGGACGCCTGGTTGATATCGGGAGGGAGCACATCGATATGCAGCGATTTCGCTTCGCCAATGAATTTCGCCAACTTGGTGATGTCGTGTTGGTCGCAAGTCATGAGAGCGGCCATCCATTCTTTAGGATAGTTCGCTTTCAAGTAGGCTGTGGTGTAGGAGAGGTAGGCATAGGCTGCCGCGTGCGATTTATTGAATCCGTAAGACGCAAATTTTTCGATTTTGTCAAAAATCTTGATGGCCGTATCGCGATCGATCCCTTTGACAGAGCACCCATCCACAAATTTTTCTCTCTGGCGAGTCATTTCTTCTTTATCTTTTTTCCCCATCGCCCGTCTGAGCACATCGCCTTCGCCCAGCGAATAGCCAGCCAGCGCGCTTGCGATCTGCATGACCTGCTCTTGATAGACCATCACGCCATAAGTCTCTGACAAAATATCTAGCATCTGCGGGTGATCGATCTCGATCGCTTCCCGTCCATGCTTCCGGTTGATGAAAGAAGGGATCATATCCATCGGACCTGGGCGGTAGAGAGCGCCCACCGCGATGATCTCTTCAAAAGTATCGATGTGCAGCTGCTGCGCCAAGTCCTGCATCCCTCCAGACTCGAGCTGGAATACGCCTAGCGTCTTGCCTTGGTTGAGCAAATCAAACGTCTTTTGATCATCGAGCGGTAAATTGATCCAGTCGATTTTGCGTCCCGTATTGCGCGCAATCGCATCGATACATTTTTGGATCGAGGTGAGAGTTTTAAGCCCCAAAAAGTCGATTTTGAGCATCCCCACGCTCTCCACTGGCTTCATCGCAAATTGCGTGACCCACATCTCCGAATCTTTCGCTGTACAAACAGGAATATGATCTGTAATGGGACTAGCGGAAATAATCAAGCCTGCCGCATGGGTGCTCGTGTTGCGGATCGACCCTTCCGCCTTTTGCGCCATCTCGAGGACAGCGCGCGCCTCTTCATCGGTCTCCATGAGCCGTTTCAACTCTGGATCGATCTGAAACGCCTTGTCTAGCGTCATGGTCGGATCTTCCGGCACTAAAGCGGCGATCTCATTCACTTTAGACAGGGGCACATTGAGCACTCTGCCCACATCTCGAATCGCCATTTTGGCTTTCATCGTGCCGAAGGTGATGATCTGCGCGACCCGATCTTTGCCATACTTTTCCACCACATAATCGATCACCTCTTGCCGGCGATCCATGCAAATGTCGACGTCGATATCTGGATAGGAGATCCTTTCGGGATTGATGAACCGCTCAAAGAACAAATGGAACCGCAGCGGCTCAATGTCGGTGATGCCAATCAAATAGGAAATAATCGACCCGGCCGCAGAACCCCTCCCAGGACCCATGGGAATATTGCGCCGCTTCGCCCAGTCGATGAAATCGTATACGATGAGCATGTAGTCGACCATCCCTTTCGAGGTGAGGATCTCAAATTCATAGGCAAACCGTTTTTTGACCATTTCAAGCGGCTGATCTCCCGGAATATGGGCCAATCTGTCCGGCGTATAGCGCGTTTCAATCCCTTTTTGGCAAAGGTCGTAAAGGAACTGCTCCGCTTCTTTCAGCCGCTCTGTTTTCGACACTTTTTTTCCGTGTAAATGGGGGGGAATAAAAACCGGATAGTGCCTGGTTTTGAAATCGAGTTCGCACTTGCATTTTTCGCCGATTTTCAGCGTATTTTCCAAGGCTTCGGGCAAATCGGCGAAGAGCGCCTGCATCGCCTGAGGCGATTTGAAATAGAGCTCTCGCGTAGAGGCCGTTTCGCGTCTTGGATTGGGCGCCTTATTTTTGGGGTTGCCGGCCGAGTCGCGCTCCCAAATCTCGCACACTTCGCCCGACTGAATGTTGAGCAAAACCTCATGCGCGCGCCAATCTTCTTTGTCGATGTAATGGATATCGTTGGTGGCAACGAGAGCCACTCCTAGTTGTTTGGATAGGGCGATGATCTCTTCATTTTTTTTCGCTTGCTCGGCTGCACAGTCGCGAAACTTTTGCAAAAGCCAGCTCTCTTGAATCTCTTCATCGAGGAGTGGGTGGCGCTGGATTTCTAAATAAAAATCTTCGCCAAAGAGCTCTTGGTAATATCGGGCCTCTTGAACATCTCTGGAGAGGCAAATGAGTCCCTCTTTATGCTGGCATAATACCTCTTTATCGATGCGCGGCTGATAATAAAATCCTTCTAAAAATCCGATCGAAGAGAGTTTACAAAGATTTTGATAGCCTGTCCCGTTTTTCGCGAGGAGAATGAGCGGCAAACCGTTGGGCAATCCGGGCGTTCTTTTTTTATCGAGTCTCGATTGCGGCGCCATCCAGATTTCGCAGCCCAAAATGGGTTTGACGCCGACCGCTTTACACGCTTTATAGAAGTCAATGGCTCCATACAAGTTCCCCTCATCGGTGAGAGCCAGCGCGGGAAGGCCATATTCTTTGGCTTTGTTTGCAAGCATCGCTACAGAGGCTGTCGAATTGAGAATCGAATATTGAGAGTGAACGTTGAGTGGGATCATCATATTTTGGAAGTATACAAGCGTTGGGAATTGACGTTAAGCCCAATTTGCAATACCCTTTTATCATGCTTTTTCTTCTGCTGTTATTCGGTTTTCTTCATGCCTCTGAGATCGAATTGTATTGTGATTATGCCTGTGATGCGAAAGGGCAAAACATGTTCCCTCTCGAGGGCGAACATCCCGCTTTGCCTACTTTGATCCGCCGGCAGCTCGTTTCGCGAGGCGATGATATTCGCAGTTGGGAGATCGATCAATACAGACCGTTGTTATTGAACTGGCATGGCGTGAAAACTTGGCAAGATTTCAAGCACTGGTTGGGGATTGGCCTGCCTAAAGGCGAAATCGTGGCGCCCGATACTCGATACTGGGTATTTTGGAATTTAGGTCCCTTGATGCAGGACTGCAATTTAGCCAAAGTCCCGAAAGAAAAATTGGTTCTGGTGATGTGGGAGCCTCCGGCTGTGCAACCGGAGCTGTATGATCCGAAAACACACGCTCTGTTTGACACAATTTTCACTTGGGATGACGATTTGGTGGACAACCAAAAGTTTTTCAAACTGCACTATCCGGCGCTGAACCCAAGAATCGCAAACCTCCCTCCATTTGAAGAGAAGAAATTTTGCACCATGATCTGTAGACGGCTCACCAGCAAACATCCCAAAGAACTCTATTCAGAGAGGAAGAGAGCGATCCAATTTTTTGAAGGAAAACCTGCAGGGGAATTTGATCTGTACGGATATGGGTGGAAAAAGAAATACAAAAATTACCGCGGGTCTGTTCCAGACAAATGGGAAACGTTGAAAGGGTATAAATTTTCCATCTGTTACGAAAATACCAAGGATGTGAAAGGATATATTTCGGAGAAAATCTTCGATTGTTTTGCAACTGGAGTTGTCCCCATCTATTTAGGCGCCAGCAATGTGACCGATTATATTCCCGCAGAATGCTTCATTGACCGCAGACAATTTGCGAGCTACGAGGAGCTCTATCAGTTCATGAAAAAGATGAGCCCAGAAGAGTACCAAACCTACTTGGACGCAGCAGATGCATTCATCCATAGCGAGAAGGCAAAAGTTTTTACCAACGACTTCTTTGTCGAAAATTTTCTCTCGAAATTGCATTATGGCACAGGAGAAGTTTCCGAGAAACTGATGATGCCGCCGCCTGGGGAAGAGTCGGGGCAGTAACCTTGCATCTGCGCTCCGTTTGCTTTTTTGCGAAGAGCTTGGCGGCGCTGAATATTGACCCAGTGTGGATCTGATGCAATGTCTTGTTTCATCACTTTGGGATCCATTTTGCACAAAGCGCCGTAGCGACACAACACAGCATGGAAGTAGAGCATCACATCTTCGACCATCAAATTCTGTAAAGCAAACTGCATTGCATTTTCTGCCATTTGCCTACATTCCGCATCATGGCCCTTGGCCCAATCGATTTTTTCCAATAAATCACTGAGATCGCTCTTAAGAGGCACATAATGGACATACGGTTTGATGGCCATCGTAAACCATTGTATTTCATTGGTTTCCGGCTTGAAAGTGACGCAATTTGAAAGGAGGCGCCATTGCAAAGCTGGGGATGCGGTCATGTATCCATCTACGTAGGGCTGATATTTGCAGGCCAACAATTCTTCCCAGGGCACATTTTTTCCCATGAGTCCCTCTTGGGTAAGAGCTGGATCATTGAGGGGCAAATTGAATTTGGCGTCTACAATCTCTGGGTGCGCAAGAGAGAAACGGCACAGTGTTTTTCTCTCTTCTCGGTTGCAGGTGCCTCGCCAAATGGCGAATGCTTTTTTTTGTTCCCAGGGTGTCCATGCCTTTTTGATCGCTTTAATATCGGAGGCCCACCATTCGCCCAAAGAGCGCCAATCGGGGATCAAAACGATATAGGGAGTGCTTTTGATTTTTGCAGAGATGAGCAAGGGGGCCTGCGCTGTTGTGTGAAAGAACACATGATTGGGGCGAATGCCATCGTAAAAGGAGATGATGCAGTCGAGATTGGGCAGTGAGACCCACTGCATGAGGGTTTTGATCGCCCGTTCTGTGCTGTTGTCTTCTAAGGTTACCGGTTCGCCGCTCCGGAAATAGCGATACAGCTGGCCATCCAAAATGCGGTAACGGACAATGTACGGGGTTGGCAACACTTTTTGGATTTGCGCAAAAGTGGCATCGACCTGTTCTTTTGTGATGGCGGCAAAGTCCTGGAAATTTTCTTGCAACTGCTCTTCCATCCATGGGGGCAATGAGCGCCCGAGCTTGGAGAAGAAGAGATTTTTGTCGAGGTGTTTGACGTAGGTTTCCTGTTTCAGATACATTTTTTTCGACTGATAGGTCCGATACCATCCGAAACCGATGAGCGCAAGCGATGCAATGCCAAGCAACCAAAACTTCATTGGGGAAAAAATTACCATTTTCACAGATTTTCATATATACAAATGATGCCACAGGGCATTTGGCGGGGAAAGTTGAAACAAATTGTGAATAACGGCTAACATTTGCTGCATCCATGGCAAAAAGAATTCTGTTCATTGCTTTGCTGCTCAGCGTAGGCTTTTTCGTGCATCGCATGGGCCAGGAGAGACATGCTTATCTCAAAGCGGAAACGATGCTGCGCCATGTGAAGGGCAAGCCCTTTTTAACCAAGGCGGCAGCTCCCTGGATGCTGGAGCAATTGGACAGAGATTTTGCGGGGGTGAAAGCAATTCCCCAATCGGCCATCGATGAGACCTATGCCCTTTTAAGCGATCATTCCCCCCTGTTAGTGCGCTATCGCGTGGTGGACAACGAATTGTATCGGTATTTCCCTCAAGGGGAGAACATTTCACTCAATGACAACAACACCGAAAGGGCGCTCAAGACGATTCTGCAACGTGCGAAATTGCCGAATATGGATTTTCTGCTCTCCTATTTCGATGGGTTTCCTTTTTGTCCCGCTCCCAGTGAGTTAAAGGCGCCGATTCTGGTCTCTGCAAAGCTCAAGAATGTTCCCAATGGGATCTTGATTCCCGATTGGCGCTCGATTGGCCATTGGTGGATGTCCGATATTAAAGCGATCAAAAAGGCATGGACGCCGTGGGAGAAAAAACGTCCTTTTGCGCTTTGGCGAGGCGGTTTAACAAAGCCTGTGCGTCATACTCTTTGCAAACTCTCTTTGCAATATCCCGATCTTTTAGACGCCCGTATCAATGCCATGCCTGAAGACCATGAATCGTGGAAGCCGTTACATGACGAAGGGGTTTTGGGCGGTCGGGCATCCTGGCAAGAGTTTTTATCCTGCAAATACCTTCCTTATGTGGATGGGGTGATGTGCGCGGCGCCAGCTTTGCAATGGCGTCTTCTTTCCGGCTCATTGACCTTCAAACCCGATTCGGAGGAGATCCAGTGGTTTACTCTCGCGCTCCAACCGCATGTCCACTATGTGCCGGTGAAAAGCGATCTAAGCGATTTGATTGAAAAAATCAAATGGGCCCAAGATCACGATGAGACGTGCATGCGCATAGCCGAGCAAGCGCGCCAATTCGCCAACGAGCATCTCTTGTATCACGACGTGCTGAACTATTTTTGTTGGGTCCTCAAGCGCTACGGGGCCTGTCAAACGCTCAATGCCGCAGATCTGAAAACAGAGATGCAGCGCGATCCCAGGTGGGTCAACATCCAAGATCGCAAATCGCTGCGCAAACAAGCTGAAAAGTGCGCCCTTATTGGCTATTGCCGAGAAGGGACGCCAGAAAATCTATAAACCTAAAGTTTTGGATTTATACCGAAACAACCTGAAGAATCGGTTTTTGGCATCGTCGAGTTTGCCTCAAAATGCGCCTCCTCACTCGCGCCTTGCCCGAGGGCAATGGTCGCTCGCTCCGGAGACGAAT
>JAGWZL010000004.1 GCA_018968815.1 Verrucomicrobiota bacterium | reverse complement strand
ACTGCTGCTCGAGCGCAGTCTCGGTCCTTCAGGACCGAGTTAGCCGAGCTATCTATTCCTCTGCGGCAAGGCACTTGCCGCCCCTTGGCAGTAGGAGAATCTCTCCACTTTTAAGGGAGAGTTCTTCAATAGCAAATTTCACCTCAAGGCACAAAATATCCTCGCGTTTTTGCATCTTGTGGGTAAAATTGTAATAATGATACGCAAGCATCTAACAATCAATAGTTAAAATTGCAATAAAGCGGTTGGCTTCATGATGAGGTAACGTTCTACCCAGAGCGAGCGCACGAAAGACCTTGAGGACGGACATCGAACATTTAAAAGGCCGACTTTCTCTGAAAATAATTTGTTTAATTGTACAGATCTCGTTTATGATGCTATAGTTTACAAAAACAAAAACCAAAACGTGAAACACATGAAACCACATATTGCAATCTTGGCATTGATCGCATCCGCTTGTACCTGTCGCACAGCATATAATGCTACCGCTTACACAATCATCAATGAGGAACAACACCAGAATACGGATCGCCCTGTAATCGCCTCAAAGTTTGTGCAAAAAATCAGATCCTACGACTATCAGACATGGGAAAATGACATCCAGAAAATCCGCAATACCTATCTGAGCGTCGTGAAAAATTTACACGACAAAGAAGCCATTCAATTTTCCGGCGCATTCCTGAAGGCGTTGTCTTTAAGCGAAGAGTTTGACAAACAAGTGTTTGGCCTTTCAAAGAGAAAATTATCCTTACCTAACATGGACACATTGAAATTCTTCTATACAGCTGAAAAGAAATTAGATGAGATGATTTCTCTCTTGTCTCCATTTACGAACAGCTCGAGCAGCGCAACCAAACTTTGCGCCACTGAAGCGGTCAAGTATTTCCAATACCAAAAGGAATTTTTTGTCACTGTTCGGGATGTAGACTACAGCACTATACCAGAGAGCGCTATACAAGAGGCTATACAAGAGCAAGAGCAGGATATACCTACTCTGATTCCCGCAGAAGTGCTTAAAGCCAACGCAAAACTATTAGAACAACGGGACGAAATGGTCAATCGCGTGGTCTTATTTTATGACAGCTTTGCTAGTGAGAACAAATCTTAGGAAGTGTGATCAGCCAAATTGTTCGACAAGAATGGGGCAGGAGCCGAGCTGGGCGTTTCCATCAGATCTATTTTATTCATGAAATCGTTTTATCATAACTGTCTTTAAATGTAGATCTCATATTTATGCCATGTTCAACTGTTTCCCTGGGCCAGATTTGGGAACCAAAACAATCCGATAACCAATAACGTCTAAGATTCTTGACAACGTGTCAATAGTGATATTTGTTTTTTTCCCAGACTTTAAACTTTGGACAATCGTTGGGGATACTCCCGCTTCCGCAGCCAATTTTCTCACAGAAATGTGATCTTCTTCCATAGCAGCAAGTAATAATTCTGAAATTAAGAGTTCTCTATACTCCTGGTCAATGAGCTTTTTCTGATGTTTATCTTCAATGAACTCATCGTATGTAGATTTAGCTTTCTTCTTCATAATAAGAACCCTCCTTCATTCTTTTTTCATAACTCTGACGAGCTTTAAGAGCGAGCTCTTTTTCTGCCGCAGGAAGCTTCTGCGTTTTCTTTGTAAAAGCATTGGTCACAATGATTTTCTTACCTCGAAAGAAAAAACATAAATATCTGTCAGGCTGTGGCTTAAATGCATAGATCTTATCATCCTCATGCCGAAATTTCGTCTCATCAAAAATTTTTCCCTGATCTCCCATTAATCGAAATAGATTCAGTAATTTTCTCTGTTTGTCCTTGGGTTGCGTTTGAAAATATTCTAATGCAGAAGACTGCCCTTTTGTATTATAGAACCACTCGATGGTGAAAACATTCCCTTTATAGGCAATGTACTGTTTCATGCCAATCTCATTTTTTTTCAAAAGGATTGTACCATTATAATGGTACTGATGTCAAGGAAAGCATTTTTGACAACAAAAGGTACGCAGACATCTTACTTCTTCCGCTTTTTGCGGAAGCAAACATCGGAGAGAGTGGGATCCCCTCGCGCTGGGCCGAGGCGGCCCATGCTACCGGGGCGGCGATCTCGGTCGGTTTTTTCGGGACGAAAAAACATCGACCTCGATTCGAATCCCTCTACGAAAAGCCAAGCAGTTGGCTTTTCTTTTCTCCTCTCTACGTTCGGAGAGAGTGGGATTCGAACCCACGAAACGCTTTCACGTTTACACGCTTTCCAAGCGTGCTCCTTAAGCCACTCGGACATCTCTCCAAAAAAAGGACTTAAGTTTAACCGACTGGCAAAACTTTCGCAAGACCCTTGCTTTATATGAATAAAATCCCCATAGTTTTGACTGATTGTTATGCCGTTTTTAAAAAAATGTTTTCTCGCTTGCTTGCTGCTCATAGCAGCCTGTAGCAAGTCCGCACCTACCACGCCGCAAAAGCCCCTGTTGCTGGTCAGCATTGCCCCCTACCGCTTCCTCGCAGAACGGATCGCCGGCCCCGGCTTCGACGTGGGCACCGTCGTCCCAGGAGCTTCCAACCCCCACACATTTGAACCCACGTCGGCCCAAGTGAGCAACATGGCCCGCTGCCAAGTGTGGTTCCGCATCGGCGAACCCTTCGAACAAAAAATCTTACCCATTTTGCACGCGCATAACCCACAGCTGTCGGTAGCCGACCTCAGAGACGGCATCGAAATGATCCAAGAACCCCACGGCTTAGGCTGCAAATGCTGCAGCATGGACCACTTCGATCGACATATTTGGCTCAGCCCCAAATTGGCCGAACAACAGGCCGCATTGATCGAAAAAGCCCTGAGCGCACGCTACCCCGATCAACAAGAGATGTTCCACAACAACTGTATGCAGTTATGCCAGGATCTGAGAGCGCTCGATCTGGAAGTGCGGGACATCTTAAAAACCGCGGCAAACCGGACGCTGCTCGTCTCCCACCCCGCCTTTGCCTACTTTTGCAAAGATTTCGGCCTCGTACAACTCTCGGTAGAATATGAGGGCAAAGACCCAAGACCCAAACACTTGGAAGAAATTTTGCAGCGCGCCGTGGCCGAAAGCGCAGAACTCGCGCTCGCTTTGCCCCAATACAACAATAAAGGCGCCCAACTCATCGCAGAAAAACTGCATAAACCCATCCGCTACATCGACCCCTATTCCGCAGACTACTTCGAAACCGTTCGCAAATTAGCCAAAATGATCGCGGACCCCTATGCGCATTGAAGTGGAAAATTTGTGCTTTTCCTATGAGCGCACACACGTGCTGCACAACGTGAATCTACAAGTCCAATCGGGCGAATTCATCGGCATCATGGGCCCCAACGGCGGCGGCAAAACCACCCTGTTCAAACTCCTCATGGGCTTCATCACCCCCACAGCAGGAAAAGTGCGCGTGCAAGGCAAAATCGGCTACGTCCCGCAAGTCCCCAAAACCGATCGCGATTTTCCCATCACCGTCCAAGAACTGATCCTCTTAGGCGCCCTGTCTCAAACCACTTTTTGGGGCGCCTATCCCACGCAGATCAAGGAAAAAGCCGCTCACCTCATGGAAAAATTGGGCCTCTACGCGCATAGACAAAAAGTGTTCGGAGCCCTGTCCGGCGGCCTCGCACAAAGAGCTCTGCTCGCACGCGCGCTCCTGTCCGACCCCGATCTCTTGCTCCTCGACGAACCAACCGCCAACATCGACCCCGCCTCCATTCAAATCTTCTTCCACATGTTGGAAGAATTAAAAGGCAAAAAAACCATCCTGCTCGTCACACACGACCTCAGAACCATCATTGAACGCGTGGGACGTGTGCTGTGCGTGCAAGGAAGCGTAAGCTCGTTCCTCCCCAAAGAAGTGTGCGAACATTTCGCGCTCGGACTCTATCACACACCCCTCATGGAAGAAAAAGTGCATGTTGGCTTTCCTTGAAAACCCCTTCCTCCAAATGGCCCTCTGGGCCTGTCTGCTCGCATCAGTCGCCAGCGGCATCGTCGGCTCCTACGTCGTCATCAAACGGATCTCCTTCATCGCCGGCAGCATCGCCCACTCCATCTTGGGCGGCATGGGACTCTGCCTCTGGCTCCAAAGAACCCAAGGCTGGACCTTCTGCGATCCCGTCCTCGGCGCCTTTCTCAGCGCCATCGGCGCCGCCCTCTTGCTCGGCTGGATCCACCTCAACTACCGAGAACGTGAAGACGCCATCATCGCCGCCCTCTGGGCCACCGGCATGGCCATCGGCATGATCTTTTTGTCCCTCACCCCAGGCAACAACGTCGAACTGCTCAATTATTTATTTGGCAATATCCTCTTCATCGAAACAAAAGACCTGGTGCGCCTGGCCGTATTGAACGGAATCATCGGCGCGGTCGTCGTCTGCTTCTACCGAAAATTCTTGGCCCTTTGCTTCGATGACGAACAGGCAGCCCTACAGGGCGTGGCCGTAAAGAAGCTGTACCTGTTGCTGCTCTCCTTGGTCGCTATTTCCATCGTGCTGCTAATGCAAATCATCGGCATCATCTTGGTCATCGCCTTACTCACAATCCCAGCCACTTTGGCAAGCCTTTTCACAAACCGCCTCTTCATGATGATGGCCGCCGCCGTCGGATTCTGCGCCCTCTTTAGCTTCTTGGGCCTCAGCGCTTCGTTCTCCCTCAACTGGCCGCCAGGCGCCACCATCGCCCTCACATCGGCCGCCAGTTACCTCATTCTTTTGCCCCTCAGAAAGAAAAAAATTTCATTGAAAAGCAAGCAGCAAAGAATCGGGTTGACAACGAGCTAGTCTCTCAAGTATGATTCTTGGGAATATTTGAACTCTTTTTGAGGAATTATGTACGCGATTATCGAAACAGGTGGAAAACAGTACCGGGTCGAAGAGGGAGATGTCCTCGATGTCGAACTACTCCACGCAGACGGCGAAGTGAAATTTGATAAAGTTCTCATGCTTCATGATGGCAAAGCGCCCAAAGTAGGCCACCCCCATCTGAAACATTGTGCCGTTCACGCAGAAGTGATCGGAATGGAGAAGGGACCGAAAGTCATTTCTTTCAAATACAAGCGATGCAAAAACTACCGCCGCACCGTTGGCCACCGCCAAAAATACTCTCGTGTGAAAATTAAAAAAATTGTAGCAGCTTAGAACAAGGCGAATTCAAATGGCACATAAGAAAGGACAAGGTTCCACTCGTAACGGACGCGATTCAAAATCTCAGCGCCTCGGCATTAAAGCCACTGCTGGGCAATTCGTCACCGCTGGCAGCATTCTCGTAAGACAATGCGGGACCAAGTGGCATCCATCTAAAAACGTAGGAGTCGCTCGCGACTTTTCGCTCTTTGCACTCATTGACGGCGTCGTCTCCTTCCGCAAGAGCGCAAAGACGTTCGTCTCCGTCCTTCCGGAGAGCTAGTCAAATCCCATGTTCGTCGATACAGTCATTTTGAGTTTGTCGGCGGGCAGGGGCGGAAACGGCGTCATCGCCTGGCGCCGTGAAAAATACATCCCCAAAGGGGGCCCTGCTGGCGGCGACGGCGGCAATGGCGGCTCCATCATTCTCAAAGCAGATCCTGAGATCCACTCTCTAGAAGACTATCGCAACCGGCGCATCCTCAAGGCCCAAAGTGGGATGCCTGGCGGCTCGAACAATTGCAAAGGCAAAAACGGGCAAGATCTCGTTCTCAAAGTCCCGCTCGGCACCCTTGTCAAAGATGCAAAAACGAAAGAGATTCTCTGCGATTTTGTAGAAGCGGGGCAAACCTGGAAAATCTGCCAAGGGGGCAAAGGGGGCAAAGGCAATACCCGCTTTAAAACCTCTACGCACCAAGCTCCTTTTGTCTGTACAGAGGGCACTCCAGGAGAAGAAGCCGAAGTGGAGCTCGAGTTAAAACTGATCGCCGATGTCGGTTTTGTCGGCATGCCGAATGCGGGCAAATCTACTTTAATCTCCCAGCTTGCACATATTCAGGTCAAAATTGCGCCCTATCCCTTCACGACGTTAAGGCCTAATCTGGGCATTGTGGAGTTTGATGATTTTAAACGCATCTTGATTGCCGACATTCCAGGCATCATCGAAGATGCGCATGAAAATCGGGGGCTTGGCTTCGCCTTTTTAAGGCATATTGAGCGCACCTCCTCTCTGGTCTTTCTCATTGAACTGGCTCCCTATCAAGATCGGGATCCTTTTGAAGAGTTTTTGATGCTGCGGCGCGAACTGGAGGCCTATAATCCGGAGATGCTGCAAAAGCCGTTTCTGGTCGCTCTCAACAAGATCGATCAAGAGGGGGCGAGAGAACTGGCCGACGCCTTTAAGGCGCGCTACTCTTTTGACCGCTCGAATCTTTTTGAAATTTCTGCGCTGGAAGGCACAAATCTTGATGCAATCAAAGAAGCGCTGCGTCAAAATTGTTGCCCATGCGCAAACTTCTCTACTGTCTCCTCTTCCCATTAAGTATGCTCCGGGCGCAAAGCGCGCTCAACGATCAATTTCTGGTGATTTTTGGCTCTAGCGGCTATGCGCTCTATAAAGTGCTCGACTTTGCCAACGATCACGGATATCGATACTGCAAAATTCTCTCCTATGACTTTCACGCCTTTCACCATGTGATTACGGGACACTTGGAAAGCAGCGCGACGCATGAGGGGCGCTATTTTGAACTGCAAGATGAGTATGTGAACATCGCCTTTTTGTGCTTTACGAAAGCGCCCGAAGATCCGATGGTCATCGATGTAGACAAATACCGCTCGATTCTCGACGATGTGCGCGCCTCGCACGAATGAAACTTTTGATTGGGGTAGGTGTGCATTAAAGCTGCACAGTCCGGTGGCGGTCCAATAAGGCAAGAAGCGCCCCTACAATGATCAATGCGGTGCCCGCCCACACCCACATGTCGGGAATTTCATGAAAGACCCACCAGCCCAAAAGCCCGCCCGCCACAACAGACAAATAGTTGATGCTGCTCACTTTGGTGGTCGCGAGGTGGGCGCACGCTCTTGTGAGCGTGTATTGGTAGCCAAGGGACATGATCCCCGCCAAAAATACATAGAGCCACTGCTCAGGCGATCGGATCCATTGAAAATCCACAACGAGCGGGAAAAAACTGAGGACTGCGCCAATGCAAAAATAATAGGCGAGAATCGTCTCCGCAGCCTCGGTCTTCGCCAGACTGCGCACATTGAAGATCGCAACGGCCCGAAAAAGCCCGGTCAACAGGGCAAAGAGGCTGCCAATGACCAGAAATTCGGTCGTCGAAGGGCGCAACATGACGACGACTCCCAAAAAGCCAATCCCTGCAGCCCACCATCTTTGCTTGGAGACCAGCTTTTTTTTCCAAATGAGGTTCAAAATCGGCAAGAACAAAGGGGCCGTGCTCGCCAACGTGATCGCATTGACGAGCGGCAAGGTGTGCAAAGCATAGTAAAACGTGTAGAGACTGCCGAGGCCTGCGAGACTTCTCATTAAGTTTTTGGGCACCCCTTGCCAAGAGAGATGAATCTTTTTGGCGCGCGCCATCGGGACAAATAGCGGCACGCCTAAAATAAAACGGGAAAATACCAGTGTAGCGACCGTCGCTGAGCTGCTTAATTTGACAAAGAGGGACATCCCAGCAGTGAAGAACACCGCGAGAAGCGCGAACCAAAACCCTGTGTGTTCACTCTGATGCACTAGTAACTCAAAATCATCCCGAAATTATATCGAGAATGGGTCGGATTGTTAAATCCATGATGCCACAGCTGAATGCCATAGTCGATATGGGCCGTAAAATATTGATCGACCTGCCACTGCGCGCCTGGACCCGCAGAGCCCAGACTTTGGAAAGAGGCTTGACCCGGCGCAGCATGGCAATCCGCGCCAATGGCGCCATCAAAAAAGGCGAGGAAATAAAACTCATCCCACCGTTTGCACCAACCCAGCGCTTTGGCAAAACTCCAATGGGGCGTCTCATAAGCGACATTGGCAAGCAGCGCATTGTCTACATTGACAATCCGCTCTTCAAAACCGCGCACTGCATTGTAGCCTGTGAGGGTCATCTGCTCACTGGGAAGCAAATTGGTTGTGGAGGCTTGGCCAGACAGATTGTAGGTCCACCAGCCAAAACGGAACTTTTTAGCCAGCGAATGGGTCAGTTTAAAATAGAGATATTTGTCGTGAGCATCGAAACGGAGCTCTTTGTAGAACCGCGTTTTATCCCCATGGGTCATGCCGCCGGGGCTGCCATACAACTCTGCCGTGAGGGCCAGGCGCAAATCGGCCCGTTTATAGCCTAATTCATAGCCAAACATGAACTGATTGATATCGGCATAGGCAGAAAAAATCTTGTTCCCGTTGAATAACAGGTCGTTATTGCTCTCTTTGAAATCGTAGCCGACCACAAAGGTTTGCATGAGATCAGAGCCATGAAAGAAAGGGAACCGATAGCGGGTGTCGACTTGCCAGCTGATGCCCCGATTTTTCATGCCCTCTTGATGGGTATGAGGCTCCACCGAAGCATAGCCGCCCCAAAGAACCCAAATGTGGCGCCACGGCAAAGGGAGCCTTGCGCTTGCCGAATGGGAATAATACAGGTTCCAGTTGGGGGCAAACGTAAACTGATAAGAAATTTGGCCATCTTTGAGGACCGATTTACCGAAATTGAAGCCGAAAAAAAGGCGATTGCGATTGGTGGAGATGGTTCCGGTGTTGTCGCCGCCCGCATAGACGCGATAAGGCCACCGATCAATCGAGACGAGCTCTATGTCGACCAAATTGGGTTTTGGGCCCGGCTTATAGATCGCATCCGTCCTGCGAAAAGGATTGAGGTTGAGCCAAGCCACATCTTCCAATACCGTTTGTCCATCAATGGGATCTCCCGGACAGGTGCGCATGGCCTTTGAAAACCAACGACTTGGGAAATAGCAATTGCCTTGGACGTAGATTTGGCCGAGTCTTGCCTCTTCCACGATGACTTGTAAGACGCCGTTGCAAATATCTTGTCTGGGAATGGAGATAACGACGAGGGGTTGATTTTTCGAGCGATAAAACTCTGCCACTTTGGCCTTTAGATCGCAAATGGTCTGTTGTGTTAAGGGCCGTCCGATGTATTCATTTTGCACGCTGCGCAAAAAATCGGGATTTTTTTGCAAAATCGACACATCTCTTGCCATGACGCAGTGCAAATCTTCGGGGCAGTATTTGCGTGCGCCTTCCCAGTTGCCTAAAAACAAAATGCCCTGCAAGCAATCGACAATGACTTCGTCGCGCGCTTGCGATTCATCGCAGCGCACATCGATAGCGAGGAGGGGGGCGATGAGAAGAAGCGCAGCGAATAAAAACGGTTTCATTCTTGTTCTAACCATTCCAATCGATCGTTCACATCAGGGGTTTTCCAAAAGGCTCCCTCTTCGAATTCTTGGTACTGATCTGTAATTCGGATCATCTCGCCAGACATTGTGGCGAATAAGAAATAGTCTTTCGATGCGGCGATGGTGAAGCTTGACGCGATGGTTTTTTCTTTTCGTGGATGCTCCATCAGTTTCATAGCGGCCGTTTGGAATGCATTTTGGTCAATCGAGATGGAGAATTCTTGTTCCCACAGCCTTTCTGGGATCACCGTTCTGAGCTGTTGCAATGAATAGAGCGTGTCATTCGTGAGGGATTGAGCGAAGAGGTGCCCAGCAAAGAGGGCGCAAAAAATCATTTTCATGCGAACTAAAGTACAGGATTTGTGTTTATTGGACAAGGGCTTAGAGACTGTTAGAAATAAAAATGGATGTGCGTTCCGAAGATGTACTGATGCGTCCAACTTGGATCTGTTTTCAGGAAGCGGAGCATGGCATAGAAATCCCAATCGGAAAAGCAAGAGAGCGGAACGCTCACACCCGCGATCGTGCGGTTTTCCGAGAAACCGTCGCGAGAAATGACAAAGATCTCATTCGACACAAACGGGTGGACCTTCCAGTCTGTGTATATGTAGCGCAAGCGCAAGCGGTATTGCCAGAAATTCATGGCCGCTTCTCGAATCACATAAGAAATGCGGTTGCGCACCTGAAATTGATCGCCTGCATGAAAAAAAAGCTCAAAAAGCGGCTCTTCATCCAATCGCCATTGATTTTGGCGCAAGCGCCAAGTTTGCCGATAGCCGGGGGCGATGTCGATGCGATCTGTGAGACTGACTTTCAAAATCCCTTGCAGATAGACATGGTAGAGCTTGGAGATATCGTCGCCGATGCGCCACTCATTAGCGAGGTGCAACGCACATCTGGAATTGAAGGTTTTGACAACCGATTCGGTAATCCAAAGCTGCACGTCGTTATTTTGATTGACAAAGGCCCACACAGGAGCCGAACAGAGCAGAAACAACCAACGGATCATGACTTGAATCTACCATATTGAAGATGCCATCACAAGTCTATATACAAATGCAGGACACCCTCTGAAGAGATCGTCTTTGAACTCAGTGGTTTTTTTTGATCCGTCCGTAGGCACCTAACAGCAAAATGAGCCCTATGCAGAAAGTAACGGCAGACAAAAACCACATTGCAACGTGATATCCTGCCAAGAATGAAGCGGGGGTGGAAGATGTCTCGAAAATGGTTCTAAACATCGTTCCTGTAATGGCAATACTGAGAGCTCCTCCGCCATTTTGCACTGTCCAAAGGACCCCTGCTGCAGTGGCTGCCAAATGATGAGGGGCAGAGGCAATCGCCGTGGCTGTGGCGGGATTTCTTGCAACGGCCCATCCCAGGCCCAGCAATACAAGAGAACCGATAATCACATAGAGGGAAGTAGTGGGGGAAAACCGAACTTGCATCAAGGTGCTGAGGCAATAGAGCCCCATTCCTGTAAGCACCAAGACATTTCTCGAGATTTTATCTGCCAAATGACCGATGAGAGGAGAGGCGAAAGCAATACAGCCTGTAATCGGCAAAAGAAGGAGTCCCGTCACATACGGTTTTTCATGATGAATATTGATCAAGTACAAAGGAATCAGAAAGAGCATAGCGGTAAACACGAACATCAAACACACAATGGCCAAGGTAGAATACAGAAATCCGGGGTTCATAAATAAGGCAAAAGGGATTGTGGGGTTGTGAGAGTGCCTCTCCGATCGATAAAACCACAGCAATGCGAGGATAGCGATCCCAAACGCTCCCCATGTTTTCCCGTTATCCCATCCCCAATCAGGAGCATGCATTAAACCGCCGATCAGCGATAGCAACCCAATGAGAAGCAAGCCAACGCCTTTCCAATCGATTTTTTTGGCCGCATTTTCGTAAACGGACTCTTGAACGAAGAGAAGGGTTATCAAAACACTGATCGCTGCAATGGGAACGTTGATGTAGAACACCCACCGCCAGCTCAAGAAGCTCACGAACATTCCGCCCAATACAGGGCCCAAGGCCATGCCAAGACCCGCAATCCCGCTCCAGATTCCAATAGCCATTCCTTTTTCTTGAGGAGGAAACGCGTGGGAAATGAGGGCGATCGAGCTGGGGATAATGGCTGCAGCTGCAAGTCCTTGCACGGCTCTAAAACAAATGAGGAGGGCGACCGAGCTGGCAAGTCCGGCACATAAAGAAGCGGCGCCGAATAAACTCACGCCAATCACGTTGACCAAGCGCCTTCCCCAAAGATCTCCGATTCTGCCCCATGTCACAATCGTTGTGGTTAATGCGAGAATGAAAGCGTTGATGACCCACTGTAGTTGCACTAAAGAGGCTGTGAGATCGGACTCAATCGCTGGCAGCGCGGTATTGACAATGGCAAAATCAAGCTGTCCAATAAAACAGCTGAGGCTGCAGCCGACAAGAGTGCTCCATTTTCCACTATTTTTCATGGGTAGCTCCGGTTCGGATACTACCCAACAGAAGCACATTTCTACAATAGCTTTGATCCGGGAGGGGCTACGAGAATGTCAGTGGAGTTGACCTTCGGATTTTTTTCGGATAGGTTCAGAGTTAGAGCACATCGGTTGTGTTGGCCAATTGGAGTCCTGTTGGTGGAACCTGCGTATAAAAAAGCCTATCCGCAACCTTGAACAAGCCACTCGTAGAGGCCCGTAGCACGCATATTACCCAGCGACTAATCTGTGCTGCGTGGGTCACGCATAGTCCCAATCCAGCTTTATCTAGTTCAGCAGCCCCTCGCTCTTTGAGGTCCGCACTGCATATCGTCATGCTCCCTTCCAATGGTCTACAACCGATAGAATCGTAATCTTCTCCTGGCCACATAGGTGCAATCCGCGTCACATAACGCCGCAATTCACCGTCCTCCCCAGATCCGTCGGACACATCAAAGCAAGTTGAGTTACTCATCCAGGGTTGAGACCATGCTCTTTCGCAGAGAGATTGGGGTGGCAGGGAAGAAGCTCGAGCAGTGGCGACAGTTGTAGCAAATAATTGATCGACGACATACACGGCGCCGATCACGAGGGCGCCCTGAGCAGCGCCTTGGACTAAGGCAGCAGAACCTGCTATCCAGTTGCCTTCTGCACAACCCTTCAATCCGCTGCATACGCGAGTGACGCCAGTTATATCGCTGACTTTACATCCAATTGAAATGCTTGTTTCAAACCATGTTTTAGTGTTGATTGCAAGGTAGTTCATGAGATTCATTCTTCAAACCAATGTATTTGAGCGCCTTCCTCAGAGACTGTCGTTGAGAGGGTGTCTACAAAGTAAGGGTTCGTCATTTTTAGGGATTATTTTGGCCAATTTTCGCCTCAGAGGGTATAACGCACACGTTTCCTTCAGCATCAATTGTATATTCTCCCTTCAAAGCCAAAGGATTCGTCTTTGCAACTCCTGCAGCTTTATTAAAATTGAGAGGAATAGCAGGATCAGCTTTTGACGAAGCTAAGTACTGCTTGTGCTCTTCCAGCACTCGTGCAATAAAGGGAAGTCCTAGGATAATCGCTTGTGAAATTCTGTCGTCTTTTGAAGAGCCCAAGCTAGGATTACTTGCCAAATTGACCAGCACAGCAGGCATGTATGTAGGCGTTCGCGCTAATTCTTCACCCTCTCGAACATCCAATTGCTCAATCATTTGAGCTTGGGCCTCAGGTGATAGTTTTGAAACCGCTTCCCTCAACACAGCACCTTCTTGTGGGGTAAACAATCGTAACATCGCCCCTATTCTTGTGAGTACACGATCTATGCGATCATCGGCCGTTAAACCAAGCCAGTCTGCTCTAATGGCGAGATATGCGTTATATGCGTCGATTTCCGTCTTGTCAGGCTCGGCAAGAACCTGACAAGATGCAAGGACTCCCTGCATTGCAAGGTGGGTCAACTCTGTATAGACTACAGAGGATTGATTATTTACATGACCTAAAGCCCCCGCTACATCACAAGTATGGACAAAAAAATCAAATGCCAAAGAAACTGGAGACCTACTTGGCAGATCGCTCTGTTTTAACTTCGAGAACATGCTCGGACCCCCCTCAATGTGAGTGATATGTCCATAATGAGCCAAATTAGCTGTCTGACTCAGGAGTTGTTTCCCTGCTACAGAAAGTCTTTCAAATGTAGGACAGAGCTTGGGATGCTCTTGAAGAATGCGCATCGCTTCTTCATGAAAATCATCGTGATCCGGAGCTTTTGCACCATAGAGCTTAAATATTTCTCTCGCTTTTTCACTTTTGCCTATGTCTCCCAAAACAAGAGCCGCCTCCATGGCTTGCCTCACTTCCGACTCAGACATCGAAGGCACTGATTGCAGCAAAGAGGCTCCTTGTGCGTGTAGTTCATTGAAGCTTGTTTTAGAAAGTTTGGCATCTTTAAGCTGCGCTTGAATAAAAGCTTGATACGCTTCCTCGGTTCCATCAAGGATAAGCCTAAGACAGTGCAGCGTCATGATTGTACGATCGAACTCAATGAATTGCTTTTCAAATAACTGCTCAGAATAAGTGCCTTGCAGACTGGCCCTTCCTTCCTCTGTTTTACGTACATTTTCATCCGCTAGCCAAAGGATTTCCGGATATTGATTGATACAAAGACGCACCCAGTCACGTCCCTTTACCGCAGAAGAAGTAACGGGTTGTAGCTGCTCTACTGCTGCAGAAGGAGTTTCAGCAAGCAGAGGTGGGACAACTAAAACCGACGCTTTCAGGACAGCCGATATAACAGGTATCATAGCAAACTCCTATCAGAAAAAGAAAGAATTCTACCATAAACGGCCATTTTCCGGTATTTTTAAGACGCTCTAATATTCCTTGCCGATAGCGAAAGTGAGCTCATTTGACCAATAGTGGGCGCCAAACTCCCCTTCATAGGACAAATCGATCGAGATAGGCAGCTCGCGCCCGATGAGAAACTGAAAATCGAGGCCAAGAACCCCTAAATTCAGCGTTTGATCGACCGCCGTCACGGTAAACGATCCTGGCGTCCCAGCAAAGGCAGCTATGACCTTACCGGTATCAAAAGGTTCTTCAAATACATAGGAACCCTTTTCCCTGAGTAGAAAAGCGCCCCAATCACAGTCCCATCTCTCGTAAAATTTCAATCCCGCTTCAGCTCGGATCACTGAACTGCGGCAGGCTTTTTGATGGGCATTAAAAGGCGCAGCCCCGTTTTCCGTATAGCTTTTTTGCCAAGAAATCGCCCAATCGACCGCAGCAAAGGGGATGAGTTCGAGTGCGCACAAATCAATTTCGTAGCCCATTTCCAAATGAGGAACTAGCTGCCACGTGGGGATATCTGCGCACGCCGTTGCCGAAAATCCAGGAAAGGAGATCCATCTGTCGTTGTGAGTGGTGCTCGAAATGCCCCAAACAGCGGGAGAGAGATAGAAATCGCCGATGCTCCCATTTCCATAGACCGCAAGAAAAAAATAATTGATCTGTCCCTTGCCAACAGCGCCCGCATCATAAAAATGGGAATGGGCGTAGCCCAAAGAACCTCCAACCAAATTCTCTTCTTGGCCGCGATAGTCAAATCCGAGCAGCGCTCCGCCTGAGTTAAAATGAAACGAGGGATTCTGCGAGGACGCCCCGGTATATGCCAACTCCCCAAAGCCAGAGACCCAGACAGAGCAGCAAGGGCACTGAGCAGGCGCTTGGACCTTGATACAGGGCTTTTTGCGCTGCATCAAAAAGGCGATGTCGTCTGAAGCGTCGGCCACAAGCGGTGAGCCACCCGTGGGCCTCGCTCTAAAGCGACAGTTGTCGAGATAGACGCTTAAGAGCTCGCTCAAGGAAAAGGCGGTTTGCGCTGCGATGTAATTGCCAAAAGCATTTCTCGCAGGCGATATGCTATTGATAGCCTTCTGCAATGCATTCTCTGTGAGTTGGTAGAGGAGTAAAACAGAGGAGCTCGTTCCATATTGATTGAGATAATTCACAATGCGAGACTGATTGCCCGACAAACCTGTAGTGGGAATGGAAGAAAGATAGTAGGAAAGGGTAAAAACATCGCCTAACTGGCTCAAAGTGAAATTAAATCCTGCGGGAACGCCAAGAAGCGGAGAGCTAAAAGAGCCGCTGATCGTCTCTGCGCTCAAAATCTCATAGGTATTGCTATGTGGGTAATCGCCCGGATCGAGCGCCACTTGAAGGTAAGGATTTCCCATTCCCTCTCCCAAATTGAGCGCTCCCAGCACATCGAGAAAAGAAGAGCTGCTCGAATTGATCTCCACTTGAAAAACAGAGCTTGGATAAAAGATCGCAGATGCAACCGTCAGCGTCCCAATCGAGTTGCCAGGCGCCACAATGCCGCCCATATTCACCATTAACTGTCCAAGGACTGTTCCGGTCCCCTTCAAAATAGCGCCGCTGTCTACCGTAACCGTTCCAGGAAGCTGTCCATTTACACTGAGCGTCCCGCCGGTGACATAAGTAGAAAACGATCCTGTGCTCGTCCCACCGAGAATCACAGTTCCCGAGCCTTGCTTCCTAAGTATCCCTGTGCCACTAAAAACGCCTGGGAGCGTCTCGCTCGCAGTGGAAGTGCCGAAGGTCAATTCGGTGTTGCCTAAAATAAAATTGCCGTTTCCCGACAAATCTCCCAAAGTCTGATTTCCAAACCCTGCGGAAAGATCCAACGTCCCCTCATTGACTACATTGCTTCCACTCTCCAGCGACCCGCCTCCGGTAAGAGCCAAAGTCCCCTCTGCGATCGTGGTGCCTCCAGAATAGGTATTGGTCCCGGAAAGAGATAGCGTCCCGCCTCCCTGCTTGCTCAAACTGCCGCCGCTCCCCGAAATCGCTCCTGAAAACGAGCTACTGCTCGAACTATTCACCGTCAAGGCGACCCCGCTGATCACAAGCGACGTGCCAGTGCCGCTCAAGTTCCCGATCGTTTGAGAGGAAGGACCGCTGGAGAGGTCTAGAATTCCATTCACCTGAACAGCGCCCCCGGTTGGCAGACTCCCTCCGGAAATGAGTTGCAACGTCCCTCCCAAAACTGTCGTCCCTCCGCTATAGCTATTGGTTCCCGATAATTTGATAGTGCCCCCGCCGGTAGTTGTTAAGCCCGCCGTTCCTCCGATATTTCCTGCTATCGTCAGCGTCCCACCCATCCCCGTTGAAAGCGACGACAGCGAATTGGTCCCCTCTCCCTCTAAAGTGATCGTATAGGGACCCCCCAAACTCACAGTGATCGTTCCCGTCCAATCCAGTGTAGCGCCCGATGCTGTCGTAATGATTGTGTCTGCTCCTACAAAACCGCTCTGAGTCAAGTTCGAATTCCCCACCACAGAAAGAGTGCCTCCACTCAAATCAATCGTGTTCGCCCCCAAACTGCCCCCACCCGAAATGGCAAGAGTGCCGGCATTGAGTCTTGTTTCCCCCGTATAGGTATTGCTTGTTCCGGTTAAAGACAAACTCCCGCTGCCCTGTTTAACAAGCCCCCCGTTTGTCGTTCCTCCATCCGTGATTGTGCCAGAGAAAGTGGTAGAAGTGGAATCGCCCACAGTCAATGTGCCGCCATCCAAAATGACAGAGCCTCCTCCCGACAAACTCGCGATGGTCTGGTTTCCCCCATTCAAATTGAGAACAGCCGACGAATTATCAGCCAGGACGAACGCTGAACTGGCGGGGAAAAGGCTCGAACTACCAGCCCCCTTGTACGTACCACTATCGATCGTCGTTGTTCCTGTATAAGAACAAGCCTCTTCCAATAGGAGAACCGCAGAGGAATCCCCGCTCAAAGTCAACCCAGAACTTCCTGTTATAGGCTGATTGAAGGTAAGCAAAGTTCCACTAGAGGTAGAGACAAGTACATTCCCTGCCAGATTGACGGTGCAGCTAAAAGAAGGATGTTCATTCGCCTGTGTCATTGCAATTTCGCTATAGAGGAGAAGATCCCCTCCTCCCATTGATGAAATCGTATAATCATTTCCCGAAGTATTGGAAAAAAGGATCGTCCCCACGCTGACATTACTTGCCCCGATCAGAACCATCGGAGTGATAGCTTCATAATTGGGAAAGGAAGCCGTATCGTTAGGGCCATTGGGATATCCGGATGTGGGAGTCCAACTGCCGTCGATAGCCCACCCATTCGAGCCGCCATTCCAAGTGTACTCAGTCCCGAAGAAGCTCACTGCAAAAAGCAGACAAACAATGCAAAGCTTCGGAATGGCAAACCTCGATTTCTCATCTACTATACACAAAAAATTTAAATTGTTTCAAGCGCCTGTACAACGCTTAAGAGGCTGCGAACGGATGTGTATTAACCAGGGCGGTAAATATGTCCCATAAGGAGCCGTAACACCATTGATGCCAGTCAGTTAGGATGTCGAAAACATTTCAGAAAACACCCATTTTTCCAAATATATAGACAAATAAGTCCAAAATAGACTATAATGTCCATTATATGAAAAAAGACTCTATAACCTCCGAACTCAATCTGTATAAACCTATCGCTGAAGCCGTCAGCTTGCTTCTTTTCCCTCATGCTGAGGTGGTCATTCATAATTTCAAGACAAAATGCATAGGAGCTATTTTCAATAACCTATCCAAGCGAAAAATTGGAGATGAATCACTTCTCGATGAGAACGAACAACTCTCAGACTCCCAGGACGTGTTTCCCCCGTATTTTAAGATCAACTGGGATGGAAGAAGAATGAAATCCGTCTCGGCTGTATTAAAAAACAAAGCGGGTAAGCCGATCGGGCTACTGTGCATCAATCTGGATATTTCCAAGTGGGAACAAATGCACGATTTAATCCGTGGGTTAATCGAGTCCAAGGTCGAACAGCCCGATTTTCTTTTCAAAAATGATTGGAGAGAAAAAATTAACGTCTATGTGTCTACTTATCTCAAAAACCATGGCTTATGCCTAGAAGCTCTTGATCGAGTGGAAAAACAAAAGCTTTTGTTTGAGCTGAAGAAAGAAGGCGCCTTTGAGACAAAAAATGCAGCTTCCTATGTCGCAGACGTCCTACAGATTTCTCGAGCCACTGTATATAATTATTTAAAGGAAAAACCATGAAAATCCCCGCTTTTAAACTAGAAGAATTCTGGAGAAAATACGAATTCACATCTCCCTATTTGCTGTGTTGCTCAGATGCCGAAACTTGGAGCTTAGAGGAGCTGCTTTCCTTGGCTGATTCTGATTCTTTGAAGCTTTGGAAATCTCTCGCGTTTGGATATACCGAAGCCCCAGGACATCCCTTACTTCGAAAGGAGATTGCCAATCTCTACGATTCCTTAAACTCGGAACAAATTTTTACCTTTGCAGGGGCTGAAGAAGGCATTTACTGCACTATGAGGGTTTTAGTGGAACCTGGCGATCATGTCATTACGATTGATCCCTGTTATCAGTCATTGACTAGTCTTCCGGAAGCATTTGGAGCCACCATCACCAAGGTCCAGTTGAAACCAGAGAACCACTGGAAGTTGGATTTGGAAGAGGTTCGAAAAGCCTTTCGATCAAACACCAAGCTGCTCATTCTTAACTATCCTCACAATCCAACAGGAACCCTCTTAGAAAAAAAAGTACTGGAAGGCTTGATCTCTTTGGCAAGAAAGCATGGGACTTATATTTTCTGCGATGAAGTGTATCGATATTTAGAAATAGACGAAACCTTGCGTATGCCATCGATTGCCGATGCCTATGAAAAAGGGATTGCTCTGAATGTGATGACAAAATCGTTTGGCTTTGCGGGCCTTCGCATCGGCTGGCTTGCTACACAGGATGATGCCTTCTTACACGAGGCAGGCTCCTATAAGCTATACACTTCAATCTGCAATAGCGCTCCCAGCGAAATTTTAGCTATCATGGCCCTTCGAGCTAAGGAAAAAGTGCTTCAACGCAATCGAGACATTCTTCTGAAGAATTTACACATCTTGGAGGCATTTATAAAGAGGAACCAAGAGTATGTATCTTGGATACGTCCTCAGAGTGGCACAATGGCTATTTTGAAACTTTTATTGCCTGTATCCGTCGAAGATTTTACTCAAGATTTGGTTCGCTCTGAAGGAGTATTGATCATGCCCGGTTCTGTATTTGATCTTCCAGGCAACTTTTTTCGCATCGGCTTTGGCAAAAAAAATATGCCTGAAATTTTACAACGTTTTGAAACCTATCTCCAAGCCCAAGGACACCACTATGCAGCATCTCGTAAACCAAGCCACTAAATTTCTTGTAGGTTCTGAGTCATGAAAATCCTCACCCGACAACAAATTGAGCAGCTGCTTTCGATACCCGACACCTTGGAAGCTGTTGAACAGGGATTCATTGCTTATAGCCAGGGAGAAACCGTAGTCCCTCCTGTTGGCTCTCTGCATTTCGAACACCCTCCAGGCGACTGTCATATCAAATACGGCTATATGAAAAGGGGCAAATACTATGTCGTGAAAATTGCCTCAGGATTTTATCACAATCCTAAACATAATCTGCCTTCAGGAAACGGACTGATGCTCCTCTTTGATAAAAAGACAGGCGCACCTCTGTGTCTGCTTCAAGATCAAGGTTATTTGACTGACATACGTACTGCTGCAGCTGGATGCATTGCAGCCAAATATTTAGCTCCTAAAAATGTCTCTTGCATTGGGATCATTGGGACAGGGGCTCAGGCATTTTATCAACTCAAACTCCTTTCATTTGCGACGAAATGCCGAAAAGTCCTGATCTGGGGCCGCGACAGATCCAAAGCAGAAAAACTAGCCTCTCATCCTGATTTGAGTGAGTGGGATTGCCGTATAGCCCCTAACGTCGATCAACTCGCTGCGGAGTGTAATTTGATCGTCACAACAACATCTTCCTCCCATCCCCTCCTTTTGGCTCATCAAATTCGGCCTGGAACGCATATCACCGCAATGGGCGCCGATGATATTGGCAAGCAAGAGCTTGATCCTCAAATCTTTGCCAAAGCCGATAAAGTAGTCGTCGATAGCCGCAATCAGTGTGTGCTTTTGGGAGATTCTTCATATGCTGTGAAAGGAGGGCTGATCCAGGAGGGACAATTGATCGAGCTTGGGCATGTGATCCAAGATCCCAAGATGCAAAGAATTTCCGAATCTGAAATCACAGTAGCCGATCTGACAGGAATTGCTATTCAGGATTTACAGATCGCCGCCGCAGTATTCGAAGCCGCCGAGAGCTAAACGAATCAACTCAGGAAATTTCTGTCAGCAGTGCTGTCAATTTTTCTTCTTCGCAATAGGACAGATAGAGCCCCTTCATCCTTCATAGGTTACGAGAAGAGAATCCTTTGTTTGAGGGGAACCGATTTTTTAAGCCTTCGCCAATCGTTCTACTACGGACTTTGTGCCAAAATTGGCCAGAACTGGAAGCCCTCTCGCAGCGCTGCGCGCTTGCTGCCGGCCTGGCGATCAAGGATCTTCAGACCTCTAAGATCGCCACCATCTATTGACTTGGGTCCACCTCAAATAGCTCATCGAATGCGTGTTGCAATCCTTTTGCTCATGTTGTTTTGCCGCTGCTGGATGGTCCATTCAAGTAGATAATCTGCACAGGACTATTTGTCATGGGCTCATCCTCCAGAAAACAACCAGTAAAGTGACAAGCCAAAGCAGCCCCAAATTTGAAGATGCAAAATGACATGAAGAGTGTTTGGAACGACATTGCTACCTCTTGCTGGTAGAAAGGAATGAGTGTTACGATATTCTTCAAATCCAGCTTTATTTCCCCGCACCCAATATCCCCCTCCAAAATACGGGATCCACCAAGCGGTAATAGTTCCCATTGTGAGAAATCCATAAATCCCCGTAAGCAGCAATCGAGCCCAGAGAGGCATTGGTGAGGATATGTAGAACAAGGTGACAATGAGAGGAATCAATACAAGACCCCCATTGATGCAGGATCCAAGTAAACGGAGTCGAAGTGAATGAGCTTTTCTCAATGCAGGGAGATCTGTAAGTGGTGGAATGTTTATCCAGTCATGAAAAGCCATGCAGAGAAATAGAAGCGATTGGAGAACGATAAAGAAATAGATCATTTTTGACCCTCCCCAAACCATTAAAGGAGATTGTCCCATTTTTAGTTGAAACGCCTGTAGCCCCAACCGTGGGTTAGGCGGCTACTATATCACCCATCTCTTTAGTCTGTACAACATTTTTTCTCGTTTCTGCTATCGCCAGATAGCCTTTGATCCTTCGGATCTTTTTCTCAGCTGAGAGCAAGGTCGTGGCAAGCCATTGTTTGTCAATTTGGTAGCGCAGTAATCTGACATTCAATGCGTTGTGAATCTCTCAAAAACGTGATGTTCATCTTGTCGCCCGGGCGTACGCTCATTAAGTGATGAATGACCCTCTCATCTGCGACGTCGAGCCCATCAATCCCGATGACTTGGTCGCCTACTTTGATTCCGGCTCGCGGTGCATCGCTGTTCAAATGAAAGCTTTCGATGCCATTGTGCTCATTCAGACGAAGGCCCGTTTGCGCTGAAGCATACACCCAAACGGAAAACACGCTCCATGGTTTTGCTATATTGATCATGCTAGGTCCAGTGGAACGTCCTTTCGCTGTGCTACTGCCGTATCCGTGGCTTGAGCCCCAGGACACATTGGCGCTGGAATCGTAAGTGGATGACCCTGGAATCCACACAGTGCTCTTATCTATACCTGCGTCCTCTTGAATGATGAAGTCCCCTCCTATGCGAGCAGCTTTCTTTTTAGCATCTATAACGAGATCATCAAAATCTGCGTACCCATTGCCACTGGATGAAATCGACCCGATGCGCAATGCAACGCGAGAAGGTTGTCGGGTAAGAAATTCGACCTCAGTGTACTCATTTTTCGGCTCTTTAGTGAACACAATCTCAGAACGGAAGGAAGAATCCACCAATGCACAGGAGACAAACGTAACGCAAATCAAAGAGAATAGAAAAATTCTGATCATAAAACCTCTGAGGAATGTTTAACATGCCCCGTTACCTGTTGGTTGTGCAAGCAAGGGGGGCCGTAGGAAAAAATTAGCTATGTAGCTTGGCTCCGTATTGAAGCAGAAGAGTTGTAACTTTCGCTCTAAGTTCCGGCTGATCGTGAAGAGGCAGGATGTGGTCGTTCATAACTGCTTGTAACGCATCATTGAGCTGCCTTCTATCTTTTTCCAACATAATCGCACGTTCCATGGAGGACAAAGACTGGTTGCCAAAATCAGAAAGGAAGCTGAGAGCCGAAATCAACGACTCAAATCGCGCTCCATGATCCATCAAGAACTCCACAACCTCTGTCGCATCAACACCAGGCTGTACATTCTCATGAGTGATCAAGTAGAGAGCAGACTGCCCATTGTATTTTTGATTGAAGTCTATTCCGTACTTATGCAACACGCGCAAAGAATCCTTATCTCCTGCAAGAGCAACCTTCACGTGAATCGGCATATACTTTGCAAGTCGTCCGTCCGGCAACACCTGATCGCAATGCGCATATTGTGCGTATACGCCTTCTAAATCGCTCTGCACTCCAGGTTGTTCAACTCGTTGTGACTTTGAAAGCATTTCTACAGCAGTCATACAATCTCCTTTAAAATTTAAACAAAATACACAATAACACACACAAAAATAAACACGAAACAAAACAAATATGTTTACATTGAATTATAATAATTGCGCGGATATATTCATCAGACAAACAGGAGACTTCATGAGTTCAAAAATCGATGCGATGCACAGCGTAAATTTTAGTGTCCATCTACCACAAGAAGCCAGATCAGCAATCGAGGAACGCATTCACAGAATGTTTCAAGACGACCTCGAGTCTTGCGAAAAAATCCTAGCTCACTTCGCGGACTCCGTATCTAAAAAAACCAATCCCATAGAACTCGCCTTTCAAAAAAATGACTTGGTATTGGCCGAAAAATTATTTGCCATCCCTGGATTAGAACATCCTGGCTATGACTTCAGAAAGCACTACAGGCAGGGAGAATATCCCGTTTGGTTAAAACCAATTGTAATGAGAACGACTACCCCATGCGGAGTCGAGGTACATAAACTGGGATACAACCGAGTGGATTTAGAAGCTATACAACTCCTAGTAAAGTACGACACCAAGAAAATCTGGAAATCTTATCTTGGGGATTGGCTAAGACAGTCTTTTGAAATCATGGACTTAGAATCAATCGCGAATCTATACCCCTTATCAAAAGAATGTGATGAGCGCGGCAACATTCAGTCGAATCACGCATGGCAGAAAATCAGCGCTTTCTGGAACAGTGGAACTAGATTCACAACAGATCCATTTCTTAGCGATACTCCTATCAGAGCGCTTGATGTGCCAATCCAAGGATCTCATTTATTCGAGTATTCAAAAAACGACAACGCACTGATCCGAGAATACAAAAGACAAATACAAGAAATGATATGGGGCCCCCTCATCCCTTAATGCAACAGAGTTATTGCAATTGGAAGAGAGGTCTTCCAGTAAATCCCAGTCGATCACGCCCAAAGAACTCACTGGCTGACTTTTGATTTATTTTAATACCAAGTAATTCCGGAAAATTTAAAGGAACCGACACTCCAAATGGATCATTCAAAACTATTTTGAGGACCCCCGTTTGGGTGATTAAAGGCAAGAAAACCCAACTCCGTTGGATTTCCGTTATTCTCCGGCAAGAGAAATGGTGGCCAGAACTGGAAGCCCTCTCGCAGCGCGTCGCGCTTGCTGCCGGCCTGGCGATCTCGGTCGGGGGCGACCCCGCCCTCGATTCGATTCCATAAAAAGGCCAATACTTTGGCCTTTTTTCCGGCCAATTTTGTGCCAAAATTGGCCAGAACTGGAATCGAACCAGCGACACAAGGATTTTCAGTCCTCTGCTCTACCATCTGAGCTATCTGGCCATAAAAACCTTAAAGCATAGCTGGTAAGAACTTTTGAATCAATCCTTTTGCGCTGTATAGGAATTTTTCGACTTAATCGCTACCCGTGCGGGGCATGTTGGACTGGGCTTCCATCTGGATCATGTCTTTGACAATATTGACCGCCTCTTTCATCTGAATATCGTCTTTCCCCATGAGCTGCTCATCCACGGTATTCGGAGGAAGCGCATCCGCGCGAGAGCGCGCCGCATCCACTTTTTTATTGAAAACCTGAAACGCCGGATCATTCGCAATCCGATAGGCGCTCTGCTTCTGCAATGCCGGCAACATGTTCTTCCAAAAGGTCACAATCCTTTGACTCGTCGGCAAGTAACGCATTTGGAACAGCTTGCGCGTCTTCTCGTCAAGATCGCTGAGCGGATCCACAAACACAGGAGCCGTCTGGTCTTGAGACAGCGGATACTCAAGATACCTCTCCCCAATATGATAGGCCGTATATTGCGTCGGCACCACGATGTCGGCAATCACACCCTCAATTTGCGTGCTCTTGCCAGAAGCCGTATAATACCTGCCCACCGTCACCTTGAAAAACACATCGGCATTCGCATCGGTCACCGTCTGATATTGGATAGAACCCTTCCCAAAGGTGCGCTGATCCCCCACAATCAGAGCCACCCCAAAATCTTGCAACGCTTGCGCCACAATCTCAGAGGCAGAAGCCGACATCTTGGAGGTGAGGACCACGAGCGGACCATTATAATAAGCTTTGGATACGATATTGCGTAGATAATGGACTTCCCCCTTGCCATACTTAGACACCACCACTACGCCATTGGAAATAAAAAGCCCCGCCACCTTGACAGCCTGACTTAAAAAACCACCCGAATTTTCCCGCAAATCGAGCACAAGACCAATCAGCTCCCCCTTCTCACGGAAAGAACGAATCGCTTCCTTAATGTCCTTTTCACTGCTGATCCCCTCCGCCCCTTCATAGAACGAGTGCAAAGTGATTTTCCCAATAATCCCCCCCTCAACCCGCTCATAACCCACTTGCATCCGCTCTTCATTCATCACAATCGCACGCTTCAAAAGAGGCACACGGAATATTTGCGGCCTTTTCCCATCAACCCGCATAAACCCTAAAATAATCTCGCTCTTGTCCTTCTTCTTCAACATCTCAAGCACTTGCTCAAACGACGTCCCAGCAGTAGATACCCCATCCACCTCAACCAATACATCATTCACCTTGATCTGACCCGACTGCTCAGCAGGACTCCCCTTAATCAACTCCGCTATCATCACCCCATCAATGCTCTCCGAAAGAACCACCCCAACCCCTTCAAACTGCTTCTCTAAACTCATCCGCATCTCAAACGCCTCTTCCGGACTGAAAAAACTCGAGTGAGTATCCAAACTCTTCGCAAAAGCCTTCAAAATACGCTGCGTCAATAAATTCTCTATCCGCTCCCGATTCATCGGATTGCCCTCGCCCAGCAAAAAGAGATAGTTGTTCTCCCCCCTCTGCACCTTCTTCTCAAAAAGCTCGTACACCTTCGCCTTGCGCTCCTGCGTGTCAAGCTGCGTGCGCGCCTTATGATACTGATAGAACCGCACCATCCGATTCTTCTGCCGCTCCATCAACTCTTGATCCGACCCAGAATACCCGCTCTGTAATGTAAAATTCGCAGAATCCGCATCCAACCCCCCTTGCACAAGCTCCTTCCTCAAATAAGCACGTATCGCCTGCGCCCGAACAATCGACTCCTGAATTAACCCATTTAATACCAAAAAATCCCGATAGTCATGGTTCTGCAAATTAACCATAATCTCCCTCGCCCTCTTATCACTCATCTCTAAATAAGGAGATACCTCGCTGTCTAAAAGATAAGAATGCTCAGGATCAAAATTCTCTATATACAACTTCATCGACCGACGCACAATCGTCGGACTCCACTCCTTGTTCTCAATATGGAACATGAAAAATCGCTCCATCACACGAGGAATGTCTTCAAGCTTTAAGGACTGAATCGCTGCCGACGCCGGATTCACCAGCCAAAGGATGCAAAACAGTATGTAAATCGTCGCCTTCCGCACAAAAAACCCCAGTTCTGCATTCAAAAAAAAATGGGAGGTAGAGGAATTTAAGGACCCGAAAACTCATCCAAACTTAGCGTCGTAAGCTTCGCCTTGTTCCCCCAGGCCTCCCAAATTCAATAATATATGCTACTTATTAATTATTCAAATTAAAGATTAAATTTATCATATACTACTAAACTATCCACCGTTGCGATTAGTATAATTACGACCAACCCCGCTCTGTTTTTAGAGCGTAGGGTTTTTCCTTTATTTTAAAACCCCTCCCCCCTATACTTCGACTCTATCATTGATTATTAATGGAGATTGGCTTCATGCCGACAGTAAACCAACTCGTAAAAACAGGGCGGACCGACAAGGCTAAACGCCGCAAGTCCCCAGCCCTGATGCAATGCCCGCAACGCCGCGGCGTATGCCTCCAGGTCAAAACCAAGACCCCCAAAAAACCCAACTCAGCCTTGAGGAAGGTCGCTTGGGTCCGCTTGTCCAATGGCCAGGAGATCATCGCATACATCCCAGGCGAAGGGCATAACCTCCAGGAACACAGTATCGTCCTGGTCCGCGGCGGTAGGGTCAAAGACCTTCCCGGCGTTCGCTATCACATCGTCCGAGGCGCACTCGACTGCGCAGCGGTCAAAGATAGAAAAAAATCGCGATCTAAATATGGCGCGAAAAAACCTAAGTAATACCAGGATAAAGATTTCTTTATCCTAGCCCCCGGTTTGAGCAAGCCAACAGCTTGAATGAACCAGGGCGCAAGCGGGGCCGTGTCCCCGCAGGGTGAAAAAAAGAGGAAAAAAACCTATGTCTAGAAGACGCAGAGCAACCCGGCGCCAGATCGATCCCGATCCGATTTACCAAAGCCTTACGCTTGCCAAATTCATCAATAAATTGATGATCGGCGGCAAAAAAGCGGTCGCAAGGAAAATCGTCTATCACGCGCTCGAGCAGTTTGCACAAAAAGTCAAAACCGATAACCCGCTCGAGGCATTCGAGCAAGCGCTAGAAAATGCAAAACCCTCCTTGGAAGTCAAAACCCGCAGGATTGGCGGCGCGAACTATCAGGTTCCCATCGAAATCCCTGCTGACCGCCGTACCGCTATGGCCATGCAATGGATCATCGTGAACTCCCGCTCTAAGCCGGGCAGATCCATGGAAGAGGCGCTCTCCAGCGAACTCATCGATTGCTACAACAATCAAGGCGCGACCATCAAGAAAAAAGATGACACCCACCGAATGGCCGAAGCGAATAAGGCCTTCGCTCATTATAAATGGTAAGGATTAAAAAATGGGCGAACGAGCAGAAACAGATCAATTAGAAAATGTCCGCAACATTGGGATTATGGCCCACATCGATGCGGGTAAAACGACGACCACAGAACGCATTTTGTTCTACTCGGGCAGACTTCACCGTATCGGCGAAGTGCACGAGGGCGCTGCCACCATGGACTTCATGGAGCAAGAAAGGGAGCGGGGCATCACAATCACCTCCGCGGCCACCACCGTTTACTGGAAAAACTGCAAGATCAACATCATCGACACCCCAGGCCACGTAGACTTCACCATTGAAGTGGAACGCTCGCTCAGGGTTCTCGATGGCGCGGTCGCCGTCTTCGACGCAGTCGCAGGCGTGCAGCCTCAATCCGAAACGGTATGGCGCCAAGCCGAACGGTACGGCGTTCCCAGGATCGCCTTCATCAACAAGATGGACCGCGTGGGCGCAGACTTTTTCAACGCAGTGAAAACCATGCGCGAAAAACTCCATGCCAACGCCATCCCCGTCCACTGCCCCATCGGCGCAGAATCGGGTTTCAAAGGAATGGTCGACCTCGTCGCCATGAAAGCCTACCTCTTTCATGACGAGACAATGGGAGCCAAATACGATGTCGAACCGATCCCTGCCGACCTTCTCGAACAGTGCAAAAAAATGCGCTATGAACTCCTCGAAGAGCTCGCCACCCTGGACGAGAACAACGAAGAATTCATGATGAAAGTGCTCGATAGCCCAGACACGATCCCCGAAGAGGAGATCCACGCCGCCATCCGCAAAGGGGTCATCACCAATAAAATGAACCCCGTTCTGTGCGGCACCGCCTTTAAAAATAAAGGAGTCCAGCAAATTTTGGATGCCGTTGTCCGATGGATGCCATCTCCCATTGACCGAGGACTGATCCGCGGACATAAACTGCACTCAGAAGAAACCATGGAAATCCCACCGTCTGATGATAGCCCGCTTTCAGCGCTCGCGTTCAAAATCATGACCGACCCTTATGTGGGCAAATTGACCTTTATCCGGATCTATAGCGGCAAGTTGGCCAAGGGAAGCTCCCTGCTCAACACCACAAAAGATAAAGATGAAAGAGTCTCTCGCCTGCTTGAGATGCACGCTAACCAACGCAAAGACCGCGACGAGTTCTTCACAGGCGACATCGCAGCTTGCATCGGCTTAAAATACACCACAACAGGAGACACCCTGTGTTCACCTGATAAGCCGCTCGTGTTGGAAAAGATGAACTTCCCAGATCCGGTGATTTCGATGGCCATTGAGCCAAAATCAAAAGCGGATCGCGAGAAGTTAGCCAAAGCGCTAGGCGCCCTTTCTGAAGAGGATCCCACGTTCCGCGTGATGACCAATGAAGAGACAGGTCAAACCATCATCATGGGCATGGGAGAGCTCCACCTCGATATTTTGAGAGACCGGATGTTCCGCGAGTTTTCGGTAGAAGCCAATGTGGGCAAACCAGAGGTTTCTTACAAAGAAACCATCACCACCCCAGCCAATACTGAAACCAAATACATCAAACAATCGGGTGGACGAGGACAGTACGCGCACGTTTGTCTCGAAATTGAGCCGAATGAAGTGGGTAAAGGCAATGAGATCGTCAACAAGATTGTGGGCGGCGTCATTCCTAAAGAATACATCCCAGCTTGTATCAAAGGAATTGAAGAGGGCTTGCAAACAGGCGTCCTTGCCGGATATCCGCTGATCGATATGAAGATCGCCATCACATACGGATCGTACCACGAAGTGGACTCCAATGAAATGGCCTTTAAGATCTGCGCTTCGATGGCCCTGAAAGACGCGGCCCGCAAAGGAAAACCGGTCCTGCTCGAACCGATTATGAAGGTCGTGGTCGAAACACCCGAAACCAATATCGGCGATGTAATCGGAGACCTGAACAGACGCCGCGGCAAAATCCTCGGCCAAGAATCTCTCAAAGGAGCCGTAGAGGTCACCTCTGAAGTTCCTTTAAGCGAAATGTTCGGTTATTCCACACAGCTGCGCTCGATGAGCTCAGGAAGAGCGACCTATACGATGGAACCTAGCCACTTTGAGCGGGTCCCAACGAAAATTCAAGAAGAAATTTGTAAGAAGTAGAGAATATGGCAAAATCACCCAGAAAAAAAATACGGATTCGGCTCAAAGCGTTCGATCAAAGGACGCTCGACCGCTCCGTTCAAGACATTGTCGAAACAGCGAAAAGGACCGGCGCACGCGTTGTGGGCCCCATTCCCCTGCCAACAAAACGGGAAATTTATACCGTTTTGCGCTCGCCTCACGTCGACAGGAAATCGCGAGAACAGTTTGAAATGCGAACTCACATTCGCGTTCTCGATCTCCTCGACCCAACTCTTGACACGATCGATAAGCTAAAAGTCCTACCCGTCGCCGCCGGCGTCGATATTAAGATTAAAGCTTAACGCGCAATCGGCATTCCACTTACACACACATACACCAGGTCTCGGGGCCTTCCAAGCCCCAAGACCTGGCGGTTGTTAGTCCAGCTGAGTGTCAAGGCGAAATTCTCTCCGTATCGCCCCCTCTCGATTTTCTGGCGGAATATCTACGCTGTTTTTCCAAACAACGTAATCGAATAAAACCACCTCATCAGCCTCCCACCCCTCTCTTGGCTCAATGCCAACATGGCGTTGAATGCACGATGCCACTTCACGGCGTGCTTCTGGAAATACTGTAGGCAAAAACGTCTGCACGATACGCATCACACTGGACGGCATCATACCCGCATCGCGCGAACCGGCATCGCCCGCACTGGCGTCGGGCTGGATCGCATATCGTCCGAGTTCTTTTTCTGTTGCCCATCGCAGCAAGACTCCCACCGCTAAAAATACACACGCAGCAGAAAACGCTAAAAAAATCGCGCTGACCGCAGCTGCTAAAAGACAAATACTGGAAACGTTAAACGCTTTGACCAATACATTGTATTTCGTGGCTGGCAAAATCGCAGCTTGTCTCTCGGGCGCGACTCCTTGCAGCAAATGGTCTGCAATCAGTGTTGCAGCGTCATTGACGGTAATTCGTGTAGGCATAAATGAATCCTCTTGTTGTTTGCGTATGCGAGTCAAGCATGATAAAAAAACAGATCGATTTCTGACCACCGCAAAATTTTGCGTCAAAAAAACACACATCCAATCGCAAATTGGAAAATATTTGCAGCGCAAATTCTCCTCGGAGAAAAAAAATTTCTGGAATTAAAATGGATCTTTTGACACATTCAAGTTACGTTTAACCTTTTTTTACCAAAGGAAAGTAGAAAATGAATCGTTTAGCAAAACTAATCACAGTGAGCCTCTGCATAGTATGCGCTCATTTTGCCTATGCGCAAGAAGAGGTCGCAGACAGCTGCTCACCACCTTGTCCTCCAAAGGAATGTCCAAAACCATGCCCGCCAGCGCCATGTCCAAAACCATGCACGCCGCCGCCAGCATGCCCAAAACCATGTCCTCCAAAACCCTGCAAGCCTTGCTGCCCACCAGTGTGTTTTGAAAGAGGATATCCTGACAACAACTGCTGCCTTCCAGCAGCCTACAATGAGCCAGCCAATATTGAGCTGAGCCCATGCCCATGGGATTTCTGGGTCGATGCCAGCTTTACCTATTGGACAGCTTATGAAGGGGGATTGGACTTAGCTACGTCTAATACAAACTCCACCTTCTTAACAGGCGTTGCAGGCGGTGTGACAATCCCCGTCGACACTTTGGAGCAAGAAACTGCATGGAAACCCGGCTTTAAAGTCGGCTTAGGTGTTGACTTGGGCCACGACCACTGGAGCGCTTATGCAGAGTATACATGGTTCCGTTCCAGAACCCACACTTCTAAAACAGCGTCGGCTGCTCCTGCTGGAGCCTCTGCTGCCGTTTGGACAGTCACTGGCTGGTCACTCACTCACGCAAACCATTCGCCAATTGAAATCTCTTCAACCTGGCACTGCAACATGGACTTGCTGGATGTAGCTGCGACACGTCCTTTCTATCAAGGGACTCATTTGATCATGGCTCCATTTGCAGGCGTACGAGCTGCTTGGATTCGTCAGAATCTAAGACTCGCTATGCCCGTTGTGTTGGCAGGTCAAAATGCGGATGCCGTCTATCACTTCCACTCTAATTCTTGGGCCGTAGGTCCTCGTGCAGGTTGCAGAGGCGAATGGCACTTGGGTTGGGGATTCCGTGTTGAAGGAGACATGGCAGCCAGCATCAACTATACCCGCTACACATCGGTGAAAGCATCTGATGATTCTCTCATCTTTGGTCACCCAGTGACTGCGAGCTTTAGCGACTACAACGCGATCCGGTTCAACAACGATATGAACATCGGTCTCGGCTGGGGAAGCTATTTCGATTGCCGCAATTACCACTTCGACCTGCTCGTCTCTTATGATTTCCAAATCTTCTGGGATCAGAACATGATGAGATACTTGGCTGATGAAGTCGCAAATAGCGTGGGCGCTCAACCTGGCAACCTGTTTCTACAAGGGTTGACAGTCAGAGCCCAGTTTGACTTCTAACCCAAGCAAACATATTTTGCTCTTCTCTAGGGAGGGCTGCCCATCAGGGCAGCCCTCTTTTTTTTATTCGGTGATCTCGTCCTTCTGAGTGGTCTGCATATCGTAGCTATCGAAACCATAGGGAAGTGGAGAGCTTTGCTTCACCCTCTTGGAGATGACAACGCCGTCGCGTATCATGATGTAGTATCTGCGCTCTTCGGCATCCCGTCCGCCAATTTTGATCCGCTCAATGTACTCATACTCGACGCAACCATCCCCTTTCTTATAGATCGCATAGGGCTTGCCCAACAAAGCAACCACTTGAGGCACCGTGGTGCAAAGATCGACCTCATAAAAGGCGTCCATCGTCACCACTCTGCCGCCCACTGCACAAGACACAAACAGAAATAAAGGCAAAAACCGCTTCATTCTTCCTCGCCATCTGCAGATTCGTCCTCAGCCGGCGCCTCATTCGAACGCAGCCAAAGACGAGCCTCTATCTGCGTGCGGAATTGATCGGAGGTCACATACTCGCCTTTCATATGATAACTGCCATCCGGCTGCAAATAATAGGTCTCATACCCTTCAAAATGCATGTCATTATTCCGAAATTCCCACGCAATCATCTGATCATCGTAAACCCCAGTCCCCACAATCCGCCCCACGTTCTGATTCTCCATATCCACCGAAAAAATCTTGTTTTGAAAATCATAGAACGATAACTCATTGCGCATGTTCTCGGATAACCCTTGAATCTGAATCTCTTGCGCACAAGACACCTTGCCCGCGAAGTCCTTATTTTGAACGGCCCACTGCGTGTTGAAGAAGAGATCCTCTTCCACCATGTTCAATGTGATTTTCCCTTCTCCTTGCCAAGTACCAGGTGAAAAAATAAATGAATGGTTGAACATAGTTATTTACCCTCTAAACTCAAAAATACATCTTTTTACAAAAAAAATACAGCCTGGACTTAAAGATCAGATCTAGAGTGAATTAGAAAAATTAAAACATAAATCTTCTACTATAAATACTTTGCAAAATTCCGAGGGCGCCCATCGTGGATAAAATGGAGCTCCCGCCGTAGGTGAGGAAGATGAGGGGGACCCCTGAAATGGGGAGGAGGGCGCACATCATGCCGATATTGAAGAGGACGTGCATGGCGAGGTAGACGGTGAGTCCTGCTGCGAGGAATCTTCCAAAGGGGTCTTTGGCAACGGCTGCGACCTGGAAGCTGAAGTAGATGAGGGCGTAATATAAGAGGAGCAGGAAGGCGACGCCGACGAGGCCGAATTCTTCGCTATAGGCGGCGAAGACCGAATCGGTGTGGGCGGCGGGGAGCCATTTGCGTCCTGAAAATTCTCCTTTATGCCAGCCGCTGCCTGAAACGCCGCCGATGGCGATGGCGATTTGGGATGCTTTTTGGTGGTAGGTGTTGGGGTTGAGTCGTTGGTACTGGTATTCTTTTAAGACGGTGGTGAACAAGGGGCGCATTTTTTCGTGATCTAGAACGCCGAGGAACAGGAGCGCGACGACAAAGAGGGCGCCGAGCGCGCAAAACGTGACCATGCGCACAAGGCCCCGGTGCACTTCGCCGAAGTAGGCGAGGGCTAAGGCAATGGGGCAAAGGATCAAGGCGGTGCCTAAATCGGGTTGTTTGAGAATGAGGAGGAAAGGGACGGCTACGATGAGAGCCATTTGGATCGCTGTCGAAAGGGAAGAGGCCTCGCGTCCACGCCTTTCTAAAAACCAGCTGAGGAAAATGACTAAGATGAGTTTGGCCTGCTCGGAGGGTTGCAAACTGGCGACGCCGGGGATTTTATACCAGCGGTGGACGTTTTGAATGGGGGACGTAAAAAAAAGGCCAGCGAGCAGCAGAATCATGATGCAGTACAGCAGCGGACTTAAGGAGCGCAGGCGGCGGTAGTCGAAATAGGAGGCGAGAAAAAATACGAGCCACCCGAGGCAAAACCAACGGAGCTGCGTTTTGACCAGGGGCGTCCAAAAATCCTCTTCCGACGGATCGCCTGTCATAGAGGAAATGACGAGCAGGCTGATCACCATCAAAGCCGCGATCACAGGAACAATCCGATAATCGAGGCGGGAAAAAAGGGATGATTTCCACATATTACTTCGATTCTATTGACAACTTTCTATATACTCAAGGCGCGAAAAAAAAGGAGATCTGATGCATCAAATAAATTTGAATGTGATCGATTCCACGAATGTATATGCAAAACAACATAGCCAGAGTTTTCCTCAAGGGGAAATCACCTGCATTACCGCAGATGAACAGACGGCGGGGGTTGGGCGCTTTCAAAGACACTGGGTCTCTCCCAAAGATGTGGGGCTTTATGCGACGTTTTATTTCACGCTGCCCGCCCGTACGCGGCATCTCTCCTCGCTCGCCCAAATCATGGCGCTTAGCTTAGCCTCCGTGTTGCAGCACGAGGGATTGAAACCCGAAATCAAATGGCCGAACGATGTGCGATTGCACAAGAAAAAAGTGTCTGGGGTTCTCTGCGAAACACAATTCCATGCCGACAAAGTAGAGATCTTTCTCGGAATCGGCGTCAATGTGAATCTCGATGCCGCCATGATCGCACACATCGACCAGCCCGCCACCTCGCTCCTTTTGGAAACAGGGAAGAAATGGGCCGTGCGGGACGTGCTCAAAAAATTGCAGATGCAATTTGTGCAGGATCTAGAACGGTTCAAAAAAGAGGGATTTACCCCGTTTCACCGGCCATTCGATCAACTGCTCGCGCTCAAAGGAGAAACAGTGCGCTGCTTTGATGGGAAAAAGGTGTGGGTCGGAATTTGCCACTCATTGACCGAAGATGGACAACTCAACCTGCTTCTACCAGACAAAACCATACACACCGTTGTTGCCGGAGACATTCTATGAATTGCACCCCGTTGGATAGCCACACAACTCCAAAATCCTTACATCAAGCAGAAGACTTTGCTACTCTTCGCGAGTGTATCACATCTTTTTATACCAGCTTTCTCATGGAGCGGAGCGCGTTTGGCATATGGGCGCAAGCCATAATGACGCATTTGAACGAGTGTCCCAAAGACTTAGAAAAACTAGATATTTCTATCCCTCCTGCAGAAATGCTCGCCATTTATTCCCAATACGGCATCATTGCATTGAGGAAGTTAGAACACTCCACATTGACTCTTTTTTGCGGAAATAGACCTGTTTACTCTTCGGCACTGGAGCATGTTTATACTCCAAACGAACGGCGACACCACGCACATGCAGAATGTGATACTTTAGATTACGATCCATGGATGAATTCAAGCGTTATTACATGTTGGCCACCGCATCCAAAGACTTTTCCTTATTTTGCCAAGAGATATACCAAAGTAGAAGGAGAATGTATGACGGCCGTCACCAAAGAAAACAGAGATCAATCATTGCGCTGTCTTGCGCATTTGCTTCAAGACGAGGGCACGTGCCCTGGTAATCCATATACCTTTCAGGGCTCAGACATAGAGCTCCAAAAGCGAACGCTCAACGCAAGCGCAATGGAAGCGGGATTCACCGTAACATACGCCCCCCTTCCAAAGAGAGACTTTGGACCCACTTGTCAACTACAAGATTTCACAGTCACTTTTGTCAAATCAAAGAGTGGGGGTCACGAAAAGGGAGGGATGAACCCTGGCCCTCAAGATTCTTTGGATGGCCGTTAGCGTCGATCCGGTTGCAGAATGGCAGCTCGTACAGGCGCCTTCATAGGCAATCAATACTTCCCCGCTCTCTTTCAGCTCAATCAGTTGCACACCGCCCGCATCGAGCTCAATGTACGGGCGGATTTCCTTTTCAAGCACCTCTTCGACGATCTTCAATTTTTGCCCTAAAGGAAACTCTATCCAGCCCGGGATGCCCCCTGGAATTTCGCCAAAATCATTCTCGATCGGCGTCATATCATAGGTCGCAGCAAAGGGAATATCGATGCATTGTTGGACCGCATTGTCGATCGCCGACAGCACTTGATTGAGAAACCCACCGCACTCTTTGGGAAACGCCGGCTCTTCTTTGCGATCCCGAACATGCCGATCGATCAGATCGGCTGTGAGACGAGAGACTTGATCGTAGTTTTTGTGCAACACCAGTTCGCTCGCAACCTCCGCCGCTGCAATCAACCCCACAGGCCCAAAGACTTGAAACTTTGCGTCGGCAATCACCCCATCCGATTCATCGACAAGCCAGTGCAGATGGAGCCTTCCCTCTTTGCCAACGACATGGCGCAGTTCCTTCGCTTGAGCGATCTGTGGTGTGAAAAACCCCACATACCGGAGCCGGTCGATCTTTTCTCTCAGCTTTTTGCTCAACATAGCGCCTCCGAAAGACGCCGGAGTTCTTGCACCGTTTCATTGATGATCTGAGCGGCCCGCACAACCTCCTCCTCTGTCGTCATCCGACTGAAAGAAAAGCTCAGCGCCGTCTCATCGAGAGTCGAAAGATGAGGCGCGTAAGAACCCCCAATGGCCGCCGCAACCCCTTTGCGATGCAGAAAATAGAGAAGCGCCTCTTGGTGCACTCCCGGGAATGCAATCAAAGAAGTGTTCGGCAAACGGAGATGCTCTTGAAAAAGCACCTTGCCTTGGATGGAGGACTCAAAGAGATCGCGCAACCGAGCCACTTCTAAGGCCATCGTGTCGAGATAGAGCAGCGATTGATGCGCAGCCTGGCTGAGCGCAGACTCATCCAACGATCCACTGCGCAATCCCGCCTGCTCTGCACCGCCTAAAATCAGCGGGACCAGCGGCGCGCTCTGCTTGGCAAAAAGCCCCCCCGTCCCTTTCGTGGAATGGATCCGATCTCCCGAAAAAGTGAGATAATCGGATTCAAATTGCATCGGGTATTTCCCAATGGCATACATCGCATCGAAATGGAGCAGCACCTGGCGCTCTTTCGCAAGATCTAAGATTTCTCGGGCCGGTTGGATCACTCCCGTGAGTCCATGCGCCATCGTGACCGAAATCAACGCCGTGCGCGGACTGATCAGCTTGCTTAACGCATCGACATCAATGAGCCCCTTTTTCACAGGAGCGATTTTAATCGTGCAACCCAGCTCTTCCAACCGTTTCGCACACCGCATCGTCGGCGCATCTTCCATCTCGGAAATAAGGATGTGCGTCTTGCCCGCCTTGCGCACCACCTCTAAAAAGACAGAGAGAAAAACTTGGTTGACCCCCTCAGCGCCAGAAGAGGTGAAAATCAGCCGATCAGAGGCGGCAGCGCCCGCCAAATCATAGATCATGGAGCGGTTGCAGGAAGTGCCCTCCCATGCAGCAGCGCAAGGGGCGGTCATCTCGTTTTGATTAAGATCGATCATAGCGTCCACGATCAAAGGTATACAGGCGCGGTTCGCCTGTCGGCAGCTCGAGCGCCACCACCTCTTCTTGACTCAAATTTTCAATATACATCGCGATGGAGCGCAAAGAGTTGCCATGCGCAGCAATCAACACCGTTTTCCCCTTCTCGAGATAGGGAACAATGTTTTTTTTGAAATAGGGCAAAGTCCTCTCCGCAGTCATTTTCAAACTCTCGCCTTCCGGAGGTTTGACATCGTAGCTGCGGCGCCAAATATGCACCTGTTCCGCCCCATATTTTTGGGCCGTCTCAGCCTTGTTCAGCCCCTGTAAACGGCCATACATCCGCTCATTGAGCTCCCAAGATTGATACACCGGAATGAGCTGCTTTTGGGCCTCCTCACTATAGACTCCCCCCCACTCCTCCACACGGCCTTGCCCCGGATGGAGAAAGACCGGAATTTTGCCGCTCTTGTGATGCAAGAGGGCCAGCGGCACTGTCATTTGCGCCCGAATCAGGGAAGAGGTGAAAATCACATCAATCGGCACATCGGCGATTTTCTTCCCCGCCTTCATGCACTCCTGAATCCCCTCTTCACTCATCGGAATGTCGACCCATCCGGTGAAAAGATTTGCTTTATTCCAGGCAGACTGGCCGTGCCGCAGGAGAATCAATTTTGGTTTTGTCATGGTTTGCAGTTTATCAGAAAGGCACTTTCCGTTATAGTGCTACCACCATGGGAAAGAAAAGATTAAGTAAAGCCCTCGCTGCCGCCGGCATCGCTTCCAGAAGAGCCTGCGAAGAGCTGATTTTTGAAGGCAGGGTCCAAGTCAACGGCGTGACCGTTAAACTCCCCCAACACCACATCGATTGGGAGACAGATCAGATCACTGTCGACGGAGAAACCGTTCGGGCCGAACAAAAAAAAGTTTACTACATTCTCAATAAACCAGCAGGCTATATTTGCACCAGCATCCGCCCAGGCAGAAAAAAGATTGTGCTCGACCTGTTCCCAGATACAAATGAACGGCTCTTTACGGTGGGACGCCTCGACAAGGAGACGACAGGCCTTCTCCTCGTCACCAATGATGGCCACTTTGCCAATCGGGTGATCCACCCATCCTCCAATATCATCAAAGAATACGTAGTGAAAACCCTTCAAGAAATCACTCCAGAACACTTAGAAACCCTCACCCAAGGGGCTCGCGTCGACGACAAATGGGTGCGCCCCGTCTCAGTCCGCAAAATGCGCAAGGGGACATTCAAGATCTGCGTCAAAGAAGGAAAAAAACATGAAGTGCGCATCATCGCAGAGCGCGCTGGATTGAAAATCGCCGAATTGACACGCGTGAGAATCGGATCCCTGTTGTTAGGGACTCTCCGGGAAGGCGAATACCGCACCCTCGCCAAAAAAGATCACGAGCTTCTTTTCTCCTAATTCCCTTTCCAGTACACTGTGACGGAGGAAGGAGTCCACATGACCGAAATATCTCCCACGAGTCCGAGTCCCCACTACAAACCGCAATACAAAGTATCTCCCGAATTTCGAAAATTTTGGGAAAAAATGTTTCCCGGGGTGCCCCTCACTTCACTCGAAATCCAACAATTAACGGACCAATTCGTCAAAAATGTCGCCAATAATATGAATGAGGTGCTCAACTGGGCCCTCAAAGAACAGAAGAAAAGAGAGGAAGAGCGGAAAAAAGAAGAATAAAACCGTTCCATCCGATACAATGATTTCCATGTTGAGCATCGCAAAGTTATTTGGGAAATCTCCTTTTGCACTGCTGCAAACACACATGAACAAAGTGGCCGCCTGCGTGGGCGAGCTGCCTGCCCTGTTCCAAGCCTTGATGGGGCAAGAAATGGATGCTCTGAAGCGCATTGAAACGCGCATCCATCTGTTGGAACAGGAAGCAGACCTCACCAAAAATGATATCCGCAATCATCTCCCCAAAAGTTTATTTTTACAGGTGGATCGAGCCTCCGTGTTAGACATCCTCTCCTTGCAAGATGCGATCGCCGACCAAACCGAGTCGATCGCGCTGCATTCAGGCATGAGAGCCATCTCTGATTTGGCTTTGATCCAACCCGATTTTGCTTTTTTCTGTGAGAAGAGTCTGGAGACTTTTGGCCTCGCACGCAAGGTGTTGCAGGAACTGGAAGAGTTGCTGGAATCGTCTTTTGGCGGGATTGAAGCGCAAAAAGTCAAGGGCATGGTGGAGCAAATCGCTGGCGCCGAAGAAGAGATGACCCTGTTAAAAAATCGACTGCTTGCGAAGCTCTACAAAGAAGGCGATGGGATCCCCCATCCGACATTCCATTTACTTTTAACGTTGATCGAAGAAATCGGACATCTCGCAAGTCTATCTGAAAAATTGGGCAATAGAGTCCGCATGTTGCTGGAGATCAAATGAGGGACCGCATCTGAATTAGATGGAAACCATCACACTGATCCAGATCTTAACTCTCAGTTTAGGCTTTTATATGGCCTGGAATATTGGCGCCAACGATGTCGCCAATGCCATGGGCACGTCGGTCGGTTCCAAAGCTTTGACTCTGAAAAAAGCGGTCTTTTTAGCAGCTATTCTGGAATTCTCAGGCGCCTATTTTGTCGGTTCAAGCGTCTCGGAAACGATCCAAAAGGGCATTGTGGAACCGAGCGTGTTTCAATCGGATCCGATGATTTTTGTCTTTGGCATGATGGGTTCCTTACTGGCAACGGGCGCCCTTTTGCAAATCGCCTCTTATTTTGGCCTGCCCGTCTCTACAACACACGCCATTGTAGGCGCTGTACTCGGCTTTGGTCTTTGCATCGGCGGGCCCAGCGCGATCCACTGGTCCACCTTAGGGTGGATCGCTTCGAGCTGGATCCTGTCTCCCGTGTTAAGCGGGATCGTCTCCTACGCTATTTTTAGTCTGATCCAACGGAAAATCCTCTTTGCCCTGGACCCGATCGAAGCGAGTCAAAAACTGACCCCGTTTTTCATCTTTCTGTGTGTGGCGATCGCTGTTTTAAGCCTCGTCTATCACGGCCTGAATCTCCATCTTTCGATATGGATGGCCATCTCCCTTTCTTGCACCGCGGGCCTACTCGCCGCTTGGATCAGCCGCCCGTTCATTTTGCGCATTACAGAGCCCGCTTTGCAACTGAATAACGGATTTCATCCCTATCAGGCGGTCAGCCTAGAAAAAGCTTTGCACCATCTGCAACGGGTCCACCTCTCCAATCGCAATCTTTCCTATTCGCAAGAGATCTCGCAAATCGTGACTCGCGTCCAGTCGCTCAACGATACAGTGAAAAAAACCACCCCGGAACTCTATTCGTCGCACCATCATTACCACGGGGTGGAAAAAATTTTCATCGTCCTGCAAATCATCAGCGCGTGCCTGGTCGCTTTTGCCCATGGCGCCAACGACGTGGCCAATGCCATCGGTCCCGTGGCTGCTGTATTGGATGTGCTCAAACACCGGATGCTCTCTGGAACCTCAGCAGTACCCTCCTGGCTGCTCGCTCTCGGAGGCGGAGGGATCGTGATCGGCCTGGCTACTTGGGGATGGCGGGTCATTGAAACCATCGGCCATAAAATCACCGAATTGACCCCCACAAGAGGCTTCTCTGCAGAATTTGGGGCCGCTTTCACCATTCTCCTCGCCTCCAAAATGGGTCTTCCGATTTCTACGACCCATGCGCTCATCGGAGCTGTTTTGGGCGTGGGTCTTGCACGGGGACTGAAAGCCCTCAACCTGCAGACCATCAAAGAGATCGTCGTCTCTTGGATGGTGACGATTCCCCTTTGCGCCCTCTTCAGCATCTTGACCTTCTATTTGCTCAAGTTCTGCTTCGCCTAAGATTTTTGGCAGCTTTGACGCTGGTCAAAATTGAGAATATTTAACCCGAACGGTATATATCAAAAGATATGGATCTTGAGACTCAATCCGATATTTTCGTACAGAAAATCAAACATCACATCATTACAGGAGCGGGCCATACGGCGGCGGAGGCGACATCTGAAGAATTTTACTATGCTTTTTGTTTGGCGCTCCGGGAAGAGATCATGATCAATCATAGCGCCACCCTGGCCACCTTTCAAAAGAAAAAGCCGCGCACACTCAGCTATATTTCGATGGAACATATGCCGGGCAGGTTTTTAGCGAGCAACATCACCAGTATGGGGGCGAATGCGTTGGTCCAAGCCGTTTTGAAAAAAATGGATCGCAATTTCAGCGATTTGATCGCCTGCGAAGCCGATCCGGGTCTTGGCAATGGCGGACTCGGGCGGCTCGCCTCCTGCTTCATCGATTCCCTGGCGACCCTCCAATATCCTGCGCGCGCCTATGGCTTGCGCTATCAATATGGGATTTTCGAGCAAGAAATTTGGAATGGGGCGCAAGTGGAAAAGCCGGAGTGCTGGCTTCTCAATGAAAATCCTTGGGAGCAAAGGCGCGATGTCTTTGCAACGAGCGTCCATTTTCAAGGCAAGCTGATTCCGACGCAAAACAAACATGGCGATGAGGTGTATCTTCTCGAAGATGGGGAAGAGGTACGCGCCCTCCCCTACGACATCCCGATCATTGGTTATTGCGAAACTCCGAATTATTCGGTGCTGCTTTTGCGTCTTTGGTCCACCAAAGATTCGCCCCGCAACTTTGATTTGCAAAGGTTCAATGCAGGGCTTTTGGGGAAAGCGTCCGAAAATATGGCACTCACCGACGTCCTCTATCCCAATGACAACCCGGAATTGGGCAAAAGAGTGCGACTCAAACAGGAATTTTTGCTCGTCTCGTCCTCTTTACAAGATATTGTGCGGCGCCACCTGCGCATTTTTGGCGATTTACGCGAATTTGCCGATAAGGTGAGAATTCAGATTAATGATACCCATCCTGCGCTGATCGTCGCCGAAATGGTCCGGCTTCTCACCACCAAATTTGATTTTTCTTGGAGCCAAGCCTGGGAAGTGTGCCAAACCGTTTGCGGCTATACCAATCATACCATTTTACGGGAGGGGCTGGAAGAGTGGAATGAGACGAGAGTGGAGGAGTTTTTACCGCGCCAATATCGGATCATTCAGCGACTGAATCAAAACTTTTGCGATCAAGTGCGGGCCCGGTATCCCGGGGATGAAGAGAGGGTGCGGCGCCTTTCGATGATTGAAGGAGGGCAGATTCGCATGGCTCACCTGGCGATCGTCGGGTCGCACAAAGTCAACGGGGTCTCTCAATTGCACGGGAAGATTTTGAAAGAAAAGGTGTTTCGCGATTTTGCGGAAATGTTCCCCGACAAATTCACGGCGATCACCAATGGCGTCACGCACAGGCGTTGGCTTTTGCACGCAAACCCGCTTTTAGCTGAGTTCATTACGAAGAGAATTGGGAAAGGTTGGATCTGCAACTTTTTAGAAATTGAAAAACTGGCCAAATTTGCCTCCGATGAGGACTCTCAAATGGACTTTTTGGCTGTCAAACGGAAAAACAAAGAGAGGTTCTTAGCCTTTCTGACGCAAGAGAACATGATTCGGGATGCGAAGGGCAATATCGTGTCTCATTCACACGTATTGGATACAAGCGCCCTTTTTGATGTGCAAGCGAAAAGGATCCATGAGTACAAGCGGCAGCTGATGAATCTTTTGCATATCATCATGGTGTCTCAAGAGCCCACCCCTCGCAATGTAAAGCGGCTTTACATTTTTGCGGGGAAAGCGGCGCCGGGCTATGTGAAGGCGAAGCAGATTGTGCAGCTGATCTGCTCGGTGGAGCGCCGGTTCCATGAGCATGAGGCGACCCAGGAGAAGTGCTGTATTGCGTTTGTGGAGAACTACAATGTGAGCCGGGCCGAAATCATGCATCCGGCAGCTGATCTATCTGAGCAGATTTCGACAGCTGGTTGGGAAGCCTCTGGCACGGGCAATATGAAGCTTGCGATGAATGGGGCGTTGACGATTGGCACAGAAGATGGTTCGAATATTGAAATGCGTGAGGCGATTGGAGATCGATGGTGGCCTTTCCGTTTTGGGGCATCCGCGGCTGAGAACGCTCATCCATTCGATCCGAAAGAGGTATTGAGAAACGATGAACCGATTCGTCGCGCTGTCGAGACGCTCAAAGATCAGGTGTTTGCCGAAAATGCCGATGAGGCGAGCGCCTCCATGCAATTATATGAGAGCTTAGTGAATCGGGATACGTTTCGCGTATTGAAAGATTTGCGCAATTATTATGAGACGCAAAAAAAAGTCGATGCGCTCTATTTACAACCGAAGGCGTGGGCCGAGACGGCGCTTCACAACATTGCCGGCATGGGCCGTTTTTCAAGCGACGAGACGATCCGGGCCTATGCCAAAGAGATTTGGGGGATAGAGCCTTGTCCTCCCGATCCGGCCATTATGGCCAAAGTCCAAGAGGAATACTCCGAGCACGACCGTTGCAAAATCAGGTAGAGGAACCTGTGCTACGGCGGGTTAGTAATGTGTTATACACAAATGAACTCAAAAGTTGGGAATTTGGCAAAGCCGGCGCCGCAGATTTGGGGCAGCGAAGCGGCGCTGAAGCAGCTCAACTTGAATAAGTTGAGCGATGCAGGCGGCCCCAAAAATGCGGATGTCCGGCGCAGCCAAAAACCAACTTTTGAGTTCATTTGTGTATATGCTGGGCCCATGCTTGGGCAATGCTTTTCCTTGCTTGCGCTTGTACATCAGTATTAGAAATCTGCGAGATCAATTTTTCAATAGCCTGTTCAAAATCCTCAGGCCAATAACACCCTCGACAATCCGCATTTTTGGACGCATCGTATTGTGGGTTAGATTTTGTCTTAGTGAGGATATGTTTGATTCTCTTCAGCAAGCCTGCGTCTAAACTGTCTTCTGCTTGTTTGCGTATAGAAGGGGTTTGGATTTGGGATACGACTTTCCCAGCCTCGTCAAACTTTTTCTCCTGTATAAGCGTCTTGACTGTTTCTAAAACCATTTTCTCAAGGCCCTTTCTTGCAATGGTACGGATCGATGGATCTGCAATGTTTGCAAGCGCCTTATCGCGCTCAAGATTGCGATCCAAAATATATTGCACCCACGCCTCGCCGATCGCGCGCTGCGCCTTTAGTTTTGTATCGGCATCTGTAATCTTCGCCAGCGTGCTGTCTACATGGGCCTCATAATCTTTCGGCCAGGAGCAAACGTGAGGCGTGCACTTGTTCGTAGGCTCATGGTAGTTTCTTCTTCCAAGGGTCGTTTGGATTTCTTGCAATAGTTCCTGATCATAAGCCAGTCTGTGCTCTGCAAGACTTCCTACGGCCTCTGCTTTTACTGCAGCAGAGTGAATATCTGATACACGCTTTGTTGCCTCTTCAAACTTCCGCTGTTGCCCTAAAGAGGCAACCTGTCGCAGGATAGCCTGATCAATATGCCCGCGCGCCTTGTCTTGGATGGCTGCATCTGCAATCTTGGAAAGATAAGGCTTGGCTTCGTTCCCCATTCCTTCCTCTAAAATATATTGCGCCCACGCCTCGCCGATCGCGCGCTGCGCCTTTAGTTTTGTATCGGCATCTGTAATCTTCGCCAGCGTGCTTTCTACATGGGCCTCATAATCTTTCGGCCAGGAGCAAATCTGAGGCTTGCACTTGTTCGTAGGCTCATGGTAGTTTCTTTTTCCAAGGGTCGTTTGGATTTCTTGCAATAGTTCCTGATCATAAGCCAGTCTGTGCTCTGCAATACTTCCTATGGCCTCTGCTTGTACTGCAGTAGAGTGAATATCTGATACACGCTGGGTTGCCTCTTCAAACTTCCGCTGGTGCCCTAAAGAGTCAACCTCTCTACGTATGACGTGATCAATATACCCGCGCGCCGTGTCTTGGATGGCTGGATCTGTAATCTTGGCAAGATAAGGCTTGCCTTCGTTCCCCATTCCTTCCTCCAAAATATAGTGCGCCCACGCCCAGTTGATCGCGAGCCGCGCATGTTTTTTTGCATCGGCACCTTCCATCTTCGCCAGCGTGCTTTCTACATGGGCCTCATAATCTTTCGGCCAGGAGCAAACGTTAGGCTTGCACTTGTTCGTAGGCTCAGGGTAGTTTCTTTTTCCAAGGGTCGTTTCGATTTCGTGCCATAGTTCCCTATCCTCATAAGCGAGACTCTGAGTCACAGTGTCTTGTGCAGCGCTTATTGGCTGGCTTGTGTGGAGAGAAGAGCCCTCTGCATCAATCGGAATGATTCGTTCTAACATTGAACGTAAATAGTCTAATCGAAAAGATCTAGGCTCCCCCGTGCTACATTCTCGGCCTTTGATAGGAACCCCTGCCGTTTGTCCCATCCAATCTCCCTCTCGCCACGCCCCATCAGCGGGATCGTTATAGGAAAATGAACGGTCACTCCATCCGTCTTGTACACGGACAAAACAACCATGCCGCCTAAAAGTATTCAGAGCAATTTCTCGTCCCCGGTACGTATTTCTGTAATTTACAACTTTCACCACCTTGTTGAGAAGAGATGGATCTTCTGCAAGAACTCTCGCAAAGGCCTCTTGCTCATGAAGAACGTCTTGGGTTTTACAAGTCCCGAGCGTTCGACAGTGGGAACTTTGGGTAGCAGCATCGTTTCTCTTAGCCCATAACTTTTCAATAAAATCTTTGCTGTTTTGATCCTTGCGGACCATCAGCACCCCTGTATTGACAGAATGATCTCGGCGTCCCCCCGTCCACTGGACAACATCTCTCGCGATAATGATGCTCGCATCATCCCCTTCCCTCAATAAATCGATGGCTTGGTAAGGATTGATGTTCATATTTGTAATGGGCATATCATCATCTGCTAGAACATACCATTCTTCTTTTCCAGAAGAAGGCTGTTGGAGCCATGTCCTTAAAATAGCCACTTTATTCCAATAAGGAACGCAGTCAACGGAACCTGTGGCTCCCTGACACTGCCCTTGTAGTAAACTTTCTGTAACCACTTTTCCATGAAGACCCCAATGTTGGGCATATTCTTGCTGGTTATCGCTGACTAGCTTAGAAAGAGCATCCCGATCGGCATTCCCTGCGATATATGTCGTTCCAAACGTAATATCTCGTGTTTTGCGCGCTCTGAGTGCAGCAGCCTCTCGCTCTAAGCCGCGCTGAAAAGAGTCAAACGTTTTCTCTTCTAATAATGTTTCGATCCTCTGCTTAGACTCCGCCTTGTAAGTCTCATACCATGTCTCCGCATTCTGAAGAGAGTTCTTGTTTTCCCATAAGCCTTTTCGCAAGACTTCGCTTTTTTGATAGCTTTCGCGATCAGAAGGCGTGAGCGCTTGCAAAGCGTTTGCTCTGGAAAGATCTACAAGGCGAGCCAGTTTAGAAAAAATAAACTGAGACATTTCGGCAATGGAGTGGTCTGGACCTAGCTCTTTTAACACAAGCGCTAACATCTTTGCTTGTCTGGCGAGTGGTTCCGCAAGCCCTTCCTCTCGAACCACTGAAGCCACTTGTTCCGGATTTAATGCTTCAATCCAAGCAAGAGTGTCCGGCGTCAAACGCTCTTCAGCTCTTCGATGAGTAAACAGTCCTGTCCGAGGCGCTTGTTGAAATGTCCCCGGTAAGATCATATCCATATCGATCGGAATCAAATGAGGAACTCCTATTGCATCTCTGAATATAACAAGATTGCCGGCATGCCGATCTTCGTTATACAATAGAAGATCAAGGAGAGCTATTTTTTGAAATTCCTCTAAGGGCACCTGATCCAAAACTGGATGGCCCGCTATTTGATAAGCTTTGTCTAGATCTTGAGAACAGTCGGGATGCAGTTCGACCAAAGGAGTGGTATTTTCGATAAATTGTTGAACATAGACCTCTTTTCTTTGCACTCCCGCAGGCTGGCCTGTTTTGGCCGCCTCCACACTAAAAAACTGATCGCTATCCATTTCATCGACATACCCTAACGGCAGACAAGCTCCGGACCCAAAATCTAATCTTTTTGCCACAACTTGTCTTTTTGCAGGATGTCCCGGATAAAAATTCTGTTGATACTGATCTTCATCGGAAAGATCGGCTTGTCTACGAGCCTCCACTCTATTTTGAGGACCTAGATTCCTCTCATCAACAGGTTTCACAAGAGCCAGCTTCTTGCCGTCTGTATCATGTAAAACATAGGCTCCGCTCGAAGTGTCTACAAGAGCATGCAAAGGATTTTCCTGGGCACATTTTCGCACAATATCTCTAAAACCCAAGACATCTGCTGGTATATACTCACAAGGTTGTAAAGCCCGCTGCGCGCCAGTCGCTTCCCCAGAAACTGTGACGAACCAAGTACTGAGTAAACAAAGAACTTTCCATATAGTGCTGATCACAGGCAACGACAGCCTGTGACCGACACTCATATCAGAAGCTCCTGTAACTACGAGCGCGGCACCTGTCAAGCTCGTTAAAATGCTATTTCCACCCATAATCAGATAATTATAATTGATAATGTACTTAATTTGAACATAAAATTAAATAGTATGCATTACATAATATTTTAATACCTGTTAGTTTAAAAAACTTCTTTAAACGAGCCAAACTAGCGCGGTATTTCAAAAAAGTATTTATACAGAAACAACCTGAAGAATCGGTTTTTGGCAAGGAGAGTCCTCAAAATTCGTCTCCGGAGCGAGCGACTATTGCCCTCTAGGTAGGGGGAGCCAGTTCCCATTTTTGTTTGAGTTTTTCGAGTACACTCTTTTTGCGCAAAGAGGCGAGGTTGCGATTGAATGCATCGAGACCGCCCTTAGCTCCCACCAGATGAATGCCCTGATGGGTCAGCGGTTTTCCTACAATGTGTAAGATACCCGAATACAGGTCTGACACATAGTTGACAGCGGGGATGTAGGCGAGCAGGGCGCCTTGGATCTCTCCTTGGGCCACTGCGTCGAGCAGCGCCGGGACAGACGGGTATTGCCGAATGATGATGGCAGGGTGTTTGGCTAAAATCAATGCAGCCGGATCGTTCGTGATGATCCCGACGAGATCGCCCTCCAATTTTTCCAAAGAGTTCTTTTCCGCTTGGAGGGGGGCGATCAACACGGGGCCCAAATCGAGAAAGTTCTCTGAAAAGTCGTATTTGGCGAGGTTGTATTCATACGGGGGGAGCGTTGTGAGGACAGCATCATATTTCTTGGCCTGCAAACCTTCCAATAAACTGCCCCCATTGGCCCGAACCAACTCAAAGCGCATGCCGCTCAGATGAGCCATTTCCAAAAGCATCTCTGCAGTGTAGCCGTTGACATAAGAGGTTTGGGGGCCAAAATCAGAAGGGTACCAGTCGGGATCGTAGCCAATGCGAAAACCGCCTGGATTGGAACCACAGCTACAAAACCCAAGAGCCAAAAGAAAAAGTCGAAGAAAACGCATATTCCCTCAGCTAAAATTTAAAGAAAACGGAGAATAAGATCAACGCCTCCGTATCCCCTCTAGCCAAAAATGGAGCATTTCTCTAACGTTCTCTCATGCCCCCCTATCTCTTGGTCAATTTTGGCGGTCCTCGGAACCTAGATGAGATCCCCTCGTTCCTCACCGCATTGCTTTGCGATCGAGATGTGATCCGAAGCCGTTTCCCTCCATTTGTGCACAACTGGTTTTTCGGTAGAATCGCGCGCAAACGGGCCGTCAAAGTGCGGGAAGACTATATCGAAATTGGCGACAAATCCCCCATCTACTTCGATACCGAGGCCCTCAAAGAGAAATTGTCGCATCCGTTGCGCGCGCCCGTGCATACGTTTCACAGATACCTCATTGCCACGCATGCAGAGACACGCGCTCAATTGGCCAAAGCGAATGAACACATCGTCCTGCCGCTATTTCCCCAATTTTGCTACGCCACTACGGGAAGCATTGCCCGCTTTTTCGCCCCCTCTCAAAAGCTTCGGTGGATCAAATCGTATGCCGACCACCCCGCGTTCATCGCCTCCTATCAACGGCGCATCCGCGATTTTCTGCAGGAAAAGCAGCTCGATGAAAAGGAGACGTTACTCCTGTTTTCCGCACATGGAGTGCCAAAACGCTTTATTGAAGAAGGCGATCCGTATGAACAGGAATGTCAGGCCTCCTTTCGGGCCGTGATGTCTGGCTTCCCGAAAGCCAAAGGGCGGCTTTGCTATCAGTCCAAATTTGGCAAAGGCGAATGGCTCAGACCCTACACCAATGAGGCGTGCGAGACCCTCTTGCAATGGAATGAGGGACGGACAACGGTGGTCTTTGTGCCCATCAGTTTTACCTCCGATCACATCGAAACGCTCTTCGAAATTGAAAAACTGTACTTACCCATCGTAGAAAAACAGGGGCTCAAAGCCTATCGCTGCCCCGCCCTCAACTTGGAACCCTATTGGATCGATGCGTTGGCCGAAATCGCTCGGAGCCCCACTCTTTGGGCCAATGACGCCCTGGTGCGAAAATAGGTCCACAAAAAACACTATAAACAAAAATTCCTCTGCAGTACACTCGTAGCCAACTATGTTCATGTCTAAACTGATTCTAGAGTCCGGAGAAGCATTTCCCGGATTTTCTCCTGAATGGCAAGACAGGAATTTCTTTGGCGAAGTCGTTTTTTCAACGGGCATGACCGGCTATGTGGAGTCTTTAACCGACCCCTCTTTCGCGGGCCAGATTCTCACCTTTACGTTTCCCCTGATCGGGAATTATGGCGTGCCGCCCTCTGACACCTGGGAATCGCAAAAAATCCAAGCCGCTGGAGTCGTCGCAGGCTGGATCAATCCCATCCCGAGCCACTGGAATGCGCAAACCACTTTTCTCAAATGGCTCGAAGAACAAAAAGTGCCCCTCATTTGCGGCGTTGACACGCGCGCGCTCACCAAATTGCTGAGAAAAAAAGGGGTCGCCCTCGGAGCGATTTGTAGAGGCCGCGCCCCCAAACAATTTGTCGACCCCAATGCAGAACACCTCGTGCAAAAAGTGTCGCTCGCACAGAAACAGATCTACGGCGCCGGACGCAAAAAAATCATCGCCGTCGACTGCGGCATGAAAGAAAACATTGTCCGTTCTTTGCTGCAGTTCGATGTGCAAGTGGTGCGCGTCCCATACAATTACGACTATTCCGAAGAAGACTACGACGGTCTTTTTCTCTCGAATGGACCTGGCGATCCGGCCTCTTGCACAGAAACCATCGCCATTTTGCGAAAAAACTTAGGCCGCAAAAAGCCGTTCATGGGCATTTGTCTCGGCGCCCAGCTGCTCGCCCTTGCGATTGGAGGGAAAACCTACAAACTCAAGTTCGGACACCGCGGACAAAACCATCCTTGCATCGATCTACAAAGACAGCGGGCGCTGTTAACTTCGCAAAACCATGGATATGCGATCGATGAAAAAAGCCTACCCGCAGATTGGCAAGTCCATTTCAGAAGTTTAAACGACCATTCGGTGGAGGGGATTATGCACAAAAAACTGCCCTTCTTCGCAGTGCAATTTCACCCTGAAAGCCACCCAGGACCCACCGATGCCTTTTATGTCTTTCAACAATTTGTGGAGCGACTGTGAAAAGCGTGCTTCTTTTAGGCTCTGGCGGATTGCGCATCGGCCAAGCAGGCGAATTCGACTATTCAGGCTCGCAGGCCATCAAAGCGCTCAAAGAAGAGGGGCTCAAAACGATCCTCGTCAATCCCAACATCGCAACGGTGCAAACCGATGCCGATATGGCTGATGAGGTCTATTTAGAGCCTCTCAATGTGCCAACGGTTGAAAAAATCATCGCCAAAGAAAAGCCATCGGCCATCCTCCTCAGTTTTGGCGGACAAACAGCCCTCAATCTCGGCTTACAGCTTGAAGAAGCGGGCATTTTAAAAAAATATCATGTCCCCGTGCTCGGCACATCGATCGAGTCGATCCGTCTGACCGAAGATCGGGATCTGTTCAAAAACCATTTGACCTCGATCGGCATCCTTTCCCCCAAAAGCATCGCAGCTCGCACGGTTGAGGAGGCCCTGCAAGCGGCGCGTCAAATCGGCTATCCGGTGATGATGCGTTCCGGTTTTTCTCTAGGCGGCCTTGGCTCGGGAAAAATTGAACAGGAAGCCGAAATGCGCCTACGCGCCCAACAAGCCCTGCAAGCCGCCCCGCAAATCCTCATCGAAGAATATCTGCTCGGCTGGAAGGAATTTGAGTATGAGGTGATCCGCGATGTGGCCGATCAAACGCTCACGATTTGCAACATGGAAAATTTGGATCCGATGGGGATCCACACCGGCGAAAGCATTGTGATCGCCCCCTCCCAAACGCTGAACAATGAAGAGTTTCACCGCTTGCGCGCCATTGCGATTCAGTGCGCCCGCCACTTTCAGATTCAAGGGGAATGCAATGTGCAATTCGCCCTGAACCCAGAAAACAGCGAATACCGGGTGATCGAGATGAATGCCCGCCTCTCCCGCTCCAGCGCCCTCGCCTCCAAGGCGACTGGCTATCCGCTCGCCTTTGTCGCCGCCAAATTGGCGCTCGGACTGAGATTGGATGAAATCCAAAATGCGATCACGAAAAAAACAAGCGCCTTTTTCGAACCCGCATTGGACTACGTCGTCGTCAAAATCCCCCGCTGGGACATCCAAAAACTTAAAAGCGCAGAGAGAACCATTGGCACCGAAATGAAAAGCGTCGGGGAGGTGATGGCCATCGGCAGATCGTTTCCCGAAGCGCTCCAAAAAGGCATTCGGATGCTCAATATCGGCTCTAGCGGCATCGACCACTCCCCTGAAGAAATCGCAGAACCTCTGGTAGACATCCAAGCCCCCACCGATCGGAGAATTTTTGCCCTCTATCAGTTCTTTCAAAATGGGGGCAGTGTTGAAAAAGCCTATGCGGCCTCTCGCATCGACCGGTGGTTTTTACATCAGCTGAGCGCATTGGCAGACTTTCAAAAGGCGTTCTGCAAAGCCAAGCTCGATGCGGGGCTGCTGCGCCAGGCCAAAGAGCTCGGCTTCTCAGACAAATCGATCGCCAGAATGAAAAAAAGAAGCGAAGAGGAGATCCGAGAGCTGAGGAAACAATATAAAATCATCCCGTTTGTCAAACAAATCGACACGCTCGCGGGAGAGTTTGACGCCGAGACCAACTATTTGTACACAACCTACAGCGCGATCGAACACGATGTGAGCCCCTCCAAGAAAAAACCGACCGTTGTCTTAGGCTCAGGGCCCTATTGCATCGGCTCTTCGGTGGAATTTGATTGGTGCGCCGTCAATATGGCCCGAACGCTCAGGAAATTGGGCAGCGAAGTGATTCTGATCAACTCCAACCCAGAAACGGTCTCGACCGATTTCGATGAATCGGATCGACTCTATTTTGAAGAACTCACATTAGAAAGAGTGCTCGATATCGCCGAGTTTGAAAGGCCGAAAGGCTTTGTCGTATCGGTGGGCGGTCAAATCGCCAACAATTTAGCGTTCGCGCTGCACAAAAAAGGGGTGCCGATTTTTGGAACGCCGGCGACGAGCATCGATCGGGCCGAGAATCGAGACACCTTTTCCACTCTGCTGCGGGAATTGGGCATCGATCAGCCTGCCTGGTGCCGCGCCACCGATCTCAAAACCGCCAAAACCTTTGCCGAAGAGGTCGGCTATCCTGTCCTCATTCGCCCCTCCTATGTGTTATCGGGCTCTGCGATGAATGTCGTGACCGATGTAGAAGAGCTCGAAAAATATCTGAAAGAGGCGACGCTCATCTCTCCGGACCATCCGATCGTCATTTCCAAATTCATCGAAAATGCAAAAGAGTTGGAAATCGACGGGGTCGCTCAAGAGGGAGAGGTTCTCGTATCGGCGATTTCAGAACATGTGGAAAATGCGGGCGTGCATTCGGGCGATGCCACGCTTGTTCTGCCGCCGCAGCGCCTATACCTCGAGACCATTCGGCGGGCCAAGAAGATCACACGCGCCATTGTCAAAGCGCTCGACATGACAGGTCCCTTTAATCTTCAGTTCATTGCGAAAGACAACGCCATCCAAGTGATTGAATGCAATGTGAGAGCATCCCGTTCGTTTCCGTTTGTTTCGAAAGTGACCGGGCACAATTTAATTGAAATCTGCGCTGAGCTGATTTTGAATCAATATAAACCGCGCATCTATGAGACGCTCGAGCTCGACTATGTGGGGGTCAAAACGCCCCAATTTTCCTATCGCAGGCTGAAAGGGGCGGACCCGGTGGCCAATGTGGAGATGGCCTCGACGGGAGAGGTGGCCCACATCGGCGAACACTATTTAGAGGCCCTTTTTGCCTCATGGGCCTCCACCGAGCAAACGCTGAGCGGCAAGCGGCTGCTCATCAGCGCTCCTGCCGAATCGCGCATCAAACTGGTCGAATCGCTCGCCCTTTTAGAAGAGCAGGGGTGGGATTTCTACGCCACCGAAGGGACCCACGATTTCCTTTCTAAAAAGGGCATCGGATCTGTATGTGTCTACAAAGTGGGGGAAAAATATGAGCCTAATATCGCCACTTTACTGGCGGAGCGCAAAGTCGATCTGATCATCAATATCCCGCGCGGCCTGGAAAAAAATACAGCAGGCTATAAAATCCGCAGACTCGCCATTGACCACCATATTCCGCTGATTACGAATTTGCAACTCGCGCAAATGTTCCTCCATTGTTTGATTGAACTCAAACTGGATCAGTTGCCCGTTCACACGTTGAAGGAAACTGTGTTCACATGAAAAATAGACTTTTGAAAGGGCTCGTCAAATGGGGGCGTCTTTTCATCCCTCACAATCCAAAGAAAAATCATATTCTTGTCGTCGCCACAACGGCTTTGGGGGATACTCTTTGGGCCACTCCCGCGATTGAATCGATTCGGGCGAGTCTTCCCGATTGTTTTCTGGCGGTCTTGACCTCTCCCGTAGGGATGCAGGTGCTGAAACACAATCCGCATATTGATAAACTGTTCTTATTGAAAGAACCGTTGTCGAGACATTGTTTTTCTCTTTGGAGACAGCTCATTAAAGAGAAATTCGATACGGTGCTCCTTTTCCACGCCTCGCAAAGGCTCACGCTGCCCCTTTGCTCGCTTCTGGGCGCACAAACCCTCGTCGGCACGGCCGGTATCAACAAAGGGCTCGATGATTTGCTCACACACAAGTTGCCCAACTGCGCGCAACATGAGATCGTGCGCCGTCTGAAAATCGTAGAGGCGATTGGAGTGAGGCCCGTCACAGAGCAGCTCTCGATGTTCGTGACCGAAACATTGCCGCCTCGAGCAGTAGCAGGTAAATGGATTGCGATTCATCCGGGATCTAAGGACGCATTCAAGCGTTGGCCCAAGGAAAAATTCATCGAATTGGGCAAACGCTTAAAACAAGAGATGGATTGTGAAATTCTCATCACGGGCACAAAAGAAGAACGGGCCCTCATGGAGGAAATCGGCTCTGCGATCCCAGGCGCGCATATCGATATGCCGACTCGATCGCTGAGAGAATTTGCAGCTTTGCTCAACCAAATGGATCTGCTGATCTCCAATGACACGGGCCCCGTGCATCTAGCATGCGCCCTGAAGAAACCGGTTGTGGCCATTTACGCATCGACCGATCCCGCCCTGTGCGGGCCCCATAAGGCCAAGCAAGCGGTTGTGATTGCAAGACGCAACACGTGCGACCCCTGCTTAAAACGGAAATGCCGCCTACCCTTTTGCTTCCTCCAAATCGGAGTCGAAGAGGTGCTCAATGCGGTTAGAGGGTGTCCGAACCCATCCAAGTAAGGGTTCTGTGTGAGTTCATTTGTGTATATCACGAAAACTTCATATGTCCCGCTGCATATTTATGGAGCACACTCGCAATTAATGTTTGATAAGGCAAGCCTTCATATGCTGCGATCTGTTTAATATTGAGCACATCTGCGCTAGACAACCGTATGTTAATACGAATATCCTTACGTAAGGTTTTTGCAGCTGTTTTCTTGGCTTTTGCTTTTTCTTTTTTTACATTTTTTACTGTTTTCCATTCATTTTGCTCAAATGATGACACAATGTCTTCTTCATCATCTTGGTTCATGAGGCCCCTCCTTCCAGTATCTTTGTTTTGCTTTAGAGACTGTTAACAGATTCGGATTTCGTCGATTTTGGGGATTATTTTGACCGATTTTCGATTGAAAAGTTGGGGGCCATATACTGGATGTCGATATGGTCCCCAACTTTTCAATCGAAAATCGGTTCAAAAGAACCCCAAAATCGACTGAAACCGAATCTGTTAACAGTCTCTTACGACTCGGAATAATCGTTTTGAGAAAAATATTCCCATTTCTCTCTACAACAAAGGGAACTAAATACACATAATTGTTAACAAAAATCACATACATTTTCTGATTACCATATTTCTCTTTATTCGGATGCTCTAAAACATCCAATATCTGACTATTTTCTATAGCTACAATCACTTCTTCAAAACTGATATTACGCTCCTCGATGAGCTTTAGGTTTTTCTCTGCAGCAAAGGTATATATCGGCATTCTAGCCTACTCAATGGTAGAATCCATTGTACACTAATTGTGTGCCTAATGTCAACAAAATCATAAGTCACTGAAAACCAGTTTGATAAAACTTAAGCGGGCAGGGTTAGAGCGTCTGAGGGATGTGCTCATCTTCACAAAATATTCCATCTACTGTAGCATGGATCCATGCAAAATCCATTAGCCGGTAGAGATCTAGTCTCGATCTCGGATGTAACAAAAGAAGAAATCCAACTTGTCCTGAAGTGCGCGGAGGACATGCGGAAAAGGCCTAGACCCGCTCTTTTGAAGGGCAAAATTTTGGCGAGCTGTTTTTTCGAACCGTCGACCCGGACCCGTTTGTCTTTTGAAACAGCGATGCTGCGATTGGGCGGAGCCAATATTGGATTCGCAGATGGGGGGATCACCTCCGCCCGCAAAGGGGAAACGCTGTTTGACGCCATGAAGGTGATCGGCAGCTACGCCGATCTGATCGTTCTCCGCCATCCGCAAGAAGGTTCGGCGCGACTGGCCGCGGAAGCCGCCGGCATCCCCGTGATCAATGCAGGCGATGGCGCCAATCAACACCCCACACAAACGCTCATCGATCTTTTTACCATCCGAGAATGCCAAGGCAAAATCGAAGACCTCCACATCGCTCTCGTCGGCGATCTCAAATACGGAAGGACGATCCACTCATTGAGCCTCGCCTTAAGTCATGCACCCGTGCGCCTCTATTTCGTAGCCCCTGAGTCGCTCCATCTGCCCGATTCCATCACGCATGAGCTCAAGAAAAAAGGGGTCAAATTCTCCTTCCATGAAAAATTGGAAGAGGTCGTGCCCAAAGTCGATGTCTTATACATGTCCCGCATTCAAAAAGAGCGCTTCCCCGAAATGGCAGAAGGATTTGCCAACCCTTGCCGATTGAAAATGAGTCATTTGGAAAAAGCGAAAAGCACGTTGAAAATTCTTCACCCGCTGCCCCGAGTCGATGAGATTGAAGGGGCCATCGATGCAACCCCCTTTGCCTATTACCACCAGCAAGCGGCCCATGGAGTCGTCGTGAGAATGGCGCTCTTAGCGCTCATTTTGGATCAGCTGGACCTCAGTCAAGATCCCTAAGTGATCGGAAAGGGCTTCTGGGCGATAGACAGCAGGATCGTAACCCGTTTCAACAATGGAGTGGTGGATTGTTTGGGCCGTGCCTAACCGCGCGAGCGTATAATCCAAATTCAGCGCTTTCGATTCCGGCTTGCCCACGAGATTTGCGCAAAAGCGGTCGCCTCTCCAAGTTTTTTCAATCTGATTGCCCCTCTCAAACAAAGCATGCCACGCAGACGCGGCATATTCTGCATCGTCGAGGTTGAGATCCCCTGTCAGGATCACACAACGGTCGCGCACCTGGTCCACTTGATCGACAATGAGCTGCATTTGGCGGACCCGTCCCTGCACTTCATCAGGAGTGGGGCTTTCGGGCAGCTCGGAGTGCTGCAGATGGGTCGCAAACAGCCGGGCAAAGGAACGGCCACGGCTCTGCAAATCAAAACTCAAGACCCCCTTACTGCAATATTGGGTTCTGCCAACAAGCGTTTCTTGAGGAAACGGAGTGAATGCCGGCTGATCCATCGCATATTTGCTGGCCACCATGATGCCAGAAGAGGCGCCGATCCCCCGAGCACCAATGTTATAGTAAAAATGTGTATAGCCCGCCCCTTTTAACTTTTCTTTGAGTTGGCAGGCCGCCTTCCAGTCAAAAACCTCATAGAGACAATTGACGTCGGCATTTTTCTCTATTATTTTGTCTGCGATTTTGTTGAGCCGATCCTCTTGCCAAGGAACCACATCCCCATCTGTGATGGAATAGCCAGCGCCAATGCAACAGATATTCCAGGAAAGAAGTGTAAAAGCGCCATCCGAGGGAAGCTGCTTCCCACTGCCCACCACTTCAGTGCAGTACGGCGTCTCTTGCAAATAAGAGGCAGCTCCTCTCAAAGCAACGCCCGGCAACGTGGTCAGCAAAGCGACGAGAGCAAAGAACACCGCAGACAGGTAAAAAAAGATTTTTCTTGCCAGACAAGAGATTTTGGAGTCGCCCTCTTCTACCAACTGCGCTTTGACCCACGTTTCCCTGGCGTAGCAAACCGGGTCGGTCAAATCAGATGCTATATCAAAAAGCAACCCCATAGAAGGGGATCATCATACCTTTCCTCTTTAAAGAAAGCAACAGCTACTTCTGAGCGACAATATAGTGGCTCGTCGACACAAGCCGGAGCCTATCCGCTTCCACAAACGCCTCTCCCCCTCGAGAGAGCCGCTCAAACAGAGTGTTGAAATGCTTAGGCAATATTTTGCATTTGACCAGCAGGTTGATCGTCTTCCCAAGACGTGTATAGAACTTGTCGGCATTTTGAATGAGCGGCGCTTGCAGCCCATTCAAGCTCGCATTCTCATTGATCAAAACCTTGAAACCCGCTTTTTTGAGCGCATCGACATATTTGCTCACCGTCGGATTGCCAATCGCACCAATAAGCGGCTTGACTTGCTTCATCAAATGGCTATGATGCGCATTCTTGGGATCAAACGCATCCAACAGCACCCACTCCAAACAAGCAAACTTTCCGCCCGGCTTCAACAAGCGATGAAGCTCCTTGAACGTCGCGTTCAAATTCTTCGATAAACTAAATACCTGCACCTCATAAATCGCATCGAAGGAAGCGTCTGGGAACGGATAAGGCGTGTGGTTCAAATCCCATTGCTGGAAATGGGTCCTTTGCGACAGCCCATTGCCTTTCGCAAACTTTTCGGCCGATTCCAACTGGTTCGGATCGAGATTCACCCCTGTCACGTGCGCTCCCGTATGAGACGCAGCATGACTGGCAATCCGCCCACGGCCACAGCCAATATCGAGCACCTTGGACTTGCTGTTTAAAGCTAAATCGCTCCACATCCTCCGCTCAAAAAGAGTTTGATTGCTGATGATACTTTGCGTCAAATCAATCGCAGGCGGAATATACATTTTTTCCACTTGGCCAATCGCGCATAAATGATTCAACACACTGTAATAATCAACGAGCTTTTGCTTCACCACATTGGCATAATCGCGCCCCATCGACCGGATCATGGACTCCTCATCCACCCAATCGTGATCGTAAATGATGTAAGAATTCAAAAATGCATCCAGTTTTTCGGGAGATAACGTATAGAGCACCTTAAACGAATTCGCGATGGTCTTAAAACGATATCCCCAAAATTGCAATTTTGATGCAAGCATGCTGTTCTCCTGTTTTTTTGGCGATTATGGCCGCATCAAAGCTTTTTTTGCAAAGCCTTACAACAACGGCAACATGTAAAGATCTCTATCTGGATCGTTAGGGCATGGGCTCTTTATCGGGTCGAATTCTTCCGCCAAAGTCTCCGCCATCTTACAGGCCCTCTCATTGGCTTTGTGCACAGTCGCTCTCAATTCAATGAAGGGAACATAGGCCCAAGCGATTGAGCTGTCCTTGTTACGATGCACGCGTATCCCATCCTGCACTTGTTGCTCTTGCTTCACATCAACAGGCACCCTGTGATAGCGATCCATTACCTCTCGCGCATAGACAACCATCGCGCGGACCACCGCGGAGCCAATGCCTTTACCCCAACAGGACGGATCGATCACAATGGCCATCTTTGAGTATCCTGCGTATGCATTTTCATAATCGCCGTGATCCACAATCGCATGGCCAATTACCTCTTTTTCTTCGTTGTGAACAACCGCCAGCGCAGAGAAAAGATCCGGCTGCCCACAAGGGTCCGGCTGCCCACAAGGGTCCGGCTGCCCACAAGGGTCCGGCTGCCCACAAGGGTCCGGCTGCCCACAAGGATCTGGCTGCCAACGCTGACACCATTCTTCAAATTGTTTCTTTATGTCTCTGGGACCGTCTTGATCATACTTCATGGTAACTGTATCGTTGAATAGCCGTTGATACACCGGTAAATCTGGTGGCTGAATCCGACGTAACGTCACCGGCCCTGCGTTTATGGTTGGTTCATATCCGTTCCAAGTGATGGTTGGTAGTGTTTCCATTACGGCACTCATGATCGCCTCCTTGTTTTTTGAGCCAAATGTTGTATCATATTGTGTTCCTTTGAGACAAAGGAAAATCTAGGCCCATATTCGTGGGTTGTGATATTTTTTCTATACACAAGGAATACCCCGTGAAAGAGAAAACCCTTTCAGTATCCGCCATCAAAGATGGCACCGTGATCGATCACATTCAGCCAGGCGCAGCGCTCAAGATCATGAACATTTTACAACTCTATGCGGAAAATCGCCAAGTCACGATCGGCATCAACTTAAAAGGAGCCAGCGGACTCAAAGACATCATCAAAATTGAAAATGTGCTCCTCACAGAAACACAAGCCGCTCAAATCGCCGTTTTTTCCCCTCATGCCACTGTCAACGTCATCCAAAATTATCAGGTGACCAAAAAATTCAAAGTCCAAATCCCAGAAAAAATCGATTCGCTCCTCGCCTGCCCAAATACCCGCTGCATCGGCAACTCCGAAAAAATCGCCACCCTCTTTCTCGTCGAAGAAAGCGGCCATCAAGTCACACTCCGCTGCAAATACTGCGAAAAACGATTCACCCGCGACCAAATGCACGAAAAGGCACTCATGTGATCGAGATCCACAACGCGACAACCATCGACGGCCAACGGAGTCAACAAAACATTCCGAGCACCACCAGTCGAATCATCGACGCGAACGGATTAACCCTCCTGCCCGCCCTCATCGACCCACATGTCCATTTTCGCACCCCAGGCGCAGAATATAAAGAAAATTGGCAAAGCGCCGCGGAAGCCGCCATCCACGGCGGCGTAACCACCGTCTTCGATATGCCCAATAACACCCCCTCATGCATCACCTTGGAACGGGTCCGAGAAAAAAAGACAAGAATCAACGCGCAATTGCAAATCCCGATCCGCTACGGCCTCTATTTAGGCGCAGATCAAAATCACCTCTCTGAAATCATCCGCTGTAAACAGGAAATCGTAGGAGTGAAAATCTACATGGGCTCCTCCACCGGCAATCTGCTCATGCATGACCCTAAAGTCCTCGAACAAGCTTTCAAAATCGCAGGAGAACACGAGATCCTCGTCGCCGTTCACGCCGAAGATGAAGAGCTCATACAAAAAAGATCCATCGAATGTAAAGCAGCTTTACATTTGGGGCCACGCGCCCATTCCATCATCCGCAATGCAGAGGTGGCGGCGCGAGCGGTCAACCAAGCCCTTGAATGGGCTGCGAAATACCGAGTCAGGCTCTATATCGCGCACGTCAGCACACAAGAAGAATTGGATCTGATCCGCCAAGCAAAAAAGGGAAACGTTCAGGTGTATGCAGAAACCTCTCCGCATCACCTCTTTCTCACAACCAAACTATACGAGACACTCGGCACATTGGCGCTCGTCAATCCGCCGCTTCGGGATACCAATGAACCGGTGTGGGAGGCCATTTACGATGGCACAATTGACACCATCGGCACCGATCATGCGCCCCACTTACTGGAAGAAAAACGGTATCCGTATGGCAAAGCCCCTTCAGGCTTTCCCTCCATTGAGCTCTATTTACCCCTGTTACTCAATGCCCATGCCCAAGGGAAGATCTCGTTGCCGCAAATCGTTCGATTGACACACACCCGTCCCAAGGAAATCTTCCATTTGGAAGAAACGGACGACCTGGTGCTCGTCGATTTAGCAAAAATCAAAACAGTGAATGATCTGCATTTAAAAACAAAGGCCAAATGGTCTCCCTATCACGGGATGACGCTCCAAGGATGGCCTCGCATGACCATAATCAAGGGACAAGTCTATGATGTCGATCTATGATATGCACAAAACGTATGCGGACAATGTAAAACTGGGTCCGTTTTTTAGCGGCGCTCCTCCCAAGCGAGAACCTCCCAAGCGGTTTTTCGATTTTCTAGGGTTTCGGGTCCGTTCCAAAATTGGAGTGCCGGCGGGGCCTCTTCTCACCTCAAAATGGATCTCGTTAGCAGGCCAGCTCGGCTTTGACCTTCCCACCTACAAAACCATTCGCAGTGACGCCTATCCTAGCCACCCTTTGCCGAATGTCGCCTTTGTCGATGGGCACGGACGTCAAGTGCGAGAGCCGCTCGAACTGACGATCACCAATTCGTTTGGCATGCCCTCCCAATCACCCGACTTTCTCTTGCAAGACATTGAGCGGGCGAACCGCTCCTTGGCAGAGGGGCAAGTGATGATTGTGTCGGTGGTGGGAACACCGCGGCCTGACAGGAGTTTTGTCCAAGATTTTATTCGGGCAGCCCAATTGGCGAAAGAGGGCGGAGCCAAAATTGTCGAAGCCAATTTTTCTTGTCCCAATGTAGAAAAAGCAGAGGGCATTTTATATCAAAATCCAGACACTGTGTATGCATACACGCGAGCCATTGCCCAGGCCATCAGTCCCATTCCTTTGATTCTCAAAGTAGGTGTGTTTGAGGGAGCCGAGCCAATGGAAGCGGTGTTTGTGGCCGCGGCGCGCGGCGGAGCCCGGGCGATATGCGGCATCAACTCCGTGAGCATGAAGATCTCCCCGCCGCTGGATGACAAACGGAGCACAAGCGGCGTATGCGGAGGAGCCATTCGAGAAAAAGCATTGCAATTCATTCGGGATGGCTCCAAAATGATTCGGGACAACCAATTGGGATTGACTCTCATCGGATGCGGAGGCATCATGGCGCCCGAACATTTTACTCTGTTTTTTGAAGCCGGCGCAGATGTGGCCATGAGCGCAACCGGCATGATGTGGGACCCCTATTTAGCGATGAGGTATCATGCACACTTACATTCTCATCCACAAACTGTTTGAGATCGGCGCCGTCAAATTCGGTCAGTTCACGTTAAAAAGCGGGATCGTTTCGCCCATCTACATCGACTTACGCCTCACCGTTTCGCACCCAAAACTCCTCTGCATGATCGCTGAAGCCATGCACGAAAAGGTGCGCGGCACGCACTATGACCTCATTTGTGGAGTGCCTTATACAGCGTTGCCCTTTGCCACTGCGATGTCGATTCAGCACACCATCCCCATGGTTTTGCGCCGCAAAGAAAAAAAAGAATACGGCACAGGCCGCTTGATTGAAGGCATGTATGAGAAAAATCAAAAATGTCTCATTGTCGAAGATGTGATTACATCGGGCGGCAGCATTTTCGAAACAGCTGTTCCGTTGGCCGAAGAGGGGCTCCTCGTAGAAGATGCGGCGGTCTTGGTCGATCGGGAACAAGGGGGCGCCAAGATTCTCGAAAACAAGGGGATCAAAGTCCATGCAGTCTGCACCATCAGCGCCATTGTCGCTGAACTTGTCAGAGAGAAAAAAATTTCCGCGGCCATTGCAGACGAGGTGAAACAATTCATCCAGGATCATCAAATCCATGTCTAAAAAACTCTCCTTCTTGAAAAGGGCCCATCTCACCCGCCATCCAATGGCGCAAAAGCTATTGAAGATCATGGAAGATAAGCAGTCTAACCTCTGTTTGGCTGCCGACGTCGCTTCGCAAAAACAGCTCTTCGCACTGGCAGACGAACTGGGACCCGATCTGTGCATGTTGAAAACGCACGTCGATATTCTGGAGGATTTTTCCCCTGATTTTGGAGCCAAATTGCGCGCGCTTGCAGACAAGCACAATTTCCTCATCTTTGAAGATCGAAAATTCGCCGATATTGGACAAACGGTTTTGCTCCAGTACACCCAAGGGATTTACCGCATTGCGGAATGGGCCCACATCATCAACGCGCACATTGTTCCAGGCCCAGGCATCATCGAAGGGCTCAAAGGCTCCAATCTGCTGCTCCTCGCCGAGATGAGCTCTTCCGGCACTCTTGCCAAAGGAGCCTATACGCGCAACGCGGTTGCCATGGCTCAGCAATACCCAGAAACGGTCATGGGATTGATCTGTTTGCACGCCCTATGCAAAGATCCAGGGATCATCCATGTAACGCCTGGCGTTAAATTGGAACCCGGTCAAGATGCGCTGGGCCAGCGCTATCGCACCGTCGATGAAATTCTGATCCGCAACAAAAGCGATATCATCATTGTAGGCAGAGATATCACCCACGCGAAAGATCCAAAGAAAACAGCCGGCTTGTACCGCAAACGGGGATGGGAATGCTATGTCCAAACGCTTGGCTAAAATTGTGATCATTCTCCTCAACTGGAACGGCAAAAAAGACACGCTCGAATGCCTCGCATCATTAACCCATATGACCTACCCCAATTTCCAAATCCTCATTGTCGATAATGGCTCCAAAGATGATTCGGTGGCTGTGTTGCGACAAGCGCATCCCCACATCCCTATTCTGGAAACAGGGACCAATTTGGGATTTGCCGGAGGCAATAATGTGGGCATCGAATGGGCGCTCAGACACCACGCCGAATGGATCTTCCTTCTGAATAACGATACGATCACCGCTCCCGATTGCCTCGATGCTTTGATGAGAGCCGCCCAAGAACAACCGCGGGCCAAAATTTTGGGCGCCAAAATTCTTCGCTATCACCAACCCGACATCGTAGACCATTTGGGAGGATTTTGGAATCCCCAGATCGGCGAATTTGAATCCCCCGACGCAGGACATCCCGACCATCCATACTACCCGATGCGCGAAGTCGATTATGTGTGCGGCGCAGCCCTGTTCATGCACCGCTCGGTTCCCGAAACCATCGGATTATTAGAACCCAAATTTTTTCTGTTTTGGGAAGAGTCTGACTTTTGCTATCGAGCCAAACGGGCTGGCTTGCAGGTGTGGACGGCGCCAGAGGCTAAAGTATGGCATAAAGTCTCCTCCTCCTTCACAGGAGGCAAACCCCATATGCACTACTTCTGGTGGCGCAGTCGGCTCCTTTGGATCGAACGCAACTGCACCCCCGACGAGAAAAAAAGACTCTTTCGAACAGTGATTGCCCCCGAAATCGCTAAATTGGTGCGCCACTACCTTCTCAAAACCTGCGCAAATCTCTTTGCGTCCAGTGAAAAACGGCAAGCCCACGCCCGAAGGTTAAAAGCCGGCTGCACAGGCATATTCCATTATTACCGCCGTCAATTCGGCAATTGCCCCGACTGGATCCTCTCTAATAAACCGTGATATGCGGCGCAAAATGATATGGCCCCGTTACGAAAACAAGTTGAAATAGCATCTGCATTCGGTGTATAACTAATGTAGGTGCCAAACTTATGAAAAAGTCCCTATTTGCTTGTCTGTTGACTCTCTTTCTGGCCTCTTGCACAAGCGATCAAACCATTGTGAACAACATCGATGAACGAGACGCCAATGAAATTGTCGTCTACTTAGCGTCCAAGGGGATTTCTGCAATGAAAATCGAGGCCCCTCAAGCCGCCACCGCTGCCGCTGCGACCAGCGTCATGTTCAACATCGCCGTCCCAGCCGATCAGGCCACCCAATCCATGGCGCTATTGAACCAATCGGGCTTGCCGCGCAGACAAGGTACCACCCTATTAAATCTATTTGCCGGAGGGGGACTTGTCTCCTCAGATCGCGAAGAGACCATCCGCTATCATGCAGGCCTTGCTGAAGAGCTGCGCAACACCATTCGCAAAATGGACGGCGTTTTGGATGCCGATGTGCAAATCTCTTACCCCCCCACAGAACTGACCCCCACTCCCGGCGCGCCTCCCGGCAAAGTGACCGCAGCCGTCTACGTCAAACATCAAGGGATCATGGATGACCCCAACAGCCACATGGAAGTGAAAATCAAACGGCTCATGGCAGGCAGTATCAACGGTCTCAGCTATGACGACGTGTCTGTCATCTCCGACCGCGCCAGAATCGCCGACATCTCCTTGCAACCCAATATAGAAATGATCGGCCCCAAAGCCATGAATCAAACCTATGCCAAAATTTGGGGAATGGTCCTCTCTAAAGGATCGCTCATGCGCTTCCGCTTTGTATTCTTCACGTTCATTATCGTGATCCTTCTCCTGGCTGCAGCAGTGGGATGGCTCCTCTATAAATTCTATCCTCTGATGCGCAAAAAAGAGACGCCAGAAACCCCTCCACCCGGGCCCTAAGCGATGCAATTTCGATCAGGATTGGTGTTGAAAGCTTTTTTAAGCAGACTGCCTCCTGAAGCAGGAGCCTCTTTAACCCGATTCTTGCCCGAACAAGAAAAACAACAGCTGGAATCCTTCCCCCTCCTCGAAGAGCCGCTCACTCTCGAGAAGTTCTCCAATGAAGGCATGTTAGACAAAGTACACTGGTCCTGGTTCTTGCCCACCCTCAAACTCTATCCCGAATCGGAACAAAAATTGTTCCTCTCCGCACTCAGTCCTCATGCAGAAAAAAATTTAGCCAAAGCGCTCACTCTATCGATCGGCGGCGAAAAGGTCACCGAAGTGGGCAAAGCCTTTTTAAGAAAAATCCTTCTGGACAGTTTAATGGGCCCCAAAGATCAAATGTTGCCCCGCCCCTACTTGCCCCCCTCTAAACTCAAACGGCTCCTGAATCTGACGAAAAAAGAATTGACCCATCTCATCGAACGCCTTTCCATCTACGACCTGAACGCAGAGCTCAGGCAAATTATAGAGACAAAAATGTTGAAGAAAATCTACAGTTTCTTATCAGAGGAAGAACGGACGCTGTTAAAAAATATGGGACCTCACAAAGACACCTTCGTTTTGGGCAGAATGGGCCTAGAGAAATGGGATGGTTCCGAAGAATCGCTCAGAACCTTGATGCACAAACGGGGACTTGTCCGTTTTGGAGCCGGCTTATCAGGTCAAGATCCCGATTTCATTTGGACCCTGTGCCACCAACTCGACATTGGCAGAGGAACCGCGCTCTATAAACTCTGCATGCAGGAACCGATCCATGCAGTGACCGATGCAATCATCGCCCAAATAGAAGAGAATGTATGAAAAAATTCTTTTCCCTCATTTCAGGCAAAGAGGTGCGCCTGGCTCCCGGAACAAAAATCGTCCCAGCCCAAGAATTCGAAACGCTTGAAAGCGCCAGCGACATCTTAAACACCGTCAAAGCAGAAAGCTACGCCTACCGCCAAGAAGTCGTTAAAGAGTCCGAACAAATCAAAGCAGAAGCCTTCCAAGAGGGATTTCAAGAGGGGCTTATCTCTCTCAACAAACACCTTTTTGCCTTGGATGCGGAGCTCAAAGTGCTGCGCGAAGAGGTACAGAAAAATATTCTCCCGCTCGCTTTGAAAGCAGCCAAAAAAATCATTGGAGATGAACTCAAGCTGCATCCAGAGCGGATTGTCGATGTGGTGCTCACTTCGCTCAAACCGGTCACCCAACATCGCAAAATTATCATCTACGTCAACAAAGCCGATCTCGACTACTTGGAGACGAGCAAACAGAAAATCAAAAACATTTTTGAACACTTGGAGAGCCTTTCTATCCAAGAACGGGGCGATATCGAACCCGGGGGTTGCATGATAGAAACCGAAGCAGGTATCATCAATGCACAACTAGAAAATCAGTGGCGCGCCATGGAGGCCGCCTTCGAAGCCTTCATGAAGAAATAATATATGTGGAAATTCCTCCTCTCTCTTTGCCTCCTCACCGCCCCGCTCATGGCTCAAACAGCTCCAGCTAAGGCTGCGCGCCTCGAAACCCCTTCCGCGGCCAACCCCTCCATGGTCACCAAGCTCGCCATTTTGGCAGGGCTATCGCTATTACCCTTCGCTGTGATGCTCCTCACCTCTTACATGAAAATCGTCGTCGTCCTCTCTCTATTACGCAACGCGCTCGGAGTCCAGCAGACCCCTCCTAACCAGGTTCTCAACGGCATCGCCTTAATGATCACCATCTATGTGATGTTCCCTACAGGTCTACTCATGTACAAAGCCTCGGAAAAAGTGATCAACACCAATCCGCCCAAAGACATCCTCTCGAATGAGTCGGCCATTTTTATCGTCGATGTGATCGATAAAGCAAAAGAGCCGCTGCGCGACTTTCTGCAGCGCAACGTGTCGCCCAAGCACACGGCCAGTTTTTACAACCTTGCCTATCGCCTGTTCCCTGAACCGTATAAGCAAGAGCTCAAGCAAAGCGACTTCATCATTTTAATCCCGTCCTTCATCACAAGCCAGCTGAAGGTCGCCTTTGAGATCGGAGTGCTGATCTATCTCCCCTTCTTTGTGATTGACCTGGTCGTATCGAATATTTTGCTGGCCATGGGGATGATGATGCTCTCTCCTTTAACCATTGCTTTGCCTATCAAATTGCTGCTTCTCGTGATGATCGATGGGTGGACTGTCCTTGTGCAAGGATTGGCGTTATCGTTTAGGTAGAACATGTTTACAAATGAAATCTACTCTTTGAGCTATCAGGCCCTCATCCTGATTTTGCTTTTGTCAGGCCCCCCGATTGTCATTAGCACCGTTTTGGGACTGATTGTGGCCATCTTTCAAGCAGCCACCCAAATCCAGGAACAGACCCTCTCCTTCACTGTGAAACTGTTTGCCGTCGTGTTTACCGTCATGTTTCTCGGCGGATGGCTGGGCGCCACCATCTTCCAATACGCCAATACCATCTTCACAGCGATTTCTAAAGCAGGCGCTGGCTAATGACCTCTCTTTCCGCCACCGACAACTACCTCTCGCTCCTCTTAGCTCTTCCCAACCTGCAGCCAGTGACTGTCCTTTCTCTGTTCTTTCTCACGTTGGCCAGGATTTTGCCCATCATCGCTTTAGCGCCCTTTCTAGGCTCCCGCAATATCTCCATGATCATCCGGATGATGTTTGGCATCTCTTTAGTCGCGATTTTCTTGCCCAACAATCTCTTTCTGGCCAAAGGACAGCTCCCTTTTGATGTCACCTTTATTTTTCTTCTCATCAAGGAGATCTTGATTGGCTTTGTGATCGGATTTTTTGCTGCCATTCCCTTCTACATCGCACAAATGGCGGGGGGACTCATCGATCACCAACGGGGCGCCGCCTCTTTGCAAGTCACCGACCCCACCACCCAAACCCAAACAGGACCCATCGGCCAACTCTATAATTTTGTCCTGATCGCCCTCTTCTTTTCCTTAGGCGGGCCCTTTCTGTTTCTCGATGGAGTCGCTAACTCGTATCAGCTCATTCCCGTCGATGGATGGTTCAGCCCCACCCTTTTTAACTGGCATACTCCACTCGGCAAAACCATCATCGGTCTTTTCTCCACAGTGATGAACCTCTCGATTCAGCTCTCAGCCCCCGCTCTGATTGGCATCCTCCTCACCGATATGTTCCTCGGCATCGCCAATCGCCTCGCCCCCCAAGTGCAAATCGTCTTCCTCGGCATCTCGCTCAAATCCTGGGTCGGCATCGCTCTTCTGACCGCCGCCTGGGTCCTCATCATCCGCGTCATGGGCAAAGAATCCATCACCTGGATAAAATCGATCAATCAGCTCATCCAACAGGTGGGCTACCTCTACATGTCTAAATAAGCTTTACGAATGCTTGGCTTTGCTGCGCCGTTGCTTGCGCGCAATCAAAAAGAAAATGGGACAAATTAAGAGAAAATTCCCTATTGCGATCATCAACGTGTAGCGGAGTCCCGATCCAATATTCACATTGCTCGGCGGCACGAATCCAAAAATGATGGTTAAGATAGACCCAATCAACCCCAAAGAACTGGTGATCGCAATCCCCCATTTGCCGCCGGGAATTTTGAACGCTCGGTCCAGCTTCTTCGAGCGGAGTCGATAAACAGCGAGAAACATCAGCACATACATCGCCATGTAGAGGCAGTTGCTGAGGGCGGTTAAAAACCAATAGAACCCGTTTACGGATGGGAGGAGGAGCAAGATCGCGCAGAACAGCGTCACTAATACAGCTTGCGTGATGAGGATGCGTCCCGCGACTCCATGCCGATTGGCTTGGGTGAAAAAGGTGGGTAAAAATCCATGCTGCGAAGCATGAAGAAGACCTTTAGCAGGGGAGATCAACCAGTTGATCATGCCTCCCACGCTCCCGACGACGATGAGCACGCTCATGAGAGGGACAAAACTGCCTAAATGAAAGGCGTGGAAAAAACTATCGAATACTTGCATCAACCCTCCCGCCAGGTTGATTTTCGATTCGGGAAGCACGACGGCAATCGTGAGAGAGCCCAAAAGCATGGTCGCCAAAATATAGATAGACGAGAGAAGCAATGCCTTGGGGAAAGTGGTTTGTGGATGAGGGACGTTATTGACATGCACTCCGGACAGCTCCATGCCGATAAATCCGGCCATCACAGCCTCCAATGCGGTCCAAGTATCGAATTGGTCCAGAGCGGGAAGAATCGAGCTCGGCGTAATCGGAATTTGCAAAGGATGGCCGGCGATCACCCAAATGCTGCCCAAGAGAATCAAAAACAGCATGGGAAAAACCGTGCCAATGCCTGAAAAAATCGTGTTGAGCAACGCGGAAATTTTGAGTCCAAATAAATTCATGATCGTAAGCGCCCAGAAAATGCCCGCAATCACACAGATCATGTACGCCTTATTCTCCATCAGAGAAGGATTAAAGAGATACGTCAAGGTTCCCGCAATGAAAGAGAGGATCGTGGGATACCAGACCACCGTATTGATCCACTGCAGCCACACAGCAAGCATCCCGATGTTGTCCCCAAAAGCGGCTCGCACCCAATGGTAAATGCCCCCCTCTTCAGGAAAGGCCGCAGCAAGTTCCGCTGCCACCAACGAACTCGGGAAAAGGAAAAAAATCGCCGAAAAAATAAAGAAAAAGATGAGCGGCGCTCCGAAAATGGCAGTGGAGGGAAGTCCTCGATTGCTATCGACCGCAGAAATAATGAGGAGAACAAGCGCTAAAAAAGAGATCTTACCTCGACTCATGCAATCACTCCGAATAAATTTTTAGGATCAACCATGTCTGGAATCAAATCCAGTTTGTGGCCCAAATGATGATCTGTCGCCAATTCATGCACAAGGCGCAACACGCTGTAATCTTCTAAAGCAAACCCAACCGAATCAAACAAGGTGATCTCTGTTGGAGATTCGCGCCCTTTTTTCTTCCCAGCAGCCAGCTCCCAAAGCTCAGCGTAAAGAGGCACATCCACCTGCTGAATTTCTCCCTCATGCCGGGTCTGTTCGGTCAGTTCCACGACAATTTTGCACTTTTCTACAAGACGCGGGTCAAGCTCCGTTTTCCCAGGAGAATCCCCCCCAATTTTATTGATGTGCATGCCCGGTTTGACCCAGTCGGCCTCTAACACTTTTTGCCTGCCAGGACGAGCTGTGGCCGTTGTAATGAGATCACACTGATCCAAAACAGAGCGCCCCTCTTTGCAAGGATGGAGTTTCAGCCGGTATGGCTCTAGATTTTTGGCAAATTTCAACATCGCTTTCGCGTCGACGTCGAAATAAAACACCTCGCGTATTCCCAACCCATAATGATGCGCTAACACTTGAAATTCACTTTGCGCCCCCGTGCCAATAATCCCCAACTTTTGCGCCCCCTTTGGAGCCAAAAATTGCGAGGCCAACGCAGAAGTCGCAGCAGTACGCAAAGCCGTTAATACGGTCATCTCCGAAAGGAGCAGCGGGTATCCCGTTTTGACAGAAGACAATTGCCCAACGGCCACCACTGTCAACTTGTTGTGCTGTGTGTTATTCGGATGTCCATTGACATACTTGAACGAATAATATTCTTTGTCGGCAGTCGGCATCAATTCGATGATCCCATCCGACGACTGGATCGCATGGCGCGGGCTCTTCCGAAATTCAGGCCAACGGGCAAAATCACTTTTGAGTTGCTCGATCAACCGTAAAAAGAACCGTTCCAGCGTCACTTTTTTCAAAAGCTGACGAACATCTTCAATCGTCATCACTCGGATCATGGTTTCATCACCTGTTTGAGAATTTCATAGGCCAGTTCTGCGGTTTTGTGGTTCTCATCTCTTTCTGGGTTGTACTCCACGAGCTCAAAACCGATGAATCTGGGATCTTTTCCAAACTGTGCGAGAAGCGGCAACATCGCCTGCCCTCCAATCCCACCTGGTTCAGGACTCCCGACCCCCGGCGCAATACTCGGGTCAAACGCATCGAGATCACAACTGACGCCATAGTGAGATAGATGGCGGGTGACATGGGCAATCGCCTCCGGAATAATGGTGGACAGCCCCCGCTTTTTGACCTCATCCATAAAGTACGTTTTCACATTCAGCTGCTTGATCAGCGCGGCCTCCCCAGACTCATAAGAGCGCACTCCAATATAAGCGAAGTTCTCTGGCTGAAGCACCGGCTCCTTACGGACAAGCTGCGCCATCTCCGGAAGACCGCGGCCAAACAGCGCAGCCACAGGCATCCCATGATATGCGCCTGAAGGCGATGTTTGCGGCGTATGCGCATCCATATGCGCATCTATCCAAATGAGTCCGAACGGTTTAGGAAAAGCATTCCAAGTGCCCACCGCAATCGAATGGTCTCCTCCTACGATGATGGGGAATGTTTTCTTCTGAAGAGCCTTTTTCACAGCATTGTAAAGCTGCATATTGAAGTCGCGAATGAGTGGGAGCGATTCTGCGAGCGGAATATTTTTGTCTTTGGCTCTTTGGTCAGGGTAGAGCAGCTCGATCGCATCGATCGCAATGTCCCGTTTTTTGAGTCTTTCGAAAACGTGCGCCTGCACAAGCGCTTCCGGTCCTGCTTCACAAGCCCGCATTTGAGCTCCCCAACACGAACAGGCCCCAATCACATGAAAATTTCGCTTCATTAATCCGACGCATAATTCAAAGTCCATTAAAAAGCCACGTGATATATAATCACCGAAATGGACCAGATCACTCTGCAAACACGGATCGCCCCACCCGCAACCACCATCCATTTCGGAATGGAGAAACTCAAAGCAGTGTGCGGTCAGGGAGCCATCGTCATTGCAGATGAGAACATAGCGGCAAGCCACGGCGCTGCCCTTCAAAAGACCCTGGAAGGGGAGCTCATCGCCATTCGCGCAGAGAAATCGCGAGCCGCCAAAGAGGCTCTGGAAGATGCCCTCTTCAAACGGAAGGCGAGACGAGAGACCCTTCTAGTTGCATTGGGCGGAGGCGTGCTCACAGACCTCGTCGCTTTTACCGCATCCACCTACATGAGAGGGGTCCCCTTGGTCCTCATTCCCACCACTCTGCTCGGCATGGTGGATGCAGCCATTGGCGGTAAGACGGGCATCGATACCCCGTATGGGAAAAATCTCATCGGCACTTTTTATCTCCCGAAAGCCATTTTCATCGAGGTGGCATTTTTAAAGACCTTGTCCGAGGCAGAGTTGAAAAACGGACTCAGCGAAATCCTCAAATATGGCCTCATTGAAGATGCGAAAATCTGGCAGGGGGCCGCGCATTGGAAAAAAGAGCTCCCCGCACTCATTCGGGCATCCATCCAATGCAAATGCAAAGTGGTGGAGGCCGACTTCGAAGAGAAAACGGGCTTGCGCCGCATCCTCAACTTCGGCCATACGGTCGCTCACGCACTCGAGCTCCTCTCTCACTATCAAATGCCGCATGGAGAAGCGGTTGCCCTCGGCTGCATGGCCGAAAGTTATGTCAGCCATCGACTCGGGTATTTGCCCAAGCGGGATCTCGATGAGATTGTGTCTTTGTATCGGAATTTGGGTTACTCGTTTCCAAAACACGACCCTCAGGCGTTTCTCAAAGCGATCGCCATGGACAAAAAGGGAAAAGACCGGTTCGTTCTCATCGATCGCATCGGCCACGCAATCCCTTTTGACGGAGAATACTGCCGCGCTGTGCCTCGATCTGAGATCGAGCAGATGATCGCATGGATGCATTGATCTTTTTTTTCTTTTGGCATATGATGCCCTTCCGTGAAGAAACTCATTTCCATCATCCTTCCGATTTTCAATGAAGAAGAAAACATCCGGCCCATTTACAACGCGTTGAAATCGCTCTTGGAGCCGTTGGAACACCGCTATGATTTTGAACTCATCTTCGTCAATGACGGCAGCGTCGATCAATCTTGGCCGATCTTAAGGGAGCTCGCGCATCGCGACAAGACGGTGAGAGTCGTTTCATTCAGCAGAAATTTTGGACACCAAATGGCGCTCACCGCCGGCTACGACCTGGCCAAAGGCGATGCATTGATTACGATGGATGCGGATGGACAAGATCCTCCCAAACTGATCTTGGATATGCTGAGCAAATGGGAAGAGGGGGTGCAGATCGTTTATGCGAGACGCATCGACCGGAAAGATTCTTTTCTCAAACAGGTGACCGCGAAAGTTTACTACAGATTCCTCGATGTTGTGTCCGACGTGAAAATCCCGCGCAATGTAGGCGATTTTAGACTCATCGACCGCAAGGTATTGAACACTCTCAATCAATGCAGAGAAAAAGCAAGGTACATCCGAGGCATGGTCGCTTGGACCGGATTTTCTCACGCCATGATCGACTTTTCCCGCACCAATCGCACCGCCGGCTCAACCGGCTATACTTGGAAAAAAATGTTTCGGCTCGCCTTTGACGGCATGACGAGTTTTTCAATGTTCCCGCTCAAATTAGCCGCTTACGTGGGCGTCTTTGTCATCGTCACCGGCCTTTTGATGTTCGCCTATATCTGCTGGGATACCCTCCTGTATCAGGTCAATTACCCGCTGTTCAAATGGCTGGTCACTGTGGTCTATATTTTCATGGGCGTACAATTCATCCTCCTATGGTTTTTGGGCGAATACATCGGCAGAATTCACGACCAACAAAAAGGAAGACCTCTGTACGTCATTGCCGACGAGATCAACACAGCCAAAGAGTGCGATGAAGCAAGAGTTTGACCAATATATCGATGACTACCGACGGCATTGCGACCAGGCTTTGCGTCTCTCCGGGGAAACTAGCGCCTATTTTGCTGAGTACAAGGCCAAGAAACTGAGCGATTGGCTGAAGAGAAAAATCCCCGCAAAGGCGCAGATTCTCGACTTCGGATGCGGCGATGGACTCATGACGCAGTTCGTTCACAATGAATTTCCAAACGGACAAATCTATGGGGTAGATCCATCTCCCAAAAGCATCGAAGCCGCTCAAAAACAGTGTCCCGGTGTGATGTTCTCAGTCAACTCCGAAGAATCGATGCAATTGGACTTTGAGAATCATTCGTTGGATCTCGTTTTTTCTGCCGGAGTGTTTCACCATATCCCTTTTGCACACCATGACAAGTATATGGCCGAACTGGCGCGGATTGTGAAACCTGGTGGATATATTGTCCTCTTTGAATTGAACCCGCTTAACCCGTTCACTGTTTGGACGTTTAAACACACTCCCATCGACCGCCATGCGCACATGCTGCGGCCTCAATACACCTACCGACTGATGAAACAGTATGGGTCCACTGAAGTGTTATTTTATTGTTTTTACCCCAAAATGTTCAGTTGGCTCCGAAAAACAGAGCCTCTTTTGACCAAAGTGCCTTTCGGGGCCCTGTATGCAAGTCTCACCCAAAAACGGGGGCGTTGAACCTGATGGACATTATGCAGTGTCGCCACGAAATGCTCGAATCGACGCTGGTCGGCTTAGAAAAAACAGGGGTTCCTCTTGTCGCCTCCGTATCTACAGACGGCCCCCTTTCGATGGCGGGCGCTACAGATGATATCGGCATCTATTATTTCATTCCCTCTCTGGCGCACCTATTCGGCATCCCCATCGATGCCGCGATCCACCTGTTTTTTAAATCGCTGCTCGTGTTTGCCACCCTCATCTCGATGACCTGTTTTTGGTTTCAATTCCCCAAGTGGGCGTCCCGATGTGTTTCGGTGACAAGCTTGAGTCTGCTGGGCTATGTGGCCTACCGAGCAAATGATGTATATCTCGCGTTCTATGTTGCAGTCGCTGCTGTTGTCCCTTTCATCCTAGGCAAAGTGACTTTGCCCCGCCTCGCTTTTGCGGGCCTTATCGCAGGGTATTGCAACTTCATCCGCATGCATTCAGGCACGGGTGTGTTACTCTTCGTGGTGTGTTGGATTCTTTGGAATGCGTCTATTGCAAAAAGAGCAAAACTTTGGAGTTTGCTCACGGTGGCCCTTTTTGTGAGCCTCCCTTATCTACACTTTTATAAACTGGAAAAGGCGCGAGATGCGTGCCTGAATAGATCTCTCACATATGCCCTACATCCCAAATGGCATAACATCTACATTGGACTTGGGTTTTTGGAGAATCCCTACGGCATTCGCTACGATGACTCTGTGAGCTCTAACAAAGTCATGTCGATCGATCCAAATATTGAATATTGTTCTCCCGAATATGAGGCTATTTTGAGGGATCAATGCGTTGCGATTCTGAAAGACAATCCGCTCTTCATCTGCAAAACAGTGCTGCTCAAAGCCCTGATCTTGCTCGGCAAAGCGCTCTTGGTGTTCAATGTGGGTCTCATCTGCCTGTTTTATGTCAGACCTTCCTGGAGGAGGGTGTTGCCCTTTCTGCTTTCGGCCGCCTTCTATTTCCTGCCAGGACTACTGACGATGCCCAAGACTGCTTACGTTCTAGGAGGGATCAGCATGATGACCCTGTTCGGGATCTATTTGATCTGTTTGGCTATCGAAAAGAAATCATCCAACGCGTTTGCGGCCCCTGCGTATCCAAAATGAGCGCCAACGCCGGCTCTTTCACGCCATAGCCGAAAGAAATTTCACTGTCGATGATGCGCATCTGTCCCTGATTTGCAGAAATCAGGACTTTGAGTGAGCCATATGCCCATTCGGTAACATTGGGTGCGATCTGGCGCCCCTGCCAACCAGGCGCAAAATGAAACGAGATCTGGTGGGGGCATACAGAACAGTGATCGAACCCCTCTATAGATTCATTGTGCAAGGTCACCTCTCTTCGATGCGTCGCCCCAAATCCAGAGTGTTCGCCGATGAAGCGGGTCGGTTCGCAGAGCACGATACGCGCAGACCCGCGATCTTTGAGCTGAAACAGACCCACATCCAGGTGTTGCTCTTTGCCTGAAATGCAGAGAGTGTTGTGCATGGATGTGGAGCGAAATCGCCTTCTCTCTTCAGGCCAAGGCGTGTAGACATAGGTGCCAGGATCGATGATCATCGAAACTCCCCGCACGGCTAGTTCAAAAGAGAGCTGATCGTGATGGGCATGTCCACCGTTGCCTTTTTGGCCGATAGAGCCACATCGCATCGCTAAATACCAAGGCCCCCGTCGATGAATCGAGAGGCCAAAGTCAGTATAGTGCGCAAAAGGAACACTTGTTTCTGTGTGCCGTTCGAGCTGCGCTCGAATGACAGAGTTCAAACCGTGACAGTTGCGAATCGAACGGATCAAATACTGATGATTGCGCTCATCCAGGTCAGGAAAAATTTTGAGAAACCGACCGCTGTCATTATCGCCAAACTGAACGATCGTCCCATCCGGCTTCGTGATGTCCCGTATGAAATCACCCATCTTCTGGAGCCTCTCGACAGCGGGCTGGAGCCCGCTTTCGAGCGCAAGCGCGAGGGAATAGACAACCATCTCTGTAGAGAGTCGGTGATAACTCGTCGAAGCTTCAAAATTGCTCCCATCGGGATGGAATTGGATCAATGCCTCGGCCTTCAGCTCCCGCATGGCAAAGGAAAGCCACTCCTCATGATGAAGATACACCGCGGCAAAAAGGAGCCCCGCAATATTGGCCAAATAGTGGTTGGAACGCAAATAGGGATCCCATTCTAAGTGGGTCATGATGTGCTGGCCATGCTCGAGCACACTGCGCACAAAGACCTCTTCAAACGAAGGGTCGAAGGGGGCCTGGTAAGCACGAAAAAGGTCGTAGGCAAAAAGCCAATTGGCAATCCGAATCCCCACATCCATCGTGCACACCCAATTCACCCCATACCGCGGCGGATTCGCAGCAATAAAATCCAAAATTTGGTTTTGGAACTCTGTGATATATTTTGCGTCGCGCTCTAAAGCATAGCCCCACGCCAGCAAACTGAGATGCTGCATCCGGGAAAGCTCCCAGGGCACTTTGACATCGGCGCCTGGATGGGTGCCGTATTGAATCTTTGGACTCCACGTATCTTCCCTCCACCGATACCCCGACTTAAAATCGATGTGCCAGTCAATCGGCGCATAGTGCGGGGAGAGGAGCGCGGCAATACGCATCGACTCTTTTTGGTTGCTGAGGTTGAGCGAATACTGCACCCCACGACACACCCGAACCGGCCCAGAACCGAGTAAATCAAACTCATGTCTGAAGAGGGAAGCGCACCCGGACAGAATCGCCTCCCGAGGCAACAGGGATGGATCTACCGGTTGTAGAAATTGCCGCAGTTTGCCCACCGATTGCGCCGCATACGTGCTAAACTGCGCATCTCTCCACCGCCTGGCCTTGAGAGTCCAAAAGCCGCGCAATTTTCTAAACGCCTTAACCGCCACAATATGAGGAGGTAAGGAAATCGCCTTCTGTAAATAATGCAACGCTTTCAATGCGACTCCGAAATGTAAAGCAGCTTTACATGTTAACAGAAAGGATTGGTCTTGTATCGAAATTTCGAATATGCTTGTTTGAAGAGCAGGGAGCCACCATGGTCAAAGTCAAAATCACACCAGGTAAATTGGCGGGGCAAATTGCCCTTCCTACATCGAAATCCCACACGATTCGCGCGTTACTCTTTGCACTCATGGCCAAAGGCAAAAGTGTCATTCGACATCCGCTGCCCTCTCCCGATACGCTGGCGATGCTGAATGCGATTCGGCACCTTGGGGCGGTGATTGACATGGATCAAGATGCCCTTTTCGTGGAAGGGGTGGGTGGGAAATTGCAGCCTGCCGAAGATGTGATTCAATGTGGCAATTCGGGCCAGGTGCTTCGTTTTATTGGCGCTTTGGCCGCCTTAAGCGACAATTACACGATTTTAACGGGCGATCTCTCCATTCGACACAACCGTCCGGTCGCTCCGCTTCTCAATGCCCTCACGCAGCTCGGCGCTTCGGCCGTTTCGTCGCGACTCGACGGTTATGCACCCATCATTGTGAAGGGGCCCCTGAAAGGGGGCAAAGCCACGCTTGACGGCAGAGATTCGCAGCCCGTTTCGGGACTCCTCATCTTGGGCGCCTTCACCCCGTTGGAGCTGCATGTGACCAATCCGGGAGAAAAGCCGTGGGTCGCCCTGACCTTACACTGGTTTGATAAGCTCGGCATTCCCTATGAAAATCAAAATTATGAACACTATAAAATGAAAGGGAACACCCAATTAAAAGCCTTTGAATATACGGTGCCTGGCGATTTTAGCTCAGCTGCATTTCCTTTGGTGGCGGCGCTCATCACGGAATCGGAAATCACCTTGAACAACCTCGATATGCACGACATTCAAGGAGACAAAGCGATCATTCCCGCGCTCGAGTCGATGGGTGCAGAGTTTGAATGGAATGATCGAGCGCTGAGAGTGAAAAAAGGGGGGGCGTTGAAAGGCGCTCGCATCGATATTAACGATTTCATCGATGCGCTGCCCATATTGGCTGTGGCGGGCTGTTTTGCAAGCGGAGAAACAGAGATTGTCAATGCTGCCATTGCGCGAAAAAAAGAGTCGGACCGGATCCATTGCATCGCTGAAGAGTTGAAAAAAATGGGCGCCCAGATCGAAGAAAGGCCCGACGGGCTCATCATCCGCCCCTCCAATTTGCGCGGCAGCCCGGCGCTGCAATCCCACCACGATCATCGGCTCGCCATGGCCCTATCCGTTGCCGCATTGAGGGCCAGTGGAGAGAGCGTCATCGACGGCATCGAATGCGTAGGGAAAAGCTACCCGATTTTCTTTGACCATCTGGTCCATCTTGGGGCAAAAATAGGTCCAGGATGAACCTTCTGTTATTCGGATTTAAGGCTTCTGGGAAAACCCATTTTGGCAAACGGCTCGCTCACGCAATGCATCGCCCTTTTATCGATACCGACGATCTGATCATTGAGCTTTATCGCAAAGAGATGGGCAAAACAGCCCGTTGCAGAGACATCCATAAAAAATTAGGCGAAGAGGGATTTCGGGCGCTTGAAAGAAGAGCTCTGCGTGAGTTGCAACATGTGCAAAATTCGATTATCGCCCTCGGCGGCGGCGCGATTCTCGATCCAAACAATGTGGAGTTTTTGCAAACGGTGGGGGCGCTTGTGTTTTTAAAGGCATCGCCCGAAACCTTAAAAATGCGCGTTTTGAAAGATGAGATTCCCTCCTTTTTGGATCCAAAAGATCCGGAAGGCTCGTTCTATCGGATGATCCGAGAGCGGGAGCCGATCTATCGCTCGATTAAAGCGCGGGCCATTGACACCGACGCATTAGATGAAGCTGGCGTATTAGCGGCTCTTCGTTCTATACTGTTATTAGAGGAACCTCCGAATGGCTTCTAATTTTTTTGGCGATCTGTTTCGCATCACGACGTTTGGCGAGTCGCACGGCTCTGCGATTGGTGTGGTGATCGATGGCTGTCCTGCAGGTCTGCCGATCTCTCAAGACGAGATCGATGCGGAATTGAAAATCCGCCAGCCTGGAAAAAGTCCCTATACGTCTCCTCGCACGGAAAAAGATGAGTCGCAGATTCTCTCTGGCATTTTCGATGGCAAAACAACGGGCGCTCCGATTGCGATTGCCATTTGGAATAAAGATGCCGATTCGAGCAAATACGAGCCGATCAAAAACCTATTAAGACCGGGTCACGCCAATTTTACCTATTTGCAAAAGTATGGGATTTTCGACTATCGCGGCGGCGGCAGATCTTCAGCTCGAGAGACCGCAGCGAGAGTCGCGGCAGGCGCTGTGGCCAAAAAGCTCCTTTCCCACTATGGCATTGAAATTTGCGCCTTCATCGCAGAAATTGGAGGGATTGCCATCCATGAACCCAATTTAGAAGAGCCGCTGAAATTGCGAAAAAAGGTGCTCGCCAATCCTCTCTTCTGCCCCGACACAAAGGCATCTGAAAAGATGATGAAAGCGATTGAAAAAGCCAAAGAAGAGGGCGATTCTCTCGGAGGGATTTTACAGTGCATCGCCAAAATACCGGTCGGTCTTGGAGACCCCGTTTATGGCAAGCTGGAGGCCAAACTCGCCTCGGCCATGCTCTCTCTCCCCGCCACCAAAGGGTTTGAAATTGGCTCCGGATTTGCCGCCGCCCGCATGAAAGGTTCTGAACACAATGATGCCTTCGACATCGATGAAAATGGGCAAATCACAACGGTGACCAATTTTGCTGGAGGCACGCTGGGGGGCATCTCGACAGGACTGCCGCTCACCTTCCGAGTCGCCTTTAAACCCACGTCCAGCATCAAGAAGCCGCAAGATACGGTCGACCTGAAAGGGGCAAAAAAACACCCCTTCAAATTGCCCGAAGGGTCCCGGCATGACCCTTGCGTGGCCATCCGCGCCGTCCCCATTCTGGAAGCTATGACCGCTCTAGTGCTCGCCGACACTCTCCTCTTAAATCGAGTGGCCAAATTAAGCGATATGCACAAATGAACGCAAAAGTTGGCCTGGTTCAAAAGCACCCTAAAGAAGACTGACCCTTACTTTGTAGACACACAAGGGACAAGATTTACAGGATGCGCAAGAACCTATCTCAATAAAAAGTTTCAGTCGATTTTTTTGTTCTTTTATTCTGAAATCATACTGTTTTATTTCGTTAAATAAAATTATACCCATCTTAACTAACCAAGTATCAGAAATCAAGACATCTTATCGACTTGACGGTATTTGATTTTTTGATGTAGAATTTTTCTGAAAAAAAATTAACCATTACTTAACAACAAAAGGAGAGTGTATGTTCTCAGCAACACTTCATTTCCCATCAAAACCAGCAATTATGTCTTATCTTGAAGCACACCCATTAACAAGCAAGGATACAAACCCATACCTTACTGAAAAGAAAATCATCGAAGCTGTAGCTGATTTCTTTGCAGACCAAGATAAAACACCACATGGCGTTGATGTGGGCGTTATACTAACAATGTATGACCTACACGAAGAGCTGGAGCTTTCTCCAGGGGGCGTAACGACTATTCAAATGAATTTGACAGCAGCTTTAAAAGATTGTGCCGCTGGAAAAAAGATCGAATTGGAAAAAAACACCAAATAACATCACCCATCGGATTTTTTGCAAAAAATCCGAGTATTATAGGCATTATTGCATAAATCATTATTTTAACCGCCGAGCACACCGAGAGCACCGAGAAGAAAAATGCTACTTTACGGATGCAGTCATATCTCAAACTGTCTGGATGTCAAGTGGGTTTTTTGATGAATTTCAACGTTAGAATTTTGAAGCACGGAATCCGTAGACTGATTGTTTAATTCTCTTCTCGGTGCTCTCGGTGTGCTCGGCGGTTATATTTCCGATTTATGCAACAAAGCCGTATTATAAAAAACATAGAATATTGGGTCTATACCGGGGCTAGTTTTTGTCCCACTCATTGAAGAGTTGGATCACCTGTTCATAGGCGACGGGTTGAATTTTGTCAGGGCCGCGAAACACATTGTCCAGCGAATAGACGAGATAGAGCATGAAAGAGATGTAGCCTGCAACGAGCGCCGTCATGATGATGTGAGTGCGTAGCCGCTCCAATCCAAAAAAATACATGAAACAAACAGTGATCAGGGCGCCAGAAATTAAAATCGTCCACATCATTGCGCCAAGCCGTTCCCAGGAACTAAACTGCCGGGCAATGCGCGCGTTTAAAAAATCATCCAGTTTGGATGCCGCTTGCTGATACCAAATCTTGATTTTTTCATCGGAGAGATCAATCGTGTAATAACTATTCCAGATCTGCGCCATGATCTCTTGCGTGCCTAAATCAATGGTTCTCGACTTCGCACGGCCCCACTCTTTTTGAATGACATATTGCACATAGGCCCTCAAGGAAGCGCGCACAGCAGCGCGCCCTGCCGGATCGAAGATCGCCGCTTGCCGATATAAATCGGCAAGACAAATCGCCTCCGTGTGCACCGTTTGCGCAACCTGATTCGATTTCCCCTGGACATTGACAACGGTAAATCCCAAAATCACGCTGTATAAAACACCGATAATCCCCAGCGTAAAACCCGCCACATCATGGTGGGCTTTCAGATCATGAACCGGAATCCATCTCCTCACCAACAGCAAAACGGCGACACACAGCAAAATAGAAGAACCAACAACAAAAACAGCCGACAAAATCCAAGAGGGCGATTCTAAGAGGCTCATGAGACCGAATTATCAGATAGAACAATAACTCTCAACCATCTCTTGGATGGCATCAATCAGACAATCGACTTCCTCAGTCGTGTTATATAGGCCAAAAGAAACGCGAGCCGCCGATTCTAGCCCAAACCGTCTGAGCAAAGGCTGGGCGCACAGATGGCCTGAACGGATCGATATGTTTTTCATATCCAAATAGGTGGCAAGATCCAGAGGATGAACCCCCTCGATGTGAAACGTAATGAGCGGCCCCTTCTCAGGCGCCGTGCCAATGATTCTTAAATGCGGGATCGCTTGCTGCAGCCTCTGCGTCGCATAACGAAGAGGCGAAGTATGCCCCTGATGACGCTGCACAAAACGGAGCGCTTCACCCAAAGCAATCACAGAGGCAATGATGGGCGTCCCCGCCTCAAAACGCAAAGGAGGCGACTGATAGGTCGTTTTGTCCCGCTCCACCCACGCAATCATGTCGCCCCCGCCTTGAATCGGCGGCATCCGCTCCAGATGCTCTTGCTTCCCAAACAGCACGCCCACCCCAGTCGGCCCATAACACTTATGCCCCGAAAACGCGTAGAAATCACACCCCAGCGCCTGCACATCGATCTTCATGTGCGGCGCCGCTTGCGCCCCATCCACAACCAGCACAGCGCCCACAGCATGCGCCGCCTCAGCCATCTGCTTCAGCGGATTCACGGTGCCCGTCACATTCGAAATATGGGCCACAGCAACAATTTTCGTTCGATGATGGATCAGCCCTTCCCATTGCAATACACCCCGATCATCGACCGGAATCAGACGGAAATGAGCCCCCGTTTCCGCCGCAATCATTTGCCAAGGCACAAAATTGGAATGGTGCTCCATCTCTGAAATGAGAATCTCATCGCCTGGAGTCAGCGCCATTTTCCCATAGCTGCGCGCCACTAAATTGAGCCCATCCGTCGTGCCGCGCGTAAACACAATTTCATCCCGGCCCGCATTCAAAAATCGAGCCGCCTCTTCCCGCGTCTGATCATACAACTCTCCCGCCCGAATCGCCTGCTTGTAAATCGCTCGATGCACAGTCGCACAATCTTCTGTGTAATAGTTCATTAACGCATCAATCACACATTGCGGTTTTTGTGCAGTGGCCGCTGTGTCCAGATAGATCCAGCCCGGATGCTTTTTGAAAATCGGAAATTCATCGCGCATGATCTGTGATCTCCTTGCAAAAACCGGCAATCAACCACTCCCGCGCAGAGGGTAGACTTAAGCCCCGAGAACGGAGATAAAATAGCTCCTCTTCGTTGAGCTGCCCAGTCGTACAGCCATGCGAAGCTTTTACATCATCCGCAAAAATCTCCAAGTTCGGTTTCGCATTCGCAACCGCCCATTCACTCAAAATCAAATTGTTGTTCAGCTGGTAGCTTTCGGTCTTTTGCGCCTCTGCATGCACATAGATTTTGCCCTCAAAAGAAAACCGGCTGCGGCCCGATAAAACACTCTTAAAGTGCTGTCTCGAGCGGGCGTTCGGCGCTACATGCTCCATATGCGCATGGATATGCGCCTCTTGGGCATCGTCCAATCGGCATAGGCCCAGCAGCTCCGCCTCACTATTTTCCTCCATCAGCTCCACCCGAATCGAATTGCGCAAGGGATGGCCTATAGAGACCATCTTGAAAGCAGAGTCCCTCTTCAGGTGCGCGCGGATCGCCTGCATCGTCCCGCCTTGGGCCCGGTCGATCAGTAGCGCTTTCGCGCCCGATTCGAGCACCCAATCGATCATGCCGTTCGAAAACCCGCTCGCCCCTTCCGCATCTTGCGTCAAGGTCAACTGAGACTCTCTGCCTACATAAATATGGAGACGGGGGGTCGCCATTTCGCCCGCCGAATAGATGTGCGACACATGCAAAGCGATATCGCATTTGGGAGGAATATAGAGAAAAGCGCCCCGCCCAAAGAGAGCGCCATTGAGCGCCGCAAACGGATCCTTCTCTTTGTTGAGAGTGAGCATCAGCCGGTTTTGCAAAAAAAGCCCATAGGGCCGCATCGCTTGATCCAGGCCTAAACACACGAGAGGAGCCGGAATGTGTGAAAGCCCCTCATCAAAATACCCATCGACAAAGACAATCCCTTGCGACGGCGCCCGCATGAGCTGTTTCGGCTCGGCGCGCTTAGGAAATGCCCACTGCTTCCGCGTCAGATACTGAAACGCCTCTTGCTTTGGCTTGGGCAGCCCAATGCTCTCAAACTGACTCCACCCCTTTTTCCGATAATTCAGAAGAGGGTCTTTCGGATCGAGAAGACTTGTCCAAGTCTCTTCAAGCATAGCCCTTCTCTTCGAGCCAAAGAGCCAGTTCAGGCCCACCCGTTTTTTCAATTTTCCCGCCCGCCAACACATGGACAAAATCGGGCTTAATATAATCGAGAAGCCGCTGATAATGAGTGATGATCAGCAGCGCGTTGTCCGACGTGCGCAGCGCATTCACCCCCTTGGCCACAATCCGCATCGCATCAATGTCAAGGCCTGAATCGGTCTCATCCAAAATCGCTAAATCGGGCTTGAAAAGAGCCATTTGCAAAATCTCATTTTTCTTCTTCTCGCCACCCGAAAACCCCTCATTGAGATTCCGATCGAGAAAGGCAGGAGAAATCTCGAGAGCCTCCGCCTCCTGGGTAATGGACGCCTCTTTCCCCAATGCTTGCAGCGCCGCTTCAAAAAATTGACGATTCGTCACACCCGCAATCTCAAGAGGATACTGAAAACTCATGAAAAGACCCAAACGGGCTCTCTCCTCCGGCTCCATGTCGAGAAGATCCTGCCCCTTAAACCACACCTCGCCACAAGTCACGTTGTAGGCTGGATGGCCCGCTAACACCTTGGCAAGCGTCGATTTTCCCGCGCCGTTCGGCCCCATAATCGCATGCACCTCGCCTCGAGCCATGGACAAATTCAACCCGTTTAAAATTGGCTTCCCATCAATTTCAGCACACAGATTCTTAATTTCTAACATCTCATCCCACAGAATTTTCTAATTTCAACGCTAATAACTTTTGCGCCTCTTGCGCAAATTCAAGGGGCAACTCTTGCAGCACATCCTTGCAAAATCCGTTCACAATTAAATGGATCGCATCTTCCTTCGCAATCCCACGGCTTTGCAGATAAAAAATTTGCTCCTCATTCATCTTGGAAGTCGACGCCTCATGCTCAATGTGCGCTCCACTCCCAGCCGCCTCAATATAGGGAAACGTATTGGCCGAACACCGATTGCCCACAAGCATCGAATCACACTGCGTATAATTGCGCGCACCCTTGGCTTTCGGAATCATTTTCACAAGGCCCCGATAACTATTCTGCGACTCATCAGCAGAAATCCCCTTGGACACCACTGTCGATTTCGTCTCTTTGCCAATATGGATCATCTTCGTCCCCGTATCAGCTTGCATTTTCCCATTTGTGAGCGCCACAGAATAAAATTCGCCCACCGAACGATCCCCACGCAAAATACAGCTCGGATACTTCCACGTAATCGCTGCACCCACTTCCACTTGCGTCCAAGAAATTTTGGCCTCTTCTAAACACAGACCCCGCTTGGTCACAAAGTTGTAAACGCCCCCTTTGCCCGTCTGCGGATCGCCCGCAAACCAGTTCTGCACCGTCGAATACTTAATCTGAGCACGGTCTTTCGCAATGAGTTCAACGACCGCCGCATGCAGCTGGTTCGTATCAAAAGCGGGCGCCGTACACCCCTCTAAATAACTCACATACGAATCCTCTTCTGCTAAGATAAGCGTCCGCTCAAATTGACCCGTCTCCTTCTCATTGATCCGAAAATAGGTCGATAACTCAATCGGACACCGCACCCCCTTCGGCACCCACACAAAAGATCCATCCGAAAAGACCGCCGAATTGAGCGCCGCAAAAAAATTGTCGCCAATCGGAACCACTGTCCCTAGATATTCTTCAATCAGATGAGGATACTTTTTCACCGCCTCCGACATGGAGCAGAGAACGACTCCCGCCTCCACAAGCTGCTTATGAAACGTCGTCCCCAAAGAGACCGAATCAAACACCACATCGACAGCCACATTGGTCAGCCGCTTCTGCTCATCTAACGGAATCCCCAACTTCTCAAAGGTGCGCAAAATCTCCGGGTCCACCTGGTCCAGGCTTTCTAAACGCGGTTTCGACTTAGGCTCAGCATAATAAGAAATCTCTTGGTAATTGATCGGCGGGTACTTCACATTCGGCCAAGTCGGCTCCTCCATCTCCTGCCACCTCCGAAACGCCTTCAACCGAAAGCTCAACAGAAACTCAGGCTCCCCCTTCTTCGCCGAAATCGCACGGATCGTCTCTTCGCTCAGTCCCTTCGGAAAGACCTCCGATTCCACGTCCGTCACAAAGCCATATTTATAGTTTGTCGTCATAAGATGGAGCGATTTTAGCTCACCTCTCCATTCAGCGTCAACCAATTAACATTAACCAATTGTTTATTAACACTATAAATATTATAATTAAGTTTGAGGGTCTTTATATGTTTAATCACCCAGGCCTACAACTTCCAATTCGATCCAAATTGGATATGCTGAACGACATTGTTCAAATAGTTTGTTATCTGCACGAGGGAAATCGCAAGGAAGGAGAAAAATATATCCTCGACCTCAAACTCCGCTCCCTATTCATGGACGAAACGATCCAAAATCGCGTCCTCGTCTTTACAGATCAGGTCCACTTTCAATTCAACTACGACCCCTACCATAAAATGAACTCAGATATCCAACAAGCAGCCGATCACCTCATCGAAGCCATGGGATTCCAGCCCCCCAAAGACGATTATTAAGAGTTCTTTAAACCTCAGCAACAATGAAACTCTTTTTCTCACAGAATATCATTGATTTAAATTATAATTTGTAATACAATATATACAAAAAAAATAAGGAATTAATAATGGCTTTCAATACCCGATTCCCCTTACCGACAGATGGTTATGTCCCTCCCAACGCGCCAGCGCCAGCGCAAGCACCGCAATATGCTGTAACACAACAAGTTGCGTCATTATCATACGGAATAATACCGCTGCAAATGTATCTCCCATCCATGAGCAGCCCAAATGCGCTCCGGCCAAGCGGTATAACGCTCGCGCATACGTCTTCGAATCAGCCGTCGTCATATAACCCGATAAAAAACGCCTTCCTCTGTGCCAAAGACGCCATCGAACGGCATCTTAACAACAACGACTGGGGTAGTCTCCGGGAAGAATTGCGTCGATTAGTCCCACTCTTGAAGCAAGCTATGGATCTCCCGCAGAGAGATGGATCCAACACCGTCTCCGCCTGTTTAGAGCCATTTCAATACTTCATATGGCAGCGCAAAATACGCACACTATCAGATCAGCACCCTGATTTGAGAAATGCTGTATGGTCTGTGCTACTTAGGACGTTCCAGATGGTGGCTCGCTTCGATTCCACACGCACCACACATATTGGCCTTTTCTTGAAGTTTCCATTCTTTCCAGAACTCACTCCTGAAAACACCCAAAGCATCATGTATTTATGCAACCTGATGGCGCAATCTACAAACCTCTCTTCCATGCAGAAATACATGACACGATTCCAACAGATGGTGCTCGATTTACGAGCAGTTTGTTCGGATCAGGCGCTGCAAACGTATCTCGATGCATTAAGCGCTAGGATTACCTCTTCCCCTCTAGAACGCGTAAATCCGCCCCCTTACCCAGGACCCCTTGGAATAGGTCCCTTTTCTTCGTCAAGCGAGCCGGTACGGCATGGGTTCAGCCCCGGGATTATCGCTCCCCCTGTAAGATGCCTAGAGCAGCTCCCTTACCAAGAATCCCATGGAATAAATCCCCCTTCTTAC
>JAGWZL010000049.1 GCA_018968815.1 Verrucomicrobiota bacterium | reverse complement strand
TAGTACTGGACAAAAAAAATAACAGGATAAACATGATCGGCGAGGCGCCGGCATGATCTGCAGGATAAATGAATCTATCCTGCCCATCATGCCGGCGCCTCGCCGATCATGTTTATCCTGTCCCTTCCTTTCGTGGCACGGTTTTTGCATCTATATATATGCCAACGAAAAAGGAGATCTATGAAAAACAAAGACCTTCTCAAAAAGATCGCTAAATTAGAAACCATCAACGATCAATTGGCCGCAGAACTCAATTACTTAGAGCATCTTACCCGCGCGCTCGGCTTCGCTGAAGGACTGAAAACATTAAAAGCCGCCGCTTTAGAAATGCTCGAAACCGACTACGACAAAGAAGTAAAAACTGAAAATGACTGGGACTCAACTCAATAAAGCGAGCAGAGCCTCAAAGCTTTGCCCTTCAAAGTCGAGCAGTTGATCGGCAGCGTTGAGCTTTTGGCTCTTGAGCTGCAACATCTTCTCTTCGACCGTGCCCAGAGCGACGTACCTCTTGGCCACAACTGTATTCTTTTGCCCTATCCGATGCGCCCGGTCGATCGCCTGGCGCTCCACCGCCTCATTCCACCAAGGATCGATCAAAAACACATAATCGGCAGCCGTCAAATTGAGCCCCACCCCCCCGGCTTTCAAACTCAATAAGAATAGGTTGCGATTCGGATCCTCTTGGAAAGCCCGCACCAATTCCCCCCTTTTCTCGCCCGTCACAGACCCATCTAAATACAGACTGTGGGTAAATTCTTGCCGAATCAACTGCAGCATCGATGTAAACTGACTGAAAATGAGGATTTTGCGATGTTGAATTTGCGCCAGATCCAAGAGCAGCTGCTCCATTTTAGCCCCTTGGACAGAGCCTCCCACAAGCCGCGGGTCCGTCGCGATTTGACGCAGCCGCAAAATCGCCTCCAAAACCTCCATACGTCCCATGCCATCCAGCCGAAGTCCTTTTCTAGCCGTCTCATAGAGAGCCTTTTGCTCTTCCTGCATCTCAATCCACACAATCTGCTCAATCTTTTCGGGCAGATCGAGCTGCACCTCTTCTTTTTTACGCCTCAAAAGAAACGGACGCACCTGAGTTTTCATCTCCTCTGTATTTCTCTCGATCAGCCCCGGCATCAAAAAGTGAAATTGAGACCATACCTCATCCATCCGGTTCTCCATCGGCGTCCCACTCATGCAGATTTTAAACTTGCCCTTCAGCTGAAAAGCAGCTCTGGCTGTTTGGGTTGAGGCCGTTTTAATCGCATTCGACTCATCCAGAACGATCACCTCATACTCCTTTTGGGAAAAGTCTTTGAGCCTTAAGGTTGTATATGAAATCAATGCAATGTCTCTTCCGGGGAGGAACTTTTCGATTTCAAGGCGCCAATTGAAGAGCAGAGAAGTGGGGGCGACGATGAGGACCGGCAAATTTGTCCTAAGCCGGGAAAGAAATGCCAGGACCTGGACCGTTTTTCCGAGTCCCATCTCATCGGCCAAAAGGGCCGAAAAGCCCCATTCGTACAAAAAGGAGAGCCAATCGACCCCTTTTTGTTGATACGAGAGCAGCTCTCCTCGAAATCCTGGGCCGGGAGGAGCCGGGTGGAGAGACGTAAATCCTTGAGCGCATTTGCGCAAAGCCTCATCCCACGAGGCCGTCTCTAAAAGCGGGATCAAAGAGCCGATTTTATGTCGTTTGAGATAGAGGGTCTCTCCTTCCCAAACACCCTCCATTTGGAGTTTGAGATCGAAGAGAGAACGCGCGCCGCGTAGGGCGATGCGCCCCTTTTCTTCAGTGATAGTGACTTGCTGATTGACCAGACACCCTTGCGCATCGACCACTTGCCAGCCGACATCTAGCAGTAAAGTGAGCGCCTCTTTGATCTTTTCTTTCGGACAAAAATAATGGGAATCGCCGACGATTTTCTGGATGTAGCCCGCCTCTAAAAGATCCTTCTCAAAGCCCTTCTCTTCTGTTGTCAAGCGCGCTTTGCCCTGAATCGTGGGAGAAAAATCGTGGAACTCCACAGCGCCAATCTGATAATCGATCCAAAGATTCGCAAAAGAGCCGTTCGCCTCTGTCAACACCAATCTCGGCCGAGCTTCAAGCGGGACGTCTGCCGGTTTTTCCGCCTCATCGCGCATTCTTCCCGTTTGACGCATCAGCCGCAACGCCTCTTCCGCAAACTGCGGCAACACTTCAATCCGATCAAACGTGAGCGTCTCTGGATTGCGCGTCGTCCTCAAATGGAGCTTGGTCAAAAAAGCAATCGCCTCAGCATCGCTTTTGTGAGCGAGCGCTTTCAGCGTGTCGAGATAAAGAATCCGCCGACTCCCCTGCTGCGCGATCCGAACGATTAGGGAGCGCCCTTTTCTTTCAACTTGGTAAACGAGCATTTTTCGAGATAGTCCCACTTTCTAAAGGGCTTTCCCCCTTCTTGGTAAGGTCGAACGCGCGGGGCCGATTCACAATCGCTGCAGCAGCATCCGCGATGCTTCCGCAGACAATCGCTGCAACAAATAAAAAGCTGATTGCAGTCCATGTTCGCGCAGTTGAAGTAGACATCATGAGGTTGGCTGCAATGGCTGCAAGAACTGATGGGCTCGCCGTCGCCCATGGGAACCACCAAACGGTCATCGAACACAAAGAGTTTGCCTTCCCACCGATCTCCCCCCTCCTGGAGATTGTAGTTGATGACGCCCCCATCGAGTTGATAGACGTTCTCAAAACCCTCTTGCTTCATGAGAGCAGAAAAGTACTCGCAGCGAATGCCGCCCGTACAATACATGAAAACGCGCGTCGTTTTCGGGTCTTTTTGTTCCTTCAATTTTTTCGCATACTCGGGAAACTGGCGGAATGTCTCTAATTGCGGCAACTCAGCGCCCTCAAAATGGCCCACTTTCCATTCGTAGTCATTGCGCACATCGAGAAGGAGCGTCTCCTCATCTCGGTTTTCAAGCATTTTCTTCCACTCTTGCGGAGAGATATGCTCGCCGGCCAAGGAAAAATCGACTGGGCAATCGACGGCTACAAGCTGTTTGCGGTATTTGACAGTCATTTTTGGATAGGCATGCTCTTCCGCAAGGTGCACCTTGAAAAACATTTTTGGAAAACGGCCCCGCATCCACTCCATATACTCATCGGCGTGATCGGCCCTGCCGCTCGCCTGGCCATTGATCCCCTGCTCAGAAAGATAGATCCTCCCCTTAAAATCGCGCGTTTTAAAAAATTCCTTATGCTGCGCGACCTCCTCCAGAGGCGTTTCGAGAGGCTCGATGGAGTAATAGGCTAACACTTTGTATGTCATAAGAGCTTCTAATTTAATCGATCGGCAAGATCCTGGCAAGTTTTTCAATTTGCCAAAAATATTCCTCTTTCGCTACACTAGCGTGCTTTAACCTTGTTCGGAGAACTGAATGGCTCGTTATAGAGGACCTAAAAATCGAATTGCTCGCAAATTCGCAGCAAATATTTTCGGCAAAGCGCGCAACCCCATGTTGCACAAGCAACACCCTCCGGGGATGCACGGAGCCAAGCGGAAAAAGAAATCTGACTTTGGCGTACAGCTAGAAGAACGCCAAAAACTCAAAGCCGTGTATGGAATGCTGAATCAAAAGCAACTCGTGAATGCCTATAGAAAAGCTTTGAAAACCAAAGGGAATACAGCAACCCTGTTTTTAGAACAGCTAGAATGCCGCCTCGACAACGTCGTCTATCGCCTTCGATGGGCCTCCTCCATTTTTGGAGCTCAGCAGCTTGTTTCCCATGGACACGTCCAAGTGGATGGCAAGAAGGTCGACCGACGCTCTTTTGTCGTCAGACCTGGCATGACCGTATCCATCCGGACCAAGTCCCGTCAGATGAAGCCGATTGTGATGGCTCAAGAAAATATTAGCCGTGAAATTCCCGGGTACCTGGCCTTGGAGGACGACAAGTTCTCAGGCAAGCTGCTCGCATCCCCTCAGTTAGACCAAGTTCCCCTCCCTCTTCCGATCAACGTACCCTTGGTCTGTGAATTTATTTCACACACTTCCTAATCGACCGGACAGCGGGGATCTCCAGCCCCGCTTTCAACAACTGCTTGCTTTTTGAAGCCCTCTTCAGTAACTTGCAGATATATGTTCAAAAAATTATTTTTGCGAAAGCCGCTCAAAGATGCGACTCCCGATGACGACGGGGAAGGGCGCCACAGTTTGAAACGCCACTTGGGCTGGGTGCAGCTCATTGTGATCGGGATTGGGGCGATTATTGGCGCGGGGATTTTCGTCATTACAGGAACGGCGGCCGCCCAATATGCAGGGCCTGCGATTGTTCTCTCTTTTGTGGTGGCGTCGGTCATTTGTATTCTGGCAGGTCTTTGCTATGCGGAGCTCGCGGCTCTCATTCCGATTGCAGGCGGCTCCTATTCCTATGCTTATATTGCTCTTGGCGAATTGCCGGCCTGGATCATTGGATGGTCTGTGACGGGGCAATACATTTTTTCTGCATCGACGGTAGCAGCCGGCTGGTCTGGCTATTTGAAGAGTTTTTTGAAGGATTTTTCGATTCATCTTCCCGAATGGCTCTCGTCTCCCCCTTTTGTTCATACTACGAGTCATGGCTGGTCGTGGAGCGGAGCGGTGATCGACCTGCCGGCGGTCTTGCTGGTCGCTTTCATTGGCATCATGATTGCCATTGGGATTAAGGCGGCAGCCCATTTCAACAGTGTGATGGTCGTGATCAAGTTATGCACCGTAGCGCTTTTCATCATTATTGGGGTGGCGCACATCAAATTTGCCAACTGGAGCCCGTTTATTCCGGAAAACACGGGCCATTTTGGCGAATTTGGCATTTCGGGCATTTTCCGAGCCGCCGGCCTCGTGTTCTTTGCCTACATTGGCTTTGACACAGTTTCGACGCTGGCGCAAGATGCGAAATCTCCGCAGCGAGATCTTCCGCGTGGGATTCTGGGATCGCTCCTGATCTGCACGATCGCCTACATCGTAGTTGCCGCGATTTTAACAGGCCTTGTCAGCTATCAATTGCTCAATGTGCCCGATCCGATCGCAGTGGGTCTGGATGCGATTGGGGGGTATAAGTGGTTGGGCTCCATTGTGAAGGTGGCGATTCTGGCAGGTCTTGCTTCCGTGGTCCTCGTCCAACTTTTGGGCCAAACGCGCATTTTCCTCGCGATCGGGAATGACCGCCTTCTGCCTCGGCCCTTTTCCACCATGCACCCGAAGACCCGCACTCCGATCGTGGGTTCTATCATTACGGCCCTTGCGACCATGGTGCTGTCGGGATTATTTCCAGTGGAGATTTTGGGTCAGCTGGTTTCGATGCTGACTCTTCTGATCTATGGCATTGTCTGCTTAGGCGTTTGGATTTTGCGATCGACTCATGCGGAATATAAACGCCCTTTCAAAGTGCCGCTCGTCCCTTTCATTCCGGCTCTCGGCATTCTCTCTTGCTTTGGCCAGATGCTCTTTTTGCCTGCCAACACCTGGGTGCAGTTAGTCCTTTGGATGGTGGTGGGGCTTGCGATCTATTTTCTATACGGCTACAGACACAGCAAGGTCCGGCATCACCGCTAGTCCGGCATCACCGCTAGTCCGGCATCACCGCTAGTCCGGCATCACCGCTAGTCCGGCATCACCGCTAGTCCGGCATCACCGCTAGTCCGGCATCACCGCTAGTCCGG
>JAGWZL010000021.1 GCA_018968815.1 Verrucomicrobiota bacterium | reverse complement strand
GAGCACGCGATTTAGCGAAGTCGTAGTTAGGCGCAAGGGGGCAGCGGGGGACAAGGACGGATCGGGGGCCCCACGTCAGTGGGGCGATCCGCTTTGTCCCCGACATGTCTATAGAACGAACATTTATCTACTGTCTTATCTATTGTCTATTGTCTATTGGCTGATTGGTGGAGGAGAGGCTGCGCAAACTTGTCCACCTTCTCTGCACCCGGGGGCAGATCACGCATCTCCGATGCAATAAGATTGGCCACTGGTAATAGTGGATTGTTTGGTGAATCTATCTGTTTCATATTCAATAAATATGTTTATACTTCTACTTAGTATTACATAGTTTTGTTTTTAAATCAACTGCGTGTTATTTATGTGTTTGATTTGCAGTGGTTTAAAATAATCCCTAGAATTTAGCTGGGTGAAAAAAAGTGTGGAAGAAAACGGGATAGAACCTGTTAAATAGGAGTCATGTCAACTCTGCTTTGGACCATCGTAGCTCTTTGCTGCAAAGCTCTTTTAGCGCTTCGCTATCGGATCGAAGTGAAGGGGCTGGACACACTCGATCGGCTGAAACCGCATCAGGGCATTTTATTTTTACCGAACCATGTAGCCCATGTAGATCCGCTCATCAACTTTGTCTATTTTTGGCCAAAATTTCGGATGCATCCGATGGTGGTCGAATATATTTTCAATATCCCTCTGTTAAAGCCGCTCCATAAGCTAGTCGGATCCATCCCCATCCCCAATTTGGAAAATGCGGTCAATGAATATAAGCAAAAAAAAGCAGAAACCGCATTTCGAGCGGTCGCAGCGGGGTTGAAGCGGGGAGAAAATTTCATCGTCTATCCGTCGGGCCGTCTGAAAAGTTCGGGCAAAGAATTACTGGGCGGCGCATCGGGCGCCCACGAACTGTTGAAAGAGTGCCCCGACGCCGGTGTGGTGTTAATCCGGATGACTGGATTGTGGGGCAGCAGCACCTCGAGAGCGATTTTGGGAAGATCGCCCCCTCTTATCCGCACGTTTCTCAATGCGTTCAAAGTCCTTGTGAAAAACGGTCTCTTCTTCACTCCCAGAAGAAAGGTCACCATCGAGGTGAATGCGAATCCCGCGGAAATGCCGAGACACGGCATGTCTCGGATTGAATTGAACCGGTATTTAGAAGGCTGGTACAACCGCTACATGGACGATCAGGGAACCATCCGTGAAACAGAGCCGGTCAACCTCGTCTCCTACAGTTGGTGGCGGCAAGACGTTCCCAAAGTCTTTCGCCAAGAACGGAAACAAAATCACAACAACGGCATCCATATTTCCGACGAGACCCGGAGAAAAATCTATGGAGAAATCCGGAGAATTCTCGAAAAACCCGATTTAAACATCGCGCCTGAGATGAACTTGGCCTTTGATTTGGGAATGGATTCTTTGAATATCGCCGAGTTCATCACGTATGTGACCAAATATTTCGACGTGGCAGAACTGCATCCCGAAGATCTCGAAACGGTGGGGACTGTTTTAGAAATCGCTGAAGCGGGCAATCAAGCCCAAATCTCCAAAGAACCCCCTCCCACCTTTACCTGGATGTGTGAGAAAAACCGCCCCTGCCCCGCTCTCCCTTTAGGCAGCACGCTGCCCGAAGCGTTTCTCAACGCCTGCTTGCGGATGAAGGGCTTTGCCGCTTGCGGCGATGACAACAGCGGGGTGGTCGGATACAACAGACTGAAAAAAACCGTTTTCGTGCTGGCTCAATATTTTAAAACTTGGGAAGAAGATCGGATTGCTGTCATGCTTCCTGCGTCGCTGGGCGCCTATGTCGCGATTTTAGCCATTCAATTTGCAGGCAAAACACCCGTCATGCTCAACTGGACGCTTGGATCCCGCTACCTAGAAGAAATGATGCAGCTCAGCGGAGCTAAACGGATCGTCACCTCTTGGAAGTTCATCGACCGGCTCGCCAATGTCCAATTTGGCAAATGCATAGACCGCCTAGTTCTCTTAGAGCAGGTGCGCAAAAAACTCACCTTGCCGATGAAATTGCGCGGCCTTTGGTTGACCAAACAACCCATTCAAGCTGCTTTGAAGGCGATGGATTTGGACAAAATCGACCCTCATGCGCCTTGCGTGATTTTATTCACAAGCGGCACAGAAGCGGTGCCCAAGGGAGTGCCCCTCTCGCATACAAATATCCTATCGAACCAGCGCTCCTCCATGCAATGCATCGATCTCAATGCGCAGGATGTGCTCTATGGCATTTTGCCCCCTTTCCACTCCTTTGGCTTTTCTGTAGCAGGCCTTTTCCCTATTTTAGCAGGCCTGCGGATCGCTTTTTACCCAGACCCCACCGACGGCTTTGCCCTCGCTGAAGGAGTGCAGAGATGGAAAATCACCTTCTTTTGCGCAGCGCCGAGCTTTTTAAAAGGGCTCTTCCATGCGGCAACCCCCGAACAACTCAAATCGGTTCGCTATTTTGTATCTGGCGCAGAAAAAGCCCCACAGGAGCTCTATGACCGAGCTGCAAGTCTTGGCACCCGATTGCTCGAAGGGTATGGCATTACCGAATGCTCTCCTATTTTAAGCATCAGCCGCCCCAACATGGAGCCTTGCGGAGTCGGCCGCCCGATTCCCGATCTCGAATTGATGACCATTCACCCAGAAACGCTCAGACCGTTAGCGCCGGGCTCGGATGGAGAGATCTGCGTCAGAGGCCCCAATGTGTTTCAGGGCTATCTCGGCAACCCGCGCACCCCTTTCATCGACATCAATGGCAAGCAGTGGTACCGGACGGGCGATTTGGGACATATCAATTCCAGCGGATGTCTGATTTTGTCGGGCCGCTTGAAGCGTTTCACCAAAATGGGCGGGGAAATGATCAGCCTCGGAGCCATTGAAGAAGTCTTGGTCAAACACTTCTTGCAAGCAGGAACCATTTCGCCGAACATCCCGTCGCTTGCTGTGTTGGCAGATGAGCGCGAAGAGGGGAAACCAAAACTCATGCTCTTCATCATCATCGATATCGACAAAGATGCAGTGAACCAAATCTTGCTCGAGGCAGGCTTTTCCAATCTTGTCAAAATTTCCGGAGTGAAGAGGGTGGATGCCATCCCGCTCATGGGAGCAGGTAAAACCGATTATAGAACTCTACAGGCGCTATGTTAAAACTCTACAACACAGAAACCCGACTCATCGAAGAAGTGCGACCGGCAGATGGACGCACCATCAAAATGTATACGTGCGGACCTACGATTTACGATTTCGCTCATATCGGCAATTTCCGCACCTATGTGTTCGAAGATCTGCTGCGCAGGGCCATCCAATTTTTCGGCTTTGCGATCGAGCAGGCCATGAACATCACCGATATCGACGATAAGACCATCCGAGGAGCGATCCGGCAAAACATTCCCCTCAAGCAGTATACCGATCCGTTTAAAGAGGCCTTTTTTGAGGATTTGGGAAAATTGTACATCCAGAAAGTGGAGCACTATCCTGAGGCCACCGCCTACATCCCTCAAATGATCCAGATGATCGAAACGCTCATGAAAAAAGGATATGCGTATAAGAGCCAAAATGGGAGCATCTATTTCTCCATTCGGAAATTTCCCAAATATGGAAGACTCTCCCACCTCAAATTATCCGACCTCAAAGAGAACGCATCCGGGGAAAATGAAGCGGACGAATATGAAAAGGACAACATTGCCGATTTTGTTCTGTGGAAAATCTACGATCCGGCGCGCGACGGGCAAATCTATTGGGAGAGTCCCTTTGGCAAAGGAAGGCCTGGCTGGCATATCGAATGTTCCGCCATGAGCGCGAGCCTTTTAGGCGAACCGATCGATATTCACTGCGGCGGCGTGGACAACATGTTCCCACACCATGAAAATGAGATTGCTCAATCGGAGTGCTGCTCTGGCCATCTCTTTGTGCGTCACTGGATTCATGTGGAACACCTGCTCGTCGATCAGAAAAAGATGTCGAAAAGCCTCGGCAATTTCTATACGCTGCGCGATCTGCTCCAGAGAGGATACACAGGCAAAGAGGTGCGCTATCTGCTCCTCTCGACCCACTACCGCACGCAGCTCAATTTCACCTTTGCAGGACTCGATGCAGCCCGCTCCAGCTTGCAAAGAATCGAAGATCTCGTATTGCGCCTGCGCTCGATCAGCGCGGACAGGCCCAAAACCGATGGGCTCAAGTCAGCTCGGATCAAGTTCAAAGAGGCGCTCGCGGACGATCTCAACATTTCAGCGGCCTTGGCCGTTCTGTTTGATCTCATTCGCGAACTCAACACTCTGTGCGATCGCAACCAATTGGGCAATCTAGAGGCGCTCGAAGCGCTGCAACTGCTCTCCGATTGGGATCGGGTGCTCGGCGTACTGCCGCTTGAGAAAAAAAGCGAGGAGATTCCCTTGGAACTGCTCCAATTTCTCGACAGAAGAGAATCGGCCAGACGAGAGAAAAATTGGCGGCTCAGCGACGAAATGCGCGATGCCATTACAGCGCGCGGCTATGTCATTGAAGATACGCCGCAAGGCGCGAGGTTGAAAAAGAAATGAGCACAAAAACAACTCCTGATGAACGGTTCTTATGCAAGCTGTACGAAACGGCGATGAATAGCGGCGATCCGCATACGCTCATCGATTACCGGGGCATCGCAAAAGCCTTGGGCCAAAAAGAGACCGCCGTGACCAATATCCTCAAACATTTGGCTCAAGCCAATTTCATCAAAAAAGCAGATGAGACCATGATTTATCTCACCGAACGGGGCTGCAATTTCGTCCTCGATCACCAGGCTGGACAAAAATAATCAGTTTGTTTACTTCTGTAAATGTATGTGGATTGCTTTCATTTTGATGAATTTCTCTCTTTGCACATTGATTGCGGCGCTCCTTTGGTCGTTGTGCTCTTGGTGGCTGACCCGCGCCCCTTTTGCCAACCTCCTCCTTCGACGCATGCTTTTTCTCGCTGCTGGAGTGACAGGCGTATATGCTTTTATCGCCCACGCCTTTTTTCCAGAGACAGCCGCACAGCTCATTGGATGGACCAATAGCCCCTTTCAATACGAAGTGGCCATTGCCGGTTTGACCATGGGCGTTCTCGGTCTTTTCTCTTGGAAAGCCAGTCGAGGATTTTGCTTGGCCAGCGTGATGGCCAACTGCCTCTGGTTCTTCGGAGATGCAATCGGGCATGTGATACGCATTTACTCGATGCACGATATGCAGATTGGGAATGCGGGCTCTTGGTTTTGGACCGATGTCCTGGTCCCCCTCATCCTGATCGCTGCCTGGATCGCCAGCCGCCCCCCCAAGAACCTATCCCCCTGAGTTTTGGGTTCTTTTGAGTTCATTTGCGTATATCCCGTTAATTAACTGACTAAAAGCCATGTATTTATTTATATATTTAATTAATTTAAAATATACGGTATAATTAATAAAAAATAGTGAGTTAGTTTGTGTCTGTTTCTGTTTCTGAAAAAACACCTTTAAGTCCAACGGCATCCTCTTCTTGTGCGCCTACGTCTCCTCCAAGTTCAGGCACATGCGGTGGAAGAAAAGTGACTCCGTTAGGATCTTGGGATCACTCTCACCAAGAGGTAGGAAGCGCTCGACAAACAGCCGCGAAAGTGGGAATGGTTGCGGGAGCCATCATTTTCAAAATTTTGAAATTTATCTTTACCTTTGAGTTTCTGAGAAAGCCGTTTTCCGCCTGTTGTGCCAGCGAAGACCGGGAAACCTTAAAGACAGGATATAAGCAGGCAGTGCAGAATGCAATGAGTCGATGCCGTTTGCCTGCAAAGTTTGAAGCAAACACAGATTTTGATCGCGCTATTCAAGCATTCTCGCGTGAATTACCCGTTTTAAGTCAGGACCCAGAAAAGTTGAGAGCGAAAATTGTCGAGTTGTCTCAACGCTCAGACTATGATCCAAAAAGCGAAGACGCAGCGGTTGCATTTCTTCAGAAATGTGGACACAGTTTGGAGTCGATAGAGATGCCCAATTCACTCGCCGCATATGGCGCCGCTAAAATCGGATTGGAGATGGCGACGGCGGGATCGATGACTCACGATACATATGCTCAACGATTGAGACAAGGACGGCAATCCTTTGCCTATGATCGAGACGGCCGGCTTGCGACTGCGATTTGGGGAGCCGACCATCCGCAAAGAGCTTGGCACGCCGCGACTTCTGAATTAACGCCTTTGAAGTATGATAGTTATCAGAATCACATGGTTTTTCATGCCGATCCATTGGATGACAACGGCTGTACAATCATTCACAAGTATTCGCCAGGCTTGACAGGACCCCGGTCGATGGTTTCGGATGTGCTGCTCCCGCATTACGCAAAAGAGGACAGAAGATGGGTCCATATCGATAACCAGAGCGTGCATAAAGCGGATGAAAAACAGCGGATCAATCGTGTGCACGAGTGGAGTCAACAACATGCAAATTTTAAGCATGCTGTATTATCCACTGATACCTTAGACAGGGTGAATCAAGATCTCATCAGACAGTTTGAGAGCGGCCAAATCCCACGCGAGCAGTTTGTCCAAGACTACGTACAGGCGCTCAGAGGCGATCGCGATGCACAAGTGAGAGAGTATGATCAGTGCCACGGCATCCACATTCCGCACGAGCTATTAAATGACAAGGAATTAGAGGCTGCTTTTCAGGCGGCGACTCACATGACTCTGGGCGCTGCAGAAAATATACCCACAAAAGATTTTGTGCATTTACTGCGTAGAAATATATTGTCCACCCTCAGTTGGGCAATCATGAAAAAAGAGCAGTATCAAACAGGAAAGCAACAACCTTCCATTTTTACCATGAGCTGTAAAGAGAATATCGATCGCGGCCCGCAAGAAAATGACGATATGCTGTTCAATGACGACCTGTATCAAGGCAAGACGCTGACCATAGAGCAAGCTCAGATTCGAGCTGGAATCAATCTAGGAAGAGCCGATAAAGCGATGGATAGGGCTCCTTTAAAAGAGCGCATGGATCCCATGCTGACTCGATGGCAACACCTTCCACGCGATGTCGCGCGTCAAGAATTACAGACACTTGCTACCCTTCTTCGGGGCGCACCAACGGAAACAACAACACATCGCGAATCGATTCGGCATTCGTGAAGAGCATGACCAGCCGGTCAATCCCCACCCCAACGCCTCCCGTAGGCGGCATGCCTTGGCAAATCGCTTCTATAAACTCCTCATCCAGAGGACAGGCCTCTTCGTCGCCTTTGTCCCTTTTCTCTGCCTGCTCTTCGAGCAGTTTGCGTTGTAGCTCTGGATCGTTGAGCTCTGTATAGGCATTGCACATCTCGCGGCCCAAAATAAAACTCTCAAACCGCTCCACAAAACCCTCTTTGCGCAATGTCGGATCGCGATGGGGCTTGCAAAGGGGAGTGGTCTCAATCGGATGGTCAATGATGTGGTGCGGCTGGATTAAATGGGGTTCTGCAAATTCCTCGAACAGAATCGCAATCAGGGCGCCGCGCGTAGCCCCATGAACCCCTTTTGGATCAATGTGGGTCTCTTTTAACAAGCGCGCGCGCATCTCAGCATCAGACATGCGATCGACATCGATGTGGGCATACGTCAGAATCGCCTCTTTCATGCTCAGCCGTTTCCAGGGCGCTTTTAAATCGATCACAGTGGCCGAGGCATCATGCGTGACGCGCACTTTCGTGTCGCCTAAAAGATTGAGCGCTACCGCTTCGAACAGCCCCTCGACAAAGTCCATCATGTCGTTGTAATCCCAGCCCGCAGCATACGCCTCTAACATCGTAAACTCTGGATTGTGCGTCCGGTCAATCCCTTCATTGCGGAATACTTTGCCAATCTCATAAATTTTCTGCATGCCGCCCACAATCAGCTTTTTCAACGGAATTTCCAATGAAATCCGAAGGAACATATTTTGATCGAGTGCATTGAGATGCGTGGTAAACGGTTTGGCTGCAGCGCCGCCATAGATGTTTTGCAAAATAGGCGTCTCCACCTCTTCAAACTCCCGCTCCTCCAAATAGTTCCGAATCGAAAGCAGGATGCGTGAACGATTGCGAAATCTTTCGAGCGATTCTGAATGAGTGATCAGATCGAGCCAACGTTTGCGATAACGGATCCCTTTATCGGCAAGCCCCGCATGTTTGTCAGGCAAAGGCAACAGCGATTTGCACAGGAGAGTGACCTTTTTGGCAAAAATCGTCAGTTCGCCTTTTTGGGTCTTAAAAAGATGCCCCTCCACTCCAATCAGATCGCCTAAGTCGAGCTTCTTTTCAATGAATTTAAGGGACGCCTCCGAGGGAGGAAGCCCCTCCACTTGCGTCAGGTCCCGATTGAACATGATTTGAATGCGCCCCGTCTCATCTTGAATCTGCGCAAACGCATTTTTGCCCATCGCGCGAAAGAGCACAAGACGGCCAGAAACAATATGATGAGGCGTATTGCCAACCGCTGCATCATCCGAATGGCCCACGTCTTTTCCTTCCGCGTCCAGGGCAATTTGAGCCGCCTTTTGCGTCGTCGCATACTTCGGCGGATAGGGATCGATCCCTAATTCTCGTATTTCAGATAGCTTGCGGCTCCGATTCTGAAACTCTTCATGGGCCTGATAGGCAGGAGTGGTCGTGGTTGTCATGGGTCTAATGTACCCCCACTATGCGGTTTTTGTCTAGCCCTCCCTCTTGTTGTTTTTTGCAACATCCTTACCATTAACAACTTACGATTATTTCCTTGACTTTATTGGTGTACTGGTGTAATATTACATGTATACGAATTGAGGATCTCATGGAAACGAAGGGAGATGGTTGGCGGCTCTTTTTAGAGCTATGCCGCAAGGCGGAGGGCGATCAGGCGTTAAACGAGCTATTTTGGCTGATTTTGACCCCTGAGGAGCGCCAGGCGATTCAGACGCGCGCCCTGATTATCAGGGAGCTGGTGAGGGGGGAAAAGCCCCAGAGGCAGATTGCGAAAGAACTGGGCGTCAGCATTGCGAAGATCACTCGAGGATCCAATTTTCTGAAAGAAGTCAAAGATGATCTCAGGAGCCTTTTCTCCTGAGAAGGAGAACACAGCTTGAAAACGAAAGAAATTCCTTACGATCAATTTACGCCGATTACAGCCTTTTATGCTTTAGGCGGCCAATGTATTCTCGAATCGAGTCCTGGCAAAGACCGCTACTCTTTTGTGGGAGTCGATCCCATTGAGAGCATTCAAGGCCAAGGCGATTATGCGCATGCGTTGCGCGCGATGCAAACCAAATACCGCACTCAAGGTTCTGTGCTGTTCATGGGCGGCCCCGTTGGGTATGTAGGTTATGACAACCGCTATTTTTTTCAAGTCTTTCGCACAGGGCTTTTGTTCGACCATAATACGGGCAAGGCGCTTCTCGCCACATTAGGCGATGAAGCAGAGCTGCAAAAGCAATACACCAAGCTGATGCAGCCGCAAATGCTGCCCAAAGTAGAGTTTGAGGTGGGGCCCATTGAGGTGGATCGCTCAGACGATGCCTTCAAAGCGATGATCGCAAAAGCCAAAGAACATTTACAAGCGGGCGACATCTTTCAGATCGTATTATCGCGCACTTTTAAAATGACGTTTCAAGGCGATCCTTTGCAATTTTATCGGGCTCTTCGCAGATCCAGCCCGGCTCCTTTTCTTTTTTACTTCAATTTTGGATCGCACGCACTGGCAGGCGCCTCTCCGGAGAAGGTGATTTCGGTCCACAACGGGATCATCGAATCGACGCCGATTGCAGGAACCTGCCCCAAGGATGGTTCGATCGAAGCGCTGCTTGCCGATCTCAAAGAGAATGCGGAGCACGTGATGTTGGTGGATTTGGCGCGCAATGACGTGGGCAAAGTGGCTAAACCGGGTACCGTCAAGGTTGTCGAATACAAGGTGGCGCACGAGTTTTCCCATGTGAAGCACATCGTCTCTAAAGTGGTGGGCGAACTCGCTCCGCAATTCGATGCGCTCGATGCGTTTACCGCTTCATTTCCTGCAGGCACTTTGACAGGCGCTCCGAAAACGCGGGCGATGGAACTGATCCGAGAGATCGAGCAAGACGACAGGGGCATTTACGGGGGCGCTATTGTAGCGCTTGACGGCCAAGGCAATTTAGCCAGCTGTATTGCGATTCGCACCGCGCTCTTTCAGGATGGCGAAATGCGCGTCCGGGCGGGAGCCGGCATTGTCATCGATTCTGAGCCTCAAAAAGAGGCCGACGAAACCTATCATAAAGCCAGCACAATTTTAGAGGTGGCTCATGCTTTTAATCATTGATAACTACGACAGTTTTACTTACAACCTATACCAAGGATTTGCTACCTTGAATCCCGATGTTAAAGTGGTCAAAAACGATGCCATTACGATTGAGGAGATCGCTGCTTTAAAGCCCTCCGGCATCGTCCTGTCTCCGGGCCCTGGAAGGCCTGAACAGGCGGGCATTTGCCTCGATGTGATCCGCGCATTCCAGGGGAAAATCCCCATTTTAGGGGTTTGTTTGGGCCATCAGGCTTTGGGCCTTGTCTTTGGAGCCACGGTGAAACGGGCAGGTGAAATCGTGCACGGCAAAGAGTGTTTGATTTTCCATTCGAGGAAAGGACTGTTTCAAGGCATGTCCCTCCCTTTTCAAGCGGCCCGCTATCATTCTCTCATCGTGGACGATGTGCCTGCCGACCTCATTGTCGATGCGACGAGTCCTGAAGGGCTCGTGATGGCGATGCACCACAAAACGATGCCTCTTTTTGGCGTCCAATTTCACCCTGAGTCTATTTTAACGCCCGAAGGGGCTCTCATCATGAAGAATTTTTTGGAGGTTTGCCATGCACCCATTTCTTGAAGGACGCGATTTAAACGAAGGACAAATGGTCCAAGAGATCACGGCGATGTTAGACGATCCGGTCAAGATGGCTGGACTCCTCATGCTGCTCAAAGCCAAAGGGGAAACGGTTCCCGAGATTTTGGGCCTTGTGAAGGCGATGCAAGAAAAAATGAAGCGGCTCGATGTCGGCTTCCCCACATTGGACATTGTAGGAACGGGCGGGGATGAGGCGGGCACCGTCAATATTTCCACAGGCTCGGCTCTTTTAGCCGCGCAGTGCGGCGTCCCTGTCGTCAAACATGGCAACAGGGCTGTTTCCTCAAAATGCGGTTCGGCCGATGTGTTGGAGGCGTTAGGGTATGACATTCATGCGGATCCGCTCGAGAGTTTGCGCAAGACGAATTTTGCATTCTGCTTTGCGCCCGATTACCATCCTGCGATGGCCAAAGTGCGCCCTGTGCGTAAAGCGCTAAAAACGGCGACATTATTCAATCTGATCGGCCCGCTGCTCAATCCGGCAGGGACCGATCATCTCCTGCTCGGTGTGCACAAACCGGAATTTGTGGAAAAGATGGCGCGGGTGCTCCACGCTCTCGGCACAAAACGCTCGCTTGTGTTTTCAGGCTGCGGGGGGATCGATGAACTCAGCTGCATCGGCAAAACAGAGGCTCTGTTAGTGACTCCGCAAGGGATTGAGCCGATTACGATTGATCCTGAGGCGCTCGGACTGAAGCGCTGCACGCTGGAAGAGTTAAAGGGCGGCGATGCGACCATCAATGCGAGCGTTTTAAAGAAAGCGCCGCGCGCGGTCTTAGACACGCTCATTTTGAATGCAGGCGCGGCTCTTTTTGTGTATGGGCTGGCCAAGACGCTCCAAGAGGGAGTGCATATCGCCAAAAGGCAAACCGTCAAGAATTCGCTGAAAAAAGGGGTGATTGCGGAGATCAAACGGGCCTCCCCTTCGAAGGGCAAAATTGGCGAAATCGGCGATCCGGCAGCGCGCGCTTTAGAATATGAGCGTTCAGGCGCCGGCGCCATTTCGGTGCTCACATCGCCCCTGTTTGAAGGGAGTTTGGAAGATTTGGCGAAGGTCAAAGCGGCCGTGTCGATTCCGGTATTGCGCAAGGATTTTATCACGACCCTCGAAGATCTGCATCAGACAAAGGCCGACCTTGTGCTCCTCATCGTCTCCTTTTTGGGAGACAGAACCCGCTTGATGCTGCAAGAGGCGCACAAGTTGGGACTCCAAGCGATTGTCGAGGTGCATACGGAGGCAGAGTTGAATATTGCGATCGAAGCAGGGGCCGATGTGATTGGGATCAATCAGCGCGACCTATCCGATTTTTCGATGCATCCGGAGGCGTATGAACTGATCCGCCACATTCCCAAACACATTCTCACAATTGCCGAATCGGGGATTCGCAATGCAGAAGATGCCAAACAGCGGTTTGACATGGGCTTTGATGCTGTGTTAGTGGGCGAGGCGCTCACGCGCAACCAGAAATTATGTGAGGAGTTATGCTCGTTAAAATCTGCGGTTTAATGGACCCAAAAACGGCCCGTTTTGCTGTGCAAAAGGGGGCCCATTTCATTGGCCTACTCTTTTCCAAGGTGTCTCCCAGAGCGATCTCCTTGGAGAAAGCGAAAGAGATTGTGCGCGCCGTGCGTGAAGAGGGCGGCGAGCCGGTGGCGGTGTTTGCCGACGAATCGCTGACCGAAATGCGCCGCATCATTCAGGAACTGTCGCTCAATGTTGTGCAGCTGCATGGCGATATTCCCCGCTCGTTTTGCGACCAAATTCCCCAGACGAAAATCTATGTCGCTGACGGCAAACCCTATCCAAAATCGCTCCAAACGGAGCGAGATTATCTGCTCTTTGAACAGCACATTCAAGATCCTCAAGGGTTTCGTTTTTTTATGGCAGGCGGTTTAACTCCGGAAAATGTGGCGCGCATGATTGAAACCTATCATCCTCATGGCGTCGATGTTTCGCGCGGAGCGCGGGATGAAACAGCGATTGGGCAGTTCATAGCTCAGGCTCGTCCTGGGCGGTTTGGCGCTTTTGGCGGCACGTATGTGCCTGAAGGACTCATAGCTCCCCTGAAAGAACTCGAAAAAGCATTCCGCGAGATCCCCATTGAAGAAGAGTTTTTGCACTTGCTGCGCGACTATGCGGGCAGACCCACAGCGATCACCGAGATTCCCAACTTTGCGAAGGCGATTGGAGGCCCTAGGATCTTTTTAAAACGGGAAGACCTCCTCCATACCGGCGCACACAAAATCAATAATGCGATCGGACAGTGTCTTCTCGCAAAAAAAATGGGCAAGACAAGAATCATCGCAGAAACAGGCGCGGGCCAGCACGGAGTGGCCACCGCCACCGCTTGCGCGCTCCTTGGACTGGAATGCGTGGTCTACATGGGACAGACCGACATTGAGCGGCAATCTCCCAACGTGTTTAAAATGAAGTTACTCGGCGCTCAAGTCGTGCCTGTGACAGCGGGCAGTCAAACACTCAAAGATGCAGTGAATGAGGCATTGCGCGATTATGCGGCGCGGTATGAGACGACGCATTACTGTTTGGGATCGGCATTGGGGCCCCATCCGTTTCCTGCGATCGTGGAAAAATTTCAGCAAGTGATTGGGCAAGAGGCTAAAAAGCAGATGCGCGACAAGATTGGGCGCGATCCTGATGTGGCGATTGCGTGTGTTGGGGGCGGGTCGAATGCGATTGGGCTTTTCAGCGCCTATCTCGATGAGAAAACGGCTTTGATTGGTGTGGAAGCGGCGGGGGCCGCTCGATTTCAGAAGGGGGGGAGTCCGGGCATGTTGCATGGAACGTATTCGTATTTGCTTCAAGATGACAATGGGCAGGTGCAACCGACCCATTCGATTTCAGCGGGGCTCGATTATCCGGGTGTGGGGCCTAAACATGCCGATCTGTTTGCGCAGCGGCGGGTGAAGTATGATATTTGCACAGATGCGGAGGCGCTCGCTGCCTTTCAATTGCTGTGCCGGACGGAGGGGATTATTCCTGCGCTGGAGTCGTCGCATGCTTTGGGATATCTGATGCGCATTGCGAAAGATTTGCCGCGCGATGCGGTGGTATTAGTGAACTTATCAGGAAGAGGAGATAAAGATGTCGCGCATATCCAAAGCCTTTGCCAATAAGAGGGCGTTTATCGGTTATTTGACCGCGGGAGATGCGGGAAAAAAAGATTTTTTAGAACTCACCCATCATGGGGTCAATGTTCTGGAAGTGGGCATTCCTTTTTCAGATCCTGTGGCGGATGGTCCTGTGATTCAGAAGGCGATGATGCGCGCTTTGCAAAAGGGGATGACTCCCGCCAAAGCGCTCGACATCGTCAGAGAGATTCGAGCGGAGTCGGATGTAGCGATTGTGGTGTTTACCTATTTGAATCCGATCCAAAAGGACCTCAAAGCTTTTTTAAGCCAAGCCAAGCAGGCGGGCGCTGATGGGATTTTGATTGTGGATCTTCCTTTGGAAGAGGCGGATGAGTATCGGTTTTTATGTGACCGCGTTGGACTCGATCCGATTTTTCTGATTGCGCCATCGACGCCTCCGGAGAGGATCGAGCGTCTTTCTCGAGCGGGAAGGGGCTTTTTGTACTATGCTTGTCGCAAAGGGACGACGGGGGCGAGAACGGGATTGCCCGAAGATTTACGTGAGAAAGTGGCTGTCATTCGCGCCAAAAGCTCGTTGCCGATTGCGGTAGGTTTTGGCATTTCGGAGAGGAAAACAGCTGACGCGATTTTAACGATTGCCGATGGATTTGTGGTCGGCTCACATTTTGTAGAGGGGAATAGAAGTTTATGATGATCGAACTCAAACCACATACGGACCGATTTGCTTTTATTGAGAGGCTCAAGTGGATGGGATTAGAAGCTCTTGTTGTGGGAGAGCATAGACTTATTATTGTGCGTGGAGTGGACAAAAACGTGCATCTTGAGCGGTTCATAGCGTTGCCTGAAGTGGCGGCTGTGTTGCCTGTGAAGGAGAAGTTTAAGCTAGCGAGCAAGGCGGTGAAAGGGCAAACGATCATCCAGATCAAAGGCAAGACGATTGGGGGCTCTGAGCTCTTCATCATTGCGGGGCCGTGCTCCATCGAGTCGAAAGAGCAGATGGACTTTTGCGCAGAGCTGGCCCATGCTCAAGGGGCGGGAGGGCTCCGTGGAGGCGCGTTCAAGCCGCGCACCTCGCCTTATGAATTTCAGGGGATGGGGGAGGAGGGGCTCAAAATCCTTCGCGATGCGGGCGCAAAGTACAATCTGGTCACTGTTTCCGAGGTGATGGATGCGAGTCAAATCGATATGGTCGCGAGCTATGTCGACATTTTGCAAGTGGGCGCGCGCAATATGCACAATTTCAGCCTTCTGAAAGAACTGGGGCGGGTGAAAAATCCGATTCTTCTCAAACGGGGATTTGCGGCCTCTTACCAGGACTTGTTGCTGGCGGCTGAATATATTATCAGTGCAGGCAACCCGAATGTGATTTTATGCGAGCGGGGGATCCGGACATTTGAGACGCATACGAGGAATACGCTCGATCTCAACGCGGTGCCTGCCTTAAAGGAGCTGACACACTTGCCTATTCTGGTCGATCCGAGTCATGGCACAGGGCGCCGTTCGATGGTGCTGCCGATGGCGAGGGCTTCGATTGCAGCGGGCGCCGATGGCCTTGCCGTAGAGGTGCATCCCAATCCCGATCGGGCGTTGACTGATGCGGCCCAAACAATTGGTCCCGAAGCGTTTGCAGTCATGATGCGGGAAGTGCGGAAGATTCATTCTTGTTTAGAAGCCTAAAACTCAGATTCGACTCAACTCGGAGGAGGCGCCGGAGGGATGGGGTGCCCATAGCGGTTCACAAGTCTTCTTCGACACTGGATGGATCATCCATAAACATTTCATGGGCCTCTTTTGCTGAAATCGGATTTAGACGAAGCATTTGTCCAATGATCCAGTCCACTGATCCAGGGTTTGTTTCTTTATAGCATTGGTCGATTTTTTCTTGGAAAGAGGGGATCATGGACATCTTCGTACAGTTCTCGCATCCCCGACACTGCGTGCACTCCGCAGGGATTGCAAACCCGAGATCTTCATTTGAGCGGTTGATGTCTCTCAAGGAGAGTGCTAAAGCCCGCACATCTGCCTGAACTCGTTGTTCATCGGTGAGCTGGCATTCTTGCTTGAATGTCTGATACGCTGTCCCGAAGAATGCCTGCATAGAACCAACGATCTTCTCCTGGTCATTGGGATCTGCCCAGTTTTCGAAGTGTGTTGTGAATTGACGCGACCCATGGCGCTCGTCGACAATTTTTGCCTTGCTCTGTATCGCCTCGAGGATTTCCAGGTATTCTTGCCGCATGGCATCCCATTGCTGACGAATATAATCGCGATAACGTTGTGTCAAAAAAATGAGTTGTTTTGCTGGAGAACAATATCGACGGGTTCCTACGAATCCTTTGAGTTCCGAAGGAGTGTGCTGATCTATTGCTCCTCCAAAATCGGTCACATAGAGCTTATTAGCATGACAAAGCATATTGTCCGGTTTGATATCTTGATGGCGAATGCCATTTGCATGTAGAAGCGCTAGTATGTTGGTCATCTCTTGGCCAATAAACGGAACATGTTGAGCGAAAGAGCGATGGGTGAGATCGCCATCCCAGCAAAAAGTGATATACACTTTCGATAAATCTTTTGTGTATGCTAATAGGGGTGGAGCACAGCCCAGTTCACTGGCTCGTTTATGAATGCGATATTCATTGTAACGGAATATTCGTTCAAATTCTGAACTGCTGTTAGAGGCATTTTTCGGTTGGTGGAGCGCGCTAAATGTAGCCCTCCACGCATTTTCACATCTGGTCATAACAAATGCTAAAGAGACTTGTTTAAAGCCTCCTTGTACGGACCATACGGCGGGAGGTATGTCAATACAACAATGGTGAGTGTCTGGAGCTTTGGCGGGAAGAACGGTGATGATCACTGAGTCTATCTTATTGTTGTTTTGGTCGAGGATGGGTAGATTGGCGCGTATACGCGCCGTGCCTTTCAACGTGAGCTGCAGGGAAACGCCTGGGGAGCTGTTGCGAGTTGACAATATTGTTTGAGCGATCGCATTCGTAAGCCTATCCAGGTTAGTAGTGTGATTATCAAATGTAAAAGCGTTTGTTAGAAGCTCCTTGATCGAGTCGCTTCCATAATCAGAGACCGCAGCACTTGGTAATGGCTGTCCAACAGAAGAGGTTGTGCTCATCTCTCGGACCCCGCCCTTACAAGTCTGAAAAAAGAGGGGTTTCTGCTGGGGTTTCTGCTTGGATTGCTGCTTGGGGGAGGAGCTGGGATCCGGAACGATCTGTGAGGGGAAGCGCGCTGCTCCAATAGGGCTGCAAATGATTCGTATGCCTCTTGTGCTGAAATGGGATTCTCGGGACTGAGCATCTTTTTGAGGATCGCTGTCTCCGGTCCGGGAGCTGCCTTTTGCAAGGCTTCCTCAATCTGTGTGTTGAGCAAACGGGTGCTGGACGTGTCTGTACAGCCACTGCATCCAGAACAGCTCATGCAGTCTATGGGTGGTTTAAATGCCAGGGTTTTGTTGTCGTGGCTTCGTGTTTGTAATAGAGTCAGTGCCAATGCCCATACATCTGCTTGAGCGCGTTGTTCCTCAGTGAGGGGACGATAAAATGAGGCCAACCCTCGGTACGCTGCATCAAAATATGTCGAAATAAGGTTTAAGATTTCCTTATGTGAGACGCTCGCTTGGTCGTCCTGCCTCATTTTCCATCGGTCGAATTTTTCTCGTGCATGTTGCGCCTGCGCCTGCGCAGCCGCCGGAGCATTTTTTGCAATTCTGCTGATGCTACTCGCATGCGCCCATGCAATGCCCATTAGGCTTTGCTCGTAACCCAACATAAAATTGTTTGCTTCTCTCGTGATTTGGTGGAGCAAGCGCCCCAGTAGAGCGAGCGATTGTTTATCTGGAGAATAGTACTGCGGAGTGCCAGCGAGTCCTCTGAGTTCATGAGGAGTCTTTGGATCGATAGCAAGTCCAAAATCGGTGAATGCAGTCCGCAGAAACGCGCCCGCCAACATTCTAGTGCAAAGGACGTTATCTGGCTTGATGTCTTGATGCGCAATCTTTTGTTCATGCAGGATGGCTAACTGACGGGTCAAATTTGTGCACACCGATAGAAATTCTAAGTCTGATAATACTTTCCCTTTGAGGGATCCTTCATTGTATAGTTCCGTCACGAATAAGGGGGGATTAGAGACGAACAGACGGGGAAGGTTGCAGCATTCAGCGGCTCTCTGGTAAATGCGGTATTCATTGTCAGTCAGTTGTTTACACATGACCCGTTTCTCTGGATCGGATATAGATTTCAAAGTCTGTGTCACGCAAAGCGTCGCGTCTAACTCATTTGCTTCATCGCGACTGATCCAAAGGGCTAGGTCGACTTTTTTAAATGCCCCTTCTGCAGACCAAATAGGGGTTTGAATGCAACAAGAGGGGAGGGAACCCTCTTTTTGGATGGTGAGAATGCGAACGTTTGAGATCTGATTCTTTTCCTCTCGGACGATAGGTAAATAGGGAATGAGGCTGGCTTTCTGTTTGAAATGCACATTCTGTGGGGGAGGGGGAGGGTTTTGCGGTCGCGCGAATAACTTTCGCATAACGACCGCTGCGAGTAGGTCTGCATCGGTCGGATCTGGAACCTCAAAAAACCGCGCCAGTTCAGTGCGAACCTGCTCCAGTTGGGGATTTTTCACAGATTGCCTAAAAGAAGAAATACGGGATGACATAAATAACAAAAAATAATCTATTTTTGCCAACTATTTTACCATAATGGTGTGTAAATTGGTATAAGTTATTTTTTTTCTTAAGTCTATGTTTATTAGTTGTTTATGATTTTTGCAATGGGGTAGACTTTATTGAACGGGCCCGGTAAATTAGGTCTTATGTTAGTTGGATCTGTGTTAGACCCGCAGGAGATAGATCAGATTGGGCCCAAGGTCGATTTGGTTGAGCTGCGTCTCGACGCGTTTGACATTGAGCAAAGGCCCAAATATCCCTGTATTTTCACGTTGCGAAAAAAGGAACAAGGGGGGCTGAAAGAGATTGGGGAGAAGGAGCGGCTGGCGCAGATCGAGCGTTATTTAGAGCTGGGTCCTGAATACTGTGATATTGAGGCGGATACGGATCCTGTATGGATTGCAAAAATGGCCAAAAGATTTCCCAAGGTGAAACTGATTGGATCGGCCCACAATTTTCAAGAGACGCCTGCCGATTTGGATGCGCTTTTGCGGAGCATGAAGAATCCCCATTTTGCCATCTATAAGATTGCGCTCAAGGCGCATTCGACATCTGACATGCTGCGCCTGATGTATTTTGCGAGGAAATCTTCCGTTCCTCTTTCTGTGATGTCGATGGGGGAATTGGGCAAACCCTCTCGCGTTCTGGCGCCCATTATGGGCAGTTTGCTGAATTATACGGGGCTTGCCGAGGAGCCCAATCTGCATCGTTATAATCTCCAAACTCTTTTGGAGACGTTTCATTATCGCAAACTCACCCGCAATACGTTGATTTACTCTTTGATTGGCGATCCTGTTGAGAAGAGTCCGGGCCATTTCTTTCACAATCCCCGTTTCAAGCACAATGCGGTGTATGTGAAAATGGTTGTCCAGCCCCATGAGGTGCACGCAGTATTTTCTCTGATCAAGCAGCTTCCGTTTGGGGGGTTAAGTGTGACGATCCCGCTCAAAGAGCTCATTCAGTCTGAGATGGATGAGATTATGCCCATGGCAAAGAAAATGGGCGCGATCAATACGGTGATCTTTCGTGAAGGGAGAACGATTGGGACCAATACCGATGGGCCTGGCGCGCTGAACGCGCTCGAAAAACATGTGGCTGTGAAAGGCAAGAAAGTCGCCGTCCTGGGTGCAGGGGGCTCTGCCCGCGCGATTGTTGTTGAGGCGAAAGAGCGGGGGGCCGATGTGCTGATTTTCAATCGCACTCCTGCCAAGGCGCACAAACTGGCCAAAGAATTTGGGTGCCGAGGATTTGGCCTCGATGAGATTACGCAGCACGCGTATGATCTGCTCATCAACACCATTCCTCCCACTGCAACGGACGTTCCTCCTATCCGCCCGCGCACAACCGTGATGGACATTGTGATCGCCCCCAAAGAAACGCCTCTATTAAGGGAGGCCCAGAAATTGGGCTGCCACCTCGTTTATGGGGAGGAAATGTTCATTGAACAGGCGCTTTTGCAGCAAAAAGAGTGGAATCTCTCTCATAACACAACATATCAAAAATAAATTTTAGTTTATATAAACATTTTTTTTAATTATTTACTTATTTTGTTTTTTATTATATAATATTGTTGAATATTTTGTGGAGTGTTTCTATGAGTATAGCAGAGACAACAGCTCGTCCTAATCGGCATTCTTGGTGGCCAAGCATGACCACAATAATGGGGGTGAGGGCGGCAGTCCTTACTGCTATAGCTGCGATAGCGCTAGCGGCGGGGCAAGTGCCGCAATCGACCTCTTTGAGGGAGGGCGTGGAGCTTGTTGTGAATGGGATCAATGGATCGCTCGCAATGACAACACTCATAGCGCCGTTGTTCACCCAGTTATGTCCTCGGTTGGGTGATGCCAACCAGTGCCGCGCAAATGTGGATAAGCTGTCAATGCTTAATCCAACCGACCAAGCTGTGCTCCTTGCGAAGCAACAAGGGGATGAGTGTAGCGCATTCATGTGGTCATGGCTGGAAGAGCAAGGGATACCCTTGAACCTTCAAGAGCTCTCTGAGGAATTCAGAGAGCAGATGCCCTACGAGTATGCTCAATTATGCGTTCAGGACAACCCACTCAATATTTTTAGTGTGCCTAAAAAGTTCATCACAGAGGAATTTATAAAATGGCTTGAAAAAGAAAAGATACCCATTCCTCTGTATCAGAATACGATCCCTGAACAGCTCATCACCCCTCAGCTTGCTTTATTATCTCTTCGGGATTACCCGGAGTCCTTTGCCTTGTTGCCCGAAACATTCCACAGCCCCGAATTTATTCAATTACTGGAAGAGCACAATATTGGCGTTCCTCTTGAGAAGATACCTAAAGAATACATTACCCCCAAGCTGGCCCAATTAGCGGCTCAGCTAAACCCAGGGCAATTGCTATATTGGCCTGACCATGTGTATACACCTGAAGTCATGGAATGGTGTGCAGCCCACCATATCGTTCCTGGGAGATTTCCTCGGGGGGTTACCATCTCCAACTTGGAGTTTGCCAAATTAGCGATACAGGAGAACCCAGACCACAGTCGCCATCTATCGCAACATCTCATTACGCCAGGTTTTGTGCAATGGCTTGAGGACAACAAGATCGCCATTTGGCTGGATGTTATGCCTGAAGAGCTGAGAGAAAACATCACCGATGAATATGCCAAATTATGTGTTCGGAAGTACCGCACGAATATTCGATATGTACCGAAACGGCTCCTTCGTTCTGAGTTCATTCAATGGCTTGAGGAAAACAAGCGATCCATTTGGCTAGGTGATCTATCTGAAGAGCTCAGGGAACATATCACCGAGGCATATGCCAAATTATGTGTTCAGTGGGATATAACGAATATTCGCCATGTGCCTAACAAATTGTTCACACGCGAATTTATAGAATGGTTTGAACAGCATGAGAAGGAGGTCTTTTATAGCCCAGGATGCTCATATACCGGTATGATCCCTCTTCCTCTTGAGAGAATACCTAAAGATCTGATCACCATGGATCGTGTTCTGCCAGCTGTTGTGATGGAGGGGCCATGGGCTATCCAGTCTGTGCCTGAGGAAGTAATGACAGAATATTTGGCTGCGCTGGCCGTGGTGCTAGATGCATCCACGTTCAAGATCATCCCAGAAAAATATAAGACATTAGAGATATGCCGATGCGCCGTAATGAAGGATCCCAAAAACCTTGCATTTGTACCCGAGGCTCTCCAAAAAGACGCGCAATTATTGCCGAGCACGCCAACGCCCTTGGTTCCAGTGACTTCCCCTCTCCCTCTCGGGTTGCAAAATTTTGTCGATCAGCATCTCAATCCCAGTGGAGAATCACCCTCTTTTGCAGAAGAGTTGTGGCTTGGCTCTCGAGGTTTTGTAAAGCTAGGAACTGGGTCTAATAAAAGCGTATGGACTCATCCCGATCTACATGGTTACGTACTCAAAATCAGTCCCCCCCGTCCAGATTCCTTAGTGCAAGAGGTGATTACAATGTTGCGTCTGAAGAAGATTGTCGCTGAGCATAACCTCCGCATTTTGATTCCTGACAGCTATCTTATAGCCCACGGCGATCAAATAGCCATTCTACAGCAGAGAGTGGATATACAAGCAGCGAAGGATCCACAACCCGACTTAGACACTCTGATTAAATTTGCAGACAAGGCATTTTATCCTCTCATTCCAGATGCAATCAAAACACTGCCTCCTCGATTGAGCAGGCCGTTGATGCAAAGACTTGGCTTTAAAAAGATGTGTAGTGAATTTGGAAGGCAGCTGCAAGAGCGTGTATGGATACGGGATCTCGTTCCAGAGGACGCTCACAATGGCGGAATAGATCCCGACACGGGCTTTCTAGCAATTATTGACGGGGCTGTATAATCCCTCTCTCGGGTTCTTCGAATGATTTAAAAATATACCGAGATGGGGTCGACATCGATTTTGGCCCCCGTCAGTTCGGTGAGTTGGGCGCTGATGGAGCTGACCTTGAGTACCTTAATCACAAACTGGAAGCGGTAGAGGTCTTTCACTTTGGCGTGGCCTGCGGGCATGACGGGGAGGATTTCGCAAGGGGGCGGCAACGCTGTTTTCATTCTCTGATAGGCTGTTTCGGCTGCTTGCCGCGCCTCTTCCTCATCGGAGTGGGTGAACAGCAGTTTGACCAAATGGCAAAAGGGGGGGTAGCCGAACCGTTTTCTCTCTTCGATTTCTGCCCTGTAGAATGCTAAATAATCTTGGGTGGCCGCCCATTTCAGCGTAGGGTGGTCGGGCAAAAAGGTTTGGATGATCACTTCGCCGTTGAGTTCCGCCCTGCCGGCTCGTCCGGCCACTTGGGTCATGAGTTGAAACACCTGTTCAGGAGACCGAAAGTCGGGAATATTTAACGTGGCGTCGGGATTCAACACACCCACCAAAGTGACAGACGGGAAGTGAAATCCTTTGGCGATCATTTGCGTTCCGATGAGTACATCGGCTTTATGGGCCCGAAATTGTTTGAACATCTCTTCATGGCTATTTTTCTTCATCGTGGTATCCCGATCCATCCGTAGCGTGCGAACTTCGGGAAAAATCGCATGCAAACTCCTTTCGACGTGTTCTGTGCCAAATCCTTTGAATCCGAGGGTTTCTGTCGATTGGCAATGGGGGCAGTTGCGCACGATGGGCTGCCTGTGGCCGCACAGATGGCATTGCAAAAAACCTTCGCTTTTGTGGAAGGTGAGGGTCAAATCGCAGTGAGGGCATTTCACGAGGTAGCGGCAGCTGCTGCAGATCTGCATCCGGTGATAGCCCCGTTTGTTTAAGAATAACAGGGTTTGCTCTCCCATGCTGAGCCGCTTTTTGATGCCGCCTAGCAGCTCCTCGGAAAAATGGGTAAAGCCTTGGTTGCGCTCAAAGACGCCGCTCATATCGACGATTTTGATCTTTGGCATGGGGGCAGCGGTCGCCCTTTGATGCAGCTCGTGCAGCTGATATTTGCCAATCGATGCGTTATAGCGCGATTCGATCGAAGGGGTGGCGCTGCCCAAGAGCACAGTGCACGATTCCATATGGGCCCGCATGACGGCGACGTCCCTGCCGTGGTAGCACGGAATTTCGTCTGATTGTTTGTAGGATGAGTCATGCTCTTCGTCCACGATGATGAGCCCCAAATTCTGCGCAGGACAAAAAAGGGCTGAGCGGGCCCCAATGACCAGTTTGGCGTCGCCTTTGCGCAAATCTTCCCAGGCGCTTGTTCTCTCGCCCAGGCTGCGCCGGTGGTGCAAGACGGCGATGCGCTCAGAAAAACGGGCCTTAAACCGTTCAATGGTCTGCGAAGTGAGCGAAATTTCTGGCACCAGCATCATGGCCGATCTGTTTTGCTCAAGCGCTGTTCGGATGGCTTGCATATACACTTCGGTTTTGCCGCTCCCCGTCACTCCATAAATGAGGTGGGCTGCAAAAGCTTTTTTCTCTAACGAGGCTTGAATGGCCTCGACACATTTTTGCTGCTCGGCATTCAGGAGCTTCGGGCTTGTCGGGAAAAATTCCTCTTCCAGCAATAGATCGGCGCTCAGCTTCACGGATTGGGCAGTGATCCACTGCTCCTTGACGAGCGTCGTCACAGCGCTTTTGGAGATCTGCAAATCGGCCAAGTAGGCCCCTTTGGGGCTTTTGAGAATTTCTTCAAGGGCGATGGCTTTGGCAGGCGCTTTGCGTCGAAACTGTTCGATGGCCCGGATACATTCATCGTGAGTTTTGGCCACTTTGAGAAAGATCTGTGTTTTTTCCCGCACTGCTTTGCGCACATTGACGGGAATAAAACACTTCAACACTCTTTGCAGGGGCGCTGCGTAATAATGGGCCATCCAATGAGCGAGTTTCCACTGCGGCTCGGACAGTTCGCCGGCTGCAGAAAGGACCCGCACAATCGGTTTGACATTGTCCAGGCTCGAACTCTCTTTGATTTTGGCAATGGTGCCTTTTTTGAGGGTCGATTTGAGCGGCACTTCGACCCGCATGCCCACCTCTACGCGCACATTGTCGGGGACGGCATAGTCGAGCGCTTTGGCTAAATTTTGATCGAGCAGCACCTCTACGAACATTTTTGACATAGAGCTTTCCATAAAGAACGCTTGAGACTGGCGTCTTTGAGATACAAAGAGAGATCGGGCAATAAAAAGAGGGGAACCTGGCTCAACATCCGGATCCCTTGAGCGGGCGTCTCTTTATAAAACTGCATCAGATGATTCAGCTGCCAAAGGGTGTAGTCGCATACAACGACCAGTTTCAGCCCCTCTACTGATAAAAAGGCGTCCCACTGTTTCTCTTTTTCAATTTTTTCGGCGCTCACCAGTTTGGCCGGGCCAAAATAGACATCGAGCGCACGGGCAATCTCTTCAAGTAACCTTTTCTGCTCCTCTGGCTCTTGAAAGGTGAGGATCGAAATCGGCGCCGTTTGATTTTTCGTTTTCCAACGCTCAGACAGTTTTTTCGCCAGCGCATCATTCGGAATTTCATCCAAAATGGCCAGTTCTGGCGCCACCACAGAAAGGATGTTGCGCACGCCCGCAAATTGCGCGGTGGGTTTCGGCCGCTTCGGCGCTGTTGCCGTCACGGTCGCATCGACTCTCGGTGCCGTTGCCGCGATCGTCACAGCCCCGTCGACTCTCGGTGAGGGCGTCGCCATCGGCACAGCCGCGTCGAGTCTTGGTGAGGGCGTCGCCATCGTTACAGCCGCATCGAGTCTCGGTGAGGGCGTCACCATCGGCACAGCCGCATCGAGTCTCGGTGAGGGCGTCACCATCGGCACGGCCGCATCGAGTCTCGGTGAGGGCGTCACCATCGGCACGGCCGCGTCGAATCTCGGTAACGACGCCGCATCGACTCTCGGTAACGACGCCGCATCGAGTCTCGGTGAGAGCGTCGCATCGACTCTCGGTGAAGGTGTTGCCGCCTGCGCGGGCGCCGATTTGCGGAACGATTTACGGAAATAATCGGCGTCATCTTGTGAGGCGAGGACATAGGGCCCTTGCTCGCGAAGGTAGGCCACTATTGCATCTAAGGTTTGCATGCCGTTTCCCAGTGTAGTTCATCGATCAGCGGCTCCACTTTGGAGAAAAATTCGCTAAATCCACGTCGGGTATACCCTTCATAGATTACCGCGCGAAGCTGATCGTGTCCAGCTGGAAAAAAGCTTTGTAAAAGTTCCTCAATGCATTTCGGCCCAAGATCTTCATTCAGCGCTGTTTTGTTCTCGATGAGGCAGACGAGCACATTTTCATCCGAACGGGCTTCCCTTAAAAAGGGGACAAGCGTCTGAAAAAACGCTTGCAACGATTGATAAAGACGAGAGGTCAACTGTAATAGCTGCTGCAACATTTCTTCGAGCGGATAGCTCTCAGATAATTTTTTCCACATGAGCATTTTCGAGCGGAAAATGAGCAGCTCTTTGCGCATCTCTTCCACAATTAAGAAGATTTCGGGCTCTTTCACTTGAGAGATTTGAATCAGAACGTCCGAATAGAAATAGATCTTATCGATGAGCCCCCCTTGCTGCGCAATGGGATTTTCCACGGAAAAGAGAACCAAATGCTCCAGTTCATGGTGAATGGTTTCCACCTCTTTCCGAATATGCTCTCCTTTCAGAGGAGGAGACGCAGCTAAGTTCTTGACGAAGGCAAAGGCATCGGTGAGCGCTTTCAAGATCAATTGAATGCTGAGTGAGCGGGCGAGGAAAGGCTCCAAATTCGAGAGGAACACAGGCCAGGGGTTTAAACTCTGCATAAAAGATCCCTTAAGACGACCCAGAAGAGTAACACAAAATCAGCATTGAGAAAAGAAAATTGATTGATTGGAAAGGGGATTTCCAGAGATAACAGGAGTGAGGGCATCGGTCATGAATCTACACGAATATCAGGCAAAAAAGATTCTCAAGCGCTACGGCATTCCCATTCCAGAATTTGGCGTTGCTGCAAGTGTCGAGGAGGCCAAACGGGTGGTTGATGAATTGAAACTCGAACAGGCCGTCTTGAAAATCCAAGTGCACGCAGGCGGCAGAGGCAAAGCGGGCGGCGTCAAATTTGCCAAATCAAAAAAAGAGATCCTCGAGGTGGCCAAAACGCTCATCGGCATGAAAATGGTCAACCAGCAAACGGGCCCTTCTGGCGTCGTGGCCAAAAAAGTGCTCCTCTCGAAGCCGATCGACATCGCCAAAGAATACTATATCGGCGCCCTTGTGGACCGCGATCGGGCCACTCCTATCTTGATCGCATCGCCTGAAGGGGGCATGGAGATTGAAGAGGTGGCCGCCAAATCTCCCGAAAAAATTTTGAAGATGCCGTTCGCATTCAACGGTCACTTGCGCTCGTATCAACTGCTCCGTTTGACGAAATTCATGGGTTGGAGCGGCGATGTCGCCAAACAAGGCGCTATGCTTGCGCAAGGCCTTGCCAAATGCTTCATGGATACAGATGCCTCGCTCCTCGAAATCAATCCGCTCGTATTGACCCCGCAAAAGGAAATTGTGGCGCTCGACGCCAAACTGAGCATCGATGACAATGCCCTCTTCCGGCAATCCGAACTCCTCTCCTTTTATGATCCGAGTCAAGTCTCTGCACAGGAAGCTGCCGCGAAAGAATTTGATCTCGCTTATATCGCCATGCATGGCCAAATCGGATGTATGGTCAATGGGGCAGGTCTTGCGATGGCGACCATGGACATCATTCAGCTCTATGGCGGCTCGCCGGCCAACTTCCTCGATGTGGGAGGGGGAGCGTCTAAAGAAAAGGTGGCGGAAGGGTTTCGGATCATCCTCAGCGACCCCAACGTGAAGGCGATCCTCGTCAATATTTTTGGCGGCATCATGAATTGCGCAACTCTTGCGCAAGGGGTGATCCATGCGGCCAAAGAGCAAAAGATTCAGATTCCCATTGTGGTCCGGATGGAAGGGACCAATGTGGAAGAGGGAAAGCGGTTATTCAAAGAGAGCCATCTGAAAATTACGACAGCAAAAGATTTAAAAGAGGCAGCTGAGCTCGCTGTCCAGGCGGTGAAACATGGCCATTCTCGTAAATAAAAAGACGAAAGTCATTGTCCAGGGGATTACGGGCCAATCGGGCCAGTTTCACGCTGCCGCTTGCAAAGAGTATGGCACGCAAATTGTCGGCGGCGTCACGCCTGGCAAAGGGGGGACCGAAACTCTCGGCGTTCCCGTTTTTGACACGGTATGGGAAGCGAAAAAGCAGCTGCATCCTGATGCGAGTCTGATTTTTGTGCCGGCTCCCTATGCTGCGGATGCGATTTTAGAAGCGGAAGATGCGGGGATTCCGCTCATTGTCTGCATTACAGAGGGCATTCCCATTCGAGATATGTTAGAAGTGAAGCGGGTGATGAGCCGTTCCCGGTCCAGGCTTATCGGCCCCAATTGCCCTGGAGTGATTACGCCAGGCGAATGTAAAATTGGAATCATGCCGGGCTATATTCACAAAAGGGGCAAAGTGGGCATTGTGTCCCGTTCAGGCACGCTCACCTACGAGGCCGTCTGGCAAACGACCCAGCTGGGCTTAGGCCAATCGAGCTGCGTCGGCATTGGCGGCGATCCGCTCAATGGGACGAATTTCATCGATATCTTGAAACTGTTCCACGAAGACCCTGAGACCGAAGCGGTTCTTCTGATTGGAGAAATCGGCGGCGATGCGGAAGAACAGGCGGCTGAATGGGCGAAAGCCCATTTAAAGAAGCCGCTCGCTGTGTTCATTGCAGGGGCGACTGCGCCGCCAGGCAAGCGGATGGGACATGCGGGGGCCATCATTTCGGGCGGCAAGGGGACGGCGGCGGAGAAATTCGCTGCCTTTGAAAGGGCCGGCGCGGTGGTGACAAAAAGTCCTGCTGAAATGGGCTTAGCCGTCCAAAAGGCGATCAAACAATGATTGTCCTGCCTGGCCGCATTCCGGTGATCATCCATCCGTTGTTTTGGCTCTTTGCCTGTATCATTGGATGGATCATTGGGCAATCGCTTCTCGGCATGCTCGTCTGGGTCGGGATCATCTTTGTTTCGGTGCTCTTTCATGAATTTGGGCACGCTCTGACGGCTGTGATCTTTAAACAAAAAACGCGCATTCAGCTGGTGGCGCTTGGAGGGCTCACGACTTTTGAGGGGCCCAAACTCAAATTTTGGCAGCAGTTCATCATCACATTCAATGGGCCGCTATTTGGCTTTTTTCTGTTTCTGATTGCAACGGCTCTTTTGCAATTCACTTGGCCTGTGATGATGACGAAAATTCTCAAAATGGCCCAATATGCCAATCTGTTCTGGACGATCGTCAATCTTCTGCCGGTTCTTCCTTTGGACGGCGGACAACTTCTCAGGATCATTTTAGAGGCCTCTTTTGGCATCCAAGGGTTTAAAGCCTCTTTACTCATTGGAGCGATCCTCTCTGCGCTCTTTGCCCTTTATTTCTTTCTCATTCGGGCTTATTTAGCGGGGGCGTTCTTCTTTCTCTTTGCGTTTCAAAGTTTTGAATCGTGGCGCAGGAGCCGGTTTGCCAATGCGAGCGATCGGGATGAGGAGAACCGACAGATGATGATGCGCGCGGAAGAGGCGCTCAATGCAGGGAACACAACAGAGGCGAAAAGGCTGCTCGATGAGGTCAGACAAAAAGCAAACGGCGGCATGTTGGCCCATGCAGCGCAGCAATACTTGGCTTATCTGGACTACAAAGAAGGGCACAAAAAAGAGGCTTATGAGTTGTTGCTTCCGATCAAAGAACATTTAGCGGATGATGCGCTCTGCATGTTGCATGAATTGGCGGCTATGGAAAAAAATGATTCTCTTGTGATCGAACTTTCGGCAAAATGTTATCAAATTGATCCGAGCCAAAAGAGGGCGATCGACAATGCGCGCGCTTTTGCGCGTGAGGGGAAGGCAAAGCATGCGGGCGGCTGGTTGCAGACGGCCTGGCATTATGGGAGTTTTGCTTTGTCGCAACTTTTGCAAGAAGAGGCGTTTAAAAAAGTGAGTAACGACCCAGAATTTCAACGGTTTTTGGAAGATTTAAAATGAAATATACACAAATGAACTCAAAAGTTGGGAATTTGGCAAAGCCGGCACCGCAGGTTTGGGGCAGCGAAGCGGCGCCGAAGCAGCTCAACTTGAATAAGTTGAGCGATGCAGGCGGCCCCAAA
>JAGWZL010000003.1 GCA_018968815.1 Verrucomicrobiota bacterium | reverse complement strand
ACTCAGCTTTGAACCAGCCCAAAAGCACCTTTTCAACGACAGTCTCTTAGGCTGATTGATTCTTCTGCAAAAAGGCTTTAAGGCCTTCGCGGATCTCGCTTTCGGTGGCAGAAAAGGAAAAGCGGGCATATCCAGGCGTGCCAAAAGCGGCTCCTGGAACAAGCGCCACCCCAGTTTTTTCCAAAATTTCTTCGCATCCATCCACTTTCGCAAAATAGTAGATCGCAGAGGGCGGAGCTTCGACTTGTAGAGTATCAAAAAAGAGCTTCCGTCTCGGCCTCAAAGATTCTCGTACATACTCTGCAACGGTTTTCCAATTTTGGACAGCGGCAAGCGCCACTTTTTGGCTCATATACGATGTGCTGGTCGTAGAATGGCTTTGCAGGGCAATGATCTGATCAATGATCTTTTGCGGTCCAAAGGCAAAACCTACCCTCCAACCAGCCATCGCAAAATTTTTGGAACAACTTTCAATGATGATGCAACGCTCTTGCATGCTTGGAAACTGGGCGAGAGAAATGAACTGAGCCCCATCAAAGACAATCTCGCTATACACCTCATCCGAAATAATCCAAAGCTTTGCTTTGAGCGCTACCTGCATCAGCGCCTCAAGCTCCTCTCGAGAGTAGAGCGCCCCTGTCGGATTGCACGCATTATTCAAGATCAACGCTTTGGTCTTCGGAGTGATCGCCTTTTGCAAAAGCTCAGGCGTGAGCTTCCAACGCGTTTGCACAATGACCGGCTTGCCCTTGGCAAGCTGCACCATTTCAGGATAAGACACCCAGTAAGGCGCCGGAATAATCACCTCATCGCCAGGATTTAATAACACTTGCAAAGCGGCATAAATGCCAAATTTCCCCCCCGTAGTCACAACCGTTTGCTCTACAGAATAGGACGAGCCATACCGCTCATTCATCCACTGGCTGGCCGCCGTTCGCAACTCAAAAAGCCCAGCGATCGGTGGATAAGGCGATACCCCTTCGTGCAATACCTTTTGCGCAGCTTCAATCAGCAGCGGATGATTGCGTAAAATGATGTCTCCCACAGAAAAATTGTAGACCCGCCGCCCTTTTCGACGCAGCTCGTCGGCTTTCGCGCTAATGGCGCCTGTGGCTGATGGTTTCATAACTTCCTAAATATTTCGCTTTGATCTTTTTGAGTCCTTCTTGCGGCCCTTCGAGATCTACATAGAATAGATACTCGAACGGTTTGCCCGGAATCGGACGAGACACAATATGTGTCAAATTCATTCCTGCTTTCGCAAATTGATCCAACATTTCCACCAATTTGCCAGGCGCATGATCCAATGTAAAGCAAAGAGACCCCTTGTTGCCACTTGTGCCCGTTTTTGAGATCAAAAAAAAGCGGGTATAATTCTGCTCATGATCTTGCACGTTTCTTTGAATGATTTCAAGCCCATATTCTTTGGCCGCCGCTTCACTGGCAATCGCTCCCACTGTTCGATCGCCTGACATCGCGATATCGTGCGCAGCGCCCGCTGTGTCATAGTGAGGGACAATCTCCCATTCAGGATGGGCTTTGAAAAACCTCGTGCATTGCGCGAGCGCTTTTGGGTGGGACAGCACCTTTTGGATCTTCGCCCCTGGCAAAGCCAAAAGACAGTGATCTATTTTGATGATGATTTCCCCCACAATCTTCAAATCCCCGCCTGCCAATAGATCAATCGTCTCATAGATCGTGCCTATGAGCGAATTCTCTATGGGCAAAAGACCTAAATCGACCTTCCCTGATGAGACCGCCTCATACACATCATGGAACGTGGGCAGACCCACTTTTTCTCCCTCGATCTGTTCCAAAGCCTTATGGCTATAAGCGCCCTGGATTCCTTGATAAGCAATTTTCATACAGCACCCATCTCAATTCTCGAATAATCCAAAATCATCTGGATGATCTCGACCACGATGAGAGGACTCAACCCGTGCGCTTTCGCCAGTTTCTTCACCCCAGAGCGAATCTCCTCTTCCCTGGTCTCATCCAGAATCGGCAAGCGCTGCTCTTTTTTCACCCGCGCAATTTGTCGCGCGAGCGTGACCCGCTTTCCGAGCGCTTCGATGATCGTCTGATCCAGTTGATCAATCTCTGCACGCCATTCCTTCACAGACATAGTTTCCTCCCAATCGACTCTGCAAGCGGTTTTAATTCCTTGGCCATTTGCTCGAACTCTTCCAGCGATAAAGCTTGCGCTGCATCGCAAATCGATTCTTTCGGATTGGGATGCGCTTCGACAATCAACCCATCGGCTCCAACGGCAATCGCTGCCTTGCAAAGCGCTGCAATGAGTTCTGGACGGCCTGCCGCATGGCTCGGATCGACGATGATGGGCAAGTGCGTTTTCATACGAGCGACTGCAACCGCGCTCAAATCAAGAGTGTAGCGCGTCGAAGTCTCAAACGTCCGGATCCCCCTCTCGCAGAGAATCACATTTGGATTGCCGTGCGCCATAATGTACTCGGCGCTCATAATCCACTCTTCCACCGTCGCCGATGCGCCCCGCTTCAAAATAATCGGCTTGCCGCATCGCCCTACCTCTTTCAAAAGATCAAAGTTTTGCATGTTGCGCGCCCCAATCCAAAGAATATCGACATGCTCCGCCACTTCCGCCACAAGCCGCGGATCCATCACCTCGCTCGTCGTCAGAAGACCATGCTTCTTTTGCGCCGCCTGGTGCATCTTCAGACCCTCAAGGCCATGCCCCTGAAAACTATAAGGCGAAGTGCGCGGCTTATGGGCAGATGCGCGTAAAATCGCTACGCCCGCTTTCTTTAAATGAAGACCCGATTTAACGAGTTGCTCCTCACTCTCTACGGCACAGGGGCCAGCAATGAGGACGATCTCCTCTCCGCCAATACGGACAGGACCTATTTCTATGACTGTTTTTTTCCCATTCGGGGCTGTTAATAATTTAGACATCTCTATTCCTATTCTTTGTTTTTTCTGTGTTATTTATAAGGATCTGATAGTGAATGTTTTATGAATGGCGCTTAGGCGCCAAAATAGAAATAGAAAGCAACAGCAAATGCTGGTTTTGCACCGGCAAGGATTGGGTCTAACTGTTGTTTAATCATACTTTAATGATAACACAGTCCCTACCTCGAAGTCAAGGGTTATTTTGAGATAAGGAAACGGATCCAGTCTTTCCATAAGCGATTGATTTTCAGCTTGTTATGTTTTTTGATGTCTTGGAACAGCTCTGTATTGCCGTGAGCGAGGCGGGTCATAGAGCGGAAAGAGGGGCCTGCGATTTGGAGGCTGGTTGGGTCTTTTTTCTGGACGAAGTCCCAAAGGGCTATGGAGAGGATCATAGGCAAGTGGGAGATGAGGGCTGTTTTTTCGTCATGTTCGTGAGCGCTCATTTCGATCGGTTTTGCCCCCAATTCTCGGATCAGGGGGGCGATTTTCGCCTTATTTTTCTTATGGGGCACGATGATCCAGGGGGCCTCTTTAAAGAGATCAGCGGATGAGGCATCGAACCCCTGTTTTTCACTACCGGCCATTGGGTGAGTGGAGAGAAATTCCACATGTTTAGAGGTGAGTTTTTCAAATTCCTTCACGATTTGGGTTTTCACACTGCCCACATCGATGACGAGAAGGGGATGTTTGGCTTTGATTTTTTTGGCGATTGGAATGATGGTGGAAAGGGGGCTGGCGATGATGATGAGGTCCACTTCATTGGCCACATCTTGGAGTGTCGGTAAAATAGTGACCAGGGATTTTGCCTTTTGAACGTCTTTATGCTTGGATTTCGGGGTATACAGAGCATATCCTTTGGCGTGCAGTTTTTTGGCGATCGAGCCTCCGATCAGTCCGAGGCCAATGATGCCTATTTTGCGAAAGCGGGTCATATGCGTTCCCTCGTTAGATGGTCTGCCACGCGCAAGGCATTTGCAATGATTGTGAGAGCGGGGTTAACGGCGCCTGCGCTTGGGAAAAAACTGCCGTCTACGACGTAGAGGTTTTTCAGATCATGGGCTTTGCAATGGATGTCGAGCACCGATGTTTTGGGGTCGTTTCCGAAGCGGCATGTTCCCACTTGATGGGCGACGCCTGCAATGGGAATTTTTTTTGCTAGATAAGCGGTCATGGGAAAATGGATCCGGTGTCCTGTATAATTGAGGATCATTTTGAGTTTTTTTAAAAGCCTGCGATGCGCCTCCAGATTGGTTGGCATGTAATGCAAATGGATCTGATCTCCTTGGATCATCACGCGGCTGTCTGGATGAGGGAGGTCTTCTGAAGTGATCCACCAACCGATTGCGTGATCGGCCATCCATTCGGTCACAAATTTGGGTGTGAAGAAAGGGGCGTCTGCAGCGAGCATGGGTCCTTTGACTTTGCCGAGAAGCTGCATATGGCCGAGCGGCAATTTGGAATCGTCTGCGCCGTAATAAAAGTCGTTGATGCCGATTGTTTTTTGATATACGACGTCATTTTTTTCTTTGGAGATCGCAACGATGGCCGAGTTGTTGTGGCACATATAGTGGCGTCCTACTTGGTCGCTTCGGTTGGCTAATTGAGAGCGGAGGAGCAGCGCTGCCGAATTGATGGCTCCACAGGAGACGATGAACCGTTTTGCTTGCAGCCTTTTGCCGCTGTCAGTTTCTGCTTCGGTGACTTCGTCATTTTTGGCGATGAGCCTTTCTACTTTGGTATGGGTCATCAAGGTGACATTGGGCATTTTGAGAATGGGGGCAATGCACATGTGGTGCGCATCGGATTTAGCGTCCGCCAAACAAGGAAAACCGTCGCAGGTGTCGCAGCGGATGCAGAGGCTGTTTTCTCGCTGTTTTTCATTGAGTCTGATGCCGAGCGGCAAGTGGAAGGGTCTCAAGCCCTCTTTCTTCAGTTTGGCGTAAATATGGGCGATGATGGGTTCGTGGCTCACAGCAGGATAGGGGTAGGGGCGGTTTTCGGGTGGTTCTAAAGGGTCTTCGCCTCTGGCTCCGTGCACTTCGAAGAGCTCTTCGGCTTTTTGGTAATAGGGCTTAAAATCTTCATATTGGAGGGGCCAGGCGGGGGAGAGGCCGCCATAATGCTGCACCTCGCCAAAATCTTTCTCTCTGAGTCGCAATAGAGCGGCGCCATAAAATTTGGTATTGCCTCCCACGTAATAGTGGGTGCCGGGAACAAAGGGTTTGCCTGCGATATCGCGCCAAATTTCTGGGGGGTTGTATCTCCCTTTTTGAAAAACGGCTTCGGCCTGCCAGTTCTCTTTTTCTCTTGGCAAAAAGCCGCCGCGCTCGAGGATCAGGATGTTCCAGCCGGCTTTGGCCAGTTGGTGGGCGATTGTGCCGCCTCCTGCGCCGCTGCCTATAATGATGGCATCATACATCATGACCACTCAATGATGGCTTTAATTTCGTCTGGTTTTCTTTTTTCGAGGGCATCTGCAAAGCGATTAAAGGGAGTTTTGCTGGTAATGAGTTGCTGCACGACGCCGCGCCAATTCTTTTCAGCGGCTTCTAAATCGAGAACGGCTTGTTTGAAATGGGCCACCCCTGCGTTCACGGAGCCAAAGATGATCTGGTTTTTCAAGACGAGATCGCGCATGAGTTTGGCTGCATCGACAGAGAGGGGAGGGCCCTCTGCTGTAACGCCGGTGAGCACATAGACGCCGTTGGTCGCCAAAAATTGGGGGAGTTGGAAATCGAGTTTAGGGATGCCGGCCGCCTCTAAAATCAGGTCGAACGTGTGTCCCCGTAGAGCGCCCTCTTTGCCCACCACATATTTGCCTCCCATGGCCTCTAAGATTTTTGGCCGAAGAGTGTGGGGATCGACGATATCCATGCCGATCACATTCGCTCCTCTTAAACGGAGCACCATGGCGGCGAGTAGTCCGATAGGGCCGAGGCCTGCGACGAGCACTGTTTTGCCGTGGAGCCATTTTTTGGGGTCGGGATCCACAGGAAGGCGGGCCACTTGCAATCGACACGCATGGTCGATGGCTTTTTCCACAACGGTGGTCGGCTCAGTGAGCACTGCAGTTCCGGCCAACGCGGGGGGAACCAAGATCATGTATTTTTCCTCATCGATCACAAATTCTTGGTGAAAACCGTGCCGTTGTTTGATGCCCCGTTCTGTGTAGTTGCCGGTCTCGCACATGTCGGAGCAGCCCTTTTTGCACATTTCGCATTCGGAGCAAGGGCGGCGCACCATGATGACGACGAGATCTTGGGGTTTTAGGCTTTTGACCGCCTCGCCCACTTGTACCACAACGCCTAGCACCTCATGGCCAATGATGAGCATTTTTTCACCCGGCGGCGCATCGGCTCTCCCGCCAGATACTTCTTCCCGATCTGTGCCGCAAATGCCCACTTGGCGCACTTTGACTTTGACCTGAGTGGCCGTTGTGATCTTGGGCTCATCGCGATCGATGAGCTGAATGGTTTTGGTGTGAGGGACAATCGCAATCGCTTTCATATCTCTCCCTAGACTATGCATGATGAGAATATTGTCAAATATTTTATTAGAAAAAAAGGTTCGTTCTTGTCAAAAAAACGGGTTGAGTTAAATCCAAGATGCGAATTAAAATGCCTCTGCTAAATCATCAATCAAGAGGTTTTATGTACTACACACTAACAGAATTAGATCGTGCCCACATAACCCGGTGCTTAGGTCCCAGCTCTGGAGACGGTTGCATGAAAGTTTTGGGGGAGGCGAGAGGGCTACAGCGAATTACATGGGATTTAGACTCAAGCAACACACCCAAAACAGCCAACCTGTATTTTGACTCGGTGGCCAAAGCTGTGAATTTCGCGGCTTCAAAGCAGGTACGCAAGTATAATCCAGATTATTTCAATGACTCTGTGAAGCGCATATACTGCGTTACGCTGAACTTAAAACGCTAGAACGCTTTTTTGACGAGTTGGACATCGATATTCCAGTCGAAATGATTGTGTAGCGTATAGACATAATAGAAGTGGAGCGTCCACGATTGGCTGATCCACGTATATATACCGAAACAACCTGAAGAATCGGTTGAGTTAAATCCAAGATGCAAATTAAAATACTTCTCGCTAAATCATCACATCAAGAGGTTTTATGAGCGCACTAACAAACTTAGATCTTTATAGGATACAGCGGTGCTTAGGTTTTAGCACTGGCGCAACTTTGGTTGGATTCTTGAATACGGCGATGGGGCTAAAGCAAGTTACATGGGATTCAAGCTCAAGCTACAAACTCCACCTGTATTTTAGATCGGTGATTGAAGCTGATCAGTTCAAAAATCAAGTAGAAGTAAGCAAGTATGATCCACGTTATTCCAATAGCTCTGCTCAAGGCACATACTGCGTTACGTTGACCTTGAAACCCTAGAACGCTTTTGTGACGAGTTGGACATCGATATTCCATGCCAAATTCCCGACTCTTCAGGTTGTTTCGGTATAGATGGATGCGAAATTCATTGAATGCTTTGTCGTTCTTGTCAAAAAAACGGGTTGCGTTAAATCCAAGATGCGAATTAAAATGCTTCTCATTCAATCATCACATCAAGAGGTTTTATGAGTGCACTAACATCCTTAGATCGTTGCAATATAACCCAGTGGTTAGGTCACAACGCTGGACCTTTGATTGGAGCCTTGGAGACGACGAATGGGCGAATGGAATGTAGATGGGATCGGGATCCACGCCCAGACGGCTACGAAGCCCGCGCGTATTTTAAATCAGCGGGAGAAGCTGCGCAGTTCGTACGTCAAGCAGGCTGCCAGTATGATCCACAATATACCAAGAACTCTGTTATGGGCGCATACTGCGTTGTTCTGACCTTGAAACGCTAGAACGCTTTTTTGACGAGTTGGACATCGATATTCCAGTCGAAGTGATTGTGTAGCGTGTAGCCGTAATAGAAGTGGAGCTTCCACGATTGGCTGATCCACGTATAGATACCGAAACAACCTGAAGAATCGGTTGTTTCGGTATAGATGGGTGCGACATTGAATGCTTTTTCGTTCTTGTCAAAAACACGGGTTGAGTTAAATCCAAGGTGCGAATTAAAATGCTTCTGCTAAATCATCACATCAAGAGGTTTTATGTACGTACTAACAAAATCAGATGTTTACAATATAGAGAAGCGCTTAGGTCCCACCACTAGCGCACCTTTGATTGGAGTCTTGAAGAGGACGGAGGGGCTACAGCAAGTTACATGGGATCAACGCTTAAACGACAAAGTCCACCTGTATTTTCAATCGGCAGTAGCAGCTATGTGGTTCCAAGAGCAACCAGAATTACGCAGTTATTCTACATCATATTCCAATGTTAATCGCACATACTGCGTTTCGCTGACCTTGAGATGTGGACCGACATTCCCGGAGCATGAGGGTGTGTAAGCGTGTAGCCATAGAATGCTTTTTCGTGAATTTATAAAAAGGTTCGTTCTTTTCAAAAAAAACGGGTTGAGTTAAATCCAAGATGCGAATTAAAATGCTTCTCATTCAATCATCACATCAATGGGTTTTATGAGCGTAGTAACAATCGGAGATTTTTTCAACATAAGGCAGTGCTTAGATCCCAGCGCTGGAGAAGCTTTCTTTGGAGCCTTGCAGACGGCGACGGGGATAAAGCGAATTGTATGGGATTCAAGCTTACGCAACACACTCCACCTGGATTTTAAATCGCTGACCGACGCTGTGCAGTGCGCACATCAAGTAGAAGTAGCCAAGTATAATCCAAGTTATTCCCAAAACTCTGCGGATGGCACATACTCCATTACGCTGACCTTGCCATCTAGAACGCTTTTTTGACGAGTTGGACATCGATATTCCAGTCGAAGTGATTGTGTAGCGTATAGCCATAATAGAAGTGGAGCTTCCACGATTGGCTGATCCACGTATATAGATGGATGCGAAATTCATTGAATGCTTTTTCGTGAATGTGGTTTTTGTAGAGACCATAAAATCCGTGGTGCGTCTCCACTCGCATCTGCCAAAACGGATTAAGCCGAATGTACAGATTGGAAAGTAGGTTGATCCGTCGATCGGATAGGGGAGAGGCGAGCAGTTCCTGTTCGCTTCTCGTTACGTCGAGGATGAAATTTTCATGGTCGCTTTTGCGCCAGTCGTATTTCGAGCGGTAGCGCGCCTCGAGCGACATCGCTACGTTTTCGTTGACCGTCCAACGGAGCCGCGAGTTCGAAAAATCCCAGATATGATTGCGGAAGTTGTAGCAATTGTGCAGCGTGATGTAGACGCTGGGCAGGTGCCAATTGAGCCACAAATAGATTTTCGGCACCACTTGTGGAATGACAGGGTCAGAGAAAAAGGCGTTCGCATAGAGATCGGCGGTAAAACTCGCCTCCTGGCAGGGTCTATAGCTTGAGAAGAGCAGATTGCGAACCCCTCCTTGCACTTGCTGGATCTTTTGGTAGCCGTCTTGAATGGAGAAAATGTAGTGTTCATCGGGAGCCACGGTAGGCCGCGTTAATGCGCAATAGTTCACATAGGGCTCAATCACATGTTTATAGCGCACAAATTGCCTTTGCCCATGCAGGTGCGCCTCGGCCCCGTAGCCTAATAGCCCTAAGAATTTCGTTTCATGTGATGGACTTGTCCCATAAAAAATGCCTCTGCCCAGTAAATGGGGCGTGAGCGTCAACGCTTTGAGATGGATCGGGCGATAGAGATGCTCGTACAGCTCAACGCGCGGCGAGTGGAAATTTTGCAAGGTCGTGGTGAGCTGATCGGAATATTGGAAATTGAGATAAGAGGCTTTGGCAAAGCTGCTCGAAAGGACGCCCGTATTGCCAATCTGCATCGGACGGGCCACCAAATAGCCGGTCGGCAAATCTTGTTTGATCGACTCAAAGGGATTGGCTCTCGGTCTCACTTTGAAATAGGTGAGCACATCTTCTTCGCGGTGATGCACGTAAAAAAGGGTTTTCATCGCCGTGTCGACTTCAAAATCCTCGCTCTTAAAATCGCCAGGCATCCTCACATCGCTATATTTATCCCAGGTGAGGATCGTGCGGGTCTTCCCGCTTTCGCTTTGGGATCGAAGCGCCCCTTGCACCCGGTATCTGAGTTCCACATCTTCGGCATTGAATAGGCGGTCTTTTCCCAGATAGTTGCGCGTCGTAAAAGTGGTCAGTCCGCCTGGCGGATAATATTCGCTCTCAAGGGCTCCGCCCCACCCTTTGCTCCACCGGTATTCGAGCCTTCCGTAGAAGGCGAGATCTTGCCACGAATAGAGCTGATAGCGAAACCCCAGTTTTGGACCCTTATTCCAGTTCACATAATAGCGAAAGATCGGCTCTTTAAACCGCTTGAGATTCACTTTGAAAGAGGGGAGCCATATTTTCGGCAACTGACAAAAGCGCAAACGGACCTTGTTCGCCCGAAAATATTCATTTTTCACCACATTGACCTTCCATGCGCGCAAATCCCAGGAGCTATCTTTGTTCTCGCACGTGGTCACAAACGCATTGGTCACATGGTAACTGCCATCGGGAGAAAGATCGATTTTGTCTCCGCCTACATACCACATCGTCGAAAACGTTTTGCCATCATAAACAGACCCGCACATCTGGCTAAAATCGAACTCCAGCTCAGATCCGACAAAGACGCGCCCTTTGTATTGAATGAGAAGATCTCCTTCCGCCTCGATTTTCTGGATCAGTTTGCCGTTTTCCATCTTGTGGAAATACTGAATGGTCGACGCCTGAATCCGGATGTCGTTGTTTTGGATGACCCCGCCTTTGCTTGTATAGAGGACCCCATTTTGATACACCGGATCGGACAAATAGACGTTCACTTCGTCAGCAAACAGAGCCAAAACACTGAGAAGAATACACCACTTTTTCACGTTTAGATATGATACAACGAGTCGGACTTTAGGTCAGTTTTCGTCTCTTATTCGGTTGCTTTCATGAGCAGCCCCATGAGGGCATAGCGATTGGCCGGATTGCCGTTTTGGATCGCTTCGAGGAGAAACGCGATGCTTTTTTCCTCTCGCTGGCTTGCGATGGATAGAAACGATTCGATCAGAAGACGGGATGTCTCTTCGGGCGTCAACGTGTAGTCTGTCTGTTCAAGGCGATATTTCCAGGGCAGAAGCTGTCTCAGCTGAATCAGCTGAGACCCTTTCTGGTGCATCACCCAATGATTGACATACTCTTCATAGGGCCCCTCCTGCTTCAAGCGAAAAAGAGACAGATGGCAATAATCGCGAATGAGGGGACAATGGATTTTCTCGGCCCCTTCTTTCAACAGGGCGATCGCTCGATCTGTTTGCAAATTTTCTAGGAGCGCGATGGTTGTGGGGACTAAATCATTTTGTCCTCTCATGAAAACGCGCCGAGCAATCTGTAAAAACACCTCTGCGGGTAAATGGATCGATTCGCGCAAGAGATGTTCGCGCATGGCGAGAGAGTAGTTCAGGTCCACCATCGGATCTTTGACATGCAGTTCAGCAGAAGGAATGGCTTTGATCGCAGAAAGCGTTCTCCCCACGGAGTGGAAAGGGTGAAACGCCAAATCGCGCGAATCGGTAATGAGAATCTCGCAAAGAGTCTCTAGACAGCGCGGATCGCGCCTTTGAAGAAGGGCGATGGCCGCATTGGTGCGCACCTGCAAATCGTTTGATTTGACCAGTTCCGCCAGCGTCTCTTCTGTCTCAGAAATCGCGCCCAGCGCAGAAATGGCGAAGAGATTCGATTGCTTAGCCATTCGGGCAATCGTGGAGACATGCGAGCGGTCGCCGAGTTGGAAGAGAGCCAGGCTTGCTGCCAAACGGATCGAATCGGTCGGAGATTGAGCCAGCTTGCGCAAACGGGGAATCGAAAGGCTATCCTTTAACGCTCCCATCGCAAACGCCGCCGCTTCCAATTCGGCAATGTGCGTGTGCGTGAGTCTTTTGCGCAAAGCGGGCAGAAAATCATCGCGCCCCAGACGGGCTACATGCAAAATCGATTCGACGCGCGTGTTCGGATCGGGATCCTCAATGAGCCTGCGCAACGCATGCGTCGCATCGCTCGTCCCAAGAAGCGCAAACAGCGAGGGGAAAAAAGGCTTGAACATCGGCGGCAATCGAACCATCAGCCCCTCAATTTGCCCAACTGCATGAGGATGTTTGGTTTGTGCCATATAAAAGGCCGCTTCCATGCGAATCGCAAGAAAATCCGAACTCATGGCGCGGTTGAAAATCTCCGCTGTCCTGTCATCCTCGATTTTCGCAATGAAATGCAGGGCGAGCAGCTGGATCTGCGGATCGGGATGGGAGAGGCCTTTCTCTAAGATCTCTAACGCTCCTGCTGAACCAGAGAGGCCTGCGCCGAAAAGCGTCATCATAAAGGTTTGATTGTCTGGTGATTGAATCCCTTTTTGAAGGAGGATGAGTCCCATTTGCTGCAACACTTCAAAGTCATTGGTGCCGGAGAGGTCGGCGTATTCGCGATATCTTTCGATGGCATCTTCGATTTGTCCGTGCTGCATGAGATAGAGGGAGTGGAGCTTGATTTCGTCATATTCGCCGCCTATGAGAAGGGAGGCGGTGAGGAGGGTTAGGTAGGTTTTAGAAAGTCCCATAAATCGATCCCTGCTTTGAGCAGGAGCCGGCGCACCGTATGGATGGGCAGCCCCATGATGTTGTAATAACACCCTTCGATTCTTTTGACAATCAAACTCCCGGCTTTTTGGATGGCGTACCCACCGGCCTTATCGAGAGGATGGAAATTCTCGTGATAAATTTGTATCTGAGGCTCAGTCAGTTCGTGAAAAAAGACCCGCGACTGTTCGACATCGGAAAAAATCTCATTTTTGTGCAGCACAGCAACGCCTGTGAACACCTGGTGCTCCTTGCCTGAGAGCTCTTTGAGCATGGCGTGGGCCTCTTTGAGGCTCTCTGGCTTGAGGAAGATTTTTCCATTTTGGTACACGATTGTGTCGGCGGTGAGGATGACGTCGTGAGGGAATCGATGTTTAAGGGCTTGAGCTTTCCCAATGGCCACCTCTTTGGCAAAAGCAATTGGATCGCCTTGAAATGGGATGAGCGATTCGTCAAAGTGGGGACTGGCTTGTGTAAAGGGGATGGCAAAAAAGTCTAAAATTTCCCGCCTACGGGGAGAGGTTGATCCGAGAATCAGGCTCATAAAATTGACACGATGATACTCGATGACTTTAATTTCCGCATTAGGTATTCTTTTTCGGGAGAAAAATTGTATGACAACGCCTGTACAAGGGTCTTCACCGACCGCGATTTCATCTTCTTCGGCGCCGCCATCCGGAGCGCCCGGCGTGCCGCCAGGGATCGGAGCTGCACCCACGACGATTGAATCCGCACAAGGAGGGCCTTCTCAACCCGGCTATGTGTTGACTTTCATTCGGTGGGCGACGAGTTGGATCAGTTGGATTTTTCAAACGGTTGTTTGTTGCTTTTGCTGTAGAGAGGCCTCCCTTCCCACCCCCCCCGATGGGACACAGCCGGCGCCAGCAGCAACAGCCGCGACTGCAGCAACAGCCACGACCGCAGCAACAGCCACCACGGCTGCGACCGCCGGGACTTCTGCTGAGTCACTCGATCCCCGGATCCAGGCTGAGTTGATACGTCGCTATCGGCAGACGCTGTTACTCGATCATTTTGCGCGGCTCCCTCCAAGGGAACAGAATCGAATTTATACAGCAATTGGCAGGGAGACCCACTCTCGATGGCATATCAGACATTGGAGAACAAACTATGAGGACATCGGAAGAAACGCAGTAGCGCAGAATCCGAGCCTCCTGGAGCTGCATTTGAGTCCCTGAGCAGGGCCCGAGCCTCCTGGAGCTGCATTTGAGTCCCTGAGCAGGGCCCGAGCCTCCTGGAGCTGCATTTGAGTCCCTGAGCAGGGCCCGAGCCTCTTGGCGCACTCCAAACTCATAGGGTATTAATCTTCTTTGACCCGTTTTTTCATTTTTTTCGTATTGGAGGCGGGTGCAGTTTTGGTGGAGAGATCGATCCAGATGGGCGAGCTCCAAGCGATGTGGCCATCTTCTTGCTGCGCTCTTAAGTAGTAATAGGCAAATGGGGGTTTATCTTCCCGCGGTTCTAAAACGATTTCGCTTAAAGGATCCGTGTCGTCGACTGCAAATTCGACGATTCCATCTTTAATTTCTAATTTGCGATAGACTTTCCCATTGCGGATCAGTTCGGCTTTGAGAAGCGGTGCAGTGCCGATGCAGTATCCGGTGATGTGCCGGTTGAATTCAAGGCCGGGCCGAGCTTTGGTGTCGAGCTCGGATCCCATTGTAAATCCAGCGATGTGCAGTCCTACAATGATCCGCTCGCCGGTTGTTGCATAGCAAGAGCGGGCTTGCAGGGCTTCCATTATGGCAGTGCGATTGTGTTCTTTGGCTAAGATGGCGGTGAGTCCAGGAGTGTATTGGGCTTGGTCGGCATCGAACAGATCCTGATAGGGCCCGCGATCGTCCAATCCTCCGGCGACAAAACCGAATCGGCAGCCGTTCATCAGCGCTTTTTGCAGCGATCCTTCAGCCGCCTCGTGAATCCCTTGCTTGCCGCCCTCAATCGGGTAGGCGTTACCCTCTTTTTTCGTGCATTCTGACGATCCCCATGCCTGATAGATTTCAGCGACTCTTTCAAATTCGGCATTATAGTCATTGAAGTCGTAGCAGGTAGTTTTTCCCATGGAAAAACTGGGGATGGCGATCATCTCTTTGGGGTTACTGGTTTTGTAGATTTTCTTGAGCGAATTGCTCTTTGTGTCTTTGCGCCGCAAAATCGGCTTCATGTCTTTTGCGTAGATAAAATGGCGCAAGCCCTCTTCTTTGGGTTCGCCGAGCCATTGAAACCCGAGCATCGCGACAAAGCGATCGTCTTCATTGAATTCAGCCACTTGTGTGGAGATGGTTTTCCAAACGTCATTGGAGGTTTCTTCTTCGCTGTCGAATGAGGAGGTGACAAAGAATTGCAGCGCTCGGTCATCGCGCATGTGTCTGAGGAGCGATTCGATGTTTTCTCCTGAATCGACTTTGATGGATTCGCCATGCAATAGACCCCAATAAAGGCTCAAGGCCCCTTCGGGCAGGCATTTGATGGGCGGGGAGAAAAACTGTTCTTTCGTTTTGAGGTTGCGCAGTTGGATTTTATAGATGCCTGGTTCGTTAAAATAGAGATTCGGCAAAGCGATGAAGCCCGTTTCCGGAACAAACAGTTTCCAGCTTAAGTTTTCCCGCAAGTGTTCGTAGCTTAAATCGATGAGGGTGCCTTCAGGGGCGTTCGACGTTAAATTGCCGTAGATGTCTTCGAAGCGGACGATGACGTCGAACCGTTTATTTCTGCTGACCAAAGAGGGGGCGATGATTCTCAGTGTTTTCAGGTGATTGCCGCGGACGTCGAGGAAAAAGGTTTCGTTTTCTTTGAAGTCGTTTTTGCCTTTGGGGTCGATGAACAGGTGAAAGGGGCGCCTTCTTTGGACTGTTTTTTGGGCGTTATTGTCTTTCAAAATAATCGTGAGGGTTTCACCCGTTTTCATTTCGATGGGGAGGATACATTCGAAGGAGGCGGTGTCGCCTACTTGAGTGAATGGGATGGCTTTTTTGCTGGGCAGCTCGGCCCAGATAATATTCGATTTATCTTTCACATTGACGCTGGGGATTTGCCAATCGAGTTCGCGTCCTTTGCTATCTAGATCGAAGCGGAGCTTGGCCCCTTTGGGGAGGTGGCTGGCGGTTGTGTAGACAAATTTCCAAGTGGAGGGATCTCCTGCTAAAGCATGGTTGGGTTCACAAAAACAAATCGACCGGCGCATCAACAACTCCTAATAGGCTTTTTATTTTGCCCATTTTCCCTTTGTTTCGCAAGTGGTAAGAATACCAACAACACCCTCTAGTCTGCCGGTTTGGCCCTTGGGATGATTTTAATTTTTTTGATGGACCGCTCATTGGAGCTGAGGACTTCAAGGTCAAATTCGTCGTGGGAGAGCCGCCACCCTTTGAGGGGGATTGTGCCGGCGCAGTGGAATACATAGCCCCCAATCGTCTCATAATCGGGGTTTTCGGGGATTTTAATCCCTAGCTGGCTTTCGATGTCGAGCAGCGTCATTTTGGCGTCCACGACCCAATTGCCGCCGGGCAGCTCCCAAAAATCCTTCGCTTCCCCAATGTCATACTCGTCTTCGATCTCGCCCACAAGCTCCTCTAAAATATCTTCGATGGTCACAATCCCTTCGGTGCCCCCATATTCATCAACGATGATCGCCATATGGATCTGTTTGTTGCGAAATTCTTGCAGAAGATGGGCGATTTTCTTGTTTTCGGGAGCGTATAGGACCGGTTTGGCAAGGGTCTCAATCGGAGCTGTGAGATCTTGTTTCGGGTCGGCATAATACTTCAAAAGATCTTTATATAGCGCAACTCCTATGATCTCATCGAGCGTCTCCCGATAGATCGGGATCCGGCTATAGCCTTCCGCAGCAAACAGCTGCACCGCTTCTTTGAGGGGCGTGTCCCCGCTCAGACTGAAGACGTCGACTCGTGGGACCATCACCTCCTTAGCGACCCGCCCTTTGAAATTGACAAAGGAGCTGATCAGCTTTTGATCGCTCGGATCGAGATGCTGTTGCAACTCCGATTCGCGGATCATTTCCCGGAGTTTGGATTGATCGGTTACGATTTCGCCCTCTTCGTCCAAGTGGGTCTTGCGGATCAGCACTCGGGTCAGCTTCAACAAGGGCCCCACAAGAGGAAAAAGAATGAGCAAATAGAGGGAGGCAAAAGGGGAGAGGAGTTTGAGAATCGGCTTGCTCCACAGATTGCCCGCAAGGCGCATGATGAAATCGAGAAGCACAGAAAGGGCAATGATGCCGCCGCCCACGATCAAAAGAGGCGGCCAATCGTGATTCGTAGGGATAGTGTCGACTAAATTGTGCAGAGAGGGCAGCGCCGAAATCAAATAGAAAAAGGCGGTGATCGCATAGGCCAACTCATAAATGTGCTTCGAAATCGAAATGCAAAAATAGAGATTGTCCCACTCATGCTGGCGAAAGAATTTGCGCAACACAGGACGAAAAAATAAAAGAGGTTTCGATTTGAATTTCCCCAAATGCAAAATCGCACTATTGCACGTAGTCAATACAAGCGAGCCTAAAAGGAGCAGGATGGGGATCAGCGGATGTTCTAAAATCATTGGAGGGTTATCTTTAACCTATCTAGATGACGCATACAACTTTTCTCTTTTTTCCGCATCGCTTCTTTTGCTTTTGCCTCTAAATCATCGTAGCCAATGAGGTGGAGAAGACCATGGATGACGTACAGCGCCGTCTCCCGATACGGGTCTTGCCCCCGCTTGCTCGCATAGCGAATCGCCACCGCAGGACAGACAAAGATTTCTCCCAAGTGCTTCTCGTCCAAAGGAAAAGAAATGCAGTCGGTCGGGGTGGGATCCTCAAAAAATTGATCGTGGAGCTGACTGATTTTTTTTTCGTTCACAAAATAGATGGAAACCTCCTCGTAGGGGATTTCCAGAAAAGAGAGGACCGCATCAACAAGGCTTCTTGCGGAAGCCTTGTTGATGGGTAAATCTTTTTGTGTGGTATAGATAGAAATCATGCAGATGGAGTTTTGGGAAGTCCGGTCACTTTTTTATTTTGACCATCGACCCATTTACCCATTTTGCGGAGGACTTCGACCCGCTCAAACCGTTTTAACACGTTGCGTTTTTTTGCGCCTTTGCTCGATTTTCCGTAACTGCCATGTCTTGTCATTATGCACCTACTTTCGGGATGAATCGGTTGAGGGTAGCGCCTTCTGTGAGGGCGTTTTCATGCGGCCTGAAGCCGGCAGGAAGGGCATCTTTTTTGGGTCCTGTTTTTGGGCCGGCCACTCGGGGTCTACGGGGCGAAATGTGCCGGATTTTGCCCTGTTTGCTCATGCGGGTCATAAGGTTCTACTCCAAATCATTAAAGCACATGAGTATATTCATAAAACAGCTTTACATCAAGATCTTTTCATCGGGCTTCGATAAAAAAGCCGCCCTTTTTATATGCGTCGAACCTTTGCGAGGAAAGATTTTTTTTGACGGGGGCGGTGAGGTCTTCGAACTCGTAGATGAGTTTCATGGGCTCATTGAGGAAGAGGGCGGTGGAGCAAAGGTTGAAGGCGATTTTGGCTTGATTGACGCTATTTTTGGATTTTGTGATGGCGATGAGGTCATTCGTGGGGCCGTCTGCCGTCACGTGGGGGAGGAAGCTTGAGAGGGGCTGTTTCCAAAGGAGTTCATCGACAAATTTTTCACTTTTTTCGTCTTCGACGAAGAAGAGGAGGGGCTCTTTTTTGCCAAAGTGCAGGTGCGCGGTGTCAAGAATTTTTTTGATTTTGCTTGTATTGTCGTTCACTTGGAAAAAGATGACGCGGGTCATTGGGTTAAAAGAGGTCATGGCTGGCCTCTTGTTGGGTATCGGCCTTTGGCAGAATCATTCCGCAAGAGACGAGGAATTTGACCACCTCTTCGTTGGTCATTTCCACGCGATGGACATCGGATGCGGGGATGAAGAAGAAGAAGCCGGAAATGGGGTGGGGGGCGGTGGGGATGAACACGGGAACCATGGCTTCTTTGAGTTTTTCTTTGCACTCTTGGGCCAGTTCTCCCGATTCGAAGCCGAGGCAATAATTGGGTTTGCAGGGGAATGGGATCATGACGGGGTGTTTGAACACTTTTTTTCCATCTGTGGCGAGCAGGGCGGCAAAAATATCGCGGCTCACTTTATAGACTGTTTTGATGAAGGGGATGCGGAAGAGAATGTTGTTGCCCCATTGGATGAGCGTTTTGACTAAAAACAATTGGGTGATGAATCCGAGAAATAGAATAAAGGCGCACAGAAGGATGAGAGACAAAATGCGGGAGAGGAGGAGGGTTAATTCTTGCGGCAGATGGATGTGCGCTTTCTGTTGAAGCAGGTTGACGAGTGGGCCCACCAAATTGACGAACGGTTCTGTAAATAGATCAAAAAGGAACAGGATGATCATGACAGTCAAGGCAACGGGTAAGAGGATGACCAGGCCTGTGAGCAGATATTTTTTCACTGGGCCTCCGGCTGGATGACGCCGCACGAGACGACGTATTTGATGGCCTCATCGGTTTTCATATTGAGATTGATGAGTTCCGATTTTTTGCACATGACCAAATATCCTGTGGAAGGATTTGGGGTTGTCGGGATGAACACGGAGATGAGTTCGTGGTGTTCCGTCTCTGAGCAGGTTTGTGGAGCGGGCTTTGCGATGAGTCCGATGGCGTAGGCTCCTCGATAAGGAAAAGGGAGGAGGACCACTTGGGTAAATGACTTTTCTTTGGACCCAAAGAGCGCCTTCACGATCTCCTTGGAAGTTTTGTACACTTTATTGACCAGGGGGATTTTGCTGATGATCTTGTCTCCAAAGCGGATGAGGTGGTTGAAGAAGAATTTTTGGGCGGTCAGGCCGAGAAAAAAGGTCAATAAGAGCAAGCCGATCAGGATGAAAATTTCCGTGAGAGCATGAACGAGTTGGGGCGATGAGATGGGGAGTCGGTTGGTGAGCAATGTGACGAGATTGATGAAGGGATTTGTCAAGAAGCGGACTAAGAACCGAACCACCCAAACAGTCACGGCCAAAGGGAGCAAGGTCACGAGGCCCGTGATAAAATACTTTTTCATAACTTAAATATCGCGCATTCCCCAATAAATCGGTAGGGCAAAAGTGCATCGTCTCCTGCGTAATCGACGCCGATCCGCGCGGTCTCGACGATAGAGGTGATGCGGACTCCCTCCTCGATCCAGATTGCGGAGCTGTTCAGCGACTGCCCATTTTGTTTGAGCGTGATGCCGAGGGCTTGGGTGAGTGCGCCGGGGCCGTGGGTCAGGGGCTTTTTGCCCCTTGTTTGGAACATGATGTCTTCGCCGATGGCGGGCTTGAGTGCGCCGGGGCCGTGGGTCAGGGGTTTTTTGCCCCTTGTTTGGAACATGATGTCTTCGCCGATGGCGGGCTTGAGTGCGCCGGGGCCGTGGGTCAGGGGTTTTTTGCCCCTTCTTTGGAACATGATGTCTTCGCCGATGGCGGGCTTGAGTGCGCGGATGAGGACAGCATGGGGCGTTTCTTCAGGGCCGGTGACGACGTTGAGAAGGTGATGAATGCCGTAGCAAAGATAGACGTAGGCGATGCCTCCGGCGCGGTACATGACCTCAGTTCTCTCCGTTCTGCGATTGTTGTAGGCGTGGCTGGCTCGGTCGCCAATGCCCGCGTAGCCTTCCGTTTCTGTAATGTAGCCGCCGGTGAGATGTCCGTCGATGCGCGTGAGGAGAAGTTTGCCGAGGAGCGATTTGGCGAGGTGCAGTACATCGGGATCTTGGTAGAAAGCAATCGGCAGCAATCTGGTTATCTCTTTGCAGGTGTGGATGGAGGGGCAGCCATGGACCATTCTGTTTGCAACAGAATATAGTCAATATCGTCTAAGCGGACAAAAATTTCTTGTCCAACCCCATACATTTTTCCTGTTCTGGATCCTCGAAAGCACATTTTTGTGGGATTGTACTCAAAATAGTCGTTCCCGATTTTCGAGATGTGCAAGCTCCCTTCCAAGTCGAACATAGGCACCTCGAAGAATAGGGCAAAGGGTTTGACTTTCGTCACAATGGCCCTGTATATCCTGCTTGCGTCATCGGCAAAATAGGTGGCGGCGAGTCGCAGTTTTTTCAAAGTGACCACCGAGCTTTCTGCTTTGAAAGAGACCCTCTCTTTCTGTGAGCAAGCCAGCGCCACCGCTTCCACATCTGTGTCTTCGGGCAGCTCATCAAATAAGAGCCGTTGGATAATCAGATCGGTATAGCGGCGAATTGGGCTTGTGAAGTGGCAATAATAATCGAGCGCAAGTCCATAGTGTCCCAAATTTTCGGGCGAATAGGAGGCCAGCTTCATGCTGCGAATGAAACTGATCGACAGCTGTTCGATCAGGGGGGAGTTTTTGGCCTCTTGGAACAGGGCTTGAATATCGTGGCGGGTGGGATTGGCGGGCACATGGAATCCGAGGACTCTGGCGAACGCGGCAAAATCTTGGAAATTCTCATTCGACGGCTCTTCGTGCACTCGATAGATCAATTGTTTTCCTTGTTTCGCGAGGTGTTTGGCTGCAATCTCATTGGCAATGAGGGCAAATTCCTCAATCATTTGGTGGGTGATGTCGTATTCGACCCGCTCAATTTTCTGAGGGACCCCTTTTTTGTCCACAAGGATGACATCATCCGGCATGGAAAAGTCGATACTGCCCCTCTCAAAGCGCTTTTTTTTGAGCAGCTGGCATAGATCGACCATCCGCTGTAAGAGAGCGTGATGAGGGCTTTTCTTTTTTCCCTCCAGCACTTGCAGCGCCTCTTTATAGGTAAAGCGCTTTTGACTGCGGATGGCGGTGCGCTTGATCTCGTAATGGACGAGTTCGCCTGTCGGACTATATTCTGCCAAAACCGATTGCGTGAGCCGCACCACATTGGGTTTTAAGCTGCAAAGCTCATTCGACAGCTCCTCTGGCAGCATGGGAACGCAAGTGCCTGGAAAATAGGTCGAATTGCATCGGAGATAGGCCTCTTTATCCAAATGGGTGCCCGGTTTGACATAGTGGCTCACATCGGCGATATGGACGCCAAGAAAAAAATGGCCCCGCGCATCGCGGGTGACAGAAATCGCATCATCGTAGTCTTTGGCCGTATCGGGATCGATCGTCACCACTTCCCAATCGGTCAAATCGACCCTTCCTGCTGCGGTGACTTTTTTGCCGTAACTCTTCGCTTCTTGAATGGCCTCTTTGCTAAAACCGTCGGGGAGCTCAAACTCTTCAATGGCCGCTTGCACATCGATCGATGGATCTGTGATATGCCCAATCAGACGGGTCATTTCTCCCACTACAATGTCATCCTTGCCATGCCAATCTGCGATGTGGCAAATGATCCGGTCGCCCTCTTGAAGGGGCTGTTTAGATGTCACTTTGACCGGCTTGTCAATTCCCAGCAAGGGCGCATAGGCCACCGCATGATGGGCCGTTTTGTGCACCACGATGCAAGCCAGATGGGTGCGGCTGCGCTTTAAGATCGCCACAACTTCCCCTTCGGGCCCCTTCGCTGAAACCACCGGGTTCACCTCAATTTCCACCTCATCGCCATCGACAGCGTCCTTCAAAGCGTGGCGGGGAATGAACACATCGGGCCCCTCTGGACATCGGACAAACCCAAATCCTTTCGGGTGGATGCTGATCGTGCCGCTCACAAGGCCGGGCGCATGAGGCAGTTGATATTTTCCCATCTGTATAGCCAGCTCGCCCTGATCGACCAGTTCGGTTAATACTTCTTTGAAAAGGCGCTGATGGACATCAGGAATGTCTAAACTGCGGGTCAGTTCTGATAAGGTAGACGGGTTGTAGCGCCTGCCCTGAATATATTGGATAATCGTTTTTTGAAGATTGGAGGTCAGTTTCGGTTTGGATCCACCCCTTTTCCGTTTCTTTGAGGTCATATCCCCTATCATAAGAGAGGGGGGGTTATTTGTGTATTAAATTTATCTCTGAAGCCAAAACTCGGGTTTAAGAGACTGGGAACGGATTCGGTTCAAAAGAACCCCAAAATCGATTCTAATACCTATGGCTTAAAATCCAGAAACGGACTTCAGGATATTTCTCGACCACCTCTTGAGCCCACTTTTCCGCCTCTTTGCGAGTCGGGAAGAGGAGGGCTGCGGTGGCGAGCGCATCGGCCAATGCGCAACTGGGGGCAATGACGCAGGCGCTCACGATCGAAAAAGGGGTGTTTGCGGGTGGACTGAGTGTCAAAGGGTCTATGAGTCCGGTGTTGCGGCATGTCGCCATTGCCGCATTGCGCAATGGCAGCGGCGCGATCGGTTGATGGTCGACAGTCAGCGCTGGATTGATGGGAACGAGCCAATCGCCTTGTTCGGGGTGGTGGCCCATGGCGCGAAAATCGCCGGCCCACTCTACCATCAGATTGTCGATGCCCAACGCGTGGAGCCGTTCCACCAGCCAGTCGACGCAAAATCCCTTCGCAATCGCGCAAAGATCGAGGCGGGTCAAAGGATGATCCTTTTTCAAAATGCCGTTGTGGATCGAGAGATGATGCCAGCCAATTGCATCGGAGAGGGTCTGGACCTCTTCCGGCGTGTGCGCCTTTTGGAGCGGCTCGATCGTTGGATCAAAGCGGCCGCCGCTCACTGCGACCATTTCGCCGCACAGCGTCAGCAGATCTTGTAGAGCAGGGGAGAGGGGGATGAGCGTCTCTCCTTCGGCTCGATTGATTTTGGAAATCTCTGAATCGGGATTCCAATTGTCAAACGCCTCATGTACCTGCCCAAAGGTTTGCTCGATCACACGAGACACCGCTCGATACTCTTGTTGCGAGAGCGATTGGCCCACGATAATTTGATAGGGCATCGTCATCGCCTCGCCCGCAAATTGCGTACAGCTGTTTTTCTTTTGGCAGGACACGAGCAGCAATAAAAAGAGAGTCATTTTGAGGAAGGCCGATAAGGTGTTTTGCAAAAGCATCGCAATCGTCATGGGACCGATCCCGCCAGGGACTGGCGTGATGTGGGCCGCAATTTCGGAAACGGGCTTGAAATCGACATCTCCCACAAGCTTGCCATCGGCTGTGCGGCTAATCCCCACATCGATCACGGTCGCGCGCGGTTTCACAAACTCTTGGGTCACAAAATGGGGTTTGCCTATCGCCGCCACCAAAATGTCCGCCGATCGGGTAAGCGTACTCAAACGCTCCGATTGGCTATGCGCGATCGTCACCGTCGCATTGCAGCCCATTTTTTTTTGCATCAAAATGGCGGCGAGCGGTTTGCCCACAATATTGCTGCGCCCTAAAATCACCACATGCTTGCCTGCCGTTTCAATCCGAGCCCTTTCCAAAAGGACCCGAATCCCAAGCGGTGTGCAGGGCAAAAATCCCCCCTCTTGGCCGAGCAGCATCTTGCCCACATTGATCGGATGAAACCCATCGACATCCTTCTTCGGATCGATCGCCTCCATGATGTTTTGTTCATCGATATGCGGCGGCAAGGGCAATTGCACTAAGATCCCATCGACCTCAGGATGGCGATTCAGCGCCTCAATGTGCCGGATCAGATCGCCTTCGGCAATAGTGGCCGGAAGCTCCATGGTTTTCGACACAATCCCCACGGCAGCACAGGCCCTGTTTTTCGCGCCCACATACGCTTTGGAGGCCGCATTGTCGCCCACGAGAATCACTGTAAGCCCCGGTTTTCTTCCGCGAAGGCCCGCTACTTTTTTCTGAATCTCCGCTTGGATTTCAAGGCCGATTTTTTTGCCGTCTAATATCATGTTAGACCTTGCGGTTTAATATTTTGCATCCAGCGTCATGGATTTTTCCGTTGGAGGCAAAGAGGGTTTTATCCGAATGGATATCGAAGGGCTCGCCGTCCCAGTGGGTGACTTTGCCTCCGGCCTCTTCGACGAGCAGTTTGCCGGCGGCGACATCCCAAGCCTTCAGCCGCACTTCGAAAAATCCTTCCAGTCGTCCGGCGGCTGTGTAGGCGAGATCGATGGCAGCGGAGCCGAGGCGGCGGATGGGGATGCCGAGTTTGAGGATATCGACGAAGTGCTCGATGCAATGGAAGGGGTTTTTGGCTAAATCGTAAGGGAAACCGGTCGCCAGCATGGCTTGTTCCATTTGTGAGACATGAGACACGTGGATTTTCTGTCCGTTGAGGAAGGCCCCTTTGCCTTTTTCTGCGACGAAGAGTTCGTGTGTGATGGGTTGATAGACGACGCCTGTGACGACGCGTCCCTCTTTTTGGGCGGCGATGCTGACGGAGAAGATGGGGAGCTGATGGGCGAAGTTGACGGTGCCGTCGAGGGGGTCGATGATCCAGAGCAGATCGCCTTTGCCTGTGGCGCCGCTCTCTTCAGCGAGAAATTGGGAGTCTGGGATCTCTGCGCGGATGAATGCGAGGATGGCGGCTTCTGATTTGTGGTCGTATGCGGTGACGAGATTGTGCTGCCCTTCTTTAGATTGGATGGAGAAATGGGTGCCAAAACCGGCTCGCAAAATATCGCCGCCGAGAAGGGCCGCTTCAATGGCGATTAGGGTGATGTGCGAGAGGCTCTCTTGCGCTTGATCCAAAATAGATCCCACATTTTCTTCAATTTTGCAAACAGGGCGAGCGGCCCTGCAAACCAGACAAAGGCGTAGAGTCCATCCATGACTGGCATTGCTAAAAAATCGGCTAAAGCCCATCTTCCCTGAATGGGCACTCTTCTGTCAAAGAGAAAAAGAAGCAAAAGCTGAAAAACGGTTGAGAAGAGGGAGATCAGGGCTGTGAACAAAGAGAGATGAAACGGTTCTTCAAAGGAAAAATGTCTTTTTCGATCGAAAAGAACAGCCGTGACGAGTGTGTAGTTCAAGGCGTGCACTCCCATCGGATCGTTGGAGATGAGATCTAACACAGCTCCAGCCATACAGGAGAGCCAAAGGGCTTGATAGAAAGAGCTGCGCAACATGGCGATCGCGAGGAACGGAGAGAAGGCTAAGAGCGCCACTTGAGGGAAGAAGATGGCTTGGAAAATGAGTGCGATCGTAGAGAGCAGAAAAGCCAAAATCAACATTTGAGCACAGATTTCACAAGGTGGGCATGTTCATGGAGCAGTTGATGCCATTTCCAGGCCGATTCGATGATCGTGGGGAGATCGGAGAATTGGGGGCTCCAGCCCAAAAGCTCTTTGGCTTTGGTAAAGTCGGCCGTGAGGACTCCAGGTTCTCCCTCCCTTCGATTTTCGAGGCGGACAGAAATGGGGCGCGCGCAGAACCGTTCGACCGCTTGGATGAGTTCTAACACCGAGGCCCCTTTTCCCGTTCCTAAGTTGAGGGTATTGGGGGGAGCGTTCAGGGCGGCGACGTGTGCGGCAGCTAAATCCATGACGTGCACGTAGTCCCTCACGGCGCTTCCATCTTTGGAGGGGAAATCGGTGCCATAAACGACGATTTCTTCCCTCATGCCCAAAGCGGCTTGGATGATCGTGGGGATGAGATGGGTTTCTGGGGTATGATCTTCTCCAATTTGGGTGTCGAGGTCGGCTCCGGCTGCATTGAAGTAGCGCAAGATCACGGCCTCCAAACCATGCGCTTTTTCAAAGTCGTGGATGATCTCTTCATTCATCCATTTCGATCTTCCATAAGGATTGATGGGATGGACGGGGTGTTTTTCGGTGATCGGATTGAAGATCGCGTTGCCATAGGTGGCACAAGTGCTCGAAAAGACCAGTTTCTTCACGCCATGATCGCGCATCGCTTCCAATAAAGAGATGGTGCTGCCTACATTGTTGCGATAGTATTTGCCGGGATTGAGCATCGATTCGGTGACAATCGCATCGGCTGCAAAATGGATGACTGCTTTGGGTTGATACGTGGCGAAGGCTTTATCGAGCTCCGCCCTGTTGTTGAGGTCGGCCTGGATAAAAGGGCCCCATTTCACAGCATAGCCATGCCCCGTGGACAAATTGTCGAACACAACGGGCTGAAACCCCGCGAGCGCAAGGGCCTTGCAAGTGTGGCTTCCAATGTAGCCGGCGCCGCCGGTCACGAATACCGATTCTGCCATGTTGTCTTAAATGTACATGATGCGGAATAAAAAAGGAACTGATCATACAAAGAGCGACCCTTCCGCCTCTCTTTGCAAAATGGTGCGAATGTCTCGATCGAGCGCCTCTTTCGAGGGATTGTCTAATAGAACGCATGCATTCACGGTTGCCGCTCGTGTGTAATGGCGATAAAAGTGGGGGTCGTCTTTATCGTGTCTCGGAAATGTGATGATCTGCTGAAACGAGGGAATATCCTCGATGCGAATCTGATATGACCCCTCCTTCGACAGATTGTAAAGAAACATCGTCAAACTATAGCTTTTTCTCTTTTTGGGAATATCGACAATCGGTTTATGCTCAAGCAAATCTAAATATTGCGGCAACGGGTAGTAGCCATACGTGTTTTGATACGCCTCTAAAACGCCAGCTCCCGCCATCCGCGGATTGCTCTCAATTAAATAATATTGCTGATCCCGGTCCCAAAATATTTCGTTATGCGTGAACCCATCCCGCACATTTAAGGCTGTGAGGCACTCTTTCACATAAGTCACCACAGGAAGAATGGCAGGCAAATCCTCGACGACGCTCGGCACGCAATAGCGGAAAATCTTATATTTCGACTCGCGTAGCTCATGCCGATACTGTAATAAACCCGCACAATAATGCTTCCCTTCATATGACACTATATCGATCACAAATTCATCAAATTGGCTCGTTGGAATATATTTTTGCAAAATCACCTTCTCGATCGTATTATCTGAATAATAGGTGTTGGTTTTGTGTAAATATTGATCCAAGTACAGATTGAGCCCATCGAGCGTCTTGACGAGTTCAACGGCCGACATAGCAGCTGTGTTTTCCGAAGGCTTGGCGATGATCGGCAGGCCCAATTTGTGAATGGCCTCTTTTTTTGTGATCAGATCTTGCTTGCAGGTGATCTCCACACTCGGAATCGTAACCATGCCCCGTTTTTGCAATGCCTGGTTCACCGCATATTTATTCAACCGCACTAAAGAGGCATCGAGATCGATCGGAGCCCCCAAGATTTCCTTTTTTAAAACATCGGCATAATAAACGCTCGCATCAATCCCATTGATGATCGCAGTCACTTTAAACGAGCGATCTTTGATGATTTTTTGGATCTGCGCTAAATCTTTGTGCGGCGAATCAGAACCGGTAAAAACCGCATCGCTCTGTTGGTTGATGATCGACATATCTAAATGGGTCTTTTCCAAAGAGGTGGTCACAGTCAAAATCTTGAACCCTCTTTGCTTGGCAGTTTGAAATGTAAAGTTCACAGACAAAGTAGGATGCACAAATATCAGAGTAGCTGCCATAGACTCCTTTACGTTAGAATTTGCTGCATGAGAGCGGCTAAAGGTCCTCCCTGATTGGGCAGCCCCATGAATTTTTCGTCGATGGATTTTTTGATGGATCGGACTCTTTCTTTCACGCCATCTACTCCAAACAGAGTCACTGCGGTCTGCTTGTGATTGGCCGCATCGCCTCCGGCTTTTTTGCCGGCGGTTGCGGACACATCTTGCAAATCGTTTTGGAATTGATACGCCAGCCCAAATTCCCGCCCAATGGTCTGTAGAAGGGGCGTCGGAGGGTAGCCTGCGACGAGTGAACCGCATTCCAGACACGCTGTGAAAAGCGCCGCTGTTTTCCCCTCGTGCATGAGCATCAGGGTTTCTTCCTCAATCTCTTTGCCAGTCTGCTCGATATCCATGACTTGCCCGCCGATCATCCCCGGAGCGCCACAGCGCATCGCGACCGTTTTCACGATTTGCAGCCTTTGTTCACGGCCTAAGTTGGCGTTTGCGATCACCTCAAACGCAAAGGTGAGGAGATAGTCGCCCGCAAGCAGAGCCATTGCCTCTCCATAGACTTTATGCAGGGTCGGCTGACCTCGGCGCAAGTCGTCATTGTCCATGCACGGCAAATCGTCGTGGATGAGCGAATAGGCGTGGATCATCTCGAGCGCGCAGGCTGGATCGAGCGCAGTCAGCGGATCTACGCCAAAAGCAGCCGCTGTCGCCAGCGTCAGCAAGGGGCGCAATCTTTTCCCCTTGGAAAGAAGCGAATAGCGGGCCGCCTCGAAAATCGTCTCGTCGCGCGCTGGGATGAGTTCTCTCAGACGCTGCTCTATTTTTTCAATCATGAATTGCGTCTGGCACTCCAATGCCGATATAATCAAACCCTTTGTTTTTCATATCGAGCGGTTTGTATTGATTGCGCCCGTCGAAGAAGGCAAGCCCCTTCATCGATTTGCGCACTGGATTGAAATCGACCAAGCGAAACTGTTTCCATTCGGTCAGCAAGGCGATCGCATCTGCGTTTTGGGCTGCATCGAATTCATCGGTGCACCATTCGATGTTGGGATTTTTCGCAAAAATTTTGCGGGCGTTGGGCATGGCAATGGGATCGAACACTTTGAGCCTTGCGCCCTCTCGCAGGAGATCTTCGATGAAGGCGATGGAGGGCGCTTCGCGCATATCGTCTGTATCGGGTTTGAAGGCGAGACCCCAAACTGCAATGGTTTTTCCTTGGAGCCCTCCCTGCTGTGCAAAATAGCGGGTCATCAATTGGCCCAATATTTTCTTTTGCCGCTGATTCACCGAATCGACGGCTTGCAAAAGCTCTGGATGGGCGCCGACCTCTGCGGCCACGGCAATGAGCGCGCGGATATCTTTCGGAAAACAGGAGCCGCCATAGCCTACGCCCGGATATAGAAAGCTGTATCCGATGCGGCTGTCTGATCCGATCCCTTTGCGCACCTCATTCACGTTCGCTCCGACCCGCTTGCAAATGTCGGCCATCTCATTCATGAATGAAATGCGCGTGGCAAGCATGGCATTGGCCGCATATTTGGTCATTTCCGCAGAGAGGGTGTCCATGAGCAAAATCCGCTCATGGTTGAACGTAAAGGGAGAATAGATCTCCTTCAAAATTTCGGCAGGTTTTGGATGGTCTGAGCCGATGATAATCCGGTCAGGCTTGAGACAGTCTTGAACCGCCGCCCCTTCCTTCAAAAATTCGGGATTTGAGACGACGTCGAACTTCAAATGAGGGTTCACTTCGCGAATTGTTTTTGCAACACGATGGGCTGTCCCTACAGGCACGGTCGATTTATTCACAACGATCGTGTAGCCGATCATGTGTTTGGCAATTTCCCTGGCAGCCGATTCTACATAGCTCGTATCGCAGGAACCATCCTCTCTGGATGGGGTGGGAACCGCGATGAAGCAAATCGTCGCAGAAGCCACAGCTGCTGCGTAATCGGTTGTGAAGAAAAGCCGCTTTTGTTTGACATTGCGCTTCACAATCTCTTCAAGCCCTGGTTCGTAAATGGGGATGACTCCCTGCTCCAAAAGGCGAATTTTTTCTGCATCGATATCCAGGCAGACCACTGTATAGCCCATCTCAGCAAAACAGGCTCCGGTCACCAGACCGACATACCCAGTGCCTACCATTAAAATCTGCATCGCATTGCTCCATTTTACAAGGGATTATTGGTAGCAGAATCGGGATTTCTAAGCTATATCAATTTTCCGTCTTTCAGCACGCTTTGTGTGTGGCACAGAGCGGCCAATTCCGCATCATGTGTGACGAGAATCAGCGCTTTATTGAGTTGGAGCAACAATTCGCCCACCTTTTTCCCATTTTCCCGATCGAGATTGCCTGTCGGTTCATCGGCTAAAATGAGCGGGGGATCGTTGCAAAGAGCTCTCGCAATGGCCACCCGTTGCCTTTCTCCGCCCGACAAGACTTTGGCAGGGACATCGCACTTGTGCTCTAAGCCGACCCGAGCGAGCAACTCCAGTCCCATAGAGCGAGTGATCTGTTTTCTCGCAATGCGAGCGGGCATCAAAACATTTTCAAGCGCTGTAAAATCTTCGAGCAGATTATAGGATTGGAAAATGAAACCAATCTGTTGGTTGCGCAGCTCTTTGGCATTCGAGCGGGACAGACGCATTCCGGCGAGTTCAATTTCCCCGCTATCGGGTTCTTCTAAGGTGCCCAAAATGTGGAGCAGGGTGGTTTTCCCTTCTCCCGACCTTCCGCAAATGGCGATCGTTTGGCCTGCCTCTATACTGAGCGATACTCCCGAAAGAACCGAGAGATTGTCGTAGCATTTGACGATATTTTTCGCTTGCAGAATCATTCGGACCTCAATACGGACGAGGGGCGGATGCGGCTGGCTTTGATCGCAGGGATCAAACCGGCTGCGAGTGAAAGAATCGGGGTTGCGATGAGCACGAACACAAGCGCCTCATGGCTCAATGCATTGGGCAGTGTATTGCCGAAAAAGGCGGGGTTAAAGGCTTGATGGCCCTGGAGCATGCTCAAGAAAGAGACCAATCCTTTTAAGTTGTGCAGTGTGAATAGGGCAAGCGCGCTGCCCAAAAGACAGCTGATAGCTCCAAGGCTTGCGCCGCAAAGACCAAAAATGGCCGCAATGCTTTTGAAGGAGGCGCCCATCGATTGCAAAATGGCAATCTCTTTTTTCTTGTCATTGACGAGTAAAACCAGAAGCGAAATGATGTTGCAGCAGGCCACAATCAACAAAATGGCGGCGATGAGAAGAAAAAGGGTGCGATCGCTTTGGAATTGGAGCATGAGATCTTTGGAAAACTCAAACCCTCGATAGGTGTCCACTTTCCAATATTTCCCCACTCCTGCCGCTTGCAACCTTTTTTCGATGTCCGCTTTGATTTTGGGGGCTGAGTCTAGATCGTCGAACCAAACGAAGATCCCATTGGTTGGGGTGCCATCGGGAGAAAATGTTTGGGTCGATGCATGGATCAAGCGGGTCACCTCTTTGGGGACGATGATGCACTTATTCCCGATGGAAACAAGACCCGGATCGTAAAACCCGCTGACTTGGATCGCAATTTTTTGCTCTTGCGCAGACAAAGAGCCGATCGCCGCATAGCTCAAAGTGCCCACATCTCCCACGCGGATCCCGCTTTCCTTGTAGTTTTTGGGCAACAAGACCGGCACATTGTCCCCGCGCACCTGTTTTTGTTCCACAATCAAAGAGGGGAAAGAGGGGTTGTTCTCTGGATAGGAGAGCAAATAGGACATCTGCGAGACGACCGATCCCGATCCTCGATGGATTTTGAGGAGCGCGCCGCCAATTTCATAATCTTGGAAAGGGAGGCCCAAAGCGTCTAATTCATGGAAGACCGTTTTCACGAGATCCACTCGCTCCGGTCCCGCCAGGCTGGCAGGGAGTTCTGCGTCCACCTCGGCCGAATAGGGGTCGGCATTCAAGCTCTCTGCCTTTTCGCCAATGGTCTTCAAAGTGTATTGCGATGCTGCGGCCAACGCATCGACCTGATAATAGTAAGATTTGTAATAGAGATCGGTCGGACAGATGCGGATGGGGGCGTGCAGCGTGGTCAGTTTTTTCAGCCAGTTCTTCTCAATTCCTGTCGTGACGGATAAAAAGACCACGACGAGCCAGACGACCAAGGAGATCACTAATACTGACATTAAAGAAATCAGTGCCGTAGAGAGAGATTTCTTCCTCGGCACTAAATATTTGAAAGCAACAGATAGCTCAAACAAAGTTTTTTATTTTGCTTCTTTGAAGGTCACATGTTTGCGCAATGACGAATCGTATTTTCTCAACTCGATGCGCTCTGTTGTATTTCTCTTATTTTTGACAGTCCAATAGCATTCATTGGATTCGGTGCTCTTCAATTTGATACTTTCTCTTGCGCCTTTTTTTGCCATGTTCGAACCTCATTTTGACGTCCATGGTACTCGAACAAACCTATTTTATACAATCAGAATGCGTGTTTTGGCTTCCAAGTCGAGCGGATCGCTAAGGCCCGTGAATTTGTGGGCTCCGAGTCCTGCGATCATGGCGGCATTATCTAAAGAGAGGGTGCCTGGCGGCCAGAAAATGGGGAGGTGAGGAAAAGTCTCTTTCATGATTTCTTTGAGTCTTTGATTAGCGGTGACGCCGCCGCCTAGAATGATGGATTGACAATCAAATGTTTGACTTGCGAGCAGGGCTTTATGAGCTACATCGCGCAGGGCGGTTTCTTGGAAGGAGGCAGCGATGCCTGCCTTATCGACATTGCCTTTCATGGCGTAGAGAACGGCTGTTTTCAGGCCGCTAAAGGAGAAGTTGAGAGGGGAGCGTTTGACTTTGCCAGCGCTCAATGGAAAGGCTTTTGGATTGCCGAGCCGGGCCAATTTTTCCACTTCTGGGCCTCCTGGATAAGGGAGGCCTAACAGATTGCCGACTTTATCGAAGGCTTCTCCGATGGCGTCGTCGACTGTTGTGCCGATGGGTTCGTAGGCGCCTATCTCTAGAATTTTCAGCATGAGGGTGTGTCCGCCTGAGAGGACGAGGCCCAAGGCGGGGAGGGGGACTCTCTCCACATCCATCATGCTGGCATAGAGATGAGCTTCGACGTGGTTGACGCCGATGAGCGGTTTTTTCCAAGCGATGGACAGTCCCTTCGCTGCGTTCATTCCGATGAGGAGAGCGCCGATCAGGCCTGGCCCCTTGGCGACCGCGATGAGATCGATCTGATCGGGGCTGACACCCGCCGTCTGGAGCGCTTCATCGACAACGGGGATGATGGCTTCGATATGTCTGCGGCAGGCAAGTTCTGGGAAGACGCCCCCATATTTTCGATGGATATCGGCTGATGAGGCGATGATATTCGACAAAATGATTTTGCCATTTTGGACGACAGCCGCTCCTGTCTCATCGCAGGTGCTCTCAATTCCTAGAACGTACTTAGGCTTCTGCATAGAGTTTGATACAGGTTATGACTGATGTTTAATAGGGTGATTGCGCAGTTGGCGAGGTTGATGCACAAGAAATTTTTTACAATGGCTTCAAACATTGCGATGAGGGTGAAGGGGATCACGGCATAGATAGCGATCTTTTGAGCGCTTTGCATGAAGGGGTTGTCAAATTTGCTTTCCAGAATGGTTCTGGAAATACTCATATCCATTTCAATGCGTGGGATCCAAGACATAATGGAGGCATTGTAGTCTTTCAGCACGGAAAAGGGCAATAAAAAAGGCCCCGAAAGGGGCCTTTTGTGAAGAACTCTTTAGATGAGAGTTCAGTAACGTCCGTGAGGGAGGGTTAGAAGAACCCGTGGATTCGGACTCCATTTTGGCAGATATCAACGATAGTGGAGAGTACTGTCATTCCATCGTTAATCCCATTTTTAATGCCGTCCACTCCTAAGTAGTATCCAGCTGCGACTGAAGCGACAAGAGCCGCTGTTTTCACAGGATGGCTTGCCACTAAGCGGGCTGTGCCCGATGCGATTCTTCTGAGTTTGCTAGGAGAATGGCGCACTCGAGCGGGAGTAGTAGCCGGCATCTCCTTTTCAACTGAAGTAGCTGGCGTCTCAACGGGTGCTACATCCTTTGGTTCGCACTCCATAACAACACCTTCGACTGGTTCTTCCTTCGTCTGCGCTGCTTGTTCTGCGACTTCTTTGTTCAATTTTCTTGCGGCGAGGAGAGCTGGCACGACCACAAGATTTGCGAGTCCTGCGAACACGTTGAGGAGTGTTTCAGCCAATGCCGTAAATACAGCAGCTACAGTATAAGCTGTTTTTTGAGCCGCACGCAATACTGTATTCGTAGCTGTTAGTGGTTCGTTGAACACTGTTTGTGTTATCTTGAAGTTCATGGTAAGCATCCGCGTATCCGATTGTCCTACTGTTGTAAGTATCGAGTGACCACGGCCTTCTCTGGGTTCTTGATTAATAACGTTCATAAATTACACCTTTTTTATAATATATTATTGTAAATAACGACATTAATTATAATATGTATACTTGTTTAAAGTAAACGAGAATTAATTAGTTTAAGTTCTTTGCGGCGTCGGTATCGAGAATCCAAAGGGCTTTATTTTCTGCGGTGCCGATTCGGCTGGCGGGGAAGTCCGAAATAATGGCTGCGTTAAGTACTTTAGGCACAATTATCTGCTTAGATGGGCCGATGCAGTAGAGGGTAGAATGAAAACTTTGATTGATACAAGAGAATGTGAGGGTCATTCTCCAGGCTTTTTTTTCTTCAATTTTATTTGCTATAACAAGTCGATTATTTACTTCTAATCCTGGGGTGTTTGGAAAGAGAGAGGCGGTATGTCCATCTTCTCCGATTCCGAGCATGACCAGATCGAACAGTTGATTTTTGAGTACGTGTCGAATTGTTTCTTCGTAATTCAAAGCATTTTTTTCAATCTCCGATTCGGCGATCATTCGAAAAATTTGTGAGGGGGGGATAGGAACTCTTTTAAAAAATTCCATAGCCATTCTGTAGTTGCTATCGGGGTGATCGGGGGGGACGGCCCGTTCATCGCTCCAGAAGAGCCATATTTTGCTCCAATCGAGCTTTTGGGTAGAAAGCCTCTCATAGATGGCCTTGGGGGTAGAACCCCCTGAAAGGGCGACGGCGAAGCGTCCCCGTTTTTGGATGGCCCTTTCGGCGGAGTGGATCCAATGTTGGGTTGCAAATTCAATGGTTTCTTTGACATTGCCGGGAATGATATAATCGCGTCTTGCATCCCATGATTTTAGCATAGTTGATCCCGATCCAGTTCAAGAATTTTTTTGAGCATCTCCAGGTAGTGCTGGCTGGTTCCTTGAGTAATAATTTCTTTGACTAAAGATTGTCCTGTCGCGGTTTTTCCGAGGACATAGCCGTAGGGCAGCTCGCATTTTTCGGGGGAGGAGATTTGGATGGCGACATGGTGGTATTGATTGGGGAGTCTGGCGCAATTGTATAAGTGATTATCGCGTGTTGCGAGATCGACAGAAATGACAGTTCCAGGCCCCAATTTTTCCCATTCTGTTTTCTGAATTTCGGCCCTTTGTTTGTCGAAGATAAAATGGAGATCTTGGGTCGCTTTTTTGAAGGTCCATTTCAATCGGGAGGCAAGCCATGCGAGGAGATACATTGACTGCACTTTTAAATGGCAAAACGATTCTGTGGTTTTGGCGTTATAAGTGAGACGCACGTCCTGGAGCTCCTCGAGCCTTTCTCCTGAGTGGAATAAAGAGCCGATCAAATCGCGCCAACCTTCCGTGCGAGCCCAATTGAGATCGGCCGTATGGATGCCGGCTTGATGCAGCGCCAAATTTTTCTGTGCAAAGGCTAAGAGACTATCCGCTGATTCAGAGTCAAAGATGATCCGATTCGTCAATTTGATCAGAGGCTGAAAAAGGGGGTGTTCAACACTTGGATCTTCGCTCCAAAGAAGCGATGTGGGGAGATCGGGGATGATGTGGGGTAGAAGCAAAAAGGGCACTTTTTCCACCTCTTTGCCAGAGTATCCGATATCGATATAATCGCAAGCGATCGTTCCATCGCCCACGACCGAGACAGCTGTTTTCAGGTAGGAGTGCGCCGATCCTGGGTCGGAGGAGATAAAGAGGACTCTGCACGGATATTTTTCTGACACTTTTTGGACGATGTTGCGGATGTAATCGGTGCGCGAAGAGAGTTGATTGAATACGATCAGATTGAAAAGGCAAGCTCTCACCTTTTCTTTGGCCAAGTTGTCCCAAAGTTTCAACAGCTCACTTTCAATGCGCTCGGGTTCTACCAAAAATTGCGTGGTCATAAAATCCGCCAAGATCTTCCATCTTTTGCGATCATTTCATCGGCCTCTTGAGGGCCCCAGCTTCCTGCTGCATAGTTGGGGAAATTTTTCACGGGGGTGGCTGCCCAAATGTTTAAGATGGGGGTGAAAATATTCCAGGACTGTTCCACCTCATCGACTCGTGCGAACAATGTGCTATCGCCGAGCATGCAATCCCAAATGAGTCTTTCATACGCCTCGGGAGGGCTTTGCCCAAAATAGGAGCCGTACCGGAAATCCATCTTCACGGGCTGAATCGGGCTGCTGGGACCGGGCACTTTGCAGTTGATCTTCATGGCGATGCCCTCATCGGGCTGGATGCGGATGGCGAGGACATTGGGATCGTTTTTGCGCCCTTGTGTATTGAATAGCACGCCCGGCGCATCTTTAAAGATCACAGCGATTTCGGTTCCTTTCTTTGGCAACCGTTTGCCTGCTCTTAAATAAAAGGGGACTCCCGCCCACCGCCAGTTTTCAATGAGAACGCGCGCTGCGACAAACGTCTCCACTGTGGACTGTGGGTTCACATCTTTTTCTTCTCTGTAGCCTGCGACTTTGACTCCATTGACGAACCCAGGCCCATATTGGCCCCGAACGAAGGGTTTATCTGGAGTGAAGGGGCGAATGGCTTCCAGCACTTTGACTTTTTCGTCGCGGATCGCATTGGCGCTCAAAGAGACGGGCGGCTCCATCGCCACCAAAGTCAAGAGCTGCATCAGATGGTTTTGAACCACATCGCGAAGAAGCCCCTCTTCTTCAAAGAAATGGCCCCGTGTGCCGATGCCAATATCTTCGGCGACAGTGATTTGCACGTGGTCGACGTGTTTATAATTCCAAAGGGATTCGAAAATCGAATTGGCGAAGCGGAAGACCAAGATATTTTGGACTGTCTCTTTGCCGAGGTAGTGGTCGATTCTGTAGATTTGTGATTCAGCTAAGTGTTTTGCGATATTTTTCTGGAGTTCAGCTGCAGAGGCTGAGTCGTGGCCGAACGGTTTTTCGATGATGACTCTCGACCAGGGTTTGGCTGGTTCTTGGGGGTTGTAAATGAGGCCATGTTTGGCCAATTTCTCAATGATGATGGGGAAGAATTTGGGTTGGACGGAGAGGTAATAAATGCGGTTGCCTCGTGTGGCGTAGCGCGCATCTAATTGGGCTAAGAATGCGCGTAATTTTTCATAGCCTTCATCGGAATCAAATTCAGATTGGTGGTAGAAGAGCTGTTGTTCAAAACTTTGCCAAAAAGGGGCGTCGATGGGTTTGGTGCGGGAGTATTCGTTGATATCAGTTTTCAATTCTTCTCGAAAATCCTGGTGCGTTTTGGGTCTTCTGGCGAAGCCGACGCAGGCAAAATTGGCGGGGAGCATGCCATCTTTTCCTAAATTGTAGATGGCGGGGGCCAATTTTCTCCCGGTCAAATCTCCAGTGGCGCCAAAAATGACGAGGACGCATGGATCGAGGTTACGGGTGGATCTTCCTTCTTCTTCGAGGGGCAAAGTCGTCATGCTATAGAATCCAAATAGGTTTGCAAAAGGAGCATTGCTGCTACCATATCGATCTTCTCACTTCTTGATTTTCGGTTCAAAGAAATCTCTTTTAATTGGGTGTCTGCCCCTTTGCTGGAGAGTCTTTCGTCGACGAGTTGGATGGGTATGCCGAGTGCGTCGTGCAACATTTTTGCGAACTCTTCGACTACGGCCGCCATGGCTCCTTTTTTTCCATTCATTTCGATCGGGAGGCCGATGAGGATGAGATCGATTTCTTTGAGCGGCAGGCTTTCGCGGATGTTATGGAGCGCTTTTTTGCCCCCTTCTACAACATTGACGGGGAGGGCTATTTTCCGTTTTGCATCGGACACAGCGAGACCGATCCGTTTTAAGCCGAAATCAATTGCGGCTATTCTCGCCATGAGCCTGTCAGAGCTGCTGGTTTGAGAACGAGCGCCCGGATAAAGTCGCGGAATAGCGGGTGAGGGGTGAGCGGTTTTGATTTAAATTCGGGGTGGAATTGAACGCCGAGCATCCATGGGTGCGAGGGGATTTCTGAGATTTCGCAGAGGTCTCCTTTTTCCCATTTTCCTGAAAAGACCATCCCTTTGGTTTCAAATTGTTGTTTGTATTGATTGTTGAATTCGTAGCGGTGGCGGTGTCTTTCTGAAATGAGCGTTTCGCCGTAAGCTTCATAGGCGAGGGTCCCTTTTTGGATGACGCACGGGTAAGCGCCGAGGCGCATGGTTCCGCCTAGATTTTCGATTTTTCTTTGTTCGGTGAGCATGGAGATGACTGGATGGGGCGTATTTTTATCCATTTCTGTGGAGTTTGCCTCGCTTAAATGCAGGACATGTTTGGCAAATTCGACGATCATGACCTGCATGCCGAGGCATAGGCCGAAGTAGGGGATCTGATTTTCTCTGCAATATTTTGCGGTCAAGATTTTGCCTTCCCAGCCTCTTTCGCCGAAGCCGCCTGGGACCAGATAGCCGTCGCAGCCGCCGATGGCTTTTTCGACCGATCCGTTTTCGACGATGCGATCCGATTCAAAGCGGCGGATTTCGATGCCGCAGCCGGCGGCAATGGCGCCGTGGTGGAGCGCTTCGAAGACCGATTTGTAGGCGTCTTGGTGATCCATGTATTTGCCGACGATGCCGACGACCACTTTCCCTTTTGGGTGTAAGACGGTGTGGAGCATTTTTTCCCAGCGGGAGAGGTCGGTGGGCTTGGATTTCAATTCGAGGGCTTTGCACACCTTTTCATCCAAGCCTTGTCGGTGCAAATCGATGGGCACTTCATAAATGCTTCTGGCCACATCTTTTTCATCGATGACCAAATCTTGGGGGACATTACAAAACAAAGAGATTTTGGCTTTGATGTCTTCGCTGAGCGTCTCTTCGCAGCGGCAGAGGATGATATCGGGGATGATGCCGATTTCGCGCAGCGCTTGGACGGAATGTTGCGTCGGTTTTGTTTTGACTTCGCCGGCTGCTTTTAAATAGGGGACATAGGTCAAATGGATATTGATGCAGTCTTTGGGCCGCTCATAGCGGAATTGTCGGATGGCTTCGAGGAAGGGGAGCGATTCGATGTCGCCGACGGTGCCGCCGATTTCGACGAGGACGACGTCGATGTTGTTTTCTTGATGGGCGCCGGCGAGAATGCGGGTTTTGATTTCATCGGTGACATGGGGGATGACTTGCACCGTTTTGCCTAAAAAATCGCCTTTGCGTTCTCTTTTGAGCACAGTTTCGTAGATTTGGCCGGAGGTGGAATTGGACAGGCGGGAGAGCGGGGAGTGGGTATAGCGGTAATAGTGCCCGAGGTCCAAATCGGTTTCTGCGCCGTCGTCTGTGACGTAGACTTCGCCATGTTGAAAGGGGTTCATGGTGCCTGGGTCGACATTGAGATAGGGGTCGAATTTCAGGATGGCGATCTTGAGGCCGCGGCATTCGAGCAAATGGCCGATGGAGGCGGCGGTCAATCCTTTGCCCAAAGAGGAGATCACTCCGCCGGTGATAAAAATATACTTAATAGACATGCTGGCAGTATAGCTCAAATCATTTTTCTTGCCTAGTGTCTTAAAAGGGGCAACAACTGGCTTGGGGGCAAGCCAGTTTCTATCTACCTTGCATAGCTGTCATCAAATAGATGTTTGCGACTAGAGGCATTGCCGCCCATGCTAGTGCAGTTGTTGTTATGCCTAATCCCACCATGCGCTTCCATAATTGCCAATTGCTCTGAGCAGGCCATACGCTATTGGGCCGTACGCTATTGCTCAACGCGAATACAGAAGCTGCTGTTGTGATTGTTGCGTTAGTAACCACCGCATAGGCCATTGCTAACCCGAAATCCAGATCGTTTTGTTGCCACTGGTTTACACACTCTTTCGTAATCTTGCAGACACCGAGTTGACCACCGTATCCATGATTTGCATAATTCTGGTTGCATGTTTCCTGGGAATCCTCGTTTTTTAAATAATTGATCGCACACAGACCTAGGCCGATGCATCCCAAAGCGGCCACGGTTATAAGCGAGGCGGCGCTCCCGATGACTATACGATGCACCAGGCTAGTCCTGTCCTGCTGTGGTTGAGGTCCGGGATTTCTCATTGCCGTGTCACCTGTGACGTCCGATGGCCCTATGTTGCCGACTGCGCTCATTTTGATCCTCTTTTTATTTTTAATAAAATATGCAACAATTTTATAATAATTTGTAATTATAGTAAAATAAAATGTTGTAAAAAAATTATTACTATGATGTTTGTCTACATCCCAACGATTTTCGGTATATTTCTAAAATATACAATCCATGTATAAAGGGATATCGGTAGAGATCGTATGGCAGGCAGTCTTCTTCAGAAACAACGGATGCAATACAAGCCCCAAGTCCCTGTATGGCTGAGTGAGGACGTCTGTTTTGAAACGGTAGGGGGGAGCCAAGCGCCCGAGAATTTAAGACCGCTATTCCCCCACACTTTCGAGACCCCTGTCTATCGGCTGCGCAAGGGGAGGGGGGCGGCCCGCAAAGTGACCATCGGGGTTGTGTTTTCTGGAGGGCAGGCTGCAGGAGGCCACAATGTCATTGCAGGCCTGTTTGATTCGGGCGCTCAGCTCATCGGTTTTTTAGGCGGCCCGCAAGGCATCATCGATAATCAAACCAAAGCGCTCCTCCAAATCGATGCCTATCGCAATCAAGGGGGGTTTGATCTGCTCGGCTCAGGCAGGACCAAGATTGAAACGCAAGAGCAGCTCGCAGCAAGCCTCAAAGCGTGTACGGCGCACCGTCTCGATGGACTCGTCATCATCGGCGGCGACGATTCCAATACCAATGCCGCCCTTCTCGCCGAGTATTTCTTGCAGCATGGCTGCAAAACCGTCGTGGTTGGAGTCCCCAAAACCATTGACGGCGATTTGCGCAGCAGCGACATCGAAATCTCCTTCGGCTTTGATAGCGCCTGCAAAACGTATTCGGAAATCATCGGCAACATCGCGCGCGATGCGCTCTCCGCTAAAAAGTACTACCACTTCATCAAATTGATGGGCAGATCGGCCTCGCATATCGCCCTCGAATGCGCCCTGCAAACGCAGCCCAATTTGACGCTCATCGGGGAAGAGAGAAGGCCCCTGAAAGAGATCGTCCGTCAGATCGCAGAGTTAATCACCCGTAGAGCCGAACTCGGCAAAAACTATGGCGTTGTGTTGATCCCCGAGGGGCTCATCGAATTCGTCCCCGAATTGACAGACCTTCCTCATGAAAAAGATCCTCATGGAAATATCGAAGTGTCTAAAATCCAAACAGAAAAACTGATCATCGACCTGGTCAAAAAAGAGTTGGGGGGGCGCAAATGGAACGCGCTCGACCATTTTTTAGGCTACGAAGGAAGATCTTGCCTACCCACCAATTTCGACGCCAATTACTGCTACGCTTTGGGGAAATTGGCCTTTTTCGCCGTGAGAGAATCGCTCACGGGAGTCATCTGCTCGATTCAACACCTGAAAGAATCTCCCCAAAAATGGCAGTTTAAAATGATCCCTATCGTTCAATTAATGCATCTAGAATGGCGCCTCGGAAAAGAGAAACCGGTGATTCGAAAAACACTGGTAGACTTAAAAGGGAGCGCTTATTTAAAATTCTCTTCGCAAAGAAAGTCATGGGAACTTGAAGATCTCTATCAAATGCCGGGACCGATTCAATTTTTCGGCGACCCTGCATTGACAGATTCCGTTCCCATCAGTTTGATGTAGGCCATGAGCACAATCACTCCTTCTGTCAGCTCTCCAGCAGCCCCTGTTCAGCAGGCTTCAGCGAGTTGCTGCACAATCCTGTATGATCTTGCGGAAGGCATCGCTCAAATCGCCATTCGCGCCCTCTATGTGTTTGCGCAAGTGTTCATTGCAGCGGCCATTCTGCCCATCTCTTGGCATTGGCTTGCCTTACCGGCGGTTGCCATCGGATCGATTGTTTTGGCGGGATTCTTCTTTCCCCGTTTCCGCATGTTGGCGTCGGGCGCGTATGCGGGAAGCGCTGTCAGACCCCTCAACGCAAACACCCTGCATCCAGCGACCTATCCGGACGGCTCTCCTGTCGGCTATGCCCGACTGGAACGAAATTGCGCGTTCAATGCGACGGCCCACTTTTTAGATAGCGATCCGCTCATTGCAGCATGGATGCGTCAAAAAGCGGTTCCGGACGCCATCGATCTTCCCGGATTGATCCAATATTTGACCGAGCGTCAGATGCCCGCTGAGGCGATTCAGGCGTTTCAAGAATATGTGGCCGCTCAACCGCCTGGGTCGTCGATGCCTGAGTTGTTCGATCGATTCATCAGACAGTATCAGTGTCCTGCCACTCTCGAGGCAGCTGTTCGTCCGATTGCGAACGCATTCCGATTCTTCCAATTTGTCCTTCCGCAATTTTATCAACAAAACGATGAGGCGGTTGCCGCGAGAAGGGCTTTGTCACCTGGAAAATCGGAAACTTTACGCGCCTCTATGAGCGCGATCACTGCAGCGATTTCGCCCAACAATGGGGAAGAGACAGATGCCGGAGAGATTTGCGATGCCATTCTGGCTTTTGCGCCCGATGAACTCAAAGTGCACACCGAAAGAACGTATCGCTTCAATCTGCAAGGGCTGCCAGAGATGCTTGAGAGGAGGTTGCCCTTCCAAGAAAGATCGGCTCTTCTCCATTTGCCTTTGAACCGAAATATTGTGAACGGAACTCCTTTGACAGCCTTGATGCAGCGATTTTTCGATGACCCTGAATCAGAATCGCATCGATACCGCGGAGTCGATGGAGTCGATCACAATTATCCGGTGGATCGAGTGGAGACCCGTTTTGTCGAGCCCCCTTGCGCTCTGCGCTTCCAATTGAAACGATTCGCATTTGAACAGCCAAAGCCCAGCTGCTGCCCTCTCTTTTCGTGCTTTGCTTCTCCAGGCGGCGGCGTCAAACTGGACACAAAAATCGAGTGCCCGGATGAGATCTCTCTGACTCTTCAAGATAGGAGGGTCTGTCGATATCGCCTGGCGAGCTTTGTGACTCATCTGGGACCCTATGAGAGAGGCCACTATGTTTCAGGAGAGGTGCGCCAGGGGAGGAAGTTTTTGCAAAACGATTCTCTGGTCACTCTTGTGGAGACTCCAGAACATCAGGCCCTTTGGAATGATCAGCTTCAATCAGCTTACCTTCTTTGCTACGTTCCTCTTCCTGCGCAATGAGATCGATTTTTTGCCAGGAGCCCGACTTGAAACGGAGCCAATAGACAGCAAAAAAAGTCGCTGCATAGATGACCGTGAGCCCCCATGCATATTCCACGGCCATGTTTTGCTTCACCACAATCCAATAAATGGGCGCGAGCAAAAAGACCCAAACCGACAGGGCGCCGGCCAAAAGCAAGAACAAGGTGTCTCCTGCCGCAATGAGCAGGCCGGAAAACAGCCATCGGAGCCCTTCAAAGAAGATATAAGCAAATGCGAGGACCATGCAGATTCTAGCGGAAGATTGAAAGGCAGGATCCAGTTCATGAATGAAAAGCACTCTCACTGTATCGATTGGATCAAAGACGAAAATCACAGAAATCGCAACCGAAAAGAGGGTGACCAAAATGAATCCCGATTTGAGCACTTTGGGAATGAGGTCGTACCGTTTCGACCCAATCAGATTGCCAGCCACTGCAGAAGAACCGCGGCTTAACCCATCCGCAAAGAAGGAGAGCAGGATGGTGAACGATTGGCAAATGCTAGAAATCGTGATGTGTTTTTCGCCGAGGTCGGTCATCATCCAATAGAACACAGCCCATCCAAACACCTCCAGCGCATAAAAAATGCCTTGAGGAAAACCGACGCGCAAACATTTTTTCATCTCTTTGCGGTTGAATCTCCAGGCGCTCGCGCCAAACTGCTCCCGATTTTCTTTCTTTAAGAAAAGATACCCCAAAACAGCCGATTCAAAGAGATACCCAAAGCAGGTAGCAATCGCAGCCCCTTTAATTCCCATTTCAGGGACAACGCCAGGAATGCCAAAGATCAGAATCCAGTCTAAAATGATGTTGATTAAATTGGCTAAAATCGCAAGCCAGATCAGCACCTTCGTCTGCCCCCGTCCAATGAAAAATCCAGAAAAAGCCATGAGCAGCGCATAGGCAGGGGAAAAGAGCATGAGCAGGCGAAAGTAGCTGATTTCTAAATCGGCATACCGGTCAGCTCCAAAAATCAAAGGGGCGCCCCAAATGGCCAGCGGAAAGAAAAAGAGAACCGAAAAGAGGGCAAACCAAACCATTTGCCAGACAGGAACCCCCAGCCTTTTAAAGTGTCTGGCTCCATTATATTGCGCGACAAAGACTTCCGACATACAGGTGATCATCCCCACACCCGCCATCAGCGCCCAAGCAAATGTGCCCGACGTGACAGACGCGTTCAACGCCTCGATCGAATAATGAGCGAGGAAAATGCGGTCGGTAAAAATCATAAAAAGAGAAGCGAGCGAGGAAATCATCAAAGGCAAAGAGATTTTCCACAGCTCCCGAATACTTCCCTCGGGATGTTTGGTCAAAGGATTATGCATAAACTTTACAATGGGATTGAACTTCACTATATCAAATCTCATCATAAAAATCTAAGTGACTGAAAATCAGGGAAATCATATTCTTTCTTGTCGATAATGCGAAAATCTTTATTTTGCACTTATGAGACGAATACGTTTTAAAAATGCGCATATTGAACATTTGCGTCGCAATATCTTAGATGTAGTCCTTTGGAAAACAGGGTGTTACGATGATCCGCATCCAAAATTACCGCCTCCTGCGAGTTTTTGTTATCCGGCGAGTCCTAAACTCTTGAATCAGGAGGAGCCGAAGGCTGTTTGGATTGGGCACAGCACCTACTTGATTGAGGTGGGTGGGTTAGCGATATTGACCGATCCGGTGTGGGACAGTTATTGTTCGCCGATTCCATTGAGGTCGCTGAAGCGGATTACGGAACCTGCGATTGCGTTATCTGACTTGCCGCCGATTGATTTTGTGCTGATCAGCCACAATCATTACGACCATCTGGATGCGAAGACGGTAGCGATTCTCCACCGTTTTCATCCGCAGATTCAATGGATTGTTCCGGAGGGGTTATCTCCTTGGTTTACTAAGAGAGGGATTGCGAATGTCGTAGAACTGTCTTGGTGGAAAGAGTTTGGCACTCCCCAATGCACCCTGACTGCTGTGCCGGCGCAACATTTTTCTGGGCGCACGCTTTGGGATCAGAACCGGACGCACTGGAATGGGTATGTGATTCAAGCGGCGCACAAGCAGTTGTATTTTACGGGGGATACTGGCTATAATGAGAAAGATTTTAAAGAAATTGGGCAAAGGTTTAGATCCTTTGATTTAAGTCTGATTCCGATAGGGACGTATGTGCCGAAGAAGTTTATGCAGCCGGTGCATGTCTCTCCTCGTGAAGCGGTTCAGATTCATCAAGATGTTCATTCGAACTTGAGTTTAGGGATGCATTGGAACACCTTTCGACTCTCAGACGAACCGGATGATCGGCCTCCCTATGATCTCTATCTTGCCATGCGGGAGAAGAAGCTTCCCTTTGAGACGTTTCTCCCCGTAGAAATTGGGACGTATGTCAATTTTTAGAAGGCGGATTTGGAAGGATCGATTGGATGCCATCCGCCTGTATTATAAAAAGCCGCGATTTGCTCTTCTCGACATCAGTTTTGGCCTGATCGCTCTTTTTGTCAATCCTTACCGAGTATGCCGGAAGTTTTTAGCGAAGAGGGGGGAAGAGAACATCTATGCCTATGGAGAAACGCCCTATACAACGTACGAGAAAATCGCGAAAGAATGCAGCATTGGACCCAACGATACTTGGATCGAACTGGGCGCAGGAAGGGGAAAGGGGTGTTTTTGGCTGAGACAATTCATTGGGTGTCACGTCATTGGGATCGAATGGGTGCCGAGTTTTGTCTTCATTGCCAATCTATTGAGAACCCTGTTTCGCGTTCAGGGCGTCCACTTTACATGCGTCGATCTGAGGGAGGCCGCGCTCCCGCCAAACTGTGTTCTCTACCTGTACGGGCTATGGCCGGAGCTGAACATTCCGAAAGGGGTCAAAGTCATCACGACGGGAGAGCCTCTGGAAGGGTTCCAAATTCTCAAGAGTTTTTGGATCCGTTTTCCCTGGGGCAGAACGAGGTGCTATCTTTTGGAGCGACTACCAGTGCTTGTCCTGGCGGCAAGGGAATGAGGTTGTCTGAATACTCATGAGTAATGCATTTTTTAGTTTCTGTAATTGTGATAATATCATCATTTTTGATTTTGTTTAATTTTAACATGTTTTTGTAATTTCATATAATTCTTAAAAAAATTATTGGTTGAATGTTTTTATGGAAAAGTTGTAACATGCATCCCTCATGGAACTCGACACAAGCAGATTCTTCAGTGATAGGCTAATTTTTAATGAGGCTTTGCCGCATAAGTTTGAAATTGCGACGGGGTTTTGGAACTGGCTGCAAAGGATTGTCGCGTGGATTTTTGCGCCCGCGGCGTATACGGATGAGAACCGGCGGACCCTTCAGTGTTTTCGCAGATATTTGACAGAGGCGCTGGGTACAGAAAGACTGCAAAGAATTTCTTGTCGTTATGAGATCGATTGGGCTGAAATGGAGCGCAAAGGGAGTCCTCTTTTATCTCGCGACGTGGCGAAGATCGTGATTGGTTCAAAAAATATCTATGTGGACGATATCAACGAAAAAATTCAGGCGAATCAAAACGACCCCCGTTTTGCGGGGAAGACCCATTTCTCCGAGCTCGACAGCGCGACTTTAAGCGCTGTGCAAAAAGAGCTCTCTTCCCAATTTGACTCGCTGTGGCAGGTGGCTGAAATTACCGACCGAATTACAGGGAGACCGACTCAGTGGTTGTCCCGCTTTTATTTCGATCCTTTTTTAGCCGATCGGGAACGGCAGCAGATCACGAGGGAGCATCCCGATTGTACGTTCGTCGATTTTCTGCACAACATGGCGGCCCGCGTCATCAAGCGGGAAATGGATGTGGGGATGCTGATCTTTGCGCCGAATCGGGCGGATGGCTGCGCGCAACAGTATGTTCTCACAGGCAAATTGGCAACGGGTCAGGGGATGGTGAGCTATATTTTCCATCCTGCGGGCATTGATTCGACTCTGGAGCCGATCCGTTTATTTCGAGGCACTTCTCCGCGCAATAGCGACCTAGACGCTCTTTCCACCATGATTACAGATTGTGAAGCGGACATTGGCAGATCTGCCTATGAGTCGGGGCAAGTGTTTGAACCGATCATCGCGCAGCGCTTGGGATTGCCGCGCATTGAGGTGGGCCATAGTATGGGCTCCACGGTTGTGCAGCATCGTTTGGCGCATTCTGATCATATTCAACAAGCCTATTTATTTTGCGGTCCTGGGGTCTCAGCTGCTGAAGCGGAAGAGTTCAATCGAAGAAATCCGCATGTGCGCCTCGTGATCCGGCTCGCAAATAACGATTTCTTATCGAATCTGGGCGAGGTGCATGTGGGTTATCAGGCGCCCGCCAATGTGCAAGTCGATTTTCTGCGATACCGTCCGCGGGGCAGACACAATCACGATCCGCATGTCTCTGTTTGGGGAAGAATGCCCGACCATTTCGAAGTGGAAAGCGGCATTACGCCTGCCATCAGAGACCAGGCTCTTGACCATCGCGGCCTGACTTGCGAATTGTACCGCTCTTTCGTGGGCCCTTTTGTCTCCGTGCTTTTGGGTTGGGTCCGCGATGTCGTCCGCTTTATTTTCAGCAGCCGGATCGCTATTGAAAAGGGGCTCAAAATAGGGTATATGGCAGGCTCAAGATGGCAAGTTGCACATTTTAGAGCAGTCTAATATAATCGTAGCCCTATGCAAGTGAAATACGACCCTCGCGCCATAGAGAAAAAGTGGCAAAAGATTTGGAAGGAAAAAAAGACATTCAAATCTGAAATCGACCCGAAGAAACCGAAGTACTACATCCTCGACATGTTTCCTTATCCTTCTGGAGCGGGGCTTCATGTGGGGCATGTGACCGGTTATACGGGGACCGACATTTTAGCGCGCTACAAAAGGCAAAAAGGGTTTAACGTTCTCCATCCGATGGGGTGGGATAGTTTTGGTTTGCCGGCTGAGCAATTTGCGATGCGGACCGGCACACATCCGGCCATCACAACGAAAACCAATATCGACACCTATCGGAGACAGCTCGAGTCTCTTGGTTTCAGTTACGATTGGGATCGGGAAGTAGCGACGAGCGATCCCTCGTATTACAAGTGGACGCAATGGATTTTTACAAAACTGTTTGAAATGGGTCTTGCCTATGAGGCGGAGGCCAATGTGAATTTCTGTCCTGCGCTGGGCACCGTTTTGGCCAATGAAGAGGTGGAGGATGGCAAGTCGAAGGAGGGGGGCTATCCGGTAGAGAGGCGTCCGCTCAAGCAGTGGGTGTTGCGCATTACGGCTTATGCCGACCGGCTCCTGGCCGATCTCGATCTGCTCGATTGGCCTGACCATCTCAAAAAGTTGCAGACGAACTGGATTGGACGGAGCGAAGGGGCCCTCATTACTTTTCGCGAGGAGAAGACCCATGAACCGATCACAGTGTTCACCACGCGTCACGACACCCTCTTTGGGGTGACGTTCATCGTGCTTGCGCCAGAACATCCGCTTGTGGGGAAGATTACGACTCCGCAGCATAAAAAAGAGGTCGATGCCTATATCCATGCAGCCGCCTCTAAAAGCGATTTAGAACGCACCGATTTAGCGAAAGACAAAACGGGTGTTTGGACGGGAGCGTATGCGATCAATCCGGCGAATCGGGAAAAGGTCCCTGTTTGGGTGGCAGACTACGTTCTGATCGGCTATGGAACAGGCGCTGTGATGGGGGTGCCTGGCGGGGATGAGCGCGATTTTGAATTTGTTCAGAAGTATCGGTTGCCGGTGATTGCTGTATACGATCCGGGTCCCCACGAAGATCGGGAGGCCATCCTCAACGGCCAAAAATGTTGGAATGAGGGCGGTCATGTGATCAACAGCGCCTTTCTCAATGGTATGACGATGGAATCGGCCAAGGAAAAGATTCTCCATTGGCTGCAGGAGCATGGCCATGGGAAGCGGACGGTCCATTACAAGTTGCGCGACTGGCTATTTTCTCGGCAACGGTATTGGGGGGAGCCGATTCCCATTCTCCATTTTGCGGATGGCACCCTGCGCGCCCTCGAGCTGGATGAGCTGCCTCTTTTGCCGCCTGCTTTGGATGACTATAAACCGGCGAGCAGCGGCGAGAGTCCGCTTGCCAAGGCGAAGGAGTGGGTGGAGATCACCGATCCCAAAACGGGTAAGAAAGCGATACGGGCGACCAACACCATGCCGCAGTGGGCGGGGTCTTGTTGGTACTATTTGCGTTTTTGCGATCCGAAAAATAGCCATGAGGCGTGGAGCAAGCAGGCGGAAAATTATTGGATGCCGGTGGACATGTATGTGGGCGGAGTGGAACATGCTGTGCTCCATCTGCTCTATGCTCGGTTTTGGCATAAAGTGCTCTATGATTGCAAACTGGTGCATACTCTTGAGCCCTTTATGACGCTGCGCAATCAAGGGCTTGTGACTGCAAAGTCCTACAAACGGCCTCAAGGGGGCTATTTGTCTATGGATGAAGTGGTGGAAAAAGAGGGCAAGGCGTTTGCTAAAAACAATCACGAAGAATTGATTGTGCAAACAGATAAAATGTCGAAGTCGAAATTCAATGGGGTCTCTCCGGATGAGATCATTGAGGAGTTTGGCGCGGACGCATTGCGGCTTTATGAGATGTTCATGGGGCCTTTTGACCGGGAAAAAATGTGGAGTACGGAAGCGGTGACGGGGTGCCGCAGATTTTTGAATCGTTTTCACGACATGGTGATGTCTGATAAAGTGTCTGATACGCCCACGGATGAGGCGTTGAAATTGACCTATCGTTTAGTCGATTCTGTGACGAAAGATATCGAGGCGATGCAGTTCAATACAGCGATTGCCCGGATGATGGAATTCATCAATGGGTTCATTCCTTTGGAGACCTATCCGCGCAGCTGTTTGAAAATGGCGATTCAAATGCTCTATCCGTTTGCGCCGCACCTGAGCGAGGAGCTCTGGCAGCATTTGGGGGTTGCCGATGCGCTGACCTTTGCGCCGATTCCGGCGGTCGATCCGAAATATCTCATCGATGATACGGCGATTTATGTGGTGCAGGTGAATGGCAAGTTGCGAGGGCGCTTTGAGTTGCCGAAAGATCGGACGGAAGAAGAGCTGATGGCGCTGATCCGCAAGCAGCCCGATCTGGAAAAACATCTTGTGGGCGAGATTATCAAAACCATTTTTGTGCCGAACAAGCTGCTCAATATTGTGATGAAGTGATTGTCAATGTCTTTTTAGTTCTCTATTTTGTTCTGATGGTGCCGTTCATGCTATTGGATCGGATTCGGGGGAAAAGACATCCTGCTTTTTTGCAGCGCATGGGATTTCGTTTACCTGTGCCGCCCGATCGGCCTGTCATCTGGATTCACGCTGTCTCTGTTGGGGAAATCAAAGCGGCGGGGCCTCTTTTCAAGAGGCTGAAATCGGACGGCGCCTATTTTTTGATTACGACAACGACGGCGACAGGTTTTGCGGAGGCCGGGCGAACGTTATCGGGAGCGGATGCGATTGCCTATTTGCCGATTGATTTTACGTGGGTGGTGAGGCGGTTTGTGAAAGCGTTCAGACCCGCCCATTTTATTTTAGTGGAGAGCGATTTTTGGCCGAATCTTTTGCGGGAGCTGAGGAAAAACGGGACGAAGATCTCTCTTGTGAGCGGCAAGATGTCGGAGAAATCGGCGCGCCGTTTTGCCCTTTTTCCCCGTTTTTCTCAGCGGTTATTTGCCTATTTTGATCATGTTTGTGTGCAAAATGAGGAGCATTACCAGAGGTTCTCTCCTTTTTGCGATCCGGCGCGCCTCACGATTGCGGGCAATTTGAAGTTTGACATTCAGGCGCAGCCGATTACGCGCACACTCAAATTGACCCGGCCTGCGATTACGATTAGCTGTACGCATGCGCCGGAAGAGGAGCTCATTCTCAATGCGCTGATCGGGGGGCCGTGGACCCTTCTCTTGGCGCCTCGGCATCCGGAGCGTTTTGGCGAGGTGGCGGCCTTGCTGCAGCGTAAGGGGCTCGCTTTTGTCCGTTGGAGTGAGTCGCAAACGGGGAGGCTATACCGAAACAACCTGAAGAGTCGGGAATTTGGCAAGGAGAGTCCTCAAAATTCGTTTCCGGAGCGAGCGACCATTGCCCTCGGGCAAGGCGTGAGTGAGGAGGCGCATTTTGAGGCAAACTCGACGATGCCAAAAACCGATTCTTCAGGTTGTTTCGGTATCATTCTCATCGATGCGATGGGGCAGCTGCCTCTGTGCTATACACACAGCGATCTGGCGATCCTTGGCGGGAGTTTTATTGAGGGGATTGGGGGGCATAACATATTGGAGCCCTGTTTGTATGGGACTCCGGTCTTTTTTGGGCCTTTCATGCGGACGCAAAAGGAATTTGTCAAGCGGGTGCTTGAGTCGAAGGCGGGCCGTCAACTCCCCATCGAGCATTTACGGCAAGCGGTGGATGAATGGTTCCTCAATGAGGAATTAGCCCATTCGATGCGCAAGGGGACAATCGATGCGATTGAGGTGGGGCGTGGCGCTACAGCCCGCACGTTAGCGGCGCTGCAGCAATGAGGCGTGCGCGTTACAGATCGCACTTTAGCGGCGCTTCAGCAATGAGGCGTGCGCGTTACAGATCGCACGTTAACGGCGCTTCAGCAATGAGGCGTGCGCGCTATAGCTCGCACTTTAGCGGGGCTTCAGCGATGAGGCGCGGCGTTACAGATCGCACTTTAGCGATAGCGTTTGTTAGTCCAGCTGGTGTCCCAGTAGTGGATGCCGAACGTTTCGGGTTCGATCCAGCTATTTTTGACGATTCCGTCCAGGTGGCCGGAGCGTTCGTGAGGGGGGAGTGGGTAGAAGAAGGTGAAGGGGAAGGCGACATTTCTATAGCCTCCTTCTTCGCAGTATTTGAAGAAGGCGCGTCTGAAGCAGCCGGGGCCTGAAACGGCCTGGACTTCGTCTGCGTTTTTGCCGGGTGGTTTTCTGCCGATTTCTTTCAAGCAGGACTGGATGATGGGGTGATGTGGGACGGTGCCGATGAGGCTATTGCCGATGTGGACCTCTTGGCCATCGGCGTAGGCGCCGAGGATGCCTGTGTAGAAGTCGAGCAGGTGGTGAAAGACATCGAAGGGGCGCACGCATTCGAAGTCGGTGTCTACATACAAACCGCCATACACATTGAGGATTTCGTAGCGGAAGATATCGGCTTTTTCGCCTACATTGACTGCCTTTTCAAATCGTTCGCGATTGGTGAAGGGGAAGTCTTGCACATCGGCGTCGGTCCACAATCGGTATTCCCAGTCGGGGTGTTTTGCGAGCCAGGTCGCTTGGAGAGCTCTATACTTCTCGGGAAGCTGTCCGCCGAGCCAAATTTGGTGGATGATTTTGGGGATTTTTTCTTTGCGGGACGGTTTGGCTCTGAGGTGTTTTTCGTACAAATGTTTCACGAGTCTCCATTTTTTGCCATATTCGGCCTCATACAGGTTGTGGAGATCCAAGCCTGTTTTGGACATGGAGGCGTCGAAGGGGAGGAAGGGCAAACTTCTGGGGCCTAGGGCAAAGGTTAAAAGAGCGATGGCGCAACAGCACAAAAACCCGACTTTCCACATTTTCATTCTTCTATTGTAAAGGAAATTTAATGAATTTGAGCAAGAGGAAAAAAACAATTTGGGGAAAATCCTCTATCCTGCTAAGCTCTAGCTTTCTTTATCGCGGGGTGGAGCAGTGGCTAGCTCGTTGGGCTCATAACCCAAAGGTCGTAGGTTCGAGTCCTACCCCCGCTAATTCTATACAAAGCTTATTAGTGCGGCGGTATAGCTCAGTTGGTTAGAGCAGTGGAATCATAATCCACGTGTCGCTGGTTCGAATCCGGCTACCGTCAACTTCAGTTGACGCAGTAGAAGAAGAACCTATCCAAGTAAGAGGTGACGGGACGGCCCTGCCGCCCGCCGAGGGGGAATCCGGCTAGCAGTCAACTTCAGTTGATCTATAATTAATTTTTATTATCTCGTTATCTTCCTTTGGCAATCCATTGACGCACCTGAGAATAGGAGCTAGGTTTCTCGACCCAATTCGCAATGTCTGTCGGCAATCGCACTACTTTGGTTGGAGCTTTTTTCGTTCCTTTAGGGCGTCCAGCACCTGGTCTTTTCCCTCCGCGGCCCTTAGTTTTTTTCTCCATGAGCGGGTGCAATCGGTGATCGAGACGATGTTGAATGAATTCGTAGAGATATTTAGGGTAGTTTTCGATGACTTCTTCTTTTGATTCGCCAGCATATTCAACTGGGTAGGCGCGGTGTTCAAAAACCCAAGCGCTCACATCTTTATCAAACCAGGGTTTGATTTCGCCAATTTCCTTTAGCGCAATCTCGAGGTGTTTTTTTATTTCTTTTTTGGTGGCCATTTTAACCCCATTTGTTCACATATTCTTTCTGTTTTTCGAACACTGGCAGGAGACACCTCTCGTTTCTTCCCCTTTGCATGTATGATTTTGATGGCGCAGAGGAAGTGTTTTCCTTCGTAGAGGTTATAATCCACACCACCTTTCTCTAGGTGCCATCCCAGTATTTTAAGGTATCGTTCATATAGGTGCTCGGGAATCGGCTTTGCCATGTTCCTTACCTCAATTGTATCAAATTTGATTAATTGTTACAAGAATTCAGATAAGTCACAACCAAAAAAATACTTCACATTTACAACCTGCTCTATATCAAATATTTAGAAGTTCAAGAATGGGGAATCTGGCTAGTCGTTATCTTTCTGTTTCTTGGCTGTGAGTTTGTCTCGCAAGACATAAGGATCTAGATCGATGTCTTCCCCCCACGCTAATGTATCGCTTTTGGGATCGATTCTCACCTGGTTGAAGAATTCAATAGAGTTCCAAGCTTCGAACACGCCCTTACCCACCAGGTCGCTCAAATCAACTTCGCCTTCTAACCTATCGTCAAATCGAATCCACACCCGATAAAAAGCCAGAGGCTTGCAGGCGATGATTTTAGCTTTCTTGAAGGCCATACCTCTCCATTTCCACTTAAATGTTTGGCATGCCCTACCAAATTTACGAATGTCGTAATTGTAGAATACCTATTGAAATTTTTTCCATTGAAAAGTGTTGAGAAGAGTCTCTCTAATGACCCAATTCAAGAAAAGAGAGAGATCTCGCCCATTGATTTTGCGGTGGGGAAAAGCGGCAGAAAGGGTGCCTTCCGAGCTGGTGTTGGCGCACGTCTTGGATGGGGCGAAGCTGGGGTTTGCGCGCGTCGTTGAGGGGTAAGGCTCGGCAATTTGGTTGAGAGCGTCTTGATGTTCCTCAGATTTCTCATTCTTTGCACAAAACTGAATGTTTCTGGCTCGGACACATATGTGCCCAATCGTTGTCTTTTGATCTGTTGAAGTTGTGTGTTGGCTTTTTTAAAGAGCTCGCGATCGTGTTGGATTGACTTTTTGTCATTATTAAGACTGCTTAGAGAGACAAGAACACGGTCAATGATTACTGCTGTTCTATTGAAGAGATGGGTGTCGCCAGCGCGTGGATCGTTGGCTAACTCGGACAAGTTTTCCTTGACCTTGTCATAAAGGTCTTTTAAATCTGGATTGATGGGCGATGTAAATCTGGGAGAACTTGTAGTTATAGACATATTTCCTCGTTTTTATCAAATATTATACTAAAATAAACAGTTTTAATATATATAAATCTTATTTTTTATTATTATCCCGTTAATGTATATACCGAAGGCGAGTTCAGAGGGTGTCTGCAAAGTAGGAGTTCGTCATTTTTAGGGATTATTTGGGGAATTGTTGCATAAATCATTATTAACCGCCGAGCACACCGAGAGCACCGAGAAGAAAAATGCTACTTTGCGGATGCGGTTATATCTCAAACTGTCTGGATGTCAAGTAGGCCTTTTGATGAATTTCAACGTTAGAATTTTGAAGCACGGAATCCGTAGACTTATTGTGTAATTGTCTTCTCGGTGCTCTCGGTGTGCTCGGCGGTTATATTTTCGATTTATGCAACAACGCCATTATTTTGGCCAATTTTCACCTCAGAGGGTGTCTACAAGATCAGAAACATCGATTCTTATTCAGTTCTGCCAATTTCAGATACTTATATAGCGCCGTATTGGCATTGTAGACCGAAATGAGAAATCCCTCGCGTCCGCAGAACAGCCCCCGTTTCAGAATATAACTGCGAAAAAAGGCAAAGAGGGCGTGCATCAACGCGATTGCGAAAGAAGAGCGCTTTTTGCCTCGATATTGTTCGGCAAACAGAGTCGAGTATTGCTGCATTTTCGCTAGAAAATCGGCCGTGGATCTGTAGGGCGTATGCAGAATCGGGGATTTGAGGGGAGTCACATGTGTCGCCTCAAGCCTCTCGTGCACTTGCGAGGGGGAGTATTTTGCAAATTGTCGGTGGTATAAGCGGGCGATCTGCTCAGAGCCCCAACCGCATCCTTTGATCCGTTTGTTGTTGTAATAGTTGTGGCGTGGCACAGAATAGGTCTGTGTGGGATTCAGTTGAAGTCCCTTGAGTTCTGCCATTAACTCCGGAGACAGCACCTCATCACTGTCGAGAACCAAGATCCAATCATTCTTCGCAAATTGGGCCGCCTCATTGCGCAATGGCCCAAATCCAATGAAGGGGAAAGTGTGCACCTTGACATTCGGAAAACCTTCAGCGATCTGCAGCGTATCATCGGTCGACCCATTATCGAGCACAATCACTTCATCAAAGATGCGCACCGATTCAAGGGTCTCTCTCAACGTAGCAGAGGCATTTTTTGTCAGAATACAGACCGAAATCATATTAAAAGGTTAGCGAAAAACCCCATTTTCGAATAGGATAGTTCTTTATGCGACATGCTTTGACTTACGATGATGTGGCTTTAGTGCCGCAATTTAACAACATCCCCTCAAGAACGGAGCCATCGCTCGAAACGTGGCTCACAAGAAAATTGAAGATTGCGATCCCGATTTTAGCTGCCAACATGGATACCGTGATCTCGGAAGAGCTCGCCGAAATCCTGATTGAACAGGGATCGATTCCGATCTTTCACCGGTTCACTCCCATGGAGGTGCAAGAAAAATGGGTGAAAAAGTTTCACGGCAAAACATTCGTCTCTTGCGGCATCCAAAAACTCGACGAGACCCGAAAACTCCTCGATCTAGGCGCTCTCGGCGTCTGCATCGACGTGGCGCATGGCCACTCAGATCGGATGTTTAAGCACATCGAAGAGCTTAAAACCAAGCACCCAGATAAAGAGATCATCGCCGGCAACGTCTGCACAGCCATGGCCTATCACGACCTCGTCAACGCAGGCGCTGATGCGGTCAAAGTGGGGGTCGGCCCAGGAGCCGCCTGCACAACCCGCATGGTCACCGGTTTCGGAGTCCCCCAGTTCACAGCTGTCCAGGACTGCGCCCGCATCGCTGAAAAATTGCGCGTTCCGCTGATCGCCGATGGAGGCATCCGGACCAGCCGCGATGTCGTTCTGGCCCTCGCCGCCGGCGCCAGCACCGTCATGGTCGGCAAACTGATGAGCCAAACCCTCGAGTCGGCCGCCCCAAAACGGAAGAGCGATAAATACCCCTCAGGCTACGAGGCCAAATTCCGCGGCCAGGCCTCCGCCGACTTCCAAAATGAATTTTATGGGGGGCTCAAAGCCAAAACAGTCGCCGAAGGGATCGACTTCTGGGGACCCGTCTCCGGCACGGCTGCAGAACTGCTCGCCAACCTCTTAGGAGGGATCCGCAGCGGTATGACCTACGGCGGAGCCCGTAATATCAAAGAGTTGCAACGCAAGGCCGAGTTCGTCCAAGTGAGCCTTGCCTACATCCACGAGAGCAAGCCTCGACCGGACTGATTGCCCAGAATAGACGGCTGGTGCGATAATGCGTAAGAGAGAGGGAAGAGAGGGGAGTATGGTTAAGGATTTCCTTTACGCCGATAAGAAAATTTATGATTCGATCCACGGATTCATCCCCTTTGATGAATACGAAAAAGAGCTGATCGATTCGCTCCCGTTTCAAAGGCTTCACTACATCCATCAACTCGGCATCGCCTACCTCGTCTACCCAGGAGCGACTCATACTCGCTTTGAACACTCGCTCGGCGTCATGGCCCTGGCCACCATCATGTTTGAAAAAATCTGCAAATCGGTCCGCCCAGATGTCTTCCATTTTGTCCCCAGAAAAGGCTCTGCCGACTTCCTCTATTGGCGAAGAATTTTGCGCATGGCCGCCCTTTGCCACGATTTAGGCCATTTGCCCTTTTCGCATCTGGCTGAAAAAGAAATGCTCGGATCGCTTGGCCATGAACATTGGACGCTCCAAATCATCGACAGCTCGTACATGGAGCCTGTCTGGGAAAAACTGAAAAAATGCCCCAACTGTATAGAGGAATTAGTCGATCGGAATATAGTGGAAGACATCAAGAAAATCTCGGTCGGCGAAAGAAAGTGGCAAGAGATGACGGGCCAGGCGTTCACTCCTTGGGAGCGGATTGTATCTGAAGTGATTACGGGCGACTTTTTTGGCGCCGACCGGATCGATTATTTGATCCGCGACGCGAAAAGCACAGGCGTCGCCTATGGCCTGTTCGACTACCATCAGCTCATTGAAAGCCTCAGGATTTTGCCCAGCGTCGACAGGGGTTCGGATGAACTGCAGCTTGGGATCGATGAGAATGGGCTGGAATCGAGCGAAGCGCTCCTTTTGGCTCGCCATTTCATGCACCGCAGAATCTACCAATATTCGTCGGTCAAAGCCTACAATTTCCATTTGCGCAGATACATGCTCGCCAATTACGCCAAAACCTTCACCAACGTCGATGAATTTTTATCTGTCAGCGATACCGACGTCATTTCGGCCCTGAATAAGGCAGCCAAAGATCCCAAATTGCCCGGTCATGCCGATGCGAAATGCGTCATCTACCGCAAACACCGGTTTCGGGCCATTGCGCTGCCTGATCACATCACCGTCGAGGATCTCAAACAATTCAAAACGCTCCATAAATTGTCCGACACAGAGATCGATTGGGAGTTTCACAAAGCAGATCTCCCTCCCGACCGACTCTCTTTCCCCGTGTCGAGACGCCATTTTGTGATTGAAAAAGCAAAGGACTGCTCCGATCTTCTCTTGAAGGTTCCCTCTCGAAAAGAAAATTGGGTCTATATCTCTCCCGAGCGCGATTTCGAACTCATTAACTTCCTTGAAAATCGATGAGACACTTTCTTTTTTTTGTCATGCTGTGCGCATTGACTATATGTGGGGAATATGCCATCACGCGCCCTGCGAGCAATACCCTGTTCCTCACCTTTTTTTCCTATCAGTTATTGCCCTGGGTTTGGCTGACTACGGTTCCGCTAAACCTAGGCGCCATTTGGCTCTATAATCGGTTTTTGCCGAAAGTCGGCCCTCTGCGCATGATGGGAGCTTTGGTCTTGCTGACGATGCTCATCAACACTTTAACCGGCGCGCTCTATCCAGTGTTTCCCGCTTGCTCCTTCTTCCAGTTTGCTTGGAAAGACATTTATATCCTGCTCATGTTGAAACAGCTTTGGTCGATGATCCATAGCACCATTGCTTCAGAAAAGGCCAAAATCCATTACAGCGTAATCTACCTGATGGGCGCTGTCGGAGGGATCGCAGGCAGCCTAATCCCCGGTTTCCTAGCCAGTCATCTGGGAACAGAGCACATTTTATTTTTCACCATACCCGTCTATGCGATCGCCTTTTTTTGCTATTGGATGGCCTTTCGCAAATCTTCCCTCAATGTCGACACCTTCCAACAAGACTTAACCCCAGACCCTCGCCCCAAAGAGGCCCTCTCTCTCATCCGCCGCACCCCTCTTTTGCTCGCTATTTTAGGATTTGTGATTGTGATGCAATCCTCCGTCGCCTTAATGGAGTATCAGTTTAACACCCAATTGGAACTCAATATTTTGGAAAAAGACCTACGGACCGCCTATTATGGGCAAATGATGGGCTTTGTGAATGCGCTGAGCCTGGCCTTGCAAGTGTTAGGAGGTCTTTTTATCTTTAAATTCTTGGGAACCAGGCGCATGCACTTTTTTGTACCCATGCTGCTCGGCTCCTCGGCCATTCTTTCTTTTGCAATCCCCACGTTTGCCCTCCTTTCTTTCTCATTTGTTCTTCTGAAGGGGATGGAGTTTTCCTTCTTTGGAGTAATGCGCGAAATGCTCTATGTGTCTTTACCGCTGGATGCGAAATATCGGGCCAAAGCAGTCATCGATGTGTTTGCTTACCGCTCTTCGAAAGCATGTATGGCAGTGGGATTGATTGCTTTGCAAGCGATCACACAAAATGCGCTGCAGATTGCGGGATATTGTTCCATTGTGCTGTCTATTTTGTGGATCCTCGCGGTTGCGCTCTTTGTTAAACGCAACACCGCCGTCGCGCCTTCTTAGAGACTGTCGTTGAAAAGATCTTCTGTCGATTTCTTAACGCGTTGCGGGGTCGAGTTTCTCTGCGTTGAGCTCGTCAAACTTTTTGCCTAGAGTGACGACGCTGAATCCCCACACAAGGATGATGAGGAAGAAGATCCCGGCTATATAGGGGACGCTGGCCGCCACTGAGCTGAACATCAAAATCAGTCCCTGGTGAATCGCCGAACCGCCCGATTTGCCAATGCGAGAACCGACCCCATCAATCGCCGCTTTGCCCTTGAGTTTGGATTCAGGGCTTAAGGGAATGAAGGCCATCTCTTTTGTTGCGTCAAAGAACGTGTATTTGGAGGCCCTGCTTAAGCAGTTTTGCACGGACCCCAACGTCACCGCCAACATCAGAGGGGTCATGTGAAGAAAGCTGAAGATCCAAGAAAACGCCCCATTAGGGAAAAAGATAAAATTGAAAAAGAGGAGCCCGGATACTCCCACAATAATCGGAGGGATGAGCGCACAGGCTGTCCAAGAAAATTTTTGCACCACTTTCGTCGTCGTGAACAGCCCCGTTAAGCTGGCGACAATCGCCATCACAAAAATCACGCTGCCCATATAGGAATTGTAATCGCTCGGATTGGGATATAGACCCTTGAGCTGATCTTTCCAAACCACCTCGACTAAATTGATCGCTACATTGTAGGCGAAGACAATCAGAGCAATGCACAGTAAATATTTAGATCGAGCAAGATAAGAAAAATTGGCCCGCATCGACATCCGAATTTTTTCCTTCGGAGGCTCTTTTCTCTCGGAAGGGAGAATCACCCGGTGGTTCAGCCAGCGGAAAATCACCATCGTGATCAGACCTGTGACGAAAATCGTACAGCAAACGAACAGAATCGATTGGTCCCACGCATTCTTGCCATAGGGAAGCCACTGGATAAACAGATTGCTTGAAAAATACATCGCCAGGATCCCTGAAAATAACCCGGCAAGGCTCCCGCCTAACGTCAAAAGCCCATAAAACCTTTTCGCCTCTTCTACAGATGTCACCTCATTCGCAAATCCCCAAAATAACACTGTAAAAATAGCCGTCGACCACAACTCAGACATCACATAAAACAGGGTAAACGTCCAATTGCGGAAAATCGCTATCAGCCCCTTAAACCCCTTCGGCAGCATCGACTGCAAGGTGTCGGCCAGCTCAGTCGGATGCAAAAAGTCTTGGGCCGGATAGAGCACCAAGGCAAATAACATGAAAAAAACCAAAAAAATCGACAGAGTAATATAAAAAACTTTTTCCCTCGTAAAGTGATTCGAGATCCGCGTGAATAAAAGAGTGAATAAAATGGCGCTCGGCAATACGGCCCAAAGCTTGATAAAGGGAATCGCCTCCGCCCCCGATTGCGCCGCCGTAATCACAATGGAATCCTTGTAGGAGCGCAAGACGTTGTAATTGAGGGCAATAAGGAAGAAGACAAAGAACATCGGGAGGAATTTTTTCAACTCATGCCGGTGGATGGGCCAGAAGAACGATCTCCACTTTCCGAAAGCAGGCATTGTCATGGCTACTCATTGTGCAGATTTTCGATTTATTTTCAAAGGTTGACGAAAAAAAAGGAGAAGAGAGATATAACAAACGTGAAGGAAAAGAAGATCCAACTCAATCAGAAGGGGGCAGCCGTTCTGAACCATTCGCTGCTCAACAAGGGGACCGCCTTTACCCAGGAGGAGCGGGATCAGCTCGGTTTAAATGGGTTGCTGCCGCCTGTCATTGCGAGCATTGAGGATCAGATTCAGCGCTCCTATATCAATTTTCATCAGAAAAGGACGCCTCTTGAGAAGTATGAGAATCTGATTGGGCTCATGAGCCGCAATGAACTTCTTTTCTATCAATTTATTGCTCGATATCCGGATGAAGTTTTGCCGATTATCTATACGCCGACGGTAGGGGACGCGGCGGTGGAATATAGCCGCATCTACTTCCATCAGAGGGGGCTTTACCTCTCTTATCCTTTCAGAACGAGGCTTGATGAGTGTTTTTCCAACTATTCGACCCAAGAGGTTGATGTGATTGTAGTGACCGATGGGGAGAGGATTTTGGGGTTGGGGGATCAGGGGATAGGGGGGATGACCATCCCTATTGGAAAGCTGTCTCTCTACACCCTTTTTGGCGGCATTCATCCGGCCCGGACCTTGCCGATCCTTTTGGATGTGGGCACGAACAATGCCGCTTTATTGAATGATCCTTTGTATCTCGGTTGGAGACATCCGCGGGTCACGGGGAAGGAATATGATGCGTTTCTCGCTGCATTCATCCGTTGTGTAAAGAAGTATTTTCCCAAAACTCTTCTGCAATGGGAAGATTTTGGTCGCAATAATGCAAAAAGGGTTCTTGAGACCTATCGGGAGCAAATTCTTTCTTTCAATGACGACATTCAAGGGACAGCTGCGGTCACGACAGCGGGACTGCTCTCTGCTTGTCAAATGGCTCATCTTCCTTTCCGCGATGTCCGGGTTGCGATTATGGGCGGCGGATCGGCGGGCACGGGGATTGCTGAGATGATTGTTCATGCGCTCATCGAGGCGGGGGTCAACCGCGAAGAGGCGCACCATAGGATTTATCTGGTCGATGTCGATGGACTCGTCCATTTTGGAAGCCCCCAAATTTTGGATATCCAAAAACCGTTTGTTCAGTCTCGGGAAAGTCTAGCGGGTTGGAAGACGATGGGCTCGCAAATCACACTCTTAGATGTGGTGCGCCAAGCAAAACCGCACATTCTCATTGGAGTGTGTGGGCAGGGGGGCGTCTTTAAGCGAGAGATCGTGGAGGAAATGGCGCGCCATACACCAAGGCCCATTCTCTTTCCTCTATCCAATCCAACCCCAAAAGCCGAATGCACTCCGGAGGAGGTGTTTGCATGGACTCGGGGCCAGGGGATCGTCGCCACAGGCAGCCCTTTTCCTCCGGTCATGGATCGAGGGAAGACGTATCCCATTTCGCAATGCAACAATGTCTATATTTTCCCGGGGCTTGGACTCGGCGCGATCGCGGCGCAAGCCTCGAAGATCACAGACGGGATGTTTTTGGCTGCCATGCACGCATTGGCGGATGAGTCGCCAGCGCTTAAAGATCCGACGGCGCCTCTTTTCCCGCGCATTCAAGACGTGCGGGCGGTCTCTTTCAAGATCGCTCATGCGGTCGCCAAAAAGGCTTGTGCGGAAGGGGTGGCGCACATCCAGGCATCGGAAGTGGATGCGGCCATCCGCGCTCGCATTTGGGAGCCCCACTATCCCATTTACGAACGGTGTCCTTGAATCACCTCAAAAGCTTTGTGATAGTTGGGCTCTTGCGCGATCTCGGGCACTAATTCGACATAATTGACATGATCCTTTTCATCGAGGACGAGGACCGCGCGCGCGAGCAATCCGGCAAGAGGGCCGTCGATGAGTAAAAGTCCGTACGATTTCCCAAATTCCTTATCGCGCATCATCGATAAAGTGAGTACGTTATGCACATTTTCTTGCTCGCAAAACCGTTTTTGCGCAAAGGGCAAATCGGCGGAAACGGTGATCAAAACAAACTGGGGGTGTTTTTTCGCAAATTCGTTCACGTGCTTCGTCATCGTGCTGCAAACGCCTGTATCGAGGCTCGGCACTGTGCAGAGCAATTTGCGTTTCCCCTGAAATTCATGCAAGGAGTGTTCTTTTAAATCTTTATCCACGAGGCGAAAGTCGGGCGCCTTCGTGTGCAGGGTAGGAAGATTCCCAGATGTGCGGACCGTTTGTCCTTTCAGTTTTGTCTCAGCCATGAGCTCCTCAAATTTTTTTAGCACATCCACAATACCCTGTTTTGAGACTTTTTGAAAAGGTGAACGGCATGTTCGGTGGAATTTTTCTTGTAAAGAGCAAGGTCCAAAAGGGTTTGGCAAAAAGATTGGGGGCGAATCCTTGTAAATTGACAATTTGTAAATTGCGTTCGGTGCACATTTCCTCAAATTCTTCGGGTTTGATGAAGAGGGGATAAACGTGCATATTCTTTGGCGCATTGGGGACAAACCATTCCACGCCTTTAATGACGAGAAGGTAACTCAAGAGATTGCGGTTAAAAGTGTGAAAGAAAAAGAGGCCCCCTTTTTTTAAGACGCGCGCCGCCTCAGAAATCACGAGGCTCGGCTCTTCGACATGCTCCAATACATCCATGGCGCAGACGACATCGAACATCCCATCGGGGTAGGGGAGCGAGTAGGCGTTTGCGAGAGTGTAGCGGACCGAGTGGGTGGTATCGCGCTTTTTGGCGACCTCCAGACTTTTCTCTGACAGATCGATGCCGTGGACAGTGTGGCCTGCTTGCGCGAGCGCGTTGGTCAAGATGCCTGCCCCGCACCCAATGTCGAGGACCTCTTTGCCCTCTCCAATTTGACCGATGATCCAAGGGACGCGCACTGCATTTTCTGCACGCAGAAGAGCAATGGGATGATCGCAAGCGGTGTACCACCGCTCTTCGAGATCATCGTAAAAATCGTTGTTGATGTTTATTGTTTGAGAACCGGTTTGTTTTTCCATAATACGTTCCAAAAGAGGATTTGATAGCAAAGAAAGAGGGTCATAACGGCCCCTTGTATTTGCAAAAAGCGTTTTAAACGTTCAGGTTGATCGAGCCAATGGGCGATCCAAGGACTTACTTCGACTCCTTGCACAACGGGCCATATGAATCCTGCACAGGTGAGCGTAATGGGGTGGAGGGTGAATAGGACAGCGTGGAGCCAGTTTTCGGCGCCTGGGCAGTGCTCTTTGTGGACAAACTCATCTTTGGTGACGAGGATAGAGGAGAAAGCGGCGAGGAGGATATACACAATGAGGGTTTCTTTCGAGAAGGGGACCCACAAAACAAATCCCATGCAGATGAGAACGCTCAAAGTGTCTATGGGATGGCCGATCCGTTCCCAAAGGGGGAGCCCTCTACGGATATGAAAGTAGCTCTCATCGAAGAGCATGCAGATCGCCTGCAATGCAAAAGGAAAAAGGCTCAAGATCCACATTGTTTCACCATGCTTGCGCCCGAAATGCTTAAACCTGGGCCAAATGCTAAACTGACAATCGGGGTGCCGTCTGCTACGCTTTCATCGTGCAAGATGCGCTCCCAAATGTGCGGCAAAGTGGCTGAAGACATGTTGCCATATTCTTTCAGAATGTGGGTGCTATGCGCAATTTGTTCATCGGCTAAGTTCAGAGCTTTTTGGATGTGGGTCAAAATTTTGGGTCCTCCTGGATGAATGGCGAAGAGGGCATTTTGTGGAGCTTGAATTCTTTGCAGATATCCAGAAAGGGCTCGTGTGATGAACACGATGACCTCTTTCGACAGCGACATTTGAAACCCCCATTCGACGACATTCCAAGTCATTGCATGAGTGGAAGCGGGGATGATCTCTTCTTTGAGGCGGAGGACTTTGAGGCAAGGAAGGTCTGTTTTGGGAAGAAGTGAGTATTTGATGAATCCGTCTGCGAAAAGGCTTTGAGAGATGAGTTGATCGCTCTGATGCAGGGCGGGATTGCTATGGATCGAGCAAATTTCGGTGTGGACCACATCTGTTTTAGGGCTTGCAAATCCTTGGCCCATCCGCAGAGCGGGGATAGAGCCGTAGCAGCCCATGTGATAGGCGTGCGTGACGGTCGTTTGCTGGCCCCAATCCCGCTTCGATACGATTTTTTGCGCCCCGCTTGGAGAAACATAGCCGGTGCAGCTGACATGAATGAGATGATCTGGCGGATCGCTCGTTGCAGGGTAATAGGTCTCGAAAATGGCGTCGACCTCTTCTTGAAAGACTTTGATGCGCTCGCCAAGGGGGAGACCTTGAGGCTGCTCGTGGAGCCTGTAGATGCGCATGTCTGCCCACTCTCGATGGAGGAAATCGGCCAAGACATGTCCTCTTTTGGCAATGCGGTCGGGTTTGCAACCCACGTGCCACAATCTCTCCCGAATCGTTTCGCGAAACTCTTCTCTGTTTTCGGCTTTTACGTGGGCGTCGATGAACCATGCAAAAGTTTCTTCTTGATTCGACTCGTATTGAGGGCGGATGATCTGCAGATCAGTAAGATACATGGAAACACAGTATACAGGGATCCATTTTCACACCACATAAAATCAAAAAATGGTTATCGTGCAAATATGAGACGAATCCTTTGGATGATCTTCTTCTTTGGCGCCTATCTCTGGGTGATGACATCGGGGAGAGATCGAATGTTATTGGAGCAGGGGAAACAGTTGTATCAGACTATTGTTGCCTGGCTGGACGATGCCGACGTCGACTTCCAAACCCATTCCAAGCCTAATAAGGCAAAAGAAAAGATCAAAAAACGGAAACGGTGGGATTACTAAACTACATACGTTCACAGCAGGAGCATCGCGAGGCCGACGAGGAAAAGACAGACGCCAAACACCCGTTTGATGAGCGATACATTCAATGTGTGGGACCATTTGACTCCGAGAGGCACTGTCAGAACAGATCCAAAACTAATCAGGAACCAGCAAGGGAGATCGATATAGCCAACGGTCATCGGTTCATGGATCAAGCCCCAAGAGAGAATCAGAAAGGCAATGGTTCCAATGCCTGTGGAAATGCAGGTGGTTGCAGAAGAGGTCGCTGATGCATTTTGGACTGGAACGTGATAGCCCAAAAGAACGGGAAACGAGATCGAGCCGCCTCCGATGCCGAGCATCGTGGAGAGGGCTCCGATCCCCAATCCAAAAAGGGACAATGTGGGATTTGGAGAGCGGGCAATTTTTAACACGGGCAAATGAGGAAAAAAGAAATAGATCCCCAACACGAGCGCCATGGCGCCGAACACCCAACTCAATACATGGCTTGCCATATAATGCGCGAGAATCGATCCGCTGATGCTTCCGACTAAAAGAGCGGGCGCCATCCATTTCAGCACCGAAACCTGAATCGCTTTTTTGCGCATCTGCACATAGGTCGAAACGACCGAAGTCACAAACGCTGCGGCAAGCGACGTGCAAACCGCAATCTGCATGATTCTAGATGGGTACAGGTGTGAATATTGGAAAAAATAATAGAGAAAGGGGACTGTAACCACCCCGCCTCCAATGCCCAACATTCCTCCTAATAAACCACTTATAAGACCCACAATGAAAAACAAGAAATATGGCAATTCACTCATTGTTTTCAATTTTGTCATATCTTATGATAATGTCAACGGATTTTTAAGAAGTGCATATGCAGTTGCATTCGTTTGATTGGAAAGAGGCGCAAGACATTTTGCTGAAGCTCGTGCAGGCGCTCTCTCCATTGGCTGAAGAATCGATTTCCTATCTCCCTGTTTGGAGCCGTAGGTTTTTCATTCCGCCAGCGTCCACATCATCGCGCAGCGATTATTTTCAACAGCATCCTGTGATCCTGCTTCGCGCAGTGCAAGAAAAGATGGCTGAGTGGGTTGAAGGGTCTCCGGAGAGTCCGCTTGGAGTGGATCAGCAGGATCGTCCGGTTCCGTTAGTGTACCAAGCGAAGAGTTTGTTGCGTCAGGTGCAATTCGCGATTGGAGAGTTGTCGCATTCGAACTCTCTTCAAAATCCGAAAGAGGAGCCTGTTTGCAAAGTGTTGACTCAGTTAAAGCCGAAGCTCGATCAGCTGATCGAGACAGCGATGCAACCGCAAGAGCAGCCAGCGGCGCCGCCGCCGCAACGGCATGCGCTTCCCGTGCCTGTTCGGCAAGAGATCATCGAAAAATGGCACCGGTTCCAGGAAGCGCTCCCTGCATTGTCTCCTGTGACGGAGAGGCGGGAAGAATTGTCTCCTGTGATGAAGAGGCGAGAAGAATCACCGCCGATCCAGAAGGGGCGCTCTGAGTTCTCGCACGAGAAGCCGATCGGACGGGAGGATAAGCTCCCTGTGAAGAAGAGGGGAGAGGGGCTGCGAGATCTTCAGGTAGAGGGCCGGCGAGAGGAGGCTCCTCAGGAGCTCAAACAGGACCCTACTAAGCCCGTTGCCTTGCCGATGGCGCCCGTGCTTTTTCCCCCTAAACGGGCGACCCTCAAGCCCAAGAAGAAACGGCAAAGCTTGTGGTCCAAAAAAGAAGATCGCGATTCTCCTGAAGCTTGACAACAGGCGCTCATTGAAGTATTGCTCATTTGAATCAGTGGAAGGGTTGTGCCATGGGTCGTTTTTGGATGATCAGCGCCATTTTTGCAGGCGGCTGCTTGGCCAGCAACGCGTTACAATACGAAGCCATGTCGGAGACCAACCAATATCGGCTCATGCGCATTCGCGAGGGGATGAGCGAGAGAGAGGTTTTGCAAATCATGCGCGCCCCGTACAACTATGAGACTTTTGATGTGGAAGGGGATATTTACGACATATGGTTTTATGTGACTCGAACGACGGTGCTGGATCAAACCCGAATGGTTCCTCAAAACCTGACGCCGTTGGCTTTTAGGAATGGGATCCTGGTGGGAAGGGGGTATCAGTGGTATTACTATGCCCTGAATGCTCAAGGGTGTATGCCTATGCAAGAGGAATCGGAAGAACCGCATGCCGATCAAAATACGAATCTTGAACACAGTCTCGAATCGATTGAAAAGACGGAGCCCAAAAAGGAACCGCAAAAACTGCCTCCCAATGTGCATATTATCGGGAAGCAGTGGGAAAGGGAGCATGCAGCGATCGCAAGCGCCACTGTGAAGGCGCTCTCTGATGTGAGATTGGGGATGAACCAGTCCCAAGTGAAGAACAAGCTGGGAAGAGCCGACCATCAAGAGACTTTTAGGGGCAAAGACAACGTTTATGATGTTTGGTTTTATCAAGTTGGAAACACGAATGTCCCCTTAACGTTCCAGAATGGGATTCTAGTCGGAAAGACGGAGCAAATGTACAACAAAATCAAAGCGAAATGTACCGATTGTTATGATCGTGAAGGGGAGAGACTGGAACAAGATGCGTCGGATCAAAATTTCAATTATTGGTAAGAGACTGTTCACAGCCTCTCAGTGGATCGCCCTCTTATACGCCCCTCTGTTCGCTCAAATGTCTCCCGCAGAGGGGCTGCATGCGCTCGTGGAGGGAAATGCGCGCTATATGCACGATCAGTCCCTACATCCCAACCGGGGGCAAGAACAGCGTTCTCTCGTTTACGCTCAACAAAAGCCATTTGCAGTGATTGTGGGCTGTTCTGACTCAAGAGCGGCTCCAGAAATCATTTTTGATCAGGGGATTGGGGATCTGTTTGTCGTCCGGGTGGCTGGCAATGTGATTGGACAGCTCGAGCTCGATAGTATTGATTATTCGGCTCTTGTATTGGGCTCATCTGTGATTCTCGTGATGGGGCATGAAAATTGCGGCGCTGTGGCAGCCGTGATTGAGGGGAAGACGCAAGACATTGAAGCGGTGGCCAAACTCATTGAACCGGCAGTGCGCCAAACCAAAGGGAAGCGCGATCAGCTCTATTGGGCGACCGTTGAAAATGCGGTTCGCATGAAAAACATCATTCAAAAATCCCCTGCGGTGCAGCGGCTGATCAAGCAAGGGAAAATGGCAGTTCATGCAGCCTACTATCATCTCGAGTCGGGCCAAGTCGATCTTATTGAATGAGAGGGCCCTCCTTCTGATCCTGCACGTTTTCTTGATATTGACGTTTAGCGCACCATCCCACCACACCTCCCACCGCAAAACTGACCATCGTCATCGCTGCGACGATATCGGCAGTTGTTGAGTGAGCAGCTGTGGGGGCAGGGCTGGTCGAGTTAGGTGGCTCTGGGGGGGGAATGGCTCCTGTTTGCACAGCCCATACCTTGGTACGTGAAGCGACATATAAGATATCGTGATTCAGCATGAATCCTTTGGTTCCGGAGACAGGCAGATTCCAGAGCGGCTGGCCCGTGGTGGCATTGAGTGCAAAGATCGATTTGGAATCCCAAGAGCCCACATAGAGAATCCCTTGATGGAGGAGGGTGACCGGGTTATTTAAGGAATCGTTGTCTGTAAAGATCCATGCTTGCTGACCTGTCTCAGGATCGATTGCATAAACACCCAAAAGAGGGGGATTATTCTCATAGTCCACGTAGATCCGATCAGACGTGGCGCTGAAGGAACCACATGCCACATTCGATAGCCAGAGACTTTCGCCAGTTGATGCATTGCGAGCCTCGATGGGCGTATTGCCTGATCCGGAGCAATCCAAAAACCTTCCTCCTTGTTCTGTGAAGGGCGAGGAGAGCGCGATCGGCTTTTTGAGCCACATGGATGTTCCGGTAGATCCGTTGATCGCTTGCGCGCTCCCAAACTCTGCGCCCAGAGGGGACCAGAGTATGAATACGGTACCATCCTTGATGAATGTTTGGGTTGCATCTGACAGAGCGTCCACCGACCAGATTTTTTTTCCGCTCAAAGCATTCAAGGCGATCACGGCTCCATAATTCGTCATATTGCTGCATTCAACTGTGAGGACCAATGTACCGTTCTGTTGCTGCATATCGGTGACCGCTTGAGTCGCATCTGCGCATGGCAATGCAGAGCGCAACAGTTCATCATGGGTCAGATTCCAAAGCTTCTTGCCATCGCTCGCGTTGACAGCGAACACTAAGGTATCTGGGTCATTGACCGAGAGATAGGCGATTCCATTGGAGAGGAGCATGCCTTGAGAAGAGCCGATACGGATCTGGAACAGTTGGTCCCCTGTGGCCGCATTCCAGACGCTCCAATTGGGGTCGTTGTTCATGTAGACCTTGTCGTCCGCGATCCATATGTTTGAGCCTGCTTGGATCGCCCACATGGCCGCACCATTGACCTTATGGATAGCGAGCAATAAGCCAGATTCGATGCCATAAAGAGCCTTCTCATCCTGCGCCACAAATTCCAAAGGACCTGGAACCGACCACAATGAACGGCCTGTGTGGGCGTCAGCTGCTGCAAATACCCGTTGTCCGCTTAAGTACACGGCCTTGTCATCCGCAGCTGCGACATCAAACGAACCGGGACGCGTCCAGATCGGGGTGCCGGCAGGCGGCAGCGCTTTCGCTTCAACGCGATTCGGCTGCAACAACCAGAATACCACTGCAGCCCATCGGGGATCCGGGACGCCCGGGAAAAAAGGGAGAGCTGCGATGTTGCTGCATTGCATCGGCTCCCGGCATGTGCACCACCTTTGCATTGAGTCTAAAAGATGTCGTGCGAGGACACCGCCTAGCACGAACACTGTAGGTAACACCGCAGGCAATACAGGGCCCCAAGAAGTTGCAGGATTCACCGCGCCACAACAAGATACATTCATAGCCATACTCCCATCTAAAAACTTGGCCGTATAGGCTATCAATTTTTCTTTTTAATGGCCAGGAAAAATCTGAGTTGGTAGGGTGCGGTTATGGAAAAACGGTAGTTTGTAGGGTCATATGATGAAAAAACTATATCGGTCTCGTCACGACAGGAAAATAGGTGGAGTGTGCGGGGGATTGGCTCAGTATCTGAATACTGATGTTACTCTCGTTCGCCTCATCGCCATCTTCCTTTTTATTGGTACAGGCCTAGTGCCCATGTTCCTCACGTATATCATCGCTTGGATGGTTATACCTGAAGAACCCCGATCCAAATAAGGATGCCGACGATTGGACGCCATATACGAAATGGCGTCCTTTTAGAACGTCTGATAATACATGTTATGTTAAACTCTTATGCAGTCTGAAGAGACCTCTTGAGAGGCTGCCCCAGTCTGCGGTGGTGGCGCGCTCGTTACGGCTGCAAAAAGGTAAGAAATGCAATTCATCAGGATTTGAAGGGCCTGTTTAAACACCTCCAAAATGCGCGCGCACAGATCGGATGCTGGCGTGACAGCTTGCTGTGCAGATGTGGCTGCCCTAGTACTAGTAGTTGCTGCGGGCGGAAACAATGCGAGCACGGCCCTCTCGGCCTCTTCTCTAATCGAAGCGATTTGAATTTGAACTGCGGTAATTGTATCTCTGATCATTGCTACTTGGCCCGGAGTTAAATCTGTCCGAGGATACGCGCGGAGTTCCTCGATCACCCCGTTCATTGCTGCAATGCGTTCCCCTGGAGAATTTGGATATTGCCGGGGTAAATTGTTGGCTATCTGCACAAGTTCTTCTACTCTGAATGCAGTTGTCATAGTGATGCTCCTTTTTAGAGCGCACCACTATACTCGGTTTCCATCTTTTTTGAAAGCCGGAACTTGGCAAAACAGTTCACGCGGATCGCCGGTTTGGTGCAGGAACCTAATTTCAATAAAATTTTGCGTCGATTTTCTGGGTTATTTTGAAGGTTTTCTTCATTTACATTCCCCTTTTTCAGACAGATCTGTTATGCTCTCAGCAAAAATAGGGGTTTTATGAGAGTCATGCATTCCATGGGTCACGTTGTCGGGGGAACTTTGTTGATCGCTGGTACGGCGATTGGCGTAGGGATGCTCGCTCTTCCTGTCGCCACGGGCCCTGCAGGATTCGTCCCCTCTATTTTTATCTATCTTGTGTGCTGGGCTTTCATGCTGTGCACAGGCCTGTTGCTGTTAGAGGTGAGCCTTTGGATGCCCAAAGACACCAGCTTCATTTCCATGGCTGAAAAAATTTTAGGCCCGATCGGCAAAGGCATCTTTTGGGTCATCTACCTGTTTCTCTTCGGGACAGTGATGATCGCCCATGCAGCCGGAGGGGGTGCGGTCCTTCTGGATATCACCGGATGGGCGCTCCCGAATTGGCTGGCTGTCGTGATCTACTCTGGAGTGTTGGCGCCTGTGATCTATTTGGGCGCTCGCTCAGTGGACCGGTTAAATATGATTTTGATTAGCGGAGTGGTCATCAGCTATTTTGCCTTTGTGGGCGTGTCTATCCAGCATATCGATGCCCATTTGCTGAACTATGCGAATTGGGGACGGGCCTGGATCGCTTTCCCCATCCTCTTCACCGCATTCACTTATCAAATCATTATCCCAACGCTCATGACCTACATGGAGCGCAATGTAAAAAAAATCAGGCTCGCCATCATTTTGGGTTCCTCCATTCCCCTGCTCATTTACGGCCTTTGGGAGTTGGTCATCTTAGGGATCATTCCTGTTGAAGGACCGGGAGGGTTGATCGAGGCGGGCAAACAGGGTCAAAACGCAATTGGCCCGCTCAAACAGCTCATTCCAACCGTATTTAACATCGGGAAATATTTTGCCTTTTTTGCCCTGACCACCTCGTTCATTCCCCTCGCCCTCTCCTTCTTCGACTTTTTAGCGGATGGTTTGAAATGGCAGAAAAAAGGGGGCAAACGACTCACCTTATGCCTTCTCGTCTTTGGGGTCCCTGTGATTTTCGCGATCATCTACCCCAATATCTTTTTGGTGGCCCTCGGTTATGCCGGCGGCATCAGCTGCGCCTTTCTCTTTGGCCTCATGCCTCCCCTGCTCGCTTGGGTCGGCAGATACATCAAGCGCTATGGCCACGAACAAATGCAACTGCCAGGCGGTAAAACCATGCTTGTCATTTTAATGGCTTTTGCTCTATTCATCCTGGCAGGAGAAATCCTCCAACAAATGTAGGGCGCCCATGGCAAAAGATCTCGAATTCCTTGAAGCTAAAAGCGATGTGGTCGACAATTTAAAAGCGATCCAAATGAACTTAAGCCGCTGCATTGATGAAGGGCTGGTCGATACGGAAGATGGCTATTACAATCAGGTGTTAGCTTTCATCGATGAGGCCTCCCTGTCCAAATCTTGGGTCGAACTGATGGAAGTCGTGGATCAAGCCAAAGTGTTGGAAATCGATGTAGCCGCGTGGCTTGCAGGGCATGGGCAAACGAGCATCTCGTTACCTTGGCCCCGTCCTCCGAAACAAGGCTAAGAGAGCCGCTGTGGCCTGGGCCACATTGAGAGAGCTGATTTTGCCTTGCATGGGCAAGTAGACCGACCGGTCTGCCTTTTTGCGAAGAAGCGGCTGAATCCCCTCCCCTTCCGACCCGACAATCAAAACCGTTCTCTCTGGGCACTGAAAAGTGTAGGCCGATTCGGACTTAGGATCTAGCAAAGCGGCTACAATTTCAAACCCCCCTTTTTTAAAGGCATCGACTGCGCTCGCCAGATTGGAGATGCGAATGAGCGGGATCAATTCGCTGGCGCCGGAACTGGCTTTGGAGGCGGTTGGCGTCAAATCGGACCCCCGATTTTTGGACCAGACGACGGCAGAGGCCCCAAAACACTCGGCTGAACGGATGAGCGCTCCAAAATTTTGGGGATCGAAAATCTGATCCATCATCAGCACGAGCGATTGCTCTGGAGCCGTTTCCAGAAACGTTTCGACGTCTAAAAAGGTGCGCCCCCGAATGTGGGCGACAAACCCTTGATGGGAGTCCGATCCGGCCATTTTCGTGAGAGTCGATTCTGAAACGGTCAAAATCTGCACTCCCAATGCTTTCGCCTCTTGCAAAAGGGGGCTTTTTTTATTTTGAACGGTGTAGATTTGAATGATTTTTTCTGGGGCGTAGCGGAGCAGCTCATCGATGGCATGAGCTCCCATGATGAGTTGATCCTTCGGAGGCAGACGCGCGTAAGAATGGGGGTCGTTCATTTAAAAAGTCCTCGATGTTTGTACCCAGCCGGAAATAGGAATCCAGCGGAGTTTGAATTTTTGATCGGGGCCGCTTGAGAGCGCTGCATCGACAATGCGGGTGGTCAGGTAGAGCATCTCCCCGCCTAGACCGATTCTCCACAAGGATCCGATCCGCCAGTCCATTTGGGCCCAGCCGAGTTGCCCCTTGTTGCCACCCGAACTGGTTTTCAATGAAGTCTCCCCAACATGGGTATGCGCTCGGTTATGCATCATATTGTAGGACCAACCGGCTGTAAAAATGGCGGGCCCGCTTGTCTCAAAGATCCATTGAGCTCCGATAAACCATCCATTCCATACCAATCGAAAATGTTCTGACAGAGCCATTTTATGAATTTGCTCAAAATAACCTGCGTACCCAATCAACGGCACGAGGAGCACTTTGTAGGGGCGGTCTGCTGTGAGATTGACCGCATAGCCAACATAGCCCGATGCATCGGCGCACCAGCCATCGGTGGATGAGTGAATATGGGGGTCAGCGGGGTTCATCGGCTCATAGCGTTGCGTTAACTTTCCCTTGCCGAAGGCCCCGTAGGCGCCCCGGACAAAAACGACCAGATCGCGATGGATCGCTTTGAGAACGAGCCCATTCAGCCAATATTGCACGTCTCGATAGACCTCGCTCAATGTGAGCGCCCCCTCTTCACCTGGCTCTTGCAGATGCCAGTGGATCCGGTCGTTCCGGTAGCCTGAAAAAATCTCCCACCGCAAGGGCTCATTCACGGTCGCCCAAAGAGAGGCTGCAAAAAGGGTGCAAAAGATCTTTTTTCTCATAGAGAGCGAGGCGCATTCCGTTTGGACCAATAATCGGGTCCATAATCGTAACACAGCTGGGCCCCTTTCGCAATCGGTTCTTTTGCAAAGAGAATCACATGGCTCAAATGGTCAAATGTAGCGAGAGCCGAATTGAGGTTGGGGGTATCGCTGTGATTGATGTAGCGGGCTACGGCTCCTTGCTCTTGGGCATCGATGGTATAGGGAGAAGACAGACCCGCGCACAGCGCATACTCGAAGCAGTAGGCGTTTTTCTCGTCCTCTTTTTTTCTTTTTCTGACTTTGCCCACATATTCAGCGACGAACTCCATCTTTCTGAAATCCTGAAGAGCGAAAACCCCCCAGCCCAACTGCGGATCAATATAGCGGATGGCTACATGGGGCTCTTTTTGGTTCACAATATCGCTTTCGAAATATTTCCCTAGCCAAGCCTGTTCCACCGTCAGCTCTCCTTTGCGATAGAGCTTTTCACATCGCCTTTTCAGTTCGGAGAGAATCTTTTCATTCTCAAATTCGAGAGCCCTCTTCCACTTGGCGCCCGTCAGCTTTTCGAATTCTTCCAAAGAGATCTGGCGCCCTTCTTTTTCAAAAATCATCGGTTAATTCTTTATGGTGGTGCTTTAAGTAATGGGAGCCATAATCAAACGTAAGCTGCTCCCCTGCGCCGATCTCTCTTAAAGAGAGAAACACCATCCGCGGAATGCCTCTCCAATACAGAGACTGCACACCCAGGTTGGGTCGGGCGCTATGGTTGATGAAGCGGGTGAAATTGCCCAAGTGCTCTGCGTCTATGCAAAAATTTCTTTTCCCCTCCCAAATCGTGTAGCGCAAACAGTATTTCTTTTCCTTCAGTTGTTTGGGCGCTCTTTGTTGGATGATTCCGGCATATTCCCCTACAAAAGTGCAAGGAGGAATCGGTTTTAAGGTGAACACTCCACAACCGACTCGGTCGTTGATTTTTCGGATCTCGATGGGCGGATGCAAACTGTTTAGAATCTCTTTATCGAAGTAGATGCCCAACCAAATTTTTTCCGCTGGGATTTTATCTTCATTTTTGGACTTGGCGACGGTGGCTAACACCTCTTCAAGTCCCTCTTTGTTTTCAAAAATCGGAGCCTGGAGATATTCGAAATGATCGATTGCTGGGTACTCAGGAACCTTGTGCATATCTGTAGGAGATTGGAGGATCTGAAGAGCTTCCTTGCGGTGCAAAAGATGGGCCAGATCCAAAGGGCTTAACCCCAATTGATCCCGGCGCGTCTTGAGGAGCGGTTCATCTTTATAGAGCTCGATCCAATTGAGTCGATTTTCCAACACGGCTAAGTGGAGAAGAGTGCGGGAAAGATATCGGGAAGTGAGTCGTGTGAGCAGCGCGGGATCCTCGACTTGGCTTTCGAATGTCTCCCAAGAAATTTTTTTCTGGGATAACCGGTCGAGCAAGATGTCTAATACCCTTTTCTCAGTTTCGCCTTTTAACAGGGCGCATGTTTTAGGGAGCAAGATGGCATGTACCAAACAACACCTCATTTTGTGTGAAGAGAAGTTGTATTAACATGGCTTGGGGTGGGATTACAAGATTTTTTTTATTTTTTTGGGTCGCAGCATAGGCAAACGGGGGATCAAGGGGATCCGTTTTCCATTTCTTTTTAATCCGATCACGGGATGGTAAAGGAAGCCAAAACCGAGACCTTTTGTCACATCAAGAACAGTTGTTTGATTCGGTGTGTGATCCATCATCAATTCCTCGTTGTAGGGGAAAGTATACTCTTCTGCGGAGCATTTTTCAACAAAAATAATGATTATAATGGGGCGATCTGATATCCCAATAAGGTATGATCAAGTTTCCTATGACTTTTGAAGTGAGGGCTCTTGCGAGTTCGGGGATTGCTTCTCAATGGAAAGGAGAAGCGCACAAGCTTTCTCCGATTGCGTGTGCGATTCCGCCTGAATTTATGGGACCTGGCAATGGGTATTCTCCTGAGGATTTTTTTGGGTTGGCGCTGCTCAATTGTTTGATTGCGACGTTCAAGGTATATGCGGAAAAATCGGGATTGACGTTTCAAGAGATTCGGGGGCGTGTGCAATTGACTTTGGACCGGCTTCCTGGGGAAACGGGTTTTGTGATGACGCAGGCCGATGTATTTTTTGACATTACGGGCGCTTCTGATCGGGAGAAGACAAAGAAAATTCTTGATAGTGCGATCAAGGATTGCGCGATTAGCAATTCCATTAAGACGGGAAAGACGTTTCACATAAACATCTCGTAAATAATAGGGATAGTCGCTATCATGGCTGATTGCCATGCTAAAACGATTAATTGGATTCATATTTATGGTCGGTGTATTGAGCGCTCATGCGTCTGTGGTTTCTCGTGTCGAGAGTCAAAAGCCTCTTGTGGTGATTTTGATGGGGCCTCCTGGGGCTGGCAAGGGGACGCATGCGGGGCCATTGAGTGTGCATCTTGGGATTCCGCACATTTCGACGGGCGATCTTTTTCGCGAGCATTTTCGGCAACAAACGCTGCTTGGGAAGCAGGCGAAAGAGTACATAGACCGAGGGAATTTGGTTCCTGACGAACTCGTTTTGAACATGCTTTTTGATCGTGTGTCGCAAGAAGATTGCAAGGCGGGGTATATTCTCGATGGTTTTCCGCGCACGCTTTTGCAAGCGAGATCTCTTGATGAGCGGCTGATCGGCAAAGTGCAGCTTGTGGTGCTCAACCTGAATCTTCCTGATGAGCGGATTGTTGAGCGGATTACTGGGCGTATTGCTTGTAAAGATTGTGGAAGGCCCTATCACAAGACCTTTGATCCTCCGAAGGTTGCGGCGATTTGCGATGTTTGTGGGGGTTTATTATTTCAGAGGGCGGACGATACAGTGGCGGTGGTTCGTCAGCGGCTTGAAGTATATCGTTCACAAACGGCCCCTTTAATCGACCATTATGCTCAACAGCATGTTCTCAAAGAGATTGACTCTCAAAACGAGAAGGGAGTCGTTCTGCGAGAATGTTTAGAGGCACTTCCTTCACTCCCCGCCACCCAAGACATCAGATAATAAGCATAGAGAGAAAGAAAAAGAAAGAGAGAGAAGAAATAGACGTCGGGCATGCTACGCGCGACTACGCGCGCTGCGCCCCCGCGCCCAGCAGGCTTCATCTCACTTCGATAAAACGCGTGCTCGGCTCGGGGGTGTGCAAAGCACTACCCCCACGCCCGAAACGGTCTCTCGCCTGCGCTGCATTTTCTCTTTGCGAGATGAAGCCAAGGGCTGGCGCGTCGGCCCCACCTTCGGTGGGTCCCCCCGCGCGCCAGGCATAAGGGGGAAGCCCCCTTCGCATCCCCCACGCTACCGCGCACATACAATCATGTTCATCAATGCCCATCCCCCGCGTAAGTTGAATGGTTGGCGCATCGGCCCCACCTTCGGTGGGTCCCCCCGCGCGCCAGACATAAAGGGGAGGCCCCCTTCGCATCCCCCACGCTACCCGCGCATATTAATCAGTGCAGATCCTCTCCATTCGGCAAACGTTTGTCCCTGAGAAAAAAGTGCTCAAAGGCGCGGAGAATTGCATTTGGGGAATCATGCATTGTGCGTCTCTTTGAAAGTCAACGCATCGTGTGTGACGTGGATCTCATTCGTAACACTGAACAAGAACCTATGGGATGTCTTTGGGCCGGAAGCCTCTCTAGGGGGGCTTTACAAGAGCTCCCCTGTTGATAGGGGAGCTTTGAGGTGCAAAAAATTATGCGCCTCGTGGTCAAGCGAACATGTTTTCAAATTGGTCGGCCAAAGCGCTGAACTCGTTGTAAATTGAGTCGGCTCTCGTAGCAAACCCGTCGCGAGATGCGTTAGGATCTGAGGGGATCAAATCGCGACCCTCGACTGAGGTGGTGGCCAAAAGCGCTGCAATGGCTTGAGCGTTGCCACTTGAAGGAGGGAGGGTCTCATACGCCTCAAACTGAAGTTGCGCGTTTTGCAAATCGGATTTTAATTGTCCTAACGCTACAAGCTCGGCTTTGTTTTGGTTAGGATTTTTCTCTGCTGCTCGTATGAGATCATTCACTTGCTCGAGTTGGCCTGTAAAAGCATCAGCAGTTTCACTTAACAACTGTTGCCAGCTCGTGTTAGACATTGGGGTGGCCAATGAAGCTGATTCTACATTCAAATTGGTAATTGCTGTGATTTGTTCCATTTTTTTATCCTTTTTTTAATTACGTTAATATCTATTTGTTACAAAGATCTCCTATATATAATTCTATACTATCCATGTTGATTTTTAAATTAAAATTTATCCACTTTTTATTTTCATGCTAGCGTCTTATAACGACTGGTTTGATCCAGTCTATGAACTTATCCGAAAAATCGATTGAAACTTTTTACCTGGATAAGCTCGAGATCCGATAAGAACCCTAGTCAAATAAGAGACAGTCTGCGAGGCAAAGCCAAATCAAAGGGGAGGACGATATCTATAAATGTATCCAGAAATTCTGAATGTCGAGATACGTTCATAGCCCAGGATTTCAAGCGTTCATTTATTGCACTAAACTAAGTGTGTGACGCAAAATATTTCCCACAAGGAAATTGATCATGTGTTGTCCTATTAGAACTACTGGTTCCCGCAATGTGGATTGCCTGCCTCCCGCCCATCCGCAGCCAACCGCTCTTGAGCTGTGCACCGCTCGAATTGAGGAAGCGGTCCGAAAGGTCACGCTGGGGATTCTGAACGACGAGTTAAGCAAGCTCAATTGTCCCATTACAGCCGAGTTCCCCAAAGATCCTGTGGTGACAAATTGCGGACACCTTTTCGAGAAAGCTCTACTCCAACAGTGGCAGACTCGGAGCAACTCTTGCCCAACATGCAAAGCTTCCCTGACTCAACTGACTTCCGTTTATGATCTGCGAAGGTTTGTCGATGAGCGACTGCCAAAAGATCCTGTCCCTACCTGCTCTCATTTTAAGGGCCAAAACCAGCAACGCGCAGCCAAATACTTTGAACTGGCCCAAATGTGTATCGCTGGCAAAGATTATACTGAAGCTCTAGCATGTTATAGAAGCGCACTGCAGCATACAAATGCGTCAGCAGATTATGCTCCTATTCCGACGCTCTATGATCAATTGAGAGAACCAACAAAAGCCACTCTAAGCCGTCTTTATTTAAGTTTATACCAGCTCCAGGAAAACAAAATTCAAGAGGCAATCGAAACTTTAAAATTTTGCGAAAGGGACGACTTCAGTTCGTTAATCGCAGGACTTAAACTCCAATCCTGTCCATCTCTTGAAAATATAGAGTGGGCTATGAAGGAGGCTTCAGCTCAAAATAACTCCGACGACAGTATCTTTATCTATAAACAAATCATTGCACATGCTCCTGATCGATGGGATGCGTATCAACAATTAATTCCTTTGATCAAAGACTCAAAAGAAAAAAAGGAACTGCTATTAACAGCGGCAGAAAGAGCACGTGGTGCTGGGCAGATTGAGTGGGAGACGCTTTTTCGTAACCAAGTAGAAATGCCACTTATATCTGATGTGATACGTAAAAAACAGTGGGCTGCTGCGAAAACAATCAATTTGCCGCCCTATCCAAGAGCACTCCAAGATTTTCTAGAGGGAGATTGTACAATTTGGCCCGGAAAAAAAAGATCGGAAACGCATATTGTCGTCCCTTTGTTTCCACAGGTAGCTATTAACGACGATCCCATTCCTTCAACTTTAATCTCTCTGGATCAGCTTGATAAAGATTCTGGGGGACCTGGATATAAATTGTTTGTGCCAGACGAAAGGCGAGACCTACTTGCTATGCCTACAGCCTTACCTCCTGCTGAACCAAACTTTTGTTATGCGGTCATGACAAAAGGTGTGATTCCTGGAAGCAGAAATAAGTCCTATGATGCTCAACTAAAGTTATTACCTTCAGGATATACAATTCCAGGTGTTTTTGACGCAGCAAGGGCAATTCTTTGGGAGCATCGACATTCAGGAACACGGTGTTTCAACAACAGCCCTGAGACTTACACGCGCTGCAAAGAGGACGCTTCGATCTTTCGCCAGGACCTTTACTGGAGCTTGTTCCACTTCGTTGTTGGGGGCTTCGGCCCTTCCGGCTTGCGCATCGGCGTGGGACGCGAGGTGGTCAACGAATCCATCGGTATCGCGGGCTGGAAGAAGTTCGATCCATAGGCCATTGCAGGACATTGACCTCAGGTGGGATGTGCACTGATGAACATGATTGTATGTACGCGGTAGCGTGGGGGATGCGAAGGGGGCCTCCCCCTTATGCCTGGCGCGCGGGGGGACCCACCGAAGGTGGGGCCGACGCGCCAGCCCTTGGCTTCATCTCGCAAAGAGAAAACGCAGCGCAGGCGAGAGCCCGTTTCGGGCGTGGGGGTAGTGCTTTGCACACCCCCGAGCCGAGCACGCGTTTTATCGAAGCGAGATGAAGCCTGCTGGGCGCGGGGGCGCAGCGCGCGTAGTCGCGCGTAGCATGCCCGACGTCTATTTCTTCTCTCTCTTATGTTTTTTCTATCTCTTCTCCGAGATAACGGGCTCTACTTAAGGCTTCGTCGATGTGGGGGAATATGTGGTCGGGGCCGATGAGGGTTGTGAGGCCGTAGGAAGAAAGATCAAGCTGCGTTTGCCCCTTCACCCCAGACAGCAAAAGCGTTGTCCCACTCCGCTGACATTTGTGGTAAAACTCCTTCAGAGCATTCATCCCAGAAGCATCAATGAACGGCACAAAACGCATCCGAAGAATGAAAATCTTCGGCGGCTTCTCAAAATTGTTCAAAACATCCTTGAGCACATCGGCCACACCAAAAAAAAATGGCCCCTGAAATTCATACACCTCCACATTCGACGGCACCGATTTGTGCTCCAACGCATCTGGATCATAGGCTTCAGATGACTTTTCCTGAAAAAGCTTGGTCAAAGATGTGTGCTTCGAACAATCGCTCATCCGCTTCATAAATAAAAAACAGGCCAAAATGGTCCCAAAAAGGACAGAAACAGTGATATCGACGAAAACCGTCAGCAAAAATGTGGTTGCCAGCACCGCCATATCCCCAATCGGCGCCTTGAGAAGATGGATAAAATGACCCACTTCAGCCATCACCCACGCCACCATGATCAACACTGCAGCCAATGCAACCAACGGCACTTGACTCACAATCGGCGCCAAACAGAGAATAAAAAGGAAAAGCACGATCGCATGAATCATCCCCGCCATCGGCGTTTGCGCTCCGCTTTTGACGTTGGCCGCCGTTCTCGCAATCGCACCCGATGCCGGAATCCCCCCAAACAACACCGACGCAAAATTCGCAACCCCCTGCCCCACTAACTCACTGTTCGATCGGTGACGCGTCCCCATCATCCCATCAGCAATCACCGCAGAAAGCAACGATTCAATCCCAGCCAAAAACGCAATCGTAATCGCATCCGTGAAAATTTCTGGCCACCGCTCAAGCGGAATCGCAAAAGAAGGAAACGCAGGACGCGGCAAACTGTTCGGAATTTGCCCAAATCGAGACTGAATCGTCTCCACATCCAAATCCAACACATAAACCGCAAGCGTGGCCACCGCAATCGACCCAATCCCCCACGGCAATCTCGGAATAAACTTGCGAATCAGAAGAATCACCGCTAAAGTAGCAAGCCCCAAAAACAATGTAGGCAGATGCAAAGTCGGAAAAGCATGAATATAGGCGGCCCATTTCTCTACAAATGGCGCAGGAGGCGTTCCCATTTTTAACCCAAAAAAATCCTTAATCTGAGAGGAAAAAATAATCACCGCAAGACCCGTTGTAAAACCCACAACCAAAGGATGCGGAATATACTTAATCCACGACCCCAAACGAAAAAGCCCCATCAATACTAAAATGACAGAGGCAATCAGAGTCGAAACCGCCAGCCCCTCATAACCGTTCCGCTGAATAATGTCGTACAAAATGACAATAAACGCCCCAACAGGCCCCCCAATTTGATAGCGAGAACCGCCCAGCGCCGAAATCAAAAAACCGGCAATAATAGCCGTAAAAATCCCCTGCCCAGGCGTGACGCCCGAAGCAATCGCAAAAGCCATCGCAAGCGGCAACGCAATAATCGCAACCGTCACGCCCGCCGTCAAATCTTTGCGAAACAGCGCAAAGGAGTAGCCCTTGCGCAAAATCAGAAAGGACTTGGGAAGAAATTCTCGGAACATAAACGCATTATATTCCGAGATCGATTTTTTGTGTTAGACAGTCTCTTAGTGGTGATGACCGCCACCATGGCCGCCGCCATGATCATGCCCATGGTGATGTCCATCATAATGGCGATAGCGGTAATAATAGGGCCCGCCATAGTAGTATTGCCGCCTCCAAGCATAATACGCAGGATAGTCGTTGTAATACACCCCATAGTAATACCCAGGACCATACCAATCGTCGTACCCATAATAGTAGTATCCATCGACAGGCTGCGGCCCCACATCAACCCCCGCACGTACCATGGCCGCAAGAGTTGTGCTCTCAACAAGTAATGCAAAAATAATCACTAGTTTCTTCATACGCTCCTCAAAAGCCTCTTAATTTGGACTATGAGAATGAACGCATATTGCTGCAAGACTTTTTTTTTACCAAAGGCCGAGAATTTTCCACCAAAGGCCGCCGACAATGAGCCAAATCGCGATGTTAGCTACACTTACGATAAACCCAAACTTCCACCAAGTCGCGACCGTGACATATCCTGTGCCAAACAAAATAGGCGCAGGACCCGATCCATAATGGGTCAGCCCCGCAAACAAGTTGCTGAAAAAGCCAAGTGTCAGCACAGCCAACTGGGGAGGCGTTCCCAAAGCAACCGCAATGATCAAAAGCGGCGCAAACATCGCCCCAATATGGGCGACCGCGCTGGCAAAGAAATAATGAGTATAAAAATAGAGCAAAGCGATGAGGAGGAAACCGGTGATCCAAGAGAAGCCGGAAACATAAAAGACAACTTGAGAGCTAAACCAAGTAGAAAGACCCAGCTTGTTGAGAAATCCAGAAAGAGTGACTAATGTGGCAAACCAAATGAAGGTATCCCAAGCGCTCGTCTCTTCAATCACATCTTTCCACGTCAGAATATCGCTAAAGAGCAAGATAATCAGCCCGATCATCGCTGCAATCGGCGCCTTCATGTCAATTTTTGGGCCGATGATCCAAAGAATAATCATCAAAACGAATGTGCCCAGCATGATCCACTCTTTGGAACTCATGGGGCCCATCTCTTTGAGCTTATTAGAGGCCATCTCTTTGGCATGCGGCGTCTTCCGAATCGTCGGCGAAATCAGATAAAAGAGCAGCGAAGGAATGGCCACAAGACTGATCAAACCCGGCACAAGAGCGGCAATCGCCCAAATGCCCCAGGTAATTTCAATCCCCTGCCCCCTGGCAAGTTCTGCAATCAATGGATTGCCCGCCATAGCTGTCAAAAACATGGCGCTCGTAATCGCCGAACCTTGATAAGAGGTCAAAGTCAGAAAGCCGCCCATTCTCGGATCGTGAGACGCGCCAGTAAAGATTTGGGCGAGCCCCTTGACAATGGGAAAAACAATGCCGCCAATCCGCGCGGTCACACTGGGGATCGCGGGCGCTAAAATTAAATCGGTCGCAACAAGACCATACCCCAATCCCAAGCTGTTTTTGCCGAGAATACTCATGACTTTATAGGCAAGACGATTGCCAAGGCCCGTAGCAATAAACCCGCGAGCCACAAAAAAGGCAAACACAATCAGCCAAACTACATCATTGCTAAATCCGCTAAACGCATCGGCAAAGCTCAACGTGCCTGTGGCCACCGTCACGGCAAGCGCCATCACAGAGACAAACCCCATCGGAAAGGGCCGCAAAACCACCGCGATCATCGTCGCAACGAAAATCGCGAGCAGATTCCATGCTTGCGGCTGCACCCCTTCCGGTCTAGGCAAAAGCCAGATCAGAAAGCCGATCAAAATGGCAAATCCAAAAGTATACGCTCTTTTCATAAAAAAGATCTTAATACATCTAGATATTTTTTGCCCAGAACTGTACAAGCATCCGCATCAAACGAACGAGATCTCAGCCAAGACCCTTTTTCCCTGTTTGGTGAGGCGAAAGCCAAAATGTTTGCACAGGGCTTGCATGCCCGTATTTTCGTCGAGCATATAGGCTTTGATGCTTTGCACTTTTTCATCTTTTGCAGCCATGAGCATAGTTTCCATCAGCTTTTGACCGATCCCCTTTTTTTGCCATGGATCTTTGATGGTTAAAGCAAAGGTCGCCTCTTGAGTGCCGCTCAGTTTGGTGAGGCGGATCACTCCTAAAATTTCGTCTCCTTTTTCTACGAGCAAAGTGATTTCTCGGTCGTAGTCGCTAAAGCAGATGCGCAAGAGGCGGTGATGGGCCACTCTCTCGTCGTAATGGACCTCTTCTAAGTAACTTTGTCTCACAGTTTCTTTGGAAAGATCTTTGTGAAAGCGAGTCATAGCCGGTTCATCATCAGGGCGGATGGGGCGAATCGTCACCGGCGTCCCATCGCTCAATTTCCAATGCTCCACATATTGCACGGGATAGGGTCGAATCGCCGGTTTAGGCAAGTCCTCTTTTTTCGTTTTGGGGTCGTGCAAAATCACGCGTGCGTCGAGAGCGATCAATCGATCGGGCGATGCGAGGAGCGGGTTGATATCGCACTCTTTGATCCAAGGCTGCTCTACGATCAGGTTGCTGAATTGAACGAGGATCTCTTCCAGTTTTTTGAGATCAATGGCCTTTCGTCCTCGCACCCCTTTGAGCGCCTCGAAGATTTTTGTCTGCTCCATCATCCGTTTTGCAGACGTGGTCGTCAAGGGAGGCAGGCCTAAAGCGCGGTCCTTATAGACTTCGACGAGCTGTCCTCCCGATCCAAAGAGCATCACAGGACCAAATTCCAAGTCGACGGTGCTGCCCAAAATCAGCTCATACCCCTCGAGCTTGATCATCGGCTGCACGGTGACGCCCTGAAAGTGCTCTTTCCCGACGAGCTTATATACGGAAGATTCGATCTCTTGATAGGCCTTTTCCACCGCTTCCACGCTTGGCAGATTGAGTTTGACGCCGCCCACATCTGTTTTGTGGGTGATCGTCTTGGAATAGACTTTTAACACGACTGGAAAACCCATCCCCTTCGCCAATTGAGCCGCCTCTTTGGGATTGTGGGCCACTTCTGTAGGCGTGCAAGGAATGTTGTAGCTGGCCAATACCTTTTTCGATTCGACCTCATCGAGAATCGTCCGGTTTTCAGAGAGGACTTTTTTAAACATCGCCTCTAAATCCCGATGCTTGGTTTCGCTTGGAACCGCTTTGGGGGTTTCGTAAATTTGGGTGAGATTGAATGTGTAATTCCACATGTTTGCAAACGTTTTACACGCCATATCTGGGAAGGAGAAGGAAGGGATCCCCTCTTCGGTTAAAATGGCGTCCCCTTTCGCGACGCTTTTCGCGCCCATCCAGCTTGCCAAAATGGGTTTTCCAATGTGTGCAAATCGTTTGAGCTGCTCAGCCGTTCCCACCGAATCGGTCATATCTTGCGGCGTCAAGATGACCAAAATCCCATCTGTATCTGGATCTTTGGCGATGATCTCGATCGCTTTCGCATAGCGCGTCGAGTCGGCGTCTCCCAAAATGTCGACCGGATTGTTGTGGCTCCAAGGCGCAGGCAAAAAGGCGTTGAGCTCATCCATCGATTGCTTGGACAAAGCGGCGAGTTTACCGCCGCTTGCGACGAGCGCGTCGGTTGCGATCACGCCCGGACCGCCTGCATTGGTGACAATGGTCAAGTGGGGGCCCTTAGGTCTTGGCTGCTTGGCCAAACTTTCGGTCAAACTGAAAAGCTCTGCAATCGTATCGACGCGCAACACGCCGACCCGTTTTAAAGCAGCGCTAAAAGCCTCATCGCTACCAGCGAGCGCGCCCGTGTGAGACGCGGCCGCTTTGGCCGATTCAGCCGATCTGCCCGCTTTGATCAAAATGATCGGTTTGGTCAATGACACTTCCCGCGCTGCGGACAAAAAGGAGCGGGGGTTCCCGATGCTTTCCATGTAAATCAAAACGCTCTGGGTGTGGGGATCATTTCCAAAATAGTCGATGAGATCGCCCCAATCGACATCGACCATGGATCCGATTGACACAAAGGCGCTAAAGCCTACTTTTTCGCTGAGACTCCAATCTAAAACAGCAGTGCACAGGGCTCCCGATTGGGAGATGAATGCAATATTTCCAGGATGGGCGATGCCGGCGGCAAAAGTGGCATTGAATTGGTTGATCGGATTCATGACGCCGAGGCAGTTGGGGCCGATGATCCGCATTTGGCTTCTGCGAGCGTGCTTGAGAATTTCCTGTTCGAGGGCGATCCCGGGCGGGCCCATCTCTTTAAAGCCGGCGGAGATGATCACGGCGGCGGGGATTTTCAGATCGGCGGCTTCGCTGATGATTTGAGGGACCGCTTTTGCAGGTGTGACAATGACGACCAACTCCACCTTTTTGGGGATGCTTTTCAGGTCGGGATAGGCTTTGATTCCGAGAACCGAGGGTCTTTTGGGGTTGACCGGAAACACCTCTCCTTTGAAACAGGAGAGATTTTGCATGACCGTTCTGCCGACGCTCCCCTCATTTTCAGTCGCGCCAACGACGGCCACTGTTTTAGGTGAAAAGATGTGGTCGAGCTGCGGCGATCTCCGATGAAGGATATTCATGGATGGGTCGAATGAATCTTTCTGCATGGTTGGACGTCTTGGTTCCTTTTCCTTGCATATAGTACATTAGCCCGGCGACTGCAACAAAAACCGCTACATAGATTCTCCATCTCCCGATCGGATAGTGAGTTACCTGAATATGATCTTCTCGATCCCAGCTGGTGATTTTGAGCATTTTTAATCTTTGATAAGCCAATGCCAGGCAAAAGAAGTTGAGGCCGATGATGCCCATGCCCAGTCCCCGAAACCAGACATTGAAACTCCTTTTCAGAGCCATGGAAAAATGGAGCGCCCTTCTTTTCCCCGCTTTGAGTTTGGTTTTCAAAAACCATTTTCCTGGCGTTGTGCCCCAAGTGCTGAGCAACACAGCTTCGACCGGAATCCAGACAAAGAATTCGAAGGGGATGAAACGATCATAGGATCGGAGGGGAATGTGATCGTGGCAGAGCTTCTTAATGCCGAGCAACACTAAACAGAAGAGCGAGTAATCGAAAAACCGGGCAATGCAGCGAATCCAGGGATTGACGTGGACGATGTTTTCTTGCGGTTTATGAGTTTTTTCAATGATGATTTCGGAAGGTTCAATGACGCGGTCATTCATAAATAATATATTAATGGATTTGTCCACTCGCGCGCAACAATCGATTCATGATGGCGGCATCTTTTTGAATCTGCTCGTTGCAATCCACGTAGATGTCCGAAACATTTTTTCGATCGGCGTCTCGCAGAAGGGCATAGAGGGTTTTGGCATTGGGTTGAATCAGCGGCTCTCGCCACTCTTCTTTTCTGAAGCAAAGATGCACTTTGGCCTTTGGGGCGTAGTGGCGGTATTTCATCCCTGGCGATAAAATGGGGCCATTCGGCAGCGGATCCGAAACCGTTTGTCCGAGCACTTTTTCAATGGCCTCTTTGGTGATCGCGCCTGGCCGCAAATAGACCGGTTCTGGAAGCAAGCCGATCACGGTCGATTCGATGCCCACCTCGCATTCTCCTCCATCGACCGCCAGCCGCACTTTGCCGTCGAGATCTTCCAAGCAATCGGCGAGGCATGTGGGGCTTGGTTTTCCGGAGAGGTTGGCGGAAGGGGCGACCAAAGGGACCCCGACCTCTTCGATGAGGCTCCTTGCGATGGGGTGGCTGGGCATCCGGATCGCAATCGTTGGAAGGCCTGCGGAGACAATCTCGGGGACGGCCCGTTTTTTCCTGACCACAATGGAGAGAGGGCCTGGCCAAAAGGCCTCTGCGAGCTTCAGGAAGGCATCTGAGATCTCTCCAATCCCCTCTGCCTCTTCCAAGCTCGATATATGGGCGATTAAGGGGTTGTCTTGTGGCCTGCCTTTAATGGTAAATATTTTTTTGACAGCCTCTTTGTGGAAGATGGGGGCGGCAAGTCCGTAGACGGTTTCAGTTGGAAAAATCACCGGTTCGCCATTTTTCAGGGCCTCTACGGCCCGTCTTAAATCGGCTCCTGCCAAGACTTCAGTTTTCATGGCCACCAGTGTAGTAGAAGGGTCTGGTTGATTGCAATGTGATACTTGGCTGGCCGGACATCCGCATTTTTGGGGCAGCTTCGCTGTCCCAAAGATGCGGATGTCCGGCCAGCCAAAACCAACTTTTGTCCTTTTGAAAAAATAGGTAGATGGGATAAACCATTGATATGACAATCCACGAAAGTCAGTCTGATTTTTCTTTCGTCAGACCGAGTCATCGCACTCGGCCTGAGCAGCTGGTGGGTCTTGGGATTTACCTGTCCGTGTGTGTTGCGTTTGTGTTTCTTTCGAGGCTATTTGCGCAGCCGTTTGCCATTCTCTATGCGGTGTTTCTAGCCTTTGGAATGTGGGCGCTTTGGCGCCGGTATTCTTTGCGCGTTCTCAAGCTTGAGTTATCTGTTTTTTTGGCCCAATTTCTCTTTCAACTGGGGGCTCGCTTTGAGGTGCCTTTGCTTGCGCTCGTTTCCTTGCTGCTGCTTTTTTGCACGACATTGCTTGCAGCCTTGCTTTTGTGGAAGAAGGAGCATACAGCGGGAATGCTGTATTTCTATCCTCTCTGTTGGGTTTTTTATGTAGCATCCATGTATATGATGCAATGCATCAAGGGGACTTCATGTTAAAGTGGGTCGTATTCATCTATGGTCTTCTGATTTTTGGTTTAGGTTGGATTGGGTATTTCAAAGGGGGCAGTCTTGTTTCTCTTGTGATGGGGGTTGTATTTGGGGCTTTGCTGATTGTGAGCGCGCTGCTCCTATTTTCTGGGCGTAGGGTGGGATTTTATTCCGCGTTCATTTTAACCATTCTATTAACCGCAACCTTCACAATCCGTTATTTGTCCACCCACAAAGAGCTCCCCGCCATACTCGCCGTGCTGAGCGCCGCCACCTTCCTCTACCTCCTCATCGGGACGCTTCAGAAGGTGCCTACAAAGTAAGGTTCAGTCTCTTTTATAAATAGGGGTCTTTGCAATGTTGGAGATGTGGTGAAGCAACCCTTGAGGGGTCGTTTCGTATTGGTAGAGGGTGGAGTCGTTGAGATTCGGATCATCGCGGTATAACGTCCAGCCTTTCGCCGTTTTAATGATTAACATGTCGGAAATCTTCTCGTCTTCCTCCACAACAGTCAGTAAAAAGGGATGCACCTTCACATGATTCTCTTCAGAAAAATGAAACCCAATCGCCCGCGTCAAAGGATCCCCCTCGCGCAGCAAATAGGTGCCGATCGATGTCCCCTCCAGCCTCCTCTCAGCATCCTCACGTCCAATCACTCCCGCCCACGCAGGCAAATCCTCGATCTGCTCAACCGGAATGGAAAGATGGATCGATGACAAATCACTGAGCACCGCCTCCTCAGGCAACATCCCATACTCATATCCAACCACCTGCTTCGCACGCTCATTGAGCACTTCCAAAGTCTCTCGCACCACCCTCCACGCGAGAGGCGCCATCCCAGTCGGCTCCAAAGGACGGTTCTGCGCATCCCAAATCTCAAATTGCGCAGGACCCTCCGAATCTCTCCTCGAAATACGGATCCGCGCCTCCCTCCAATCCGATGCAACCTCCCCTCTCCCCTTCTTTTTGGCAATCTGATATTCCAAACTCTTCACCTTTTGCGGAAAACGCATGTCCCCACTTTTGCAGTTGAAAAGGACTTTGTAGATCCGCTCGTCTTTCGAATGCTTGGTGCCTAACCCCTCAAACAGACTGTCTTTAAATCGAATGAGATTGTTGAGCACTTCTCGTCTAGATATTTCAATCCTCATAACTTTTTTCTATACAAAATCAGAAATTTTTGTGTATACAGGAGAGTTATGGACACCAATCCTCGCAAGTTTCTCAACGTTCCCCTTTTGGCCCTTCTGAACCTCAGCGTCATGACCTCCTTGCGAAATCTTCCCATCGTTTCTGAATTCGGCTTCGCCTCCTCCTTCTTCTACCTCGTCGTCGCCATCGTGTTCCTCTTCCCTGTCAGCTTGATCGCCGCAGAACTGGCCACAGGTTGGACAAAAACGGGCGGTATCTACATCTGGGTCAAAGAAGCGTTTGGCCCCGGTTGGGGGTTTTTCGCCATCTGGATGCAGTGGATCCACAACGTCCCCTGGTTCCCCGCCATCCTCTCCTTCTCAGCGAGCGCGCTCGCCTATTTAATCAATCCAGAACTCGCAAACCATCGCATGTACCTCCTCCTCTTCACCCTGTGCGGCTTCTGGGCATTCACCTTCTTCAATACCCTCGGCCTCAAAGTATCGAGCTGGTTTAGCGCCTTCGGCGTCATTTGCGGAACCATCATCCCAGGCATCCTCCTCATCGTCCTCGGAGTGGTTTGGATCGCGCAAGGCAATCCCAGCGAAATCGAATTCTCCGCTCAGGCCCTCATCCCCGATGTGAGCAATATCCAAAATTTGGTGTTTCTAACCGGCCTCTTTTTGGCCTTCGGCGGCCTCGAGGTCTCCGCCGCCCATGCCCGCGAAGTGCAAAACCCACAAAAAACCTTCCCTAGATCCATCTTAATCGCAAGCATCGTAGCGCTTCTGATCTATTCGTTCGGAGCCCTTGCGATCGCGATCATGATCCCCAAAGAACAGATCAGCCTCGTCTCAGGGTTAATGCAGGCCTTTGCCAGCTTTTTAGGCCACTTCCACTTGAATTGGATGATGATCCCCCTCGGCATCATGATCATCTATGGCGCCATCGGAGAACTCAACGCCTGGGTCATCGGCCCAGTGCGCTCCATGCACGCCACCTCGAAACACGGAGATCTACCGCCCATCTTCCAAAAACTCAATAAAAAAGGGGCCCCTGTCAATATGCTGGTGTTTCAGGCCATCATCGTCACAATCGCAAGCTGCGTCTTCCTCTTCATGCCCACCGCCAGCAGCGCCTTTTGGATCCTCAGTGCAGTCGCCATCCAGATCTACTTGGTCATGTATATCTTAATGTTTGCCGCCGCCATCAAATTGCGCTACAGCCACGGCCATGTAGAAAGACCCTACAAAATCCCCTACCGCAAACACGGAATCTGGTTCGTCGCCTCCCTCGGCATCCTCAGCTCCACCTTTGCCCTCGTCATCAGCTTTTTGCCACCCTCTCAACTCAATGTCGGCAACCTGTTTTTTTATGAAGGATTTTTGATCGGATCTCTCGTCATCATGTCCATCATCCCCTATCTGATTTATAAATTCCGAAAACCCTCTTGGCACCCACAACCATAAATATGAACCTATGTTTGATAGCAAAAGAAAACCCGATCACCCCATCCAACCCCTCATTCTCAACCGCTGGTCCCCAAGATCCATGAGCGGCGAACCCATCCCCAACGAAACCATCGAAGCCCTCTTCGAAGCCGCCAGATGGGCCCCCTCCTCTTACAACAATCAACCCTGGCGCTTCCTCTACGGAAAAAAAGGATCCCCCCACTTCCCCCTGTTTTTTGACCTGCTCACCGATTTCAATAAACTATGGTGCGAAAAAGCAGCCCTATTAGGAGTCATCGCCTCTGAAAAAATCTTCGAAAAAACAAAAAAACCATCGATCACCCACGCCTTCGATACCGGCGCCGCTTGGGAAAATCTCGCCCTAGAAGGCAATGCCAGAAACCTCGTCGTCCACGGCATGCAAGGCTTCGATTACGAAAAAGCAAGAGCCTCTCTCAAAATACCAGACGCCTTCGAGGTGCTCGCCATGTTCGCCGTCGGCAAACCCGCCCCCAAAGAAACGCTCCCCGAAGATCTACTCAAACGGGAAACCCCTTCTACCAGAAAAAAAGTCTCGGAAATCACTTTTGAAGGTCACTGGAAATAAATCGGTTGCGATATAAAAAAAAGATCGAGCAAACCCTGAACAGGCTTGGCCCGATCTAACTCATACAATATAAAGAGAATAAGGTTACTCAGCCATCATTGCAGCAAGACCTGTGGCCTTACGACGACGTCTGCGTCTTTTGTGGGTCCCTTTTCTCTTCATGGATTTTTTGCTTTTTCTTCGGCGACGTGTAGTTTTTGTCTTACGTGCCTTCACTCGGCGGTGCTTCCGACGGTGCGTTTTCTTGTGAGCTTTCTTAGCTCGTCTTTTTCTGCGTTTAACCATTTGTTTTCCTCCTTATATGTAAGAGAAGATCAGAGCCTCGTTTGGAGATCCTTGCGGGAAGGCCCGCGCTCCAATTCATCCTTACAAGCTTAAGTATATAACTTTTTAACAATAAATTCAAATATATAATGACATTTTGTTTAGTTTTTTATAAAATTACGATAATTAAAAACGATTCCCAGAACATGTTCTGAGGGCAGTTTTTGAAGAAAATGACATCGCAAAAAAAGATCAAAAAATTCTAAAAAAATCATCATTTATCTATTGCGTATATGTAAATAATTGACTGCCAAGTTGTTATAAAAATACATTATTTTTAACACACTAATCTTTAATTAGTTAAGAAAGTTGCTGACCGGATGTTTAGAGTTGCGATATTCTCATAAAATGATGGTTCCACTTTCAGAAAAAATGCGTCCCAGCGCGTTTGAAAAGGTGTCTGGGCAGCGAGAAGTGATCTTAGGGCTCGATGCGATTGTGCGCAGCGGGAAACCCCTTTCTCTTTTGTTTTTTGGTCCTCCGGGGTGTGGGAAAACGACGATTGCCCGGCTTTATGCGAAAAGCTTTCAGCTGCCTCTCGTCCAGCTCAGCGCGGTTTTAAACACGACTCAGGAGCTCAAAAAGCTGCTCAAAGAGAGTGGGGAGTCTCCCCTTTTTCAGCGCCAGACGATTGTCTTTGTCGATGAGATCCATCGTTTCAACCGGGCGCAGCAAGACATTTTCCTTCCCTTTTTGGAAGATGGGACCTTAATTTTGATTGGATCGACCACCGAGAACCCCTCTTTTGTCTTGAATAACGCTCTTCTTTCTCGGTTGCGCGCCTGGAAGCTTGAGCCGTTGGGGCCCCAAGATTTGGAGCAGATTCTCCTCCGTTATGAGGAATCGGTGGCGCCGCTGAACTTATCCCTAAATGAGCGCGCGCAGCTCATCGCCTACTCTCAGGGCGATGCGCGCCATCTCTTGAATATGGTTGAAAATCTGGAAGGGGGGTTGAAAATGGAGAAAAAGCTTCCCCTGTACGACCGGCATCAAGAGGGGCATTATAACCTGATCTCAGCGCTGCATAAAGCGGTGCGCGGCTCCGATCCCGATGCGGCCCTCTATTGGTTGGCTCGGATGTTGGAGGGGGGCGAAGATCCTCTCTATTTGGCCAGGCGGTGCATTCGCATGGCGACCGAGGATATTGGGCTGGCCGATCCGCATGCTTTGACGATCGCTCTCAATGCGTGGAATGTCTATAAGATGCTCGGCTCGCCGGAAGGAGAGCTCGCCTTAGCGGAGGCGGTGATCTATCTCGCGCTGAGTCCAAAGAGCAATGCGATCTATACAGCCTATGGAGAGGCGAGAAAACTCGCCGCCGATACAGGTCATTTAGATCCGCCGAAGCAGATTCTCAATGCGCCCACCGAGTGGATGAAGCAATTTGGGATTGGGAAAGACTATCAATACGACCACGATTTACCTCAAGGGTTTTCGGGCGACAATTATTTCCCGGCTAACATGGAGCGACCCACATTGTATCATCCGGTCGAGAGAGGTTTTGAGAGAGAAATGAAGAAACGTCTCGAATACTTTCAGAAGCTCCGCTTGCGCCAATCCAATCTTTAAGCTATATTTTATACACAAATGCACTCAAAAGTTGGTTTTTGGCTGCGCCGGACATCCGCATTTTTGGGGCCGCCTCCATCGCTCAACTTATTCAAGTTGAGCTGCAACGGCCTGCCCCAAAAACCGAAACGGTTTTCGAGGACCCCGGCTTTTCGGCGCCGCTTCGCTGCCCCAAACCTGCGGTGCCGGCTTTGCCAAATTCCCAACTTTTGAGTTC
>JAGWZL010000020.1 GCA_018968815.1 Verrucomicrobiota bacterium | reverse complement strand
GCGGGGTCCGCTTGCATCGAATGGGCGAAAGAGCGCGCTTTAAATGAAAGATTCAAAGTATATTCCATACCCATCCACCGCCACGTATGGACCTTGAACCTATCTCAGTAAAAAGTTTCAGGGTCGCTTCTCCATCGATGGAGCGCTCGATCATCCCCAATATCACCTCAAAAGAAGACGCTTCTTTGGCTTAGTGTAAAAATAATGATTTTAATATTATTTTATATAATGATTTGTTTGATGAAATCAACAAAAACTGTTATAATTTTGTTAAAAAACAAAGGATTTATATGAGTTTACGTATTCCTAGCAGTGGTGCACCGCAGCCTATAGATTACCCGAGCAAACCCCCTGCCTCTGTGAGTTTGGATGACCTGCTGGCTGAACTTCAGACAAATCCGCAACGAGCCGCTCAGATTGATGACTCAATCAAGGTCTTCATAGAAAATGGGATAAACGGAGCAAGGGATGCGCAAGAGTTTGTGAAAGCCGCAATCCTCAAAAATCCTGACGTAATTATACGGCATGTGCCCAAGAATTTTTGGGGCGGGCGTCAGGAGTTTATTCTTGGTATGCTCTGGGAATGGGAGAATAAGTTCAACGCATTGAAGAACCAAGAGCTGACGTGCGACGAGCTGAACAAGAAACGATCGGCAATCCGGCGATGGGAATGCGGGATGATGAAACAGAGTGGCTTTCATCAAAATCAGGCCTTCATGGAATCTGTTGTTATGCAGATTAACCCACGCTTAGTGAACGTGATTTTATTTGGGCCGCCGAGTCAGAGGTATTCGATATGGCTCCGCGACATAGGGCGCAAAGATCCATGGGTGGCGCTCAAATGCATGTCGATCCTTTCCTCTGAAGGCAGATACGAGATAAAGAACGCATTGCTGCACAAGTCAATGGTAGAAATGTTTTTAAGTGATCCTGTTATGTCATGTGCAGCAATACTTGAGAATTATTATGACCCAGACATACTGCAAGCATTAGCTACATATCTGGATACGCACAGTAACAAGGTAGTCCATACATGGCGCTGTAGGGGTATAGATAACGGGTGTATCTCGCGCTATTTAGACGATTTGCGAGACGCGCTGACGCTTCGTCAGGATCAGGGATTACGTCCGTACGCTCTATCAAAAGTGAGGAATCCGGGAGAACTACAAACATTGGTTGCAACAAGGATGGCAGATATTCGAGCAGTCTCGAATGCACAACCTGTATTAGGAGGAAATCCTCCACAAGTCCCGTATGCACAACCTGTATTAGGAGGAAATCCTCCACAAGTCCCGTATGCACAACCTGTAGTCAGTGTTGCACCAGGAGTTCAATTAGTCCCGTATACACAACTTGTACCAGGAGGAAATCCTCCACAAGTCCCGTATACAGAACCTGTAGCTGTTTTTCGAGCAGGAAGATACTGGGTGACGACAAGCAATGGCCAACGCGTTCTCCTCGTGCTCCCGTGATCACAGGCGAGAGAGTGATGCCGAGAGTGATTCGAAAATGGGTGCTTGCCAGCGTCGGGTAGCCGCTGTGTGCGGGGTCCGCTTGCATCGAATGGGCGAAAGAGCGCGCTTTAAATGAAAGATTCAAAGTATATTCCATAGTTCATTTGTGTATATGGCGGCCTCCATCCTGCAGCTTCTGTTTCCCTCGGTGTGTCTTGCCTGTGGGTGCAAGTGCGCGACAAAATGGTTTTGTCCTCCTTGTTGGCTCTTATGTGAACTGCCCGATCCGGCTAACCACTGCCAAGTCTGTTTTCAAGGATTGGAGGAACAGGCCCGCTATTGCGCCTCATGCAGGGAAGGGAAAAAGCGGCTCCCCATGGTGAGAGGTTTTGTGTTTGACCCCGAATCGCCCGCCCGTTTAATGGGCCTCGATGCGGTCGATGCGCTCGCAGGATTTGCCTATCTGCAATGGATTCAACTCGAATGGCCCGATCCCGATGTCGTGATCCCCATGCCCGATTCTGCCCCGATCGCCGCCGCCTTGGCCTCTCTCATGCAAGCGCCCCTTGTCAAAGCTCTTTCTCCATCGTATGAATACTATGAAGATCGGCTCGAAGAAGAGAACACCCTGTTGCTGTTCGATGTCAGCCACTCCTCGTCCAGTCTGCACAAAGCGGCGTCCGCTTTGTCTGCCTCTTTCCCAAAAAAGATTTTTGTGTTATCCTTATTCCCTTATGCTGATTCTGTTTTTTAGTCTTCTTATCTTCTTAAGTCTCCTCTATCAGGGACTGAAGGTGGTTCCCGAGCAGCAGGTATGGATCGTGCAGCGCTTTGGCAAATATACCGGTAAGCTCGAGGCGGGACTCAATTGGATCATCCCTTTGATCGATGTGATTGCCAATCGCGTCTCCTTAAAAGAGGAGGCGATCGACGTGCCCGAACAAACGGCGATCACGCAAGATAACGTCAGCGTGGTGCTCGACGGCATCGTCTATGTGAAAGTTTCGGATCCGGTGGCCACAACCTATGGCGTCATCAATCCGATCAACGCCCTGACGCAGCTCGTGCAGACGACCATGCGCTCTGAAATCGGAAAAATCCCCCTCGATAAAACATTTGAAGAACGAGAATCGCTCAATGCCAAAATCGTCGAGGCGATCAATGAAGCAGCCCTCACCTGGGGCGTGCGGTGCCTCAGATACGAGATCCGAGACATCAAGATGCCCGAAGAGATCCGCAAAGCGATGGAATTGCAGATGATCGCCGAAAGACAAAAACGGGCCCGCATCCTCGAATCAGAAGGGGTGCGCCAAGCCCAAATCAACCAATCTGAAGGATCCGCCCAAGCCCAAATCAACGAATCCAAAGCGGCCCAAATCGATCGCATCAACCGCGCAGGCGGCGAGGCGGACGCCATCATCACTCTCTCCAACGCAACAGCGCAAGGGATCGGATTGATCGCGGAAGCGTTAGGACACACGGGCGGCGAAAGAGCTGCATCGCTCCAAATCGCAGAAAAATATATTGAAGCCTTCCGCCAACTCGCCAAAGAGAGCAATACAATCATTTTGCCCTCCAATCTGCAAAACCCCAGTTCCATGGTCCTAGAAGCCATGACCCTTTACGACGCATTGAAGAAAAAACCGGCGCCCTACCCCATTCCAGTAGAAAAATAGGCCATTTCATTCACACGGTTTCGATATTGCGCCGGATCATTTGCACTTGACGCCGTAACAACTCATTGATTTGGATTTGATCGGTGATTTTTTTCCATGCGTGCAGAAGGGTGGAGTGGGTCTTGCCTCCGAAAGAAGAGGCAATTTTCATGAGAGAATCGTCAATCATCTCTTTGGCCAAATACATGGCCACTTGTCTCGCAAGAGCGATTTCTTTATGGCGCGATTCGCCTTTGATTTCGGAAATGCGCACCTCGAAAACGGCGGCGACGCTTTTTAAGATCTCTTCCACGGAGATTTTTTTGTTGGGCGCGTTGTGTTGGAACAGTTCGCTCAAAATCTTTTCGACCACCTCTTCGTTGAGGTTTTCCGACATCAGTTTGGAATGGGCGCACAGCCGGTTGATCGCCCCTTCGATTTGTCTGACGTTATTATAAATATGTTCGGCGATGAAAAAGGCGATTTGACTCGGAATACTGAGGCCGCGCCTTTCCGATTTATGTTTGATGATCGCGACGCGCGTTTCTAGATCGGGCACACCCATGTGGGCGACAAGCCCCCACTCGAGCCTTGCGACCATCCGCTCCGACAGCTTGAGCTGAGCGGGCGGTTTATCGCTGGTGATCACAATCTGCTTGTTTTGGTTGAGCAGCGTCTCAAAGGTGTTGCAAAATTCCTCTTCAAAGCCGAGCCGGTTTTGCAAAAACTGGATATCGTCGATGAGAAGCACATCCAGCGTGCGGTAAAATCGCTTCATTTTATCGATCGATTTGGCTTTCAAATGGTCGACAATGTCGTTGATGAACGCCTCTGTAGTGATCACTTGCACCCTCAGTTTCCGATGGTGCTCTTTCGCATAATGGCCAATCGAATGAAGGAGGTGGGTTTTGCCCAGTCCCACGCCGCCATGGATAAAGAGGGGATTGTACGATTTGCCAGGTCTGCTTGCGATGCCGAAAGCAGCCGATTTAACGAATTGATTGGAGGGGCCCTCAATGAAATTCTCAAAGGTGTAGAGCGGGTTTAAGCAAAATTCGTTGGCGGGCAACTCTTCCACGGGCTCCGGCGCCGCCGCAACGGGCAGCGGGTTTTCTGCCGCCATCAGGAATTGGACCGCCGGCTCGCCGCTCGCCAAAAGGGGCAAAAAATTGCAGAGCACCTCTTTGAAATTGTCGAGTAGATAGTCTTGCACATAGACGTTGGGCACTTCGAGAATCACCTTTTCAGGATTTGCCTCGACCAGGCGAATCGGAGCAATCCAGTTTTGAAACTCCGCAGAAGAACAACGACTTTCAATGAATTCAATGAACTGAATCCACCCGTTTTTGACACCACAATCAAGCATGCCATGAATCTAACAAGGAAAAGGGCATGCGCGCAAGAGAAATTACTGATAGGCTAAAACGAGGGCGCTCGCTTGCGCCGCAATTTCTGGGTTCTCACATTTTTGCAGCGATAAAGCGGCCGCTAACCCTTGCCGTTTGTACCCAAGCATAAAAAGCGCCTTGGCCCGATTCAGTTGGGTCAACAAATGGTCGGGATCCAACTTCAGCGCCCGGTCCAGAAAATCGAGCGCCTTCAAACCATTGCCCAATTGCAGATGGAGCGCTCCAATCGTTTGCAGATCGTAGATCAAAGGAGGGGCCAGGATCGTCAAGGTATCAAAAAAGGTGAGGGCCACATCATAAATCCCTTGCTGTATATAGGAGTAGCCCACTGTGCGAAGATCGTTCACTTCACCAGCCCCCCAGCCCAAGATTTCTAACCAATTCAACTGACTCATTAGCCCCTTTGATATTGATTGCGGCGCGCATTGATTAAAGATAAGGTGCGCTCCAGTTTTCCCACCACCTTCAAAAAGCCAAGCAGTTTTTTGCGCTCCTTCTCTTCGTCTTGCGACTCTCGTTGATCCCGTTTGCCCTCTTTCATTTGTTTGTGGATCGTGTCTTCCAAAGCCTCCAGCTTTTCTGCGTCGGCATCTTGCTTCTCATACCCACCTAAACTCGGAATCAATTGATAACTAAATAAGGCCCCAGCACCCCCAAAATAGGTGGGCGGCGGTTCAAAAGAGGCCCAAATCGTCGGCTTGCTCGGCAATAAATATTGCTCAAATTCGGTCGGTAAATAGGGCTTGACCACCGAAACTTCCGTCTTCAACGGAATCAGACGCGATTCCTCAATCAGCTTCGTGTCGAGCTGCGCCTGGTCGCGAGCGTAACGAGATGAAGTCTCAATCCCTAAGTTATCGATCGTGCGCGGTTTAACGGTCATACATTCATTGTAGCAGCGAGAGATTTTCTAGCAAAGAGCCCCGTTTACAGTTGTCGACAACTTTTCCCAAACTCCCGAAAATCGTTCGTAAGTATATTAAAATCAACATGTTGCGACTCTTTAAACCTGAGTGTTTAACTTCTCTTTGAGCGCACTTTTGAACAAGTTTCCCACAATTTCCCACAAATCTTTTTTGCGTGCGTAAGTTTCTGTTGGTGAGTTGGTTTTGCATCAACTTGCACATCGATTTTGGAAAATAAATTGCGCAGATTTCGACAACGTGGCTAAGATGTGGGATAACGTGGGAAAACTTAAATGAGCGGGCATTTCTTCAGTGGCTCAGATGTAGCAAAACTCGATGAGAAAGGGCGATTTGTTCTTCCTCAGGAGATGCGTTACGGACTCGTTGAAGAGGGAAAATGCGAATTTGTCATTGGGTTAGGGCTTGGCGGATGTTTAGCGATCTATAAAAAGAGTGTGATTCAAAGGATTGTCGAAAAATTTAAGCAAAATCAGCATGCGGCGAAATTTCAAAAATTTTTCACCTTATTCTTCTCTACTTTGCATCAGGCAGAGTGCGATAAGGTAGGGAGAGTTTCTTTGCCTGCCACCTTGCGCAGCGCGGTGGGCATAGGCAAAGAGATTGTGGTGGCTGGAGTGATGGATAAAATCGAGCTTTGGCCTAAGGAAGTTTACGATCGCAATTTGCGAGATCTTTTGGATGGCGCCTCATCTGACATGACCTTAGCGAAAATGACCGAGAAGGCGTTCGCCCTTCTCCATGAAGGGGAAGACGACGCCGGCATAGAGCCGACTGCTGAGATGAACCCTCTTTATTTTGAATCCACAAAATGAGACATATTCCCGTACTTTTGCGGGAGGTCCTCGATCTGTTTGCGGAAGTGAACCTCCGCACATTTTTCGATGGAACTCTCGGAGCAGGAGGCCATGCAAAGGCCCTACTAGAAGCGCATCCCGAGATCGAGCGTTATATTGGCTGCGATCGGGATCCGAGAGCGCATGCGCTTGCGCAAGAGGTCCTTGCACCCTGGGGGGAAAAAGTGGAATTTGTCCACGGGAGCTATGCCGAGCAGATCGCTCTTGTGGATGGATGCGTCGATGGATTTCTGATTGATGTGGGAGTCTCTTCGATGCAGTTTGATGAGAAGGAGCGGGGCTTTAGCTTTATGGGCGATGCGCCGCTGGACATGAGAATGGATCCGGAAGGCGATCTGACGGCGGCCGAGATCGTCAATCGCTACCCGGAAAAAGAGCTCGCCCGCATCTTCTTCGAATATGGGGAAGAGCGCAGGTCGCGGCCCGTTGCGAAAGCGATCGTGGAGGCGAGAAAGAAACGGCCCATTCGCACGACGGGGGAGCTCGTCGACATCATCAAACCGGTGGCAACGCGAGGCAAGCTGCATCCTGCAACGCTGGTGTTCCAGGCGCTCAGGATCGCAGTGAACGATGAACTGGGGCAACTCGAAAAGGGGCTGAAAGCGGCTCTCGAAAAAACCTGTTCGTCCGGCCGCATTGCTGCCATTGCTTTTCACAGTCTGGAGGACCGGATTGTGAAAAACGTGTTTCGAGACGCCAAAGAGAGGGTCAAAATTTTGACCAAAAAGCCGATCGGTCCCTCGGCAGAAGAGATCCGGGCGAACCCGAGATCGAGAAGCAGTAAATTGCGGGCTGTGGAGGTGTTATGAATATCACTTTGAAATTGGGCTTTTGCCTCATTCTTTTTGCACTCTGTCTCTATTCCTATCTCAATATGCAAAATGCAGTGACCGAAGTGAAGATTCGCCTGCCCGCTTTGGAGAAAGAGATCCGGCAAATTCAGGAAGAAAATCGGCGTTTAGCCTATGAGATTGAGCAGTTTGAAAATCCTGCCCATCTCATCGAATTGGCTCACCGTCCAGAATATGCGCATCTCAAACATCCGCTGATCAAAGAAATATTAACCGTTCCTGAGGCGTTTGCGTCAAAATAATCCGAAAAATCGATGGCAACTTTTTACTGGGATAGGTTCCAATAATGAAGATAGAATCATCGGATCGGGGGCGGCTTTGCCTCATCGCTTTATTTCTTTCTATTCTTTTCTGTCTCTTGGGCGTCCGTTTTTATTGGATTCAAATTGTCGAAGGGGATAAGTGGGCGGCCTTTGCTTTAGCGCAGCATCAACATGTTGTGACTGAGCCGTGTATGCGAGGCACCTTTTATTCGAACACATCTATTAAGAAGGGGCATCCTGGGGAAAAACAGCCCTTTGTCGTGGATGTGTTGAAATTTCATCTATTCATTGATCCCGATTCGATTCCGGAGTTGGTGAAGCCGAAGATGGCGAGCGAGCTCTTGGCTTTTTTACCAGACTCTACGAAAGGGGCCCAAGAATTTTACAAAAAGAGTCGCAGCCGCAAGATTGCGAGCTGGTTGGAGAGGGAGAAAAAAGAGGAGATCGAGGCTTGGTGGCACACCTTTTCGCGGCGCGAGAAGATTGTGCGCAATGCGATCTATTTTACATCGGAGTACAAGCGCTCCTATCCATTTGGTTCGATGTTGGGGACGGTTTTGCATACGGTGCAAGAGGATCAGATGACCCCCACGGGTGGGCTCGAATTGCTGCTCAATTCCTATTTAAAGGGCAAAGAGGGGAAGCGGCTGATCACCCGTTCTCCGAGTCATCCGCTCGATACGGGGAAAATTCTCTCGGCGCCGGAAAATGGGGCGGATGTCTATTTGACGGTGAACCATTATTTGCAAGCGGTGACCGAGTCAGAGCTTGAGAAGGGGGTCAAGGCGGTGAAGGCCCGTGGCGGTTGGGCTGTGATGATGGACCCTTACACGGGGGAGGTGTTAGCGCTTGCGCAAACTCCCTCGTTTGATCCTGCCCGCTATACGGAGTATTACAATGATCCGAACCTGACCGATTTGACGAAAGTGAAGGCGGTGACCGACTGTTTTGAGCCGGGTTCGATTTTCAAGGCGATTACGGTGGCGGTGAGTTTGAAGGCGAATGAGGATCTAGCAAAACGGGGGAAGGGGCCGCTGTTTACTCCGGACGAAAAAATTCCGTGCAGCAATGGGTGGTTTCCGGGGAGATCGGCTCCGATTCGGGAGTTTCGGATTCACCGCTTTTTGAACATGGATTTAGGGCTGCAGAAGTCGTCCAATATCTATGTGGCGCGCCTCGCGAGTCGGATTGTGGGGACGATGGGGGATGATTGGTATCGAAAAACGCTCTTCGAAATGTTTGGATTTGGGCAGAAGACGGGCATTGAATTGCCGGCGGAGAGCATTGGGCTCCTTCCGACTCCTGGCAAAGTCCACCCGAACGGCAAACTCGAGTGGTCGCTGCCGACTCCCTATTCTTTGGCATTGGGTCACAATATTTTGTGCACGAGTATGCAACTTGTGCGCGCGTTTGCGATTTTAGCGAATGGGGGGCTCGATGTGCAGCCGCATCTCATTCGGAAGATTGAGAAAAATGGGCAAACGCTCATTGACAATACGGGGTATCGGGCGCATAAGCAGGTGATGAATCCGGGGCTGACGCGGCAAATTGTGAGGTCGCTCAAATTTGTGACGAAAGAGGGGGGCACATCGAAGCTGGCCGATATTCCTGGATATACAGAAGCGGGCAAATCGGGCACTGCGGAAAAAATTATCGATGGCACCTATTCTCGAGAGCACAATGTTTCTTCTTTTGTCGGTTTTGCGCCGGCGCACCATCCCCGTTTTGTTTTGATTGTGACGATTGATGATCCAGAACGAAAGATCATTCCGGGTGTCGGCAGACAGCAGATGGGGGGCGTGACCTCTGGGCCTGTGTTTAGGGAGATTGCGATAAAGGCCTTGCAATATTTAGGAGAAACGCCTGATGATCCTTATGGATTTGCAGTGGGCGATCCGCGCCGCGACCCAAAACGGGCCGATTGGGCGCTAGAAATTCAGGCGTTGAAACAGCTCTACGATGAGTGGAACCGATGAAGCTTAAAAGCTTAGCGCGCAGCTTTCAGATCAAAGGCAGTAAAGAAGTAGAGGTGACCGGCATTTCCTCCGATTCGCGCACGGTAGCGCCTGGGAATTTGTTCATTGCCAAGCGGGGGGGGACCTTTGATGGGGCGCAGTTTATTTTGCAGGCGATCAAAGCGGGCGCAGTGGCGGTGGTGACCGATCTTTACGATCCTTTTTTGCAGGTGTCGCAAGTCATTCATCCATCGCCTCACTTGATTGAGGCTACCTTGGCGGCTCGCTATTACAAAGAGCCCTCGAAAGAGCTGTTTGTTGTTGGGGTGACGGGGACGAAGGGGAAAACGACGACGACCTATTTGATTCAGCATGCGCTGGGTCCGGCGTGTGGCCTGACAAGCACTGTGGAGACGGTCATTGGGGACCACCGTGTCGATTCGACGCTGACGACGCACGATGTGATTGCGAACCAAAAAGTGTTGCGAGAGATGGTGCAGAGAGGGTGCAAAGAGGCGGTGCTCGAAGTGTCTTCGCACGGTCTGGTCCAACATCGGGTCGATGAGATTTCATTTGATGTGGGTGTGTTTACCAATCTCTATCCCGATCATTTGGATTATCACCTCACTCTTGAAGAGTATGCGGCGGCCAAGCGGCAGTTATTTGAGAGGGCCAAGAAGGGGATTTTCAATGCCGACAGTCCTTGGGCCTCTTTTATGGGGCGAGGGCTGACGTTTGGGATTGAACAGGGGGAGATTCGGGCTGAGAACCTGCAACTCGGCGCGGAGCGCACACAATTTTGCGTGCAGGGGGTTTCCTTTACGATGCCGCTGATTGGCAGGTTCAATGTGTATAATGCTCTTGCGGCGATTGCTGTGGGGCTTGAGCGGGGCAAGACGCTCCAGGGCCTTTCTGCCTCTTTGGCTACGTTTGGGTCTGTGCCTGCGCGGCTGCAGCGCATGAGGAATGTGTTTATTGATTTTGCCCACACGGGCGATGCGCTTGCGAATGTGCTCAGTACGCTCAAAGAGATTGCGCGGGGCAAAGTGATTGTGGTCTTTGGCTGTGGGGGGAACCGCGATCCGCAGCGCAGGGTGGGTATGGCGAAAGCGGCGGACGCTTTGGCGGATGTATCTATTATTACGAATGACAATCCGCGCAAAGAGGATCCGCAAGAAATTGCTCGGCAAATTGTGTCGGAATTTCGTGCGCCTCCTCTGGTTGAACTCGATCGCAAAAAAGCGATTGAGATGGCTCTTCGCATGGCCCGGCCTGAAGATCTTGTCCTGATTGCTGGAAAAGGGCATGAGCGGATGCAGATTTTTTCTGAGCAGACGATTCCCTTTGATGATGCGGAGGTGGTACGCAATGCGCTTCGATGCGTATAAAATCATCGATTTGACCCATCTGCTCTCTCCTGCCATTCCGACTTGGAATGGTTCTTGTGGATTTTCTTTGGAGATCAAAAAGGATTATGACCGGATGTTTCGGGTGCAGCAAATGAAGATGCACGCGGGCGTCGGGACGCATATGGATGCGCCATCGCATCGCTTTGAAGGAGGAGCGTCGATTGCAGATCTGTCTGTGCAAGAGTTTGTGGCGCCGCTTTGTATCATCAATGTGTCTCAAAAGGCGCATGCCGATTATGAGATTTCTCTTCAAGATGTGCAGCAATATGGGGCGATTCCGCCAAAGGCGTTGGTGATTGGGTGGACAGGGTGGAGCCGTTTTTGGGAGAACCCCGATGCGTATCGCAACATAGATGCCAAAGGGCAAATGCATTTTCCTGCCTTTTCTGTCGAAGCGGCGCGGTATTTAATTGGGCAAAATGTGGTGGGGATTGGGATTGATACATTGTCTCCCGACTGTTTGCATTTAGACTATCCGGTGCATCACACTGTTCTAGGAGCGGGCAAGTACATCATTGAGAATGTGGCCGATTGCGCCAAGATCCCAAGCCGCGGGTGTTATGCGATTGCCCTTCCTTTGCGAGCGGAGGATGCGACAGAGTGTCCCATTCGTTTGATCGCTCTCGTTCCAAATTAGAGTACCCATTTTATCCGATTTGTGCGATGTTGTACTCATGCGATTCATTCTTTTATTCCTCGGTTGTCTGTTTCTGTCGGCAGCGCCTACGGGGAGTTTGATCAATTCGCCAAGTGCGCCGACAGTGGTGATCGATATTGGGCATGGTGGGCAAGATCGGGGGACGAAAGCGGGCAATCCATATTGCGAAGAAAAGAAAGTCACTTTACTCACGGGCCGGCTTGTGAAGCAATACTTGGAGCAGCTTGGCTATCATGTTGTCATGACGCGCAGCGCCGATCATTTTATTTCGTTGCCTCAGCGCGTGGAGATCGCCAATCAGGCGCAGGCGAATATTTTTGTCAGCATTCATTACAACTCTTCGCGCAGCCCAGAGGCAAATGGGATCGAGATCTTTTTCTTCGATTCGAAAGAAAACAAAACGCGCGCCAATGCCTCTCGCAAACTGGCCGACACGATTTTGACTCAGGTGATCCGCAAGACGTCGGCGCACTCCCGCGGGGTGAAGAAAGGGAACTATTACGTGATCCGAGAGACGAGTATGCCCGCGGTGTTAGTAGAAGGGGGATTCATTTCCAACCAGGAGGAGAGGTCGCTCCTCAAAACGCGCGATTACCAGGAAAAAATCGCGGAAGGAATCGCAGATGGGATCGACCGCTATTTCAAAGCCCGCTGGCGCAAAGCAATCCGATAGGACTGATTCACTCGATTCGTCCAAGGCGGGAGTCTTCCTCGAAGCGGGAGGCCCGTCCCTCGGAACCGATTCAGGCCCTGCATGGCCTTTCATTTCAATCCCGCACGAGAGCCAAGCAGTTGGCTCTCTCTTGGACTCATCTTCGATTCGTCCAAGGCGGGAGTTGAACCCGCGACCTGTCGCTTAGGAGGCGACCGCTCTATCCACTGAGCTACAAGGACAAAAACGAACATTATAAATTCTTGTGCCGTTACCCACAAGGATGTTATGCTGGGAGAATATGCAAGCAGATATTGGACTTATTGGACTCGCAGTCATGGGCCAAAATTTGGTCCTCAACATGGCTGACCACGGCTATTCGGTCGCTGTTTTCAACCGCACCGCTTCCAAAACCGACGAATTTTTGAAGGGCCCCGCCAAAGGCAAAACCATTGCGGGCTCTCATGAATTAAAAGGTTTTGTTGCCCTGCTCAAAAAACCGAGACGGATCATGCTCATGGTCAAAGCGGGCGATCCGGTCGATGAATTCATCGATCATTTGGTCCCCATGCTGGACCAAGGCGACATCATCATCGACGGCGGCAATAGCCACTTCCCCGATTCCCAAAGGCGCTTTGAGACGCTCAAGGCGAAAGGAATCCTCTTCATCGGCACAGGTATTTCCGGAGGCGAAGAGGGAGCGAGACACGGCCCCTCCATTATGCCAGGCGGCAACCCCGATGCATGGCCCCATGTCAAGAAAATCTTCCAAGACATCGCGGCCAAATCGGAAGATGGCCAGCCCTGTTGCGACTGGGTCGGAGAAGGGGGCGCCGGCCATTATGTAAAAATGGTCCACAACGGCATCGAATATGGCGACATGCAGCTGATCTGCGAAGCGTACGACCTTCTGAAAAAGGGGGGGCAGAAAGATTTGGCGCCCATTTTCACCGCTTGGAATAAGGGGCCGCTCGATAGCTACTTGATCGAAATCACCGCGCAGATTCTGACGAAAAAAGACGCCGATGGCAAATTACTGCTCGATAAGATCCTAGATGTGGCGGGCCAAAAAGGGACCGGCAAATGGACCGGCATCGATGCCCTCGATCGCGGCATGCCGCTTACTCTGATTGGCGAGGCCGTATTCGCCCGATGTTTATCCGCGCTGAAGGACGAACGGGTCGAGGCCAGCCGGCATTATCCCGCGCCTCAACATGCGTTTAAAGCGAATCCAGATCAAATCTCCCAGGCGCTGTATGCCTCGAAAATCATCAGCTATGCGCAAGGGTTTATGCTCATGCGCGCAGCCTCAGAAGAAAATCAATGGAAACTCAACTTTGGCTCCATTGCCTTGATGTGGCGCGGCGGCTGCATCATCCGCAGCAAATTCTTGGGCAAGATCAAAGAGGCGTTTAGCAAAAACCCCAAATTGGCCAGCCTACTCGTCGATCCATTTTTTATTGGAGAAATCACAAAGTGCATCCCCGCCTGGCGACAGGTCGTCTCAGAAGGGGCGCTCATGGGCGTGCCGCTGCCGTGCTTTAGCACCGCTCTGTCGTTTTTCGATGGATACCGCAGCGCACAACTGCCCGCCAACTTGCTCCAGGCACAAAGAGACTTTTTTGGCGCGCACACGTACGAAAGAGTCGATCAGCCGCGCGGAAAATTCTTCCACACCAATTGGACCGGCAAAGGCGGCGACGTCAGCTCCTCGACATACAATGTGTAAAAAATAGGTTGCGGCAAGCAACGGGCCGCCCTTACTCTGCCTTAAGGACTTCCATGAAGGCGCTTTGGGGGATGTTGACTTTGCCGATCTCTTTCATCCGCTTTTTGCCCTCTTTTTGCTTTTCCCAGAGTTTGCGTTTGCGGGTGATGTCGCCGCCGTAGCATTTGGCGGTGACGTTTTTGGTGAGCGCGCTGATCGTTTCGCGGGCGACGATCTTGCCGCCGATGGCCGCTTGAATGGGCACTTTAAACAGCTGCTGCGGGATCACCTCTTTGAGCTTGGCGCAGATCGCCCTTCCCTTATGTTCCGCTTTGGAACGGTGGACGAGACAAGAAAAGGCGTCGACCGGTTCTTCATTCACCCGGATTTCGAGCTTGACGATATCGCTTTCGCCATAGCCGTCTGGCTCATAGTCAAAAGATCCATAACCACGGGTGACCGATTTGAGCTTGTCATTGAAATCGGTGATGATCTCATTCATGGGAAGGCGATAGGTGAGCAGCAGCATCGTGGCGCTCATCGTCTCGGTCTTTTGCAAAGAGCCCCGCTTATCCATGCAAAGACTCATGATGGCCCCCAAATACTCAGAGGGCACCATAATGTGCACTTTCACCCACGGCTCTTCGATGGCCTCAATAAAAGCCGGATCGGGCGCATGGGCTGGATTGTCAATCTCTTTGATTTCGCCGCTATTCAGCATAAATCGATAGATGACGCTCGGCGCTGTCGTGATGATGTCGAGATCGAATTCGCGCGTGAGCCTTTCAAAGACAATTTCAAGGTGCAAGAGGCCTAAAAAGCCGCACCGAAAACCAAAGCCAAGAGCCAGACTGCTCTCTTGCTCGACATGAAGAGCCGAATCGTTGAGCTGCAGCTTGAGAAGACAATCGCGCACCTGCTCAAAATCTGAAGAATCGACTGGATAAATGCCAGCAAACACAACCGGCGCAATCACTTTAAAGCCGGGCAGGGGAGTCTGGGCTGGATTTTTATGCAACGTCACCGTATCGCCGATCTTGACGTCCGCTGTATTCTTAATATTGGCCACAAAAAATCCCACTTCGCCAGGACGCAATACATCGGTGGGCTTTTCATTGGGCGAGAAAATGCCCACTTCATTCACTTCAAAAGTCCTTTGATTGGCCATGAACCGGATCAGCGATTTTTTCGTAATCTCTCCGCTCATCACTCGAATGTAGACCATCACGCCTCGATAGGGATCGTAATGAGAATCGAATACGAGCGCCCTTAAATGGGTATCCACCGGCTCTTTCGGCGGGGGCACGGTCACCAAGATGCTCTCGAGCACTTGGTCGATCCCAATCCCCGTTTTGGCAGAGATATGCAACGCATGAGAGGCGTCTAGGCCAATCACATCCTCAATCTGCTTTTTGACCGCCTCCGGGTCCGCGGCAGGCAAATCAATTTTGTTGATGACCGGCAAAATCTCTAAGTTGCGCTCAATGGCTAAATGGACGTTGGCAAGCGTTTGCGCCTGCACCCCTTGCACCGCGTCGACGACGAGCAGCGCCCCTTCGCAAGCAGACAGCGAGCGGGATACCTCATAGGCAAAATCGACATGGCCAGGCGTGTCGATGAGATTGATCTGGTACACATCGCCGCTGTGACTCTGGTAATACATCGTGACCGGACGGGCTTTGATCGTAATGCCCCGCTCCCTTTCCAGTTCCATGTTGTCGAGGAATTGCTCCTGCATTTCCCGCTTTTCCACTGTATGGGTCAGCTCAAGAAGACGATCGGCCAAAGTCGATTTGCCATGGTCAATGTGGGCAATGATGGAAAAGTTGCGGATGAACTTACGGTCGTATTGGAACATCCTCCAAATTTAAGCCATTCGAGAAATGTTTGCAAGACATGCGTCACTTTAGGCTTGCAAAAATTTCTTACTTTGTTTAAAAAATCTTAACAAAAAAATTTATGAGTTTATCTGTTACGTCTATAGTCCCTATCAGGGAGCGGGTGCGCGATGAAGAGCAACAGTCTGAGTGGCGTCAGGTTAGGGACTCCAAGGTGCAAGGTTTGGTGCTGGAAAGACTCGGACACACGATCGGGGGTCTTTTGCCTTCGGCTTGCGCTCCGCAGATCGTTCAGTTTTTCTATTCACAAGAACAGGGTCACAAAAAGCGAAAACCTAAATTGCGCAAGACACCCATGCCTCGTAAAACGCCGATTGGCCTGATGCCCGCAGATCCGGAAGGGCGGGTGAATGCGCTGATGCAATTCATTTTATATGTTCCCGGTTTTGCCGATTGTTTTTCGATTGCGCCGCGCAGCCTATTTCCGATTCAAGAATGCATCGATCGATATCATCAAGATTTGGCCGAGGGAAGGGCTTTTTCGAATGCTTCTCCCCTGATTGCTCTTTTTGAGTTGAAGTTTCCTCACTATTCGGTGCGGGAGATTGTGGAAGCGCTGTTTCGTCTGGTGATGCCAAAATGGCAAGTGCAGCGCACTCTGCAGGAGGCGTTATACAAGTCCCGAACGGCCGATCTTTTTCTTGCTGTCGGTGGGCTGAAGAAGCAGTTGTACATTGAGCCTGAGCAGTACTATGATTTGGATGCATTCATCGAGAAAAGGCCCGATGGATCGCGGACCAACTATATTGCCTATGTCAAAGTGGATGGGTGTTGGTATCAATGCGACGACGAGCGAATCACCCATCTCCGCTCCGATCTTCTGGCCCTGCCCCTCGAACGGAGCACCCTCTGCCATTTCCGCAAAGTCCTCATCAGAACATGAGAAAAAAAAGGCCCGGGGAATGCCCCAGGCCTTTATCAGAATACGCTCGCGCCCCAAATGGGCGCGCGGGCTCATAAAAAAAAAGGCCCGGGGAAAATGCCCCAGGCCTTTTTATGGATCGCAGTTCGCTGCTGTTGCTTAATGGCTGGCGGTTGCTTTCGCAGAAGCTGTCGCAGGCTCTTGTTTCGCCGCTTGCTTCGCCGCATCTTCAGCCTTTTGCTCTTCAGCTTGCTGTGTGGTAAGAGCCGTAAACTTCTTATTCAATCCAAACACAGATAGAATCCAAAGAACGACAATCCCTAACACAACAGGCGCAATGATCGGCACGAGCTGATACAGCGCGCTTCCCGTGAACACCGTCAAAAGTCCCATTTGCGTATAGGACCCTAAAGATTTTCCACCGCGGCCGCCAATCACGTCTACAGCTGCTTTCCCTTTGATTTTCAATTCCGGATCAAGAGGAATGTAGGCCATCTCTTTCGTTGGATCAAACAGCGAATACTTCACCGCTTTTCCAAACGCGTTCACAAACAGCCCAAGCACGACTGCAAATACAATCAGCTCCCGGTTCACAACTCCTTGCTTGATCGCATCCACAATTTTCATCCCCTCTGGAAGAAGACCGTTATTGTAGTAGATCACGCTAAAGAAAATCAGCACGCCCGTCAACAACACAACAGGAGTAATCAACGCGCATGTTCTCCAGCTCAATCTGCGCAATAGGTTGCTGCCAACGAGCATCAAAATCACCGCAATACCACCCGTCATGGTCGATAGTCCGCCCATCACCCGGTTGTACTCCACCTCTGTCGGATAGGCAATCTTGATCTGCCCTTTCCAAACCCCTTCAAACAGGTTGATGGATACGCCATAGGCAAGCACCAACATCGCAATAAAGCCAATATAGGGCGACTTCAGAATGTATTTAAAACTCTCCATCAAAGAAAGTTTTTCCTTCTTCTTTTTCTTCTCGCCCATCGCTTCCGGATCATAATAACGCTTATCGGTCAGCACCTTGCGGTTCATCCAATAGAATGTCGCAATCAAAATCACGCCAGCTACAATCACGAACGCCATCAAATATTTTAACATCATCCCCGTAGCAATGTTTCTCTCCAGACCCATGTTGTGGATCGCGTTGGTGATGTAAATAATCATGGGGCCTGAGAAAAGAAGGCCAAAATTGCCCAAAAAGCCAAACATTCCATAGAAACGTCTCGCCTCTTTCACAGGAGTAATCGCATTCGCAAACTGCCAGAACAGAAGCGACAATACAGCGCTCCCCCAGAGCTCAGACAAAATGTAAAAAAGAGTATAGGTCCAGTTCCCAACCAACGGAATAATCCACTTAATATTGGGATAATTCTGCTGCAGTGTTTGAATGGTGTCGAGACTCATATGAAAAGAGTCGATGAATGGATAAATCAAATAAGGGAAAAGACCGAAAAACAGAAGGAATGGCAAAGCGGTCACATAAAAAAGCCCTTCCCGCTTAAAAATATTGGCCGCCTTCGTATAGAGAACCATGAAAAGGATCGCCGCAGCTGTCACCCCAATTCCCTTGGCAAAAGCCAAACTTTCCGCTCCAGCGCCCGGAGCATTCACTAATATCGCATCTTTCGTGTCTCGCAATACAGTGTAAATAAACAGGATGCAGAACATCATGATACCCATCGGTAAAAACTTTTTTACCTCATGAGAATGAATCGGCCAAAGCAGTTTTCTCCATCCAGAGAACTCTTCCTGGGCCTTTTTAGTGTCAGTTGACATGGATTTTCCGTGTTACAAGTTTCTAATGTTAACCAATCGGATATCATAACCGATCGGCCTTAAAATGCAAGTGGAAAATGACCGGCCTAGACAAGGAAATTTTTTTTTAAGAGAGTTGCAAAAGAACTGCCCTCAAGATTATTGAGACCTTGAGGGCAAAACAAAGGAGGAAAATTTTTAATGTTGGTGGTTGGCGAGAGTTTCTTGCATAAGTTGCTGAGCGTGAACGGCTTCAGAATAATTAGCCCAAAGCTCCGGCTCCACTTTATGATTCCGAATCGATTGGATCAGCTCCCTTTTGCAGCTCGCTAAAGACTTGCGTGGGCTCAAAATGGTAATGATCTCTTTATCTCCAGCCAAACGGGCGATGTTCAGCATCCGCTCGAGTTGGATGCGAGTAAAATTCAAATGATCTTTGCGTTTGCGAGAGCCGCGGGCTGCGCGCTGCTTGGGGGCGATCACGATGGGACGGTCTGCATTGATCACAAAACGCTCAATGATCCCGGCTAGCTCTTGGGGTTGTTTGGTTTTCATCTTTTTCAAAGTAAAATGATGCATGTAACCACCGGTTTTCATAGGAAGATACTTGCACAGTTCATTTTCTTTTCTTGCACCCAGTTTTTTAATTGCCTTCGCAATCACCTCTTCCACGTCTTTTGCGGTTTTGATAGGTTTTGCTATTGCTTCTTCTTTTGTTGCGACCATGTTTCCGTCCTAATCAATTAACGAGGAAAGTCAGCCCCCCCTCGGAATTTTTTAAAAAGTTTCCATTTCGAACCGCACTTCATAGATTGGTTCAAATTATTTGAGGATTATAGTGATTCGATTCTTTTTGTGCAAGAAACTACGATTTTTCTTTTTTTCTTTTTTGGAACATTCTAATCTGGTTTCTACTCGAAGAAATACAATTATGACTCGATTCAAAAAAGTTATTTTGAGCCTCTTGCTCCCTCTTTTCATAGGAGGATGCCTGTCCCAATCCCGCTCTTCTACATGGAGGGCGGACAGCGGGAAGGTAAAAATTCTTTCTACGATTGCCCAGATTGGGGATCTCGTGGAGGAAATTGGGGGGGAGAGGGTGGACAGTCTGGTGCTCATCCAGGGCGATCTCGATCCTCACAGCTATGAGATCGTGAAAGGGGATGCGGAGAAAATCGGACAAGCCGATCTGATTTTCTACAACGGTCTCGGCTTGGAGCACGGGGCGAGTCTCTTCTCTATGCTGCGGAGCGCCCCCAAGGCGACCGCTGTAGGAGATCAGATTCGACATGTGCATCCAGAAAAAATTTTACATAAAGAGGGGGCTGTCGATCCGCATATTTGGATGGATATCTCCCTTTGGAAAGAGGGGATTGATCCGATCGTCCAAGCGCTCAGTGAAAAAGATCCGCAAGGGGCTCCCTACTATCAAGAAAGGGGCCTGCTGCTGAAAGAGAAAATGGAGCAAGCCCATGCGGACATTCGGCAGCTGATGCAAAACATCCCTTCCAAGCAACGCTACCTCGTGACGAGCCATGATGCATTCCACTATTTTACGAGGAGTTATTTGGCCGATCCGGGAGAGGCCGATTGGGAGGGCCGTTTTGCGGCGCCAGAGGGGTTAGCTCCCGAAGGGCAGCTCAACTCCAAAGACATTCAGAAAATCATCGCCTATCTCAAAGCCAAAGAGGTGAGAGTCCTCTTCCCTGAATCGAATGTGAGCCGAGACGCCATTCGCAAAATTGCGACTGCCGGCCAAGAGATGGGATTAGACATTCGGATTTGCTCAGAGCCTTTGTACGGCGATGCGATGAGCCATCTGAGATATTTAGAAATGATGCATAAAAACGCAGAAACAATCGCGAAGTATTTATGAACCGATCTTTCATTCCAAAGGCAGTAGAAGCAGACAGCTTGACCGTCAATTATGACAAGACGTCCGTTCTTTGGGATGTCTCTTTTCACATTCCGAAAGGGGTGATTGTGGGGCTCCTCGGGCCGAATGGAGCAGGCAAGAGCACGCTGTTAAAAGCGGCGCTCAAACTCATCAAGCCCCTTTCGGGGCAGATTGTCACTGCGGGCAGTGTGGCCTATGTGCCGCAGCGTGAGACGGTGGATTGGGATTTTCCGATCACAGCCGAAGAGGCGGTTCTCATGGGCAGGTATGGCAAGCTGGGGCTTTTTGGCAGATTGAAGCGGGCCGATAAAGAGGCCGCTTTAGCAGCCCTTGAGCAAGTGGGCTTAAGCGGCTGCGCCCATAGACAGATCAGCCAGTTTTCCGGCGGCCAAAGGCAGCGCCTTTTCATCGCCAGAGCGCTTGTGCAAAACGCAGATCTATTGCTGCTCGACGAGCCGTTTGCTGGGGTGGATCTCGCCACAGAAAAAGCGATCATGGCGATCTTGAGAAAGCAGAAAGAGCTCGGAAAAACCATTCTCATTGTGCACCACGGCTTACAGAGCGTGAAAGAGTATTTCGATTGGGCGCTTCTTCTCAAAACCCGCCTGTATGGCTGCGGCCCAGTGGACGAGATCTTCACCCGAGACATGATCGTCAAAGCATTCGGGAAAGATCAGTCGCTTTTTGCCGAGGCAGCCGATCTTTCGGCAAAAAGCATCAGCGGCCACTTATGATTTTAGAATTTTTCACCGATCCCGTATTGCGCGCTCCCACGTGGGGTTGCATTTTGATGTGCATTGCCTCTTCGTTGATGGGAGTTCTCATTTTGCTCAAGAGACAATCGCTCATCAGCGAATCGCTGGCCCATGCGACTTATCCAGGAGCCTGTCTCGGCATTGCTCTCTTTGGTTTCCTATTCCCTGGCCTACAAGATTGGTCTTTTTTGGCCGTTCTGATCGGCGCTTTTTTCTCCTCGCTTCTCGGCCTGAAGGCGATCCAGAAGATGAAGAACGGGCCTCCCGATGCAGCGCTCACATTGGTTCTGTCCACTTTTTTTGGATGCGGCATTCTGATCGTCAGCTGGCTGCAAGCCGTCATGCCCGTGTGCGCTAAACAGACGCAAATGCTCCTCTTTGGGCAAGCGGCGACGATGAGCGATATTCACATTTGGATTTATGGCGCGTTCGCCATGGCGGTCATTCTGTTTTTACTGCTCACGTTCCGTCCCTTGCAGGCCACTTTATTCGATCCACAGTTTGCTCAAACGACGCGCATCCCCGTGGCGCCTCTCGAAAAAATTCTCTTCTGGTTCTTGCTCGTATCGCTCATCATTGGGATCCGAAGCGTGGGGGTGGTTCTCATGTCGGGCATGGCGATTGCGCCGGCGGTGGCCGCCCGGCAATTTTCCGATCGGCTCCAAACCATCTTCCTCTTAGCCGCTCTCTTTGGAGCGCTGAGCGCTTTTTTAGGCAATATCGGTTCGGTTTGGCTCAATCTTCCGACGGGACCTGCGATCGTGATCGTCGGGGCCTTGTTTGCTTTTCTCTCGCTGCTCTTTGCGCCGCTGCGGGGTTTGCTTTTTCGCCTGTATCGCATTGGGGCGTTTCGTCTCCGCTGTGTGGAGGAAAACTTGCTCAAAACGCTGTGGAAAAAACGGATTTTGGCGACCCACTCTTGGACCTGTAAAATCGCTCTTTGGCGCTTGCAAAGGGCGGGATGGGTTGACGCAAATCGGACATTGACCGACGATGGTGCAAAGAAAGCGGCCTCCATCATCCGATTGCACCGCCTTTGGGAGCTGTATTTGACGGAAGAGCTGGGCGTGCAAGCGGAAAAAGTGCATCGCACGGCAGAAGAGATGGAGCACATCATCACGCCAGAAATGGAAGAGAGGCTGACTCGATTGCTGGAAAATCCAAAACACGATCCCCATCATCAACCGATTCCGGAGAGAGAGCGATGAGCGATCTATTGCAAATGGGAGTTTTAAGTGCGGTGGCCGTCGCTTGCGGACTGCTGGGCCCTTTCCTCGTCTTAAGACGCATGACGATGTTTGCCAATTCATTGTCGCATACGATTTTGCTCGGCATTGCCTGCGCCTTTTTGGTGGCCGGCAGCGCTTTGCATCTGGGGACGCTGCTGATTGGCGCTGCATTGGCGGCTTTGATGACCGCTTTTTGTACAGGCGTGTTGGTGCGCACGTTCCGCCTCCAAGAAGATGCGAGTATCGGCCTTGTGTTCACCTCTCTTTTTGCTCTCGGCATCATCGTGGTGACGCTCTATCTGAAAAATGTCCATCTCGGCCTCGAATCGGTGATGGGCAACGCCGATATTTTGCAAGGGAGCGATCTGCAACTCGCCCTCTCTTTATGCGGGATTAATCTCGCTTGTGTGACCCTATTTTATAAACCGCTGAAACTCGGCAGTTTTGATCCAAACTTATCCAAGGTGTTTCGCATTCCTACGCTGCAGTTTCTGCTTCTGTTTTTAACGGCCGCCACCTGTATTGGCGCATTTCGGGCGGTGGGGGTTCTGCTCGTGCTCTCTTTTTTGGTGGGTCCCTTTTTAACGGCGCGTCTGTTTTTTCATCGGCTGCCAACGCTCCTGGTTGCCACGCCCCTGATTGGGGTGCTCGCCTCCATCCTGGGAGTGTTGATTTCCCGTCTGTTCTTTGACGGTTTTGGAATCAGTTTATCAACAGGGGGGATTGTCTCGACGTTGATTGGACTGATCTATGTGGGCGCAAAATGGGTGGATAGGTTCATATGCAAAAAACCATTGCCGTCTTAGGCAGCACAGGGTTTATTGGGTCTGCGACTTTGCAGATTGCGCGTCATTTGCGGTTTCCTGTGGTTGCGCTGGCCGCGAAATCGAACATCGATGTGTTGGAGGCGCAGGCGCGTGAATTTCATCCCCAGCTGATCGCGGTGTATGAGCCTAAATCGGCCCAAGAGCTGCAAAGACGGCTGCCCCACATTCCGGTTCTTGCGGGTCTTGAGGGGCTGAAAGAGGTGGCCCGCTCTGCCCAGTTCATCATGTTGGCGATGTCGGGCAATCTCGGGATTTTTCCTGCGATCACGGCGATCGAGGCGGGCAAACAGATTGGCCTGGCGAATAAAGAGTTACTGATCACAGCGGGGGAATTGATTGCGAATCTCGCGCAGCAAAAAGGGGTGGAGATCTTGCCTGTCGACAGCGAGCATAGCGCCCTTTTTCAATGTCTCAGAGGAGCCAAAAAAGAAGAGGTGCGCCGGTTGATTTTGACTGCATCGGGCGGCCCGTTTTTCCACAAGAGCCCCAAAGATTTGCAAACCGTCACTCTGGAAGAGGCGATGGCCCACCCGAATTTTCGGATGGGGCCTAAGGTGACGATCGACTGTTCGACGTTGATGAATAAGGGACTGGAGATGATTGAGGCGAAGTGGCTCTATGGGATTGATCCGAGCCGCGTCGAGGCGGTGATCCATCCCGAGCAAAGGATCCAAAGCTGCGTAGAATTTATCGATGGGGTGGTGATGGCTCAGATCGCAGAGCCCAATATGTTGATCCCGATCCAATACGCCTTGACCTATCCGGAGCGCAAACAGGGGATGCTGCCTCCTTACGATTTTACGAAGAATCACACGCTCCATTTTTACCCCCCGGATCCCGATACATTTCGATGCTTCAAGCTGGCGACATTTGCGATGCGTGCGGGGCAAAGCTATCCTTGCTTTCTCAATGCGGCCAACGAGGTTTTAGTGGAGCGATTTCTCAAGAAAAAAATCGCTTGGATCGAGATCGGAGAAAAGCTGGAAAAATTAATCTCTTCACACGATCCACAAAATCTGCTAACCTTAGAGGCAATTCTTGAAGTCGACGCGAAAGCGCGAGAACTTGCGAGTGGTGTTTGAACATTGAGAGTCTATTTTACATTCTTCTAGCCATTTTGGGGTTGGGATTCCTCGTCTTCATCCATGAATTGGGCCATTATTTAGTGGCTCGGAGGAAGGGGATGCGGGTCGAGGCGTTTGCCATTGGGTTTGGCAAGCCGATTTGGACTTGGGAACGGGATGGGGTGAAGTGGCACATCTGCATGCTCCCTTTTGGCGGGTATGTGAAGATTGCCGGCATGCAGAAAGAGGGTTCGCGCGAGCCTTATGAAATTGCCGATGGCTTTTATGGGAAAAAGCCGATGGACCGGATCTGGGTGGCTCTCGCTGGCCCTCTGGTGAATATTGGTTTTGCTTTCCTTGTGTTCACCTTCCTTTGGTTTTCTGGCGGCCGCAACAAGCAATTTTTCGATTACACGCATCGGATTGGTTGGGTGGATCCGCAATCGGCTCTCTATGCGAAGGGTGTGAGGCCGGGCGATCTGATTGAGAAGTATGATGGGAAGCCGTTTACCGGCATTAAGGATCTCCTGGTCGCCTCGATCATGAAAGGAGAGACGACCCGCATTGAGGGGTCGAAGGTCGATTATTTCACCGGCAAGAAGACCCATTTTGACTATACGCTGAAAACGTATCCAAGCCCTGAATACGTAGGCAAAGAAAAGCTCAATACCATTGGTGTTTTATCGCCGGCCAGCTACCTGATTTATCAAGGGCCCAATCTGCTCGCTGGATCGCCTATGACGGGGAGCGGGCTTCAGCCGAATGACCGGATCCTTTGGGCGGATGGCGACGTGCTCTTTTCTCATCATCAGCTCAGCTCCTTAACCAATGATTCAACCGCTTTTCTCACGGTGCAACGGGGCGACCAAATTTTCCAGACCAAAGTGCCGCGCGTGCAGCTGGCCGATTTAAAGATGACTTTGCCTGAAAAGGGCGAGCTGGACGATTGGCAGCACGAGGCGGGTCTGAAGGGATCGCTCCAGGATCTCTTTTTCATCCCGTACAATATCTCGCCGATGCTGCAAGTGGAAAGCCGCATTGGTTTCATCGATGAGGCCGATCAGAAAAGGGCTTTTGAGACCTGTGAGCGGTGCGCCTTTTTCACTCCCTTGGAAGAGAACGATCGCATTTTGGCCATCGATGGGATCCAGATCCAAACGCCCTATGAACTCATGTCCCAGCTCCAAACGCGCAAAGTGCTTCTCATTGTCGATCGCGATCCGAACATGCGATCTACCGTGTTGTGGAATCAGGCGGATCAACAGTTTGACAATTTCAGCGCGAGCGATTTGCGCACGATTGTTTCTTCCATTGGAACAGATCATCCTGTCGTCGATGCGGGCCATTTGCATTTATTGCCGCCGGTGACCCCGAAGCCGCTTTCTGAGATTTCCAAGCATGTAGGCGACGAAAAGAGTGGCCAGCGGCTTGTATTAGGCCTTCCTTTGACCGATCGGCAAGTGAGGTATAATCCGCCGCCTCAAACGCAATTTGTGGAAGTGTTGCGCGACACCTATCATACGCTCACCTCGCTGTTCAGCGGGGCTGCCAGTCCAAAATACATGGCAGGTCCTGTGGGGATTGTGCAGATCGTGCATCACAGCTGGATGATTGGGGCCAAGGAGGCGCTTTTTTGGATGGCGCTCATCAGTTTAAACCTCGGGATTCTGAATCTGCTTCCTCTGCCGGTCTTGGATGGGGGGCATATTCTGTTTTCTGTGATCGAGGTGTTCACGCGTAGGCCTTTACGCGCCAAAACCATGGAGAGACTCATCATCCCATTCGTGGTACTTCTCATTGGATTTTTTATTTTTGTGACATACCATGACATTACCCGTCTTTTTAGCAAGTTTTTTTAAACGCCTTTTTTGGGCTCTGATTCCGCTCACTGCGTGGGCAGATCTCGCAGAGATGTCGCTCGATGAGAAAATTGGGCAGCTTTTCGTCATGCCTGCCTGTCCGAAAAGGGGAGCGGAGCACTTTGAAGATCTATGCACATTGATCCATGAGTGCCATGTGGGCAGTGTCATCATCAAGCAATCGGACCCATTGACGCAGGTCGCCTTTTTGAACCGGCTGCAATCTGTATCTGATCACAGGTTGCTTGTGATGGCGGACGCCGAGTGGGGCCTGGCGATGCGTATGGCTGATACAATGGCTTTTCCGAGGAATATGACGTTGGGCGCCATTCAGGATCTATCGCTCCTCAAAGAACTTGGGGCAGAAATTGGAAGACAGGCGCGCCTTGTCGGCATCGATATGAATTTAGCGCCGGTTGCGGACGTGAATACGAATCCGCTGAATCCGATCATTGGGATGCGCTCTTTTGGCGAGGACCCGAGCCATGTGGCAGATTGTGTGCTGGCGATTTCTGCAGGGATGCAAAGCGCTGGTTTACTGACTTGCGTGAAGCATTTCCCTGGACATGGGGACACCCTGGTCGATTCACATAAAGACTTGCCGATTGTGCATGATTTGATGGGGGGACTTTTTCCCTTTCAGAGGGCCTTCGCGGCGGGTGTGGATGCGGTGATGACGGCGCATCTTTATGTGCCTGTGATTGATCCGATCTGGCCCACGTCGTTATCTCTCGCCTGTTTACACATGATTAAAGATTGTGGATTCGAGGGGCTCATCATCAGTGATGCGCTGAATATGGGGGCTCTGCGTCGCTATTCGCCGGAAGAGGTGGCCATCAGAGCGCGCGCTGCGGGATGCGATTTGCTTTTGTATGGCGATCACATTGCTCCCAATGTGGATGAGATCCTGCGAGAGACGATTCCGCGCGCATTTGCCGCCCTGAAGAGGGGCTATTTGTCTGGGGAGTTGGATCTCGCCGAACTCGATCAAACGGTGCGCAAAATCTTGGATCGGAAGAAGAGGCTTCCCGTTGTGGCAGTAGGGGACAGTCTCTTAGAGTCGCTCCATTCGGCTGACGCGCTCGCCTTGAAGCAGAGGCTCTTTCAAGAGGCGTGTTCTTGGGTGGGCGATGCATGGATTCCCGATCTTGCAACGACGGCCTACTTAAGTTTTGGCGAAGGGGATATCCTGGCCGAGCATTTTGGGCAGCTTTCTCCCGAAGAGGCGAGTTGCGTGGTCATTGCCATTCATCAAAAAGAGGCGCTCACTCCGGAGGCGATCGCACAGATCGCACAATACCAAGATCGGTCGATTCTTTGCCATTTTGCAACCCCTTATGCTTTGAAGGGGTTAAAATCCAAAACGGTGCTGCTTGGCTATGAGAATGATCCAATGGCCCAAAGGGCGGCTCTCAACATTCTTCTTGGCAAACAGATTGCGAAGGGCAGCCCGCCTCTGAAGATCGCATTTAAATAATACCAAATATCATCAATCACGTTGAGTTTGGTATAAGCTCCACCCCCAGAGAGTGAACCTATCTCCAATGAGGCCATAGTGATCGAATGAGGCGCAATCACAAAGCATGGGGGGCGCCTCTCATCGTTACGGCACAGAGCCATTGTGCGGGGGGCAGTCATCATCAGACAAAGTAGCTTGTTCGATGCCAGGTCTTACGCCTTGTTGTAAGTGAGCAACAGTAGGATAATGTTTCGAGGTCAAGAAGTCAGCGACAGTGGGAGAATGTGTCCAGGTCAAGACTAGACGATCGCTTATGCTCAATGGAAAAAATTCGCGGGCAGCGAGTTCTACTGCTTGCATCATCTCTGTATATGATGTTGATAATGAGTTGGATATGATTTTAAGTTTGTCGTGAATCTTCTGTAATTCGCATTTATTTGTCATGGCTTCTATGTATTTTTGTTTGATTGGCTCTATGTCAATGCCTAATTGTTGTATGGCAATCATGGTGTTTTGAGATATTTCCTGAAGAGATTTCATGTCATACGTGATGGCGCGGGCAAATTGATCGATGATGATCGCGAGGTTGTTTTGCATTTCTGTAGTGCGGCGCTGAAGAATAGTCACTTTTGTCACTCTGGAGCGGACCCCATCTGCGTGTGTTTTCGTCTGCCATCGCTCGGACCTGGCCTTCATTTGAGCGCACAATTTCTGAGCCGCAGGGACCATGTTTTCCTGATAGAGACGCATCGTTTTCTCATACGTTGTGGCAAATGATGCTCCAAAATCGGTGACGAACACGGAGTCCACGCATTGTGCTACCCGTGCAGGAATGCTTGAGGGTCTCGGTGTGGCTAGGTACTCGTTCGGCACAACTTCATACTCACCCTCGATTGTGTCTTCTGCTGTTGCTTGGGGTTCACCGCTTTTGTCGTCGGCCGAAGGGCTACCTTGGGGGTTGGGATTCTGTGCTGACAATTTATCTCTTAAACAATCGACATGGGGATAAAAGCGCCCGACATAGGTGACCAAGTATTCGGTCCATGTCAGTGGAAAATGAGTTTTAGCATGAGGTTCTAAAGTTTTTTTCAGGGTTTGGTATGCCTCTTCCAGGTCTTTAGATTGACGGATCATGCTTGTGAGCATTTCTTCCAAACACATCTTATTGTGCTGTACCGTTTCATATTGTGCTTTTATTTCGTCTGTAGAACACCCCAATTTTTGCACAGCCTGGATCAACTCGCGAGATATACGGTCTATGGATGACATGTTCTCTATTGCTTCCTGTAAGTAATTGATCACCATCTGAAGCTCAGCCCGCATTGTTGTTCTTTGTGTTCTATGGCTCAGTACTTGAGCAACCCATTGTTGGACCATCGATGATGTCATTGGCTGATTGGGCCTCGCTAACAGTCGGATCTGTTGTGTGATTCGTTTGCGTGCCTGGGCAGCTTCGTGAGATATAGGGGCATTCTGAAACCGTACTGTAGATTTATAGATCTCGTGAAATGATGGCTTTAAAGGACGTGCTGGGAAGATGAGGTCTGCTTGTGCCTGCGGGTCAAGAGTTGCGGGGGTGATCATAATTTCCTCTGTATGGATTTGTGGTCAAAATGGACATATTAGGGGGCGTCAAGAGACGCCCCGCAGGGTTCAATTCCAACAGTTAAGTGGGTTGCACGGAATAGTCTCTGATAGCTGTGTGCCGTTCGACCAGGGTGGGTTCTTTCGCTTTTAATTCGTCGACGAGTCTATCCGCTGGGCATCTGTTTGTCAGCGGGTTTCCATAAAAGTGATATGCATCGTCGTCTAATTTTTTCTTTAATCCCTCGCGTGCTGTGGATAAGTCTTGTTTGAGAGTGTCTAAACTTTTGTCTAGTTTGTCCAAGATGTCTTGCGCTGCTTTAATGTCTGTCACTCTGCTGGCTATTAGTTCCATGTTGAGTCCCCACCTTTTCACCTCTATCATCTGTTGTGGTAGATGGAGCTGAAAGGATGATAGGTATGTGAGCGTTTTTTTCACAACGGGTCCAATTTTATTCAATCGCTCGTTTCCTAGTTCTACTTCCTTGTTTAAAAGGAGCCATTCTCGCACTCTGGGCTCAATGTCTGACTGTAAGGGGGTAGCTGTCTTCCATGCTATTGTGACTGATATGATGCGATGTAACAAATTGTATATCTTTTGAGGTTCGCATTCATTATATTGATTCACTGTATCTGTGTACGCTTGTAAATAGGTGGGGGATAGATCTTTCTCTGCTTCTGCAAGTATCGGCTTTACAGCTTCTGTTGCGGTTTCTCTTGTGGCTTGATCTAAAGAGTTGAACCAGTCAGATCCTGTCCCTGCTGTATTTATCCCTGTCACTGACATAATTTACCTCATTGGGTTGAAAGTTAATATGAGGCGATACTTGTATCCGAACCCACAATTCTTTTAAAGAAAAATTTACGAGTCCTTCAAAATTTTTATATTTATTTACCTTGTCGCGGAAAATTAAAATAATGTTATATATAATTAAAGTATGTAGTTTGTGAATGTTTATGTATTTCTGTCTGTAATTGTTGTGTTATTTGCGTCTTGCGCAAATCCTGTGAGTTCTGTGCGGCTGGGAGATCGTCTCTATGATTACTGTCCCTCTAGGCAAATGAACGTATTCCGAAATTCTTAATATCGGAATACGTTCATAGGTGACAAATAGCTTGCTACGGCTTTGATTCGCTCGCGCTCTTTATCACCTATTTGCCTAGCGGGTTCATCGTTAGCGCTAATCCCTATTAGCGCTCTGCACGGTTTCTGGCGGTCCTTTTAATGCGTTACGTGCCGTGAGTAATGCGTTGCGTGCCGTGAGTAATCTGTTTTGGAAATCCTGTATCTTTTCGTCTGCACCCTTCACCATCAAGTGCATTGTGTGAAGTTGTGCCAATTTGGAGATTGCTAAGAGAGGGTCGTATCCATGCTTTGACATGTGTTCCACCGCTTCCACACATTGTTGCTCGTCGGGTGGTGATAGGTATGCAAGAGCGTCTTTCACAACGGCGTGTATTGCATCCAATTGCTGGTTTTCTAGTTCTACTTCAGTTAACATGTTCACCGTTCGCTCGCTGAGCGTAACTGTGGCACTATTTGCATTTTGCCATTCTGTTGTGAGTGATTGGATGCGGTCGCACAGCTGGCACGTCCGATGAAAATTGTACCTCTCATATTGATCCGCTCCCTGGTTGTACTTGTTTACATAGGTGGGGGATTGATTCTGCGATACTTTTTTAGACAGCCGGTCTGCAAAGGATCTTACGACTGTTTGTATGTGCGAAGGTACACGGTTGAGCCAGTCGTCAAATCCTGGCATTGGTGTCCCTGCCCCTGTTGTCTCTGTCACTCCTGACATAATTTACCTCATTGGGTTGAAAGTTAATATGAGGCGATAATTATATCCGAAATCACAATTCTGTTACAGAGTAATTTACAAGTTCTTCAAAATTCTATAGTTAATTTATATTGTCGTTGTAATTGAAATAATGCTATATATAATTAAAGTGGGTAGTTTTGTGAATACTTACGTATTTCTCTCTGTAATTGTTGTATTATTTGCGTCTTGTTCAAATTCTGTGAGTTCTGTGCGGCTGGGAGATCGTCTCTCTGAGTATCAGGTGGATGGGAACACATATGCGGTGATTGTGGTGATGAATGGCATATCGGCCTCGGAGGCGCAGCATCGCGCGCGGATTCGGGCTGCCGAACTGACTGTGATGCAAGAACCGATCCAAGTAAAAAGTTTCAATCGAAAAATCGATGAAAAATTTTACTTGGATAGGTTCGCCGTTTGCCAAGCATCTTGTGACCTGTTTCGGTATAATCGTTAGCGCTGATCCATATCATTGATTTGCAGCGGCTGCTCGCTGTTGCTCTACTAATTGGGCGCGCGCCGTGAGTAACGCTCTTTGGCACTGCTCTAGCGCTGTGTTTATCTCCTTCATGCTGTCGTGCGCTAGGTAAAGTTGTTGAAATCCGGAGATTGTTGAGGGCATGTTGCATCCAAGCTTTGACATCTCTTGCGTAAATTCTGGAGCCCTCTCTACGGCTGGTGATATGTATGCAAGCGTGTCTCTCACAGCGTCTTGCAGTCTATCCAATTCCTGGTTTTTTTGTTCTACTTCGGTGAACATGTTCACTGTTCGCTCCCTGAGCGTACTGTCTGGCTTTGTGGTACTATTTGCATTTTGCCATTCTATCATGAGTGGTTGCATGCGAGTTAACACATCGCGTATCTTGCGATCGTACCCATGACATTGAGTCGCTACTTGGTGGTACTTTTCGAGATAGGTGGTGGATGGATTCTGTGATATTGCTGTATACAGCTGGTGTCCAAAGGTTATTACTTTTGTTCGTGTGCACGGATCTAGATCTAAACGCGTGATCCAGTCGTCGTCATCTATCCTTACTACCGCTGACCTTGTTCCTGTTGTCTCTGTCACTCCTGACATAATTTACCTCATTGGGTTGAAAGTTAATATGAGGCGATAATTATATCCGAA
>JAGWZL010000019.1 GCA_018968815.1 Verrucomicrobiota bacterium | reverse complement strand
TCGTCGTCTTGATGGGAGGAAGGGCTGCTGAAGAGATTTTTGTCCAAGATATGTCTTCGGGCGCTCAGCACGATATCATGCAGGCGACGAAGATTGCCCGCAGCATGGTGTGCGAATGGGGGATGACCGATTCATTGGGGACAGTCACCTATGATGAGAGAACCGAATCGGGACAATATCTCGGCATGAGCGGATTTCATGAGAAAAACTACTCGGATGAGACGGCCAAAGCGATCGATAAAGAGGTGCGCCAGTTGATCGATGATGCGCATAAGAGGGCGCTCGACATTCTCACCGAAAATAAAGGGAAAGTGCAGCTGATGACGGACATGCTCATGGAGTTTGAAACGCTCGATGCGACCGATATTAAAGAGATCATGGACGGATCTTGGAATGTCGATGTCAAACGGGCTCGTGTCAAATCAGCAGATGAGCTGCAAATCAAAAATCCGCCACCGCCACCCCCTGTGCCGACCCAAATCCGGCCTGCGGTAAACCCTGAGCCTCAATCAGATACAGGTCCTCAGGAGGCCTGAATTAGCACTCTAGACAATAGAGTGCTAGACAAAAAATATCGCCTTGAGTAGAATCTAAGGTATACACAAATGAACTCCCGCGTTGGTTTGTGTGTATAGGATTTGTAAACCAAGGAGAAAACCGATGTCACTGGTAGAATTGATTCAAGAAATGGGGTGTTATACCTCTCCTCAGAACACAAGGTTCAGCGAGACACAAGAGGCTTACATCATAGAGGCGTTGGTGGCTGGCGTGAACAAGAAAGACATTGAGATCACTTTTGAGAAGGGGGCCTTATCGATTACCGCCAAATCGGAGCGGTATCAGTATTCCTATTTGATTCCTTTAGAAGGGGTGCAGATCGATGAGAGTGTCGAGTTATCTGCAGTTGCTGAAGAGGGGATTTTAAAAATTGTCTTGCCCAAAGCGAAAATCAAATCTTTAAAAATTCCCGTTAAATAGGAATCCTCTGAGAGGCTCGTGTATCTCCACGAGCCTCTTTTCTTATCGAACCATCAGGGGGTCTTGTTGATGAGCCGATAAGTATGTAAGGCACAGAGGGCCCCGCTTATGACCAAAATGGGCATGCTGCCGATGGGGTAAGCAGAGATCATATAGATTGTGGCGAAAGTGACAATGGCTAATGATGCGATCGCCCTTGTCCAAGGAAAGTCAGACATATGCTGCGTAGCTCGTGCCTTCGCGCACAGAAAGAAACCGAGCGTGGTATCGATGCTTAGCATCATTCCCATCGCTATCCCATTGACGATTGAGGCGGAGAACAATAGCGCAGCGCAGGCTCCAATGAGCACCCCTTCAATGGGGTTGGGCGAGGCAAAAGACTCTGTTGCGCGACGGTTGTGCAGTAGACTCGTTGACATGAAACGCTCCCTTTTTTTTGAGGAAGCGGGGGATTTTACATTTGTTCCATGGGTTATGCAAGCAAAAAAAGACCGAACCCTACTGTGTAGAGGATATCTGGACCAGCGCATAAGCAGACAGGCAGCAGAGGGCCGCGCTGATGGCCGATATATGCATGCTGCTGAGGGGGAAAGTAGAGGTCACATAGATGGTGGCGAGAGTGGCAATGGCTAATGATGCGATCGTCTTTATCCAAGGAAAGTCAGAAATATCCTGCGTGAGGATGTGTAGATCCGCGAGCACAAAGAAAAAGAGCGCGCCGTCGATGCCTAGCATCATTCCCACCACTATACTATTGATGACTGAGGCCGAGAACAATAGAGCAGAGCAGGCTCCAATGACCCCTCCAGTGGCGCCGAACGAGGCAAAAGACTTTGCTGCGTCAGAGACTTGCGATAGACTCGTTTGCGGTAGACTCGTTGACATAACACACTCCCTTTGTTTTTGAGGAAGCGGGAGATTTTACACCTGTTCCATGGATGATGCAAGAAAAAACAGAGCTGATAACCTGAGTTTTGCATCCCTGGACAGATAATCCCAAAACTCAGGTTCGTAAAGATTTACGAGCTTTTTTTCTTTCTGCCGAAATAGATAAAGCCTATTCCAATGAGGATGAGGGCGATCCCGCCGAATCTCATTGTGTTAGCGACGTTGCCGTAGAAATCGACTTGCTGCTGTCCTTGATCGATCTGGTTCTGAGCTCCGCCTGTGAATGCTTGTCCAAAGGGCTTTGTATACCGGCTTGAGTTGAAGAGGGAATTGGTTGAGTTGACTTGGCCCTGCGCGCTATTGATTCTGGATTGTCCTGCCGCGACTTTCCCTGCGATATTTTCAGAGAAGAACAGCATGACGGCTCCGACGACGATCAAGGCGATCCCGATTATTTTGTAACGTTTCATAGGTTACCTCCTTTTGACATCCTTTCTCATAAAAGGGAATTAGTTGTCAAAGAAACATCAAGAAGAGTGCAGATAGGTTCAGAGACTGTCGTTGAAAAGATCTTCTGTCGATGTTTAGGTTCTTTTGAGCCGATTTTCGATCCTTTTTCTGGGGGTCATATCAACATTCCGGATAGGACCCCCCAGAAAAAGGATCGAAAACCTCTCAAAATAATCCAAAAACTCGGGCGTTGTACCTTTTCAACGACAGTCTCTCAGAGCCTTCTCACTGCTGCCATGCCCAGATGAGTCCGTGTGTTGAATGCGGGTAGGAAGAAGCCGCTTACGGAGAGTCCTAGTGGAGAAAATCCTCCCACAGCGAGGAAAATATTATTTCCAATCAAAGGGAGTCCCTGTCTGATCTTCTGACAGCGAGTCCAGGAATCAGGTCCGTACGTAGTGTTACCTGTCTTGACATACTCCATCAAAATGGCCGTCGCCGCTTCCAAGGCAAAAGGGGGGGTATACCCTTTGTATCCAGCAATGATATTGATTTGATCATCATAGGTTTTAGCTCGAGTGTTTTCGACTGGATCACGAGTCATCAATACCCAATGGGATGCGGGTGCTACTTCTTTTTTGATATATTCCCTAGCGCTTACCTGTTCCTGGAAGTCTTTTAATGCTCCACTTAGATCTCTGATATCGATGCCATTTGCGTCTGGGAGATAAAGCGTTATTGCGCGAACTTCTTCTTGAGGATGCTTCTCCATCATTGTTGCCAGAAGATTCAATGAGAGTGGTATTTTATTCACTGTCTGTGGAACAAGGACCAATAGATGAGTCTCATGGATTTTCTTGCCTTTCCAAAACGGGCATGGTCCATTGAGAATAGCGTCAATGTCTCGAGGAAGAGGGGGTTCTACTCCAACATCGCCAAAGTGCAGTTTCCAATCAGCAGCTCTAAAATCGGTTCTAGCTAAAATGGATGGATCCTTGTCGATGAACTTTCTGACCAACCGCCAACCACGGGCGTCGCACTGCTCAACATATCGAACGTCGTTCGGCCCCTCGTAGATTGTCGCACACCACTGACCCTGCGTGACGTCCCCTCGTAAAATATGATCCTGACAAACAAGAGGCTCAGTGTTAGGCAATATGCTTGCTGTTTTTACGTATTGCGCGAGGAACGCTGTAGCCGCATCTAAGAGACGAGGCCGTTCGTACCGTTGCCAATTGTATCGTAAATGTGCCTCGCGAGTGATCAATACCCAATGTGATGCGGGCGCTGATGATTCGGGGTCTCCTCTAATAACCAGCCACGTCGCATGACCACCCCCTTGGGGATGCCGAACCAGTTGATCGAGCACACTCAGAGTGAGTGATTGCCCGTTTACTGCGTTGGGAACAAGCACCAATAGATGGGTCTCATGAATCTTCTTACCATCTACGAATGGACAAGGGCTATTCATGATCTTATCGATCTTTGCAGGAAACGGAGGTGCTACTCCAACATGGCCAAAGTACTTGTTCCATTCAACGGCCCCAAACACCACCTGGGTCCAAGTCGTTGGTTGAACTGCTTGTACGTTCTGACTTTCGATCTTCGGATTCAAGATTGTAGGCTGCGTTGTGCCTGTTCCCTCGGGATGCATAAAGCGCTTGCCTGAATCAGATTGTGTCGCTGTTGCCGGAGCGGGTGACTGCGTTGGCAATGGCTGTCGTGATGGCCTCAGTTGAACGCTCTCTTCGGTAGACACAGGCGGTCTATCCACATGCAACAGACGAAGCCGCTCCATGACTGGGACCACGGATTGGAAAAATTCTCCAATCAGGCCCCGTTTTTGGAGTTCGGATTTCATGTGCTCGACCGGTTCTACTGCACAAACGCGCAAAATCGGACCGTTATTGTATTGCGCTAGGGTAAAACGTCCTCTCAGATGCAGTCCGAGTAATTGTCCTGTGTTTTTGTCAAACACGGGGCCTCCCGACATTCCGCGCAGAGTTTCTGCCTCGTATTTCTCCACCATGGGTGGTGTCTGCCCTTGGTTAAAAGACACAATCTTTCCTTCTGTTTCGCGAAGAGGGAGCCCATGAGGATGGCCGAGAATCGTCACTTTGCGCCCTGGAGCAAAAACTTGAGGACCCTCTGCCATTGAGAGAGGGCCATTGACTCCTTTCATCGGTTGCTTGAGCTTCAGGATCGCCCACTCTCCTCCTTTCAGATTAGACTCATAGGCATCCACGGTGCTAGGTTCTTCTCCACACCGAGTGTCGATAAAACTGTCTATTTCGTAGACCTTCTCTTGGTCCAGGCGATTGCCTGTGACTTGGAATTGAACAACGCGGTAGAAAGAAGGATTCATAATGCGGACGACATGTCCGGCTGTGAGCACTACATTGTCAGCGATAGCGATTCCCGTTCCATCGGGAAGTGAGGGTTGTTCTCGGCATGTCGGATCGAGGTTGTCGAGCCGCTCGAGCGCACCCATATCAAAAACATCACGAAGCTGACGGTGGATGATGTAATAGCGCCCTTCTTTCGTGCACTTGTCTAAAAGTTCTTTGCGGACGATCCCAACGATTCGAGCAGTCAGGTTTGGATTCAGTTGAGGGGGCCGAAGCTGTATTGTGGTCGTGCCATCGAAGAATCCCGATTGAAGGGAGCTTTGCGAAAGCGCTTGTTTATAAGCCGCATAAGATCTGCCTGTCTGAAAGAGCGACCCTCCGATTTCCCATGTATTCATGGTGTCCACTTCCTGATTTGAACGGGGAAACATTGTGTACATTTATTTGTTTTGTGTCAAAAAAATATTGACCAAAAAATAACGATCGGTACAATTTTTGCTCTTCGTCCACACACAAGGAAGGCTTTTTTATGAGTATGGTGCCATCCATTCGGGGTCCACACTGTCAGATCGAGAAATCTTGGGGAAACGATGATATCTCGTCTCAACGACGATATATTGCAGCAGAACTACACCGAGAAGGGGATGGGTACAGTCTTTGGGTTAAAGCAGATAACGGTCAGGTTCGATCCATTCGTTCGGTTGAAGGGTTGAATGGGGAAGGGGATCTTATTTCACGTCTCCAAGATACATATGTTCGGATTTATCCAACGAGTGGCGGAGACAAAGCTTGTGTATGCCAGCGGCTGAGGGGCGGCATGCTGGAGATGGCTGCTACTGCCGCCGCTACTGCAGCTGCTAGTGTCGCTGAGTTCGTCTTTGGCATAGCGATGCAAAAGGGGGCTGCCTTCATTACAGGGGAAGGGTCTGAACAGGCCACAATGGTAGAAGTCACACTGATGTGTGATGGCAAACCCGTCAAAGGACGATACGTAGGGAATATGGCTAAAGTGGACAAAGAGGGGTGTTTTTTCAAAAAATGGGCCCCCTACGGGCAGGGAAAAGTGATCATTGAGAACGGAGATTGGTATGATGGTCTTTGGCTCAATGGACGATTTTGCAATACCGGTGTTTATGAAACTGTAGATGGCAGATGGCGATATGAAGGACAATGGAGAGATGGAGAGCGAGTGGGTTATGGAAAACTCTTCACGCAAAATGATCGTGGGCAGCGGGTCTTGGCTTATGAAGGGGGATGGCACAAAGATCAGTTTCATGGGCAGGGAACTTTTACACAACGCGGCAGAGAAGAATTTGGGTTATGGGAAAATGGCAAGCTTGTCAAACAAGAGCTCCCTCCAGAACACGCTGAAGCGATATCGATGATCCCAGCAGTGGTAGACAGCGTCTTGGGAACCTTTCGTGCAAACATTTCCCATCACGAGGAAGAGGTAATCAGGAAAGCAACAGGACTTCAACGGAATCATCTGATTGCCCAAGCCCTACACAGAGAAGACGTTGTCTTGAGCGTTCCGCTGGCCTCTTCTCTGGAACAGGCACCCCCTTCAATCGAACTTTATTCGTTTGATGCTCGCGGTTCAATCCCCCTCCTCGCTTCACCTGAATCAAGAAATATCGGTCTTGAGCGTCTTGTGTTGCCCAAGAGCATGACCGCAAGCAGCGGCCATCTCCATGCCCTTGCTTGGCTTCAGGCTTATGCTGCTAAATTTGAAAAACACTCTCCCGAAACTGTGAGCGCCACTTTCAGACAATGGACCGAATGTCCCGTTCCTCATCAAGTCATCGCGATGGCTCTCCCGGTAGATCCGCAAAAAGGAGGAAGAGCAGAATTCGCCCCCTGTCTTAAAATGCTTTCAGAGGATACTTGGGGATATATTGCTTGGTCCAATAATGGGCAGCAGTCGGCTTCAGAGTGTGTCCACGTTTATCCGAACACCTCTATGAAAATCAGAACTGTCAAAGGCGAAAGTTTGCAAAGTTGGGCTATGCAAGCCATTGATTCAGAGAGGCTTGGTGAGGCTCAGTGGGTTCGCATACGAGACGCTATCGATCACAATCTGTCCAATGCGCTCCACTTTGTTCTTTTTCGGTATCACGAAACCCCAGCCTCTAGTAACCTCCACTCTAACCACGCGACGGGTTCGGCTCCCGCTACCGGCACCATCGTTCCAGGAAAGCATTACGAACAAGACACTCGGGAAACGTACAAAGCGAATGTATATCGCACTTTGGATGTGCGCTCTTTGGTCTGCATCACTTTGGTCGGTCTGCCTATCTCAGTTCCACAAGAGAATATGGGGCCTTCGCAACTGCAGTACTGCATCAAATCGCATTTAGACCGGATGAAAGAACTCGTTCAATTGAGCGTTCTAGGAGCGGTATAGTTATTCATCTTGCGCTATTTTGAAAATTTGCCCACTTTTGGATCGACCAGGGCAAACAGATCTTTGGACTTCATGATGATCGACTCGGTCAGGAGTCCACAGTTGAATGCGGCCCTTTCCTGTTTCAGGATCTCTTCATCGTAGTAGTTGTCCAGATTCAGCAGGTTGCCAAATGGGGGAACGCCTCCCACCTGCAGCCCAAAACGCTCTTGGATGACTGCGGGGTCCTCAAATTCGCACTTTTCACCCACCATTTCGGCCACCGCCTTCATGTCGACTTTCAAATGCGCCGGAATGTTGAACTGATAGTTTTTCTTCGTGGTTTTCCCTCGCAAAATCAGCGCTTTCACTCCCTCTGCCATCTGAACGTTGCGCACTCTTGCGGCATCTTCGGAAGTGGGCGTTGCCTCATGCACTTGATGATCGAAGTCAAAGCGTTTCGCTTTGATTTGATGGATGATCTCATTGCGGATGTTTTCCCCGCCAAAGAAAATACGGGCCTTGATCCGGTTGCCGGCAATCCGCTTGGTGTCGGATGGGAAAAGAGACACCTCCCGAATGTTTTTCAATTTGAGCAGAGTCATTGTGAGTCGCTCGAGGCCCATGCCAAAGCCGCCATGCGCCGGCATCCCATATTTGAAAATGCTCAAATAGTCTGCAAAATTGTTGGGATCCATCCCCTTCATCAAAATCCCTTGCACCATCGAATCATAGGTGTGGCGCCTTTGGCCGCCCGAGGTGATCTCGGTGCCCGCACAAAGAAGATCGAAGGTGTTGGTCAGATGGGGGGCATCCTCCTTCGGATAGGCATAAAAGGGGCGCTTTTCTGTTTTCCAGTCGGTGATGAAAATGAGGTCGGTCCCATGCTTCTCTTGGGCCCATGCACACAACTCTCTTTCCGCCGCAGGACTTAAGTCGGGTTCATTCCGCTCATCGATCTTCGTCCTTTGAAAATAAAGCTCTTGCGCTTCAGCAAAGGTGAGACGGGGAAAGGGGATATGTTCCGGAGCTTGGATGATTTGATGGTTCAGCGCCTCGAGCTCTGGTTTGCAGCGCTCATGGATCGATTTTACAATGAATTTAAGACACCCTTCCTGGACGTCCATGATCTCTTCCCACTTCTCAAAAAAGCCCATCTCAAATTCAAATTGCTTCCCCTCTGACAAATGGCGCGTGGTATGGGAGGGTTCCGCCCGGAAAAAAGGCATGAGCGCAAAGACCCGCTCGTGCACTCCCACCATGATCTGCTTATAGAGCTGACTGCTCTGGGCCAGGGTCGCCGTATACCCAAAATAGTCGACATTAAAAAATTCGGCCCCCCCTTCAGAGGAGGCGCCAATGATATTGGGAGCAAAATACTCCACTGCGCCTACAGTATCATGCATGTAGAGCTGATACGCATGGGCGATTTCCGCTTGGATCTTAAAAATGGCCGCCAGTTGCCGGCTCCGCAGCGCAATCGGCCTGTGATCGAGAATAAATTCGAGGTCGGTGTGCAGTTCTGGCTTGTAGTACTCGAGAGGAGGCACTTCGTGAATGGGGTTTTCCACCTCAATTTTGGGATCGACCACTTCTGCCTTGTAGACGGCATTGGAGGCGACGATCCGGCCATGCACTCCGATCACAGACCCAGGCTGCAGATGGGAGACTTTTTGGATTTCTCCCTTGTCTTCAATGACCACCTGGATGAGCCCCGTCCGATCCCGCAGAAGCAAAAAGGCCAACTTGCCCATCGCACGGACGTTATTCAACCAGCCGCGCACGTAGACATGTTTGCCAATGCTATGCGGCACCTCTTTCGCAAGCGTTCGATGCATAGAACCCACCCTTAAGTCAAACGTTTCGGTCGATTATCTGTGAGCTGTTTCTTCCAGGACCGCTCTGTGGCTGAGTCGGATTTGTCCTCGATCGTTGATGTCGATCACTTTCACCTCCAGAGTATCGCCCTCTTTGTAGGGCGCATCGTGGATGTTTTGGATCCGCTTATTCGACAACTCCGAAATGTGGCAAAGCCCTTCCTTGCCAGGGAAAATTTCAACGAAGCATCCGAATTGAACAATCGACACGATTTTGCCCGTGTAGATTTTTCCAATCTCGGCCTCTGCTGTGAGGCTGTGGATGATCGCTTTCGCTTTTTCCATCGCATCTGGATTATTGGAAGCAATGCTGACGAGCCCAGAGTCGTTGATGTCGATTTGGACGCCTGTCTCTTCGATGATGGCGCGGATCTGTTTGCCGCCCGGTCCAATGACAATGCCAATCTTGCTCGGCTTGATTTGCATGGTTTCGATGCGCGGCGCATAGATCGACATTTCCGATTTGGATTGCGGGCAAACAGCCAGCATCTTGTCCAAAATGTGCTCGCGCCCCTTTTTGGCTTGGAGCAGCGCCTCTTGCATGATTTTGTGAGTAATTCCTTCCACTTTGATATCCATTTGGAAGGCGGTGATCCCTTTATGATCGCCCGTCACTTTGAAGTCCATATCGCCCAGCGAATCTTCAACGCCCAAAATGTCGGAGAGAATCACATAGTCCTTCCCTTCTAGGATGAGCCCCATGGCAATGCCTGAGACGGGACGCTTGATCGGCACCCCTGCATCCATCAGAGCTAAGCAGCCGCCGCAAACGGAGGCCATTGAGGAGGAGCCGTTCGATTCGGTGATATTCGATTCGAGGCGGATGACATAAGGGAATTCCTCTTGTTTGGGCAAAACTGCGGTGAGAGCCCTTTCGGCCAATTTGCCATGCCCGATTTCCCGTCTTCCAGGAGAGCCCATACGGCCCACTTCACCCACAGAAAAGGGAGGGAAAAAGTATTGCAGATAAAACTTTTGCGATCCTTCGCCATGCAAATCTTCAAATCTTTGGGCTGTGTTTTCTCCGCCCAGCGTACAGACTGCAAGCGACTGCGTCTCTCCGCGTGTGAAAAGAGACGATCCGTGTGTGCGCGGCAAAATGCTTTGCTCGATGTCGATCTGGCGGATGTCGGCAAGGCCCCTGCCGTCGATTCGCTTTTTCTCGGTCAAGACCATCTTCCTCATCAAAGACGACTGTAAGTTCTTGTAAGCCAAGAGTACATCGACTTTGGTGTATTTGGGTTCTTCCCCTGGAGGAAGAAGGGTGTTGACAACCGTTTCTTTGATCTCGGCGAGCGCCTTTTCCCGCTCTTGTTTGGAGGAGATGCGGAGCGCTGAATCGAGCAATGTGGCGGCTGCTGCATGCACCGCTGTATTGACTTCGTGCGGGATTTTTCGAAGCGTGTCGAGATTTTTCGGTTTGCCCACTTTCTCGCGCCATGATTTCAGCTGATGGCAAAAGTCATGAATCGCTTTTTGCCCCGTTTCAATCGCTTGGAGCACTTGCTCTTCAGTCAAAAAGTCGCAAAAACCTTCAATCATCAAGATCGCATCTTCCGTTCCAGCCAAGACGAGATCGAGTTTAGAATTCTTCATCTCCTCTGAGGTGGGGTTGACGACAAATTGCCCTTCAATCATCCCCATTCGGACTGCGCCAATCGGTTTGACGAGAGGAATATCTGAGATGACGAGCGCGGCGGAAGCGGCGCAGATCGCCAACACATCGGGTAGGTGTAGTCCATCATAAGAGAATACATAGGCGAGGAGCTGCACTTCGTTGTAATAGCCCTCTTCGAACATGGGTCTTAAGGGGCGGTCGATGAGCCGTGAGGTTAAAATTTCTCTTTCAGAGGGACGCCCTTCTCGCTTGATGAACCCGCTGGCTGTGCGCCCTACAGAGGAATACTTTTCCTGGTAGTCGACGCGCAAGGGGAAGAAATCAATTTCTGCACTGGCAGTAGGCGCAGCGCATGCTGAGGCGAACACAACGGTGTCACCGCAATGGAGCATGATAGAGCCATTGGCTTGACGGGCTACTTTGCCGGTTTCTAATGTGAGGGTTTTATTCCCGACTGGGATGGTGATCGTTTCGCGCTTTAACATTCTTTCTCCATACTATGTAAGGATAAGAGCGTAAAGGAACGGTTCAAAAAAAACAAGGGGCAAGAGACTTGCCCCTATAGAAAAAACTTTATTTCCGCAGATTCAGGCGAACGATCAGGGTTTGATAGCGCTTTGTATCTGTAGAGTTCAGATAGTCGAGCAGCTTGCGTCTTTGGCCAACGAGTTTGAGAAGGGCCAATCTTGAGCTATGGTCCTTGGGGGCCAGTTTCAAATGTTCTGTTAACTCGGCAATTCTCTCTGTCAAAATGGCGATTTGAACGTCAGCGGAGCCGGTATCTTTCTCGTGTAACTGAAATTTTTTGGTGATCTCTTCTTTGGTTCCTTTATCTAGAGACATGACGTGTGTGTTCTCCGTTTAGAATTTAGATTTTTATTGATTGCATTATATCGGGTTTTGAATAATTGGGCAATCCCCCTTCCTACGAAAGGGGGTTTTTGCTATGCTCTCGACTTAAAATTAACCCTATAGATGCCATGGAAAATCAATTTCTTCCTTTAAAAAACTGGATGCACGTCGTCCTGAACGCTATCAAAAAAGATATTAAATCGGAGCATCTTGGCTCTGACCCTGAGTTTTACCGCGCCTATTTTGGCAATCGGCCGCAAAACCGGCTCACCACTGAGGAGATCTTTGACGCTTATGAAAAGGAGCTGACGCGCGGGAACCAGGAGATAGCTGAATGGGTCGTGAACCGGTGGGTGTTTAAGCACGGAGATCTCTATCAGGTGTTTGCCGAGCGTTTGAGTCGGATCAACCCTGAATTTAGCGAAATCCAAACGCTGACCTCCGAGCAAAGCCAGGAGATCTTGAAGGGGACCGTAGAGCGCTTTGGAGCGATCCCGGTTTTTCTCTTTGTGATTCTGAACGGCGTTGTGTTTCCGGAGTCGGTGAGAATGGATCTCCTCAAGATGGCCGAATCGGCCAAAATCGAGCAAGAGCAACAAGGGGCCGAAGCGGATGAGCGTGAGAGCTTAGAGAAGCTCCTGGCTGCGAAAGAACGCGACATTGCCCGTCTCCATGACAAATTGCTGGGCGTGCAGAAAAAGTATGAGCGCGATACAGAGGCTCTGAAAAAACAAATCAAGGCTCTTCAAAAGCGATGAACGACGAAACCTTTATGAGGGAGGCCTTGAAAGAGGCCCGCAAAGCGTTTGCGATCGATGAGGTGCCGGTAGGGGCGGTCCTTGTGCTCGAAGGGAAAGTCATTGCCCGAGGGCATAATCAGGTGGAGCTGCTCCAGGATGCGACGGCGCATGCCGAGATCCTTTGCTTGACGGCCGGCTCTGGCGCTTTGCGCGCTTGGCGCCTGGCTGAGACGACTCTCTATTGTACTCTGGAGCCCTGTTGTATGTGCGCAGGGGCTCTCCTCAATGCCCGAGTGAAGCGGCTTGTCTGGGGGGCGCCCGATTTGCGCGTGGGGGCCAATGGGAGCTGGGTCAATCTGTTTCAAGAGAACCATCCGATCCATACTTTAGAAGTGACGCCGCGTGTGCTCGAGGCTGAGTCTGCCGAGCTGATGCGCACATTTTTTCAAAAACAACGAGGGAAGCGTGAAAGAGTATCCGAGTGTAGAACTCCTGGATGAGATCATTGCGCAGCAAAGAAATACCTTGCTGAAAGTGGCCCAGCGCATCGTTCCGCGCGTCACTGAGGATGATCTGCTGCAACCGAACGATTTTCCCGAGCTCGAGCTGCACCCCCATTTTCGCTACGAAGAGGGCATCTTAGATGGGTTGATGGTGGCGAAAACCGCTCTTTTGGCTTGTGAAAATTCGAACAATCTCCTATAGAGCCAGGTATGGTTCGCTCTTTTGATTTATTTGATACGCTGCTCGGCAGGCTTCGCTATTTTCCCCATTCGACCTATGAGATGGTGGAAAAACAATTTCCGATGCCTGGATTTGCCTTTTATCGGATGGCGGCTGAAAAGAAGTCGGATGGCACGCTCGCGGGTATCTATCGCCATTTGCGGCAGATGCTCGATTTGACGCGCGTCCAAGCGAAAGCGCTCATGGACTTTGAGTTTCGCTCCGATGTATCGCAATTGTTTCCGATTCCCGAAACGCTTGCCCAAGTCCAAGATGGCGATCTCATTGTGTCCGACACGTTTTATTCCTTGTCCCAAATCAAACAGATTTTGAAAAAAATCGGCTTACAAAAGAGGGTGCATATCTATGCGACGCCGCGTGGGAAATATTTGGGGACGATTTGGGACACGGTCAAGAAACAGCATCCGGTTGCGTCCCATTTGGGCAATTTTTTGCACTCCGATGTACATATGGCTGAAAAAAATGGAGTGCGGGGCGTGCATTTTTCCGACAGCGAGCTCAATCCAACCGAGAAGGCGATGCTTGATTTTGGCCAGGGCGACTTGGGCTGTCTCATGCGCGCTGTGCGTCTACAGAACCCGTATCCTGTGGGCTCTCCGGAATTTCTATTATGGAATGAGCAGTGCGCGCTGAACGTCCCGCTGTTGATCCACGCAAGTCTTCACCTCCATGCATTTTGTCAGAAGAAGAAAAAGCGGCGCGTGCTGTTTACGTCCCGAGACGGCTGCTTGTGGATCCAGGTGTTTCGGACCCTTTTTCCAGAATATGAGAGCCTCTATTTTCAAACGTCCCGGTTTACCTACTTATTTCCGACGCAAACGTTCATTGATTATGTGCGCTCGATCTATTCAGAAGATGCGATGATTGTCGATCTGAATGGGAGCGGCAGATCGTGTAGGATGTTTTTCAAAGCGCACATGAAAGTCCCTCCGCTCTATTATTCGATTGTGAACCACAAGAAGAGACACTTTTGCATTTTGCGCAAGTCTTTTGCTCATGATGGGATGGAGAAGATGAATTACGATCTTGTCGGGGCGCTCTACGATGTGCGAGGGGGGCAGCCGATGCGCTCATCGCTGGAATACGATTTGCGTTACATACGCCCTAGCCATGCTTGCATCGCCAAATGCGTCGAACTGCTCCCGTTCTACCATTTCGATACGTTCAACGCACAGATTGTCGATTGGGCCGTGAGCGCCATGGAATCTCGATTGGAGCTCGACAATCATATTGTACACGCGAAAGTGCACGCTCATTTTGAGGGGGCGCAGTGTTTCCACATGTTGGCCTCCGGACTGTTGGTTCAAACCCTTTCGTAGAGTCTCTTAAAGCCCTTTTTGCCTTTTTGAGATGCTCTTCATTCTCTTTTTCTCGGCGCTTGTCAAAGACCCCTCGCCATGTCTGGAGATCCGGTCGAGCATGGCGTCCATGAACGCTGCGTCATCCATGACCGGCTCTCCCGATTTGATGTCGTAAATTTTGGAGGCGGAGTGGGATGCCTGTTTTTTGCGCCTTTCTAAAAATTGGAAGAGCCGCTTTTCAAATTTGCGGAAATGGGGAAAGGGCCCTGGCGTGCGCCAGGCCAGAAGAGCAAAGAAATAGGCGTAGATGCAGGCAACGGCCAGGCTGAGCGCTCTCGCCCAATAACCGCTTGATAGATCGATTGCCATGGTGAGCGCAACCACCCCCAAAATCAGCCATAGCGCATTGAAGGGGATGGAGAAAAATAGCAACAGCCGCGCCCTTTGGTTGAGCAGCATCCAGGCGACTAAAATGGCATAGACGGCGTTCGTGGGCCCAGCCAGCAGGGCGTGCGGGAGGGCAACGGCCGCGAGCCCCCCGACAAGGGCTGCTCCAAAATAGAGCAGGAAGAAGAGCTTCTCATGGGAGCGCTCCATCAGCTGCATCCCGAAGACCCACAGGATGTACATGTTGAAGGCGAGGTTGAGGAAAAAATTGAAGGAGATCGGCCCCCGTTCGATCAACACGTAGGTCAGCGGCTGCCAGAGAAAAAGGTGTTTGAGACCCACCCCAGACAGGGCGAGCCAAGGGGTCAGGCTCGGGAAAAAGCCGACGATGAGGCTCAGGAGGATCGTAAATGCGATCAGGAGTTTCAAAGACAACGTCATAAAACATTTTTTACCAGAAACTCTTGAATTTTTCTACTGTTCTGAAGTATTCTTGGTTAGAAATTCTTAAAGGAATCTACCTCATGAAAAAGAAAACACACCCTGCCTATCAGGAAGTTCTCTTCGAAGACTCTTCGACAGGCTCTAAATTCATCATCGGCAGTACATTGCAAACCAAAGAAAAAACCGTTTTTGAAGGGAAAGAATATCCCCTCTATCGGGTTCCTGTTTCTTCCGCATCGCACCCCTTCTTCACCAAGGCTACTCAGTTCATGGATACAGAAGGAAGAGTCGATAAGTTCACCAAAAAATACCAAAGAAAAACCGAACAGGTGAAAGCGACTCAAGCCAAAGAAGAAGAGGCCAAGAAAGAAAAAGGCAAGAAGAAGAAGTGAAAGATAAGGTTCAGCGGCTCTTGAATAGACTCCAAGAGGTTGAAGGGATGCTGGGCCAGCCAGAAACGCTATCGGACCAGAAGCGTTATCGGGAATTGACCCAGGAACACTCTCAGCTCTCCGAATTAAAGGATGTTTGGGATGAGTTCCGCGCCTCCGAAAAAGAGCTCGCTGACAATCAATCGCTCTTGTCCAAAGAAAGCGATCCCGAAATGGTCGTCCTCCTCAAAGAGGAGATCGGCCGTCTCGAGATTCAGGCTGCCAATTGCAAAAAACAAATGGAAACGCTCCTCGTTCCCCCCGACCCCAGAGATAGCCGCGCGATCATTCTAGAGCTGCGCGCAGGCACTGGGGGCGATGAGGCGGCCCTTTTCGTCGGCGATTGCATCCGGATGTACCAGTACTACGCTGGGAAAAAGGGGTGGAAGTGCGAGGTCCTGTCCACTTCAGAATCGGAGGTGGGCGGCTATAAAGAATATATCATGTCCCTGGCGGGACACAACGTCTTTCGCCTCATGCAATATGAAGCGGGGACCCACCGCGTACAGAGAATCCCCGCCACAGAGACGCAAGGGCGTGTGCACACCTCGGCGATTACGGTGGCAGTTCTCATAGAGCCCGATGAAGATGAAGAGATCGAGATCGACGAAAAAGATCTCAAAATCGACACCTATCGAGCCTCCGGAGCGGGCGGTCAGCACGTCAACCGGACCGATTCGGCCGTGCGCATCACCCACTTGCCCACCGGCACCGTGGTCGCTTGCCAAGAGGAGCGGAGCCAACACAAGAACAAAGATAAAGCGATGCGCCTTCTCCAAAGCCGCATTGCCGATGAGCTAAGACGCAAAAATCAAAAAGAGATGTCTCAGCTGAGACAGTCGCAGGTTGGCAGCGGCGATCGGTCCGAGAGGATCCGCACCTACAACTTTCCTCAAAATAGAGTCACTGACCATCGGATCGATCTCACCTTGTACAAACTCGATCGGGTGATGGAAGGGGATCTCGACGATCTCACAGGCCCGCTCGTCGCCCATTTCTATCAGGAGCAGCTCCAAGCGTGAAAACCATCGGGGAAATTGTAACGCTTTCAGGACAGTTTTTAGCCAAATTGCCTCGAGGGAAACGGATCGCAGAAGAGATCATCGCCGATGTTCTTGGCATGACACGGATGGATCTCTATTTGCAATTCGATCGGCCGCTCGTCGAATCTGAGCTGACGCACATTCGGGCAAAACTCAAGCGATGCGCCAAAAATGAGCCGGTGGAATACATTCTCGGCGCAGTCGATTTTTTTGGATGCCGCATCCAGGTCGACCCGCGCGTGTTGATTCCGCGCCCAGAAACAGAAATCCTGGTGGAAAAGATTGCCAAACAGGCGAAAACGGGCGTCCTCTGGGACGTTTGCTGCGGCTCAGGATGTATCGGCATCTCATTGAAAAAAGCAAACCCCCATTTACAGGTTGTTCTTTCCGACATCGACAAAGGGGCTCTGGCTGTGGCTGCCCAAAATGCCGCGCTCAACGGAGTCGAAGTGACGTTTGTGCATGGAGATCTGCTCGAGCCGTTCCAAGGGCAAAAGGCCGATTGGATCGTTTGCAATCCGCCCTATGTCACTGAAGAGGAATATCAGAGGCTCGACCCGTCGGTTAAAGATTTTGAGCCGAAGATTGCTTTAGTCGGTGGAATCTCGGTCTACGAACGGTTGGCCCATGTGGCCGATTTCCTCAATCCAATGGGAGCCTTCTTTTTCGAAATCGGTTGCGATCAAAAAACGGCTCTTCAAACTCTTTTCCCAAAGGCAACCATCGAATGCGATTGGGCGGGACACCCGAGATTTCTCTTCGCACAAAAGTCCTAAAATTTGTTATGCTTTTGCGTATGAAAGTATTTTCCTCCCTCTGTTTCTGTCTTTTTGTAGCCGCGAGTGTGGTTGCGATCCATTTTTATAGCGAAGCGAAACATTTGCAAAAGAACTTGAAGACCATTGAGTTGGATCCCGTTGTTCTGCAGCGGAAATTGCAAGAAGAGCCCCCCGCTTGGATGCTCGAGCAGATTCGCTCCGATTTGAGCGCTTATCCGTCTGGGATCACGAAGGCCATGATCGATGAGGGTTTTTCCGGAAAGCGGATTGAGGATTTTAATTTGGTTCGCTTCACGATCAAAGAGGGGCATATTACTGTTGCGCATGATGAGAAAAACCTCTCTTCGCGCCACTTTAGAGAGCTGCTCGGCTGCATCAGCAAGCTCAATCAGCATGTGCGGCTGCCCGATGTCGATTTTGTGGTTTCTTTAGAAGATGGGTTTGAGGGCAATCCAGGGATCGGCCCCGCGTTTGTGTTTGCCAAAAGGGCAGATGTCGCAAGCCTGATTTTGATCCCCGATATCAAAGCCCTCGTGGGATATAGCAAACTCAGAGAAATGATCCCCGAGGCAAACGACAAGCACCCATGGGAGACAAAAATCGCCAAGAGTTTTTGGCGCGGTTCAACCACCGGCGGCTATTCGACGCTTGCCGATTGGGATCGGCTCGCAAGGGCTCAATTGGTCCTCCTTTCTTTGGCCCATCCAGAAGCCGTGGATGCCAGATTTCATCATGTCGCGCAGTGCGATCCAGAGGTCCCCCTCCTCATGAAAGCAAAGGGCATGGTCTCGAAAAGCGTCAGCCGCCCAGATCACCTCAAATATAAATATTTAGTGGATGTGGATGGCAATTCCTGCTCCTATGAACGGTACTTTTGGCTGCTGCTTTCCAATTCGGTGGTCCTCAAACAGGTGACCCCCAACATCCAGTGGTATTACCGCGCCCTTGAGCCGTATAAGCACTACATCCCCGTGAAAGAGGACCTGTCCGATCTTCTGGAACAGATCGAGTGGGCCAAAAATCACGATATGGAGGCCAAATTGATCGCCGAGGAATCCACCCAATTTGCGCAAAACAACCTAGGCCCCGAAGATACCGCCCTCTACCTCTATCTCCTCCTCCAAGAATACGCCAAAAAGGGGGAAGAAGGGAAGGGGGGATAAGGGGGGAGAGGAGGGGGGATTATGACGTCGGGCATGCTACGCGCATTCGCGCTGCGCCCCCGCGCCCAGCAGGCTTCATCTCGCTTCGATAAAGCATGTGCTCGGCGGGGGGCCGTGCAAAGCACTGTTCCCCCCGCCTGCGCTATGCTTTCCCTTTGCGATATGAAGCCAAGGGCTGGCACGTCGGCCCCGCTAGTCAGCGGGGACCCCCCGCGCGCCAGAGCTTGGGGGAAGCCCCCTCGCACCCCCAAACGCTCCGCGAACAATGAGCGAATTTACAGTGAATTGACGCGGAGGTCGGGAGACCCCCCGCGCGCCAGAGCTTGGGGGAAGCCCCCTCGCACCCCCAAACGCTCCGCGAACAATTGACGCATGGGATGCGAAAGGGGGGCCCCAAACACTGGCACGCGGAAAGACCCACCGCAGGCGGGCCCCTTCAAAAGAAAATTTGTATGGATTTCCCTTGAAATGACGTTCCGTTTAGAGTATTCTATTTCCTAATTATGTTTGGCTCTTTAACAGATAAGCTCCAAAATCTTTTCTCCTCCCTCCGAGGGAAAAAGACCCTCACCGAGGAAGGTATCGCAGATGCCGTCCGAGAGGTCCGGCTCGCTTTGTTGGATGCCGATGTGAATTTCACAGTGGTCAGCGCTTTCATCAAACGGGTCAAAGAAAAGGCCCTGGGCGATGCCGTATTGAAGTCCGTCACGCCAGGCCAACAGTTCACTAAACTGATCCACGACGAACTCATCGCATTGATGGGAAGTGAAGAGGCCCCCCTCGATTTAAACGCGCGACTCTCCGTTGTCATGCTGTGCGGCTTACAAGGGTCCGGCAAGACAACCACCTGCGCTAAACTAGCCGCCTATATCGGCAAAACAGCCAAAGGAAAAAAAATCTTGCTGGCCGCCTGCGATTTGCAACGCCCCGCTGCGATCGATCAGCTGAAAAAACTAGGCTCAGATCTGGGACTGCCCGTCTTTCACGAAGGAGGCGAACAGAACCCCGTTAAGATGGCCAAGTTGGCGCTTGCCAAAGCAGAAAAAGAGGGATATGACGTCCTCATTGTCGATACAGCCGGACGATTGCACATCGACGAAGAGCTAATGACTGAACTCGAAGAGATCAAAAAACTCCTGCAGCCCCGCGAAGTGCTGTTCGTTGCAAACGCAACGACAGGCCAAGATGCCGTGAAAACAGCCGCTGCATTTGACCAGCGGATTCAAATCACAGGCACCATCTTGACCATGCTCGATGGAAATGCACGCGCAGGAGCGGCCATCTCCATTCGGGAAGTCACGAATAAACCCCTCAAATTTGAAGGGGTCGGTGAAAAACTGGCCGACTTGCAACTGTTTAACCCAAGATCCATGGCCGATAGGATCTTAGGCATGGGCGATGTCATCAATTTGGTGAAAAAGGCAGAAGAAAACTACTCCGAGGAAGAGAGCCGCGAGCTGGAAAAAAAGCTCAAGAAGGCAAGCTTCACCTACGAGGACTACCTAAAACAAATGGGTATGGTGCGGAAAATGGGCTCCTTCAAAAGCTTGCTCCGCATGCTGCCCGGAATGGGCGCCTTGGGAGATTTGGATTTTTCTGATACCGAATTCAACAAAATGGAAGCCATCATCTTCTCCATGACCCCAGCCGAAAGGCAGGAGAAGGTAGAACTCGAACACGGACGACGCAAGAGGATTGCCAGTGGCAGCGGCGTCGCCATCGATGACGTGAACCGAATGGTCAAAGGATTTAAAAGAGTGAAACAACTCTTTAAAAGTATGCCCGACATGAAAGCCCAAGCCAAAAAAATGGGCGGTATGCCGGATTTAGATGAACTCAAAAAACAATTCGAAGGTAAAAAATGGCACTAACGATTCGTATGAGACAACAGGGAGCCAATAGCCGGCAGAGATTTCGCCTCGTTGTCACCGATTCTCGCAACCCGCGCGATGGAAAATATCTCGAGATGATCGGATGGTACAATCCATTCGGAGCGGATGAGAAAAACTATTTTGTCGATATCCCGAGAGTCCAGTACTGGCTGAGCCAAGGCGCGCAGATCAGCGATCGAGTCAAGTCGCTCGTAAAGCGGTTTGCTCCAGAAGTTGTACAGGAACTGAACCAGAAAAAAATCGCGAAACAGACAAAGAAAAGGGAACAAAAGAAAAAGGCGTAATGGAAATCGAGATCCTTTCGCTTTTTCCTGAATATTTTCGGGGCCCCTTTGATGTCAGCATGCTGAAGCGGGCGATCGATGCCGGTTTGATTACCATCCGGCATACGAATATCCGAGATTTTGCCGAAAATAAGCACGGAAGAGTGGATGATCGCCCCTTTGGCGGAGGGCCCGGTATGTTGCTATGTCCAGGGCCAGTGGCCCGCGCAATCCGCAGCGTCCGCAAACCAGGCTCGAGAGTGATTTACCTCTCGCCGCAAGGAAGGCCGCTGACGGCTGCGAAAGCCGAAGCCTTGGCTGCCCAGAAACATCTTGTGCTCTTATGTGGGCATTATGAAGGGGTGGATCAAAGGGTGCTGGATCGAGAGGTCGATGAAGAGATCAGCATTGGCGACTATGTGTTAACGAACGGATGCGCTGCCGCCATAGTGCTCATCGACGCGATGGTCCGATTCATTCCAGGAGTGATTGGCCATCCGGAAGCCGTTCATGAGGACTCGTTTCAGGAGGGGATATTTGATTCGCCCCACTATACGAGGCCTGAAAATTTTGAAGGGATGCAAGTCCCCGAGATCTTGCTTGGAGGAAACCATGCTGAGATCGAAAAATGGCGAAGAGCCGAAGCAAAAAAGAAAACACGCCGGGTAAGACCCGATTTATTAGGAGAACAGTTGTGAGTCGCACACGAGTCATTGAAGAGTTAGAAAAAGAATATGTGAAAAAGGAAGTCCCGGTGTTCAACATTGGCGACACGGTTCGCGTCAACACGCGGATCATCGAAGGGGAAAAAGAGCGTCTGCAAGCTTTTTCTGGCACGGTTGTTGCAAGAAAAGGGACAGGCCTTTCTGAAACCTTTACGATCTATCGAAATGCTTATGGATCGAGCATGGACCGGGTCTTTTTGCTCCACAGTCCTCGCATCGCATCGATCGAAGTCGTGCGGCCTGGAAAAGTGCGCAGAGCAAAGCTCTATTATCTGCGCGGCAAATCGGGCAAGAGCGCCAAAGTGCGCGAGCAGTATGTCGCTGGAGAAGAAGCAGCGCCTGCCTCTGACGAGCCAAAAGCGTAATTTTTTTCTTTTTAGAAAAGCTCTGAACGGATAATTTTTATGTTCAATGAATCTATCCGATGCGGAGCTTTTTCGTCTTCAACGCATGTCAGAGTGCGAACAACGTCTCAAAGGGCAAGGATATACACGGATTGCTGGAGTCGATGAAGCGGGACGCGGTCCTTTAGCAGGACCCGTTGTCGCCGCCGCTTGCATCTTGCCAGAAGGGGCCCTCTTTGCCCACCTCAATGACAGCAAATTGCTCAGTCCCGAAGAACGAGACACGCTGTTTCAGCAAATCACGACCTACCCGGGGATTGTATTTGGCATCGGCATCATCGATGTGATGACCATTGACAAAGTGAATATCTTGCAGGCAACCTTTTTAGCGATGCGCAAAGCAGTGGCTGCGCTGTCGGTCAAACCCGACCATTTACTCATCGATGGCAATCAAAGCCCCTCCATTCCCATCCCCACCGAATTGTTAGTGGAAGGAGATGGGCGCTCTGTATCCATTGCGGCGGCGTCCATCTTAGCGAAAGTGACGCGCGATCGGATGATGATCGATCTCGATGCCTTATATCCAGAATATGGGTTCAAGGATCACAAAGGCTACGCAACCCCAGAACATCTCAAGGCGATCGATCTCTACGGACCTTCTAAAATCCACAGGCGCTCTTTCGAACCGGTGAAATTGTGGGGCTGCCCTGTGCAACTTCAATTAATACAAAGCGTCCAGCAAAATGTGGAAGAGGTCGGCAACGGCAAGACCCGCAAGAGCAAACCAAAGGGGAGGCAGCGTAAGCCCGCAAAACAGCCAGAGCAGCAAACTCAGCCACAGGACGCGGGTAAGGGTGCCGACCACCGGCATATGAGAAATGCCTCGATGCCGAAAGAGATAACTGTAGGGGCGAAAGGGGAGAGTGAGCAGTCCCTTCAGCGAGAAGAGTTTGATTTTATAGGCGATATCTAGATCGGGGTGCAAAAAAAATGTGCCATACAAAAAGGCAGCCACAAAAGATACCCCTTCTTGCGGTGTGAATAACACTGTATATTTCAATGCCGCTAAGGCGAGCGGTAGTCCAAGTACAAGATTGACTGTGACATGTGTTCGATATGCGGGCATTGAACCAATCCGAGTTGCAGAAAATAGATCTACCATTTATAGTTTTTTGTTCAAAACTTTACAAGGGGTGTCTATGAGCGCTGTCGCTTCCCGAATCGAACGTGCTCCAGGGGGAGCATCCACAATCGTTCCAGATCATGTATCTGAAGTGAATGAAAAGATCGGTCAGGTCTATTTATATACAGCTGCCACTTTTGCAACGACGTGCATAACGGCTCAACTATCGGCTATGTCTGGATTGGCTGCAAAAGTGATCACTCTTCTTGTAGGAGCGCACGCTCTCACTGTGGGGATTGGGTTGCTTGCGGTGGCTGTTGCCCTGATGGCTGCCATTTATTTCACTTCGTCTAGAGAGAGTGTTCTCAAACACTCCCTATTCGGTCTATTCGCAGTCTTTCATGGGGTGGTCTTCAGTCCTTTAGTTTTGATCAACAGCTCAGCTTTTGCTGCAGCTGCAGCCACGACTGTTGTGATGACGGGCGGGCTTGGCTGGTTGGCGACAAAAATACAGACTCAATTTGAGCGGTTTGAAAAAATCATGTTGATCTCTCTCTCTGTCATTGCAGCCGCTTCTCTTGGATCTCTTTTTTTAACGGGAGTCGCGGGCACTATTGCGCATACGGTCAGTATGGTGGGTGGGTTTGCCCTTTTTAGCGCCTACATCATCTACGATACGCAAATGATGCGGAAAGAGCTTCAAACCGATGGAGTTCAACATTTTGATGTCATCGACCGTACGATGAAACTCTACCTGAATGCAATGAATCTCTTTACGCGGCTGTTTGAGCTTTTTAACCAGCGGTCGAATTCCGAATCAACATGAGAGAATTTGAGTGTATCAAAAACCATAAATCCTCTATTCTTTTGCTATGTTGAGAAGTATGACTGGTTTTGGGAGAGCGTCTCTAGACGCCTCCTATGGCCGTCTCACCGTTGAGATCCAATCTTTAAACCGCAAGCACCTGGAAGTCTCTGTTTCATTGGCGGATGAGTTTGCCCCTTTTGAGTACGATGTGCGCAAATGGGTGGGCGAGGCGGTGTCTCGAGGGTCTGTGTCGGTGCGCATCTCTCTCGAACCCACGCCGAACGCACTCGATCAATTGCTCCCCGATGCGAATCTCCTGAAGCGACTCAAAAAGAGCTGGGATCAAGTGGCTAAAAAAGCGGGCCTCTCCGCCAAGGAGATTAACCTCCCGTTTTTGATGCAGTATTTGCCCTCTTCCAAAATCAAAGGCTCTATTGGACCCTTGCAAGTGTGTGTGAAAGAGGCGATCGAGGGATTGCTTGCGATGAAGACCGCGGAAGGGCAAGCGCTTGCCAAAGATCTGAAGCACCGTCTTCGCGAATTGGAGCGAATGCTTGCCGACGTGCAAAAGCACTCTCCTGATGCGACCCAAAAAATGCGCACCCGTCTTCACGACAAAATCGCCGAAGTGATGCAGGTGGGCCCCGAGCTGGAAGAGCGGCTCTTGCGGGAAGTGGCTCTTTTTGCGGAGCGGGTCGATATTGCTGAGGAGATCACCCGATTCTTGAGTCACACCGAACAGTTTCAACAACTCTTGAAAGGGGATCTCGTAGGGAGGAAAATGGATTTTCTTCTGCAGGAGATGAACCGAGAGGTGAATACCATTGGATCTAAATCGATGGATGTCAACATCACCCGTCTCGTTGTCTCGATGAAGAGCGAGCTGGAAAAAATGAGAGAGCAGGTACAGAACATCGAATGAAGAGAGGGCTTGTTTTTGTCATTAGCGCGCCTGCCGGCACTGGCAAGACCACCCTTGTCAAGATGTTGAAAGAGGAATTTCATCACATCGTGGGCAGCGTCTCCTATACGACGCGTCTGCCGCGGGCGAATGAGGTGGAGGGGAGGGATTACCATTTCATCTCGACAAAGGCATTTGAGCAAAAAATCAAAGAGGATGAATTTCTGGAGTATGCCAAGGTGTTTGATCACTATTATGGCACATCCAAAAAATATGTGGAGTCTCAGCAGGAGAAGGGGAAGCACGTCATTCTGGTGATCGATACGCAGGGAGCGCTGCAGCTGATGGGCCGATTTGACGCCATCTATATTTTTATGAGTCCGCCCAGTCTTGAAGAACTGATGGCCCGTCTGTATCGGCGCAAATCGGAGGATGAGGAGGCGATCCGGACCCGTCTTTCCTGGGCTGAGAGGGAGATGGCGCTCGCTCCGAAGTACAATTATCACATTGTCAACGACAATTTAAAAACGGCTTATGACGTGCTCCGATCGATTTTGATTGCAGAAGAGCACCGAAACCGTTAGAATCTCCGTCAAAAAGGTGCTTTATGTCAGATGCGTTAACGACTGAAAGTCTTCGGAAGAAGTTCAAAAATAATTTTGATCTATGCAATTTTTCAATCAGCATTGCTCGCGCGATTTTGATGGGGGGCACGCCAGCGACGCTGGACGAGATTCTCCATCAGATAGAATTGAGAGCAGCGGAACATCGTGGCTGAAAAGATTCTGATTACCTCAGCGCTGCCCTATGCGAATGGGCAGCCCCATTTTGGGCATATTGCTGGGGCCTATTTGCCTGCCGATTGCTATGCCCGTTTTGAGCGGCTGCAAGGCAATGACGTGCTCTATATTTGCGGCTCGGACGAGCATGGGGTGGCGATCACGTTGAGTGCGGAGTTGGCCCAGCGGACGCCCAAAGAGCATGTCGATCACTTTCACAAAATCATTCAAGACGTATTTGCTCAGCTTGGCTTTTCGTTTGATCATTATAGTCGAACGACTTGGCCTGGCCATATTCCGACCACCCAAGAGTTTTTCCATGCCTTGCATCGCAAAGGCTTGATTGAGGAGCGGACGGAAAATCATCTCTATTCGGAACAAGAGCGTCGATTTTTAGCGGACCGGTATGTAGTGGGCACCTGTCCCAAGTGTGGCTATGAGGAGGCGCGAGGGGATGAGTGTCAGCGGTGCGCAAGCTCTTATGAGGCGACCGACCTCAAGAATCCCCGTTCGAAACTGACCGGTTCTCCTCTCACCTTGAAGCCCAGCACGCATCTGTATTTGCGCTTTGACAAGTTTAAGGATCGGCTGACCGAGTGGATTGGGAAAAAGCATTGGAAGGACAATGTCGTCCGTTTTGCTATGCAATACATCCATGACTTAAAGCCTCGTGCGATCACCCGTGATTCGGATTGGGGGATTCCTGTTCCTGGCTATCCGGGGAAGGTGTTTTATGTTTGGTTTGATGCGCCGATTGGGTATATTTCGGCGACCCAGGAGTGGGCTCAAAAAGTGGGTAAGCCGCATCGTTGGGAAGATTATTGGTTAGATCCGAAGTGCAAGCTCGTCCATTTTATTGGGAAGGATAACATCCCTTTCCACGCTGTTTTTTTTCCTGCCATGCTGATGGGGCAAGATTTGCCCTACAAGTTGCCTGATGAGATTCCAGCGAATGAATTTTACATGTTAGAGGGGCGGCAGTTTTCCAAGTCTGACGGGTGGTTTATTGATCTGCAGGACTTTTTTTCTCGCTATACGGCAGATCAGGCCCGTTATGCGATTGCGGCAAACGCTCCTGAAACGGCCGATGCGGAGTTTAGCTGGAAAGATTTTCAGATGCGCTGCAATGCCGAGCTGCTGGGAAAATTTGGCAATTTTGTCAATCGCGTGTTGGTGTTTACCAAGCAGCATTGTTCGTCCAAGGTGCCCAAAATGGGCCCATTGCACGAGGCATTTCGCAAGCAGATGAATGAGATTGTGGACTGTGCCGCGGAGAGTTTTCAGAAATTTCATTTGCGCAAGGCCACTCAACTGCTGATGGAGCTTGCGCAGGCGGGCAACGGCTTTTTCGATGCGCAAAAGCCTTGGGTTTTGGCCAAAGATCCGGCGCGCAAAGAGGAGCTGGATACGGTGATTGCGCTTTGTATTGAGTGTATCAAAAACCTTGCGCTTTTGGCCGCGCCTATCATTCCCGAGAGTGCGCAAAAGATTTGGCATATGCTGGGATTTTCTGGGGAGATTGCGAAGGGGAATTGGAAGCAGATTCACACACAGGCTGTGCCGACGGGGCAAGTCTTGCGTGAGCCGGTCATTCTTTTCCGCAAAGTCGAGGATGCCGAAATCGAAGAACAAATCGTCAAATTGGGGAGAGCTGTCAAAAAAATGGAAACAACCACATCATTGCCCTCATTAAAGCCGCAAATTACCTATGACGAGTTTGCCAAACTCGACTTGCGCGTGGCGCAAATCCTGGAGGCCGCCAAAGTGCCAAAGTCCAAAAAGCTGCTCAAACTGCACATTGACCTTGGGTTTGAGAAGAGGACCCTTGTTTCTGGCATTGCTCTCTCTTATGAACCAGAGCAGTTGATTGGCAAGAAGGTGATTGTTGTCGCCAATCTGGCTCCTGCCACGATCATGGGGATTGAGAGCCAAGGGATGGTGCTCGCGGGCCATTTCGATCCTGTGCTGGAGCTGCCGCACATCCAAAACTTACCGCCTGGCAGTGTGATCTGTTAACCTTACTTGGTAGACACCCTGGACAAGATTTACAGGATGCGCAAGATCGCAAGCGGCAGGATGAGCAGGATAGGTTCAGATTCATTTATCCTGCAGATCATGCCGGCGCTTCGCCGATCATGTTTATCCTGTTATTTTTTTTTGTCCAGTACTACAGGGGTTTCATTCATTTTGACATAATTTTTGGCCTGGTTCAAAGTTGGCCAAAATAATCCCTAAAAATGACGCACCCTTACTTTGTAGACACTCTCTAAAGGTTCTTAAGCGAATTCTAATTGATGGTGGGTATCTGCTTGGAAGGTTTTGGCCATTTCGGTGATGGCTTTTTCGAGGCCGGTGAAGCGGGTTTGGACCTGATTATTGTGGATGGCGATGGCGATCGCCTTGGTCATGCCGACGAGGTAGACCTGTTTTTTGCCTCTGGTCACAGCCGTATATAGTAGGTTGCGTTGGAGCAACTTGAAATGGGACGTATGGACGGGCATGACGATGCAGGGGCATTCGCTGCCTTGGTATTTATGTACGGATGTAGCGTAGGCCAAGATGAGTTCATCTAATTCGCTCAGAGCGTATTCGACCTCTTTTTCGTCGAAGCGGACCATTACACCGTTGTCTTGGATGGCGCTGATTCTGCCGATGTCGCCATTATACACGTTTTTATCGTAGTTATTTTTGATTTGCATGACTTTATCGTGTACATGGAAGCGTCTGCCTACTCTCATGAGGGGTTGGTTGGATGGGTTGAGCAAATTTTGGAGGGCGGCGTTGAGCATTTCGACGCCGACGACGCCTCGTTTCATGGGGGCGAGGACTTGGATATCGTCGATGGGGTCATATTTCCAAAGGCGTGGGATTTCGTGGCCGACCAATTCTAAGATAATTTGTGAGACGGCTTCGGGTGTTTCTGCGGCGATGAAGTGGAAGTCGCTTCGTTCGTGGGTATGGATTTCTGGGAATTCGCCTTGGTTGATGAGGTGCGCATTGGTGATGATTTTGGAGCCTTTGGCTTGTCTGAAGATTTCGGTTAAGCGGGTGACGCCGATTTGTCCGGATTGGATCAAATCGCGGAGGACGGTGCCGGCGCCTACGCTGGGCAGCTGGTCGATATCGCCGACGATGAGGATTTTGGATTTGGTGGGGATGGCGCGCAGGAGGTAGAATAGCAAGTGGGTATCGATCATGCTGGCTTCGTCGAGGATGAGGTAGTCGCAATCGATGGGGTTTTCTCTATTTTTTTTGAAGCCGCCTGAGGCGAAGTCCATTTCCAAGAGGGCGTGGATGGTGAAGGCGAGTTTTCTTGTGATTTGGGTGAGCCGTTTGGCGGCTCTTCCTGTGGGGGCGGCGAGGGTGATTTTGCTCGTCAATTTTTGTGCGACGCTTAACACGGCGTTGGTGATGGTGCTTTTCCCTGTTCCGGGTCCGCCGGTGATGATATGGACCTTATCGGTCAAAGCCTGGATGACGGCTTTTCTTTGTTGTTCGGCGAATTGGATGGAGAGTTGAGTTTGGGTCCAATCGGCGGCCTTTTCTGCATCGATCGGCCTGATGGCTTGCCTACCGTGAACCAAACGCAAGAGATCTTTGGCGATGCTTTGTTCGTAGGTGAAGTAGGGTTTGAGCCAGATTTTGCCGTCTTGTTCGACGAGTTGCACATTGATCAATGCCTTCACCTCTTTTTCGATGAGCGGCTCCTCGACCTCGAGCATTTTGGCGGCAATCGGAATAAAACCTTCGAGGGGGTAGCAGGTGTGGCCATCGCTTGAGGCGAGCTCCCAGAGGACGAATTCGATGCCTGCGGCGAGTCTTTCTGGGGAGTGGAGGGCGAAGCCGAGTTTTAATGCGATCGTATCGGCCATTTTGAAGCCGATGCCGAAGACCTCTTTGGCGAGTCTATAGGGGTTTTCTTTGACCTTAGCGATGGACTCATCGCCGTATTGCTTATAGATTTTTTGAGCGTAACCTGGGCTGGCTCCGAGGGAGCGCAAGAAGACCATGACTTCGCGGATGGAGCGTTGGGTGTCCCAGCATTCTTTGAGTTGGCGAATTTTCTTTTTACCTAGGCCGTCGATTTCAAAGAGGCGCTCTGGTTTTTTGTCGATGATGTCGAGGGTTTCTGAGCCGAAATGGTCGACGATTTTTTTAGCGTAGACGGGACCGATGCCTTTAACGAGGCCCGATTCCAAATATTTTTGGATGCCCAGGATATCGGAGGGAGCTTCTACAGTATATTCACTCACCTCAAACTGCCTTCCATGACTGGGGTGGGTTTTCCAGGAGCCTTTGAGGAGGACGTTTTCGCCTGCGAGCAAACCGGGCAGATAGCCGACGAAGGTGACGAGCTCTTTCTTTTTGGGTTCTTTCAGGCGAGCGACAGTGAACCCATTTTCTGGTTGGGAGTAGACAATGGCGTCGACATATCCTGCGAGCTCTTCATCCATAGCAAAAAATTTTAACACTCTCATCTCGCCCATGCAAGAGAAATCCCTTGCAGGTTAATCTCTTTTGGATGTATGATATTCTTTCAATTCTAATCCGGGTTAGCTCAGTGGTAGAGCAGTGGACTGTTAATCCATTGGTCGTTTGTTCGAATCAAACACCCGGAGTTTCTCTATAGAAAAGAGCCTCTTGCCGGAGCATAACGGAAATCCAACGGAGTTTGGAAATTCGTCCTTCAGCTATCCAAGAATGGCTACTCTTTCCCAGTGATGCATTCCGATCTTGGCGCACCCCAATTTTTTGATATGAAGACTTCTTGAGCTTTTTTCGATAGTTCTGTACGATGGGTCTTATAAGTGGATCGGGAGTTCCCGATCGGCGTCTTGCCTCGGCGAAAGTCGGGGCTTTTCGCTTTCTGGGGGATGACATTTTAGCCCCGTTTCTTCGTGTTCTGGATATCCCAGCAGCTTTTCCTTCACTATATCAAAGGCTTTATTGGGCTGATCTCTTTTTAAAATATGCCTAGAGATCGGATGGGCAACTAAATCCGCCGGAGCTTTACATTTCTCTATCCGAACGCATAGGGCGTTCTTATGGAAGACTTTGCTGCTCTCTATGAAGTAATGGTTATGCGAGGCGTAAATTGAGGCCTAGCGCAATGACCAGAGAAACAAGAGTTTGCCACTTGGGATTGCCTTTCTCTGAAAGAGTTTTGTAAAGACTTTCTCTACCCATGCCTGTTTTTTTAGCAAGATTACCAATACCGCCTTGCGCTTCGGCCACATTGCGTAGAGCCATGATGAACAGATATTGTGATTCACTATCCCCTTTAAGACTTTCCTCAAGAGCGGCATTGAGATAAGCTACCGCCTCATCGTGGTCTTTGAGCTGTTCGATTAAAAAGTCATGATATTTTCTACTTCTTGCCATAGCTTTTACCCCTTTCAGACCAGTCTTTGAAAAACTCCTTTGCTTTTGTAATGTCCTTCTCTTGCGAGCCTTTGTCGCCGCCACAGAGTAGGAGGATGAGTTTCGTGCCGATTTTACCATAATAGATCCTGATCCCGGGTCCGCGGTATTTGTCTTTCTTCTTGTGAGTCATTCTGGGCCTCAATTTTTGTGTGGTAACAAAAAATTTACAGACCCAAAACTCTTAGAGCCAGAAAATCCTCACCCGTATTTATGCAACAAAGCTCAAAATAATCCGAAAAATCGATGAAAAATTTTACTCGGATAGGTTCTTCTACCATGTCTTAAATCTGTTGACTTTTTCATAGGCCAAATTTTAGCATTGATCGATGCTTTTAAAGAAAGGATTTAAATTTCGGCTCGATCCAACCCAAGGTCAATGGGAGCTGTGCGCGCAATTTGCAGGGGCTTCCCGCTTTTTGTATAACCGTGGACTTGAACAAAGAAAAGCGATCTATGAAGCAGAAGGACGATCGATGACCTATTTCGCGCAAAACAATGAGCTCGTATCGCTCAAAAGACAGGAAGCTACGAGCTGGTTGCAATTGATCCATTCTCAAGTATTGCAACAAGCGCTCAAAAACTTGGATACTGCTTTTCAAAATTTTTTCCAGAACGTCAAGTCGGGTAAAAAGCCAGGTTTTCCCCGTTTTAAGTGCAAAGGGTTACGGGACAGTTTTCGGTATCCACAAGGAGTCAAAGTAGATGGAACCAGTGTCTATCTCCCAAAGATTGGATGGGTGAGATTCCGAAAATCCCGAGAGATCGAAGGAGCCATCAAACAGACAACGATTTGTAGAGAGGGGGATCATTGGTATGTGGCTTTTTCCACTGAGCAGGAAGTCCCTACTCCTGCATTTGCCCCCATCAACGAAGACAAAGCCGTAGGCATCGACGTGGGGATCAAACATTTTGCGACGATGGCATCAGGGAGCGCTCATATCCCCACCTACGTATCCAATCCCCGTTTTTTCACGAAGCACCTCCCGCGACTCCGAGTCCTAGCGAGAAGACTCTCCAAGAAAGTGAAGTTCGGTAAAAACTGGCTAAAGGCCAAAAAACAGCTCTCTAAATTGTATGCTCGAATCAAACGTTGCAGGGAAGATTTTGCACATAAGCTTTCCACGGAGATCGTCAAGAACCACGACATCATCTGTGTTGAAGGACTAGACATTGCAAACCTGCTAGAAAAGAGCGCGAGACCCCTCTCACGCGCCATCGCAGACGCGAGTTGGCGTTCGTTTCTAAGGTGTTTACAATATAAGGCCAAAGAACGGGGAAAACATTTTGTGGAAACGGGGAGATTTTTTCCCAGCACACAGATATGTAGCGCATGCGGGGCCAACCAGAAGATTGGATTAGAGGAGCGTGAATATCGATGTCCCAGCTGTGCAATGAGTATGGATCGGGACCTCAATAGCGCAATAGTAGAAAAGGCCGCCGGGATGTCGGTCTTAAAAGCTTGTGGAGCTACTCCTTAAGGAGAGCGATGAAGCAAGAATCCTTCGCCTTTAGGCGAGGGAGGTTCAAGCCCAT
>JAGWZL010000002.1 GCA_018968815.1 Verrucomicrobiota bacterium | reverse complement strand
AGAACTCTCCCTTAAAAGTGGAGAGATTCTCCTACTGCCAAGGGGCGGCAAGTGCCTTGCCGCAGAGGAATAGATAGCTCGGCTAACTCGGTCCTGAAGGACCGAGACTGCGCTCGAGCAGCAGTTCAAAACCGCCGCATAACCCGACAAATTTTTTCTTGCATATTGCGCAGCATTTCTATAATTTATGCGAAAGGAGAAATGCCCGATGAAGCGACTATTTTTGTGTTTGATTTCGATTGCTGTTTATGCGAATCCTTGCTGTTGTTATGACGAGCTTGAAGGAGAGCCTGATCTCTTTCAGCGTTATGCGCAAGTATTTTCTGGAAGCGCGGAATTTCTCTATTGGACGATTGCGGAAGGGGCGCTTGATTATGCTTTGAAGATGCATCATGGTGCATCGGGGCCGACGCCCACATTTGCGCAAGGGGGGTTTAAGCATGCGAAGTTTGAGGCGGATCCTGGATTTCGGTTGTCTCTGATTTATTTTAGAGCGCCTCACTATTGGGACACGAGGTGGGTGTATACGCGGATGACCAATCATGGGAAGGACCATGCTGACAAGCCGGGCAGTGCGGATGAGTTTTTAACGGGAACGTTTCCTCATATTACGACCAATCCTCTGAATGGGGCGCATAGCCGCATTCATTTTAACTACAACGTATTTGACTGGATTACGCATCGCGTTTTTTTTCCGAATCCGCATCTTAGGCTCCGTTTTGGTGGGGGGGCTTCTTTTGCCTGGATGAGTCAGAACTGGAAGGTGTTGTATACGGATGCGGAAGCGAATGTGACAACGGTCCGGAATCGTTGGAGTTTTACTGGGGCGGGTTTAAAAACGGGGACAACGGTGGATTGGTATTGGACTGGGGATCTTTATTTAACGGCTCTGGGTTATTTAGGTTTGTTGATGGGATCCTATTCGAATCGTGCGATTGAGCATTCGACCTTTCAGACGACTGGGGGGGATAATCCGGCGATTCCGGTCAGGAACGCGCATTATGAAGATGCGCGGGCGTCCTTTACGTTTCAATTATTATTTGGGCCTTCTTACCAGAAGAATTTCTGTTCTAACCGGCTTGAGATTTTTGCTGGTTTTGAGATGAACAGTTGGTTTAATTTGCAAGAGGTCTATCGTTCTACGCAAGCTGCCGCCTCCCTAGCCAAAGAGACCTGGATGAACACAGGACTAGTGACCTTCTACGGCCTCACCACCCGCGCCACCTTCGACTTCTAAGGAAGGGAATAAGGGAAGGGGAAGGGAAACCAGAAGAGGAGCAATAGACGTCGGGCACGCTACGCGCATTCGCGCTGCGCCCCCGCGCCCGGCAGGCTTCATCTCACTTCGATAAAACGCGTGCTCGGCTCGGGGGTGTGCAAAGCACTACCCCCGCGCCCGAAACGGGCTCTCGCCTGCGCTGCATTTTCTCTTTGCGAGCTGAAGCCAAGGGCTGGCGCATCGGCCCCATCTACGATGGGTCCCCCCGCGCGCCAGACATAAGGGGGAGGCCCCCTTCGTATCCCCCACGCTTCGCGTACATACATGTTGATCAGTGCACATCACGTAAACTTCGCGTCCATACATGTTGATCAATGCACGTAAAATGAGTCTTATTGGTGCGCGGAGCGTTGGGGGTGCGAGGGGGCCGCCCCCTAGCTCTGGCGCGCGGGGGGACCCATCGTAGATGGGGCCGATGCGCCAGCCCTTGGCTTCAGCTCGCAAAGAGAAAATGCAGCGCAGGCGAGAGCCCGTTTCGGGCGCGGGGGTTGTGCTGCGCACACCCCCGAGCCGAGCACGCGTTTTATCGAAGTGAGATGAAGCCTGCCGGGCGCGGGGGCGCAGCGCGAATGCGCGTAGCGTGCCCGACGTCTATATTTCTTCCCTCTTCTCTCTTCTCCTTCCCCTTTTTCCTAACGGCGGGGGCGGGCGGTGAAGGCGCCGTAAGGTTGGATGAGGAGTATCTCGTCTACTTGGTTCGCGCTGTTCATGATAAAACGCACCGTCGACCCAGGCCCAGCTTTCACCGTAAACTCATTCTCCGCAATCGGAATCAACTCATAGTTCGGCTGACCAGGAATAATCGCCACCAAAGCATGATTCCGAACCACAATCTCCACCGTATACCCATAGATCTCATAAATGCCAGTAAACTGACGCAAATAGGTCAATGTCGATAACTTCTCCTCCATCTTCCGCTTGAAAATAATGTCGTCCGCTAAAGGCTCAAACGGAATAATCAACTCCCCAATCTCCCCATTCGCATTGTTGCAAAATGTCAACTTCGTCCCCTCAATCGAAATCACCATGTCTTGCCTCTCTTCCGCCACACGAAAAACATCATAATGCCAATGATCTAACCCAAAAATCAGATCGTTGTAATGCACCTCAAGTTTCCCATCTTGATAGGTAATCTCTAACTTCCCATAACCCGGATGCTCGTAAATACCCGCATACTCTTGCAAAGCATGGCTCGGCATAGTCCCCATTTTCCGAGATAAATCGTCTTTGATAATCCTCTCCTTGAGAGCCTGCTTGTTCTTCCGAATGCTCTCCACCCCCTCTTGAAACCAATCGTGATAAGGAAGACCTAACAGCTTGTCTATAATCTGAAAAGAAACATAGCGCGGCAGACTCGTCATGTTTTTGTTCGAACACACCACAATCCCAATACGCTCTTGAGGCAAAAACCCAGCCACCGAAGTAAATCCATCAGATACCCCATCATGACTCACAAAATAATGGCCATGATAGGAAATCACCCCCCAACCAATCCCATACGCATACAGCAAACTCTCCTTCGACTCAGGCGCCCCAGGAATAATCACCTGCGGCGCATACAACTCTTGCAAAGTAGCCGGATTGATCAATACCCGGTTTTTATAAACCCCCCCACCAATCAACATGTTCAACCAATGGGTCATATCCTCCACATTCGAATTCATACCGCCAGCCGCACTAATCAAAGAAAGATCGCGAAACGGCATCTTCTTCAACACATCATTCTTTTCAATATAAGGAGACGCAAAACTTTTCGACTTTTGCATGTCGCTAATAGAAAAATTGGTCGACTCCATTTTCAGAGGCGATAAAATCCTGTCTTGAATTAACCGCTCCAAAGATACGCCCGCCGATTTCTCCAACGCAAGACCCGCAATGAAATACATCAGATTCCCATACTGATAACGCTGCCGAATGTCAAAAGAAGGTTGCAAAAAACGGATCCGACGCATCATCTCTTCTCTGCTGATTTTCGCATTGTACCAAGCAAATTCATGCCTCGGCATCCCCGTCCGGTGCGTCAGTAAATCACGCAAAGTCACATTCGTCGTCGCATACTGGTCCCAAAGACGAAATTCAGGCAAAATGTCAATCACCCGATCGTCCCACCCCATCTTCCCCTCCTCAACCATGTTCCCAATCACAAATGTAGTGAAAGCCTTCGTGCAAGAACCCATCGCAAACAAAGTCTCAGGAGTCACCGGCGCCCTCGTGTCTAAGTCACAAACCCCAAATCCCTTCGAATACACCACATGCCCATCCACCACAACCCCAATCGCAAGCCCAGGAACTTGATAATCTGTCAGAGCCTTCTCAATGAAAATATCGAAATCATCGAGCAGCATTTTAGCCCGCTCGGCCTTCGGAGACATGGTCTCAAACCAATCAAAAAAACTAGCGTTGAGAAAAATTGGTAAAGTGAATAGAACAACCGCGCAACGTCTGATCATAAGTCCCCATTGTTTCAGTATCTAGAGGGGTTAAATTGTACCGAGCAATGGGGAAAATGACAATTGAAATTTTCGCTTTAGGAGCCCATGAACCCCATTAAACCGACGATGATTAAATAGATCGCCACGACATAGTTCAAAAGACGTGGATACACCAGGATCAAAATCCCAGCAATAATAGAAATGATAGGCATAACGTTTGAATTCATCATAGAATCTCCTAAAGTTAATGGTGTAACTTTCGACACCTTCTTACCACCATATGCCTTTCCTCTTTTTTTGAATAGAAATTATTTGAACGGTTGCGCTCGAATGATGCAGACTATAGAATGGTGCGCGCTGATATGAATTGCCCCTGTTGTTCAAACAAGCCCTACGCCGCATGCTGCAAACTGTATCATGATGGACTCCCAGCTCCCACAGCGCTCGCGCTCATGCGCTCCCGTTACTCCGCTTATGCTTTAGGAAAAGCCGATTATATCATTCAGACAACGCACCCCAAAAGTCCCTATTACGAAAGCAATTGGAAAAAATGGAAACTGGCCATCTTGAATTTTTGTCATCAGATGCAATTCACCGGTTTGGAGATTCTCTCTTATGGAGAAGATTGGGTCCATTTTGTGGCGCACCTGGGCAACACGACACTCGAAGAGAAAAGCCAATTTGCAAAGGTGGACGGAAAATGGTTATACCTCAAAAAAATCGAATAACTATATATTGAGAGGGTGCTAAATTGAGGAGCCGCAATGACCGAAAACACAAGAGTGCCCACCTGGATCCATCGATATCTCATCCCGATCACCTTTCTCACTCTCTGTCCGCCCACTGTGTTCATCTTCTGGTATACCGCCACTGAGCTCCAAGGCTCCTTTCAAGCCCTTTTCCATCTGATTGCCGCTCAAGGATTGTTGGCCACACTGGCCTCTATCTGGTTGCCTGTGTTTTGGGGTTCGGCCACCGCTTGGAAAATCCTGGCCATCTTTGCCTCTTTTCAGCTTCTTTTAATGAAAGTCGTTCCCGGCAAACCTTTTATGGGACCCATTACGCCAAAAGGGAATATCCCCGTGTATAAAGCCAACGGATTTGCCTGTTTTTTAATCACCTTTGTCACCTTTTACCTTGCGAGTTTTAAATTCCATTGGTTTTCTCCGACGATCCTTTACGATCACCTGGGCCCCCTTCTGGGCGCTTTAAATTCTTTCAGTCTGCTCTTCTGTCTATTTCTGTATTTCAAAGGGAGGTTTGCCCCTTCAAGCACCGATTGCGGCACAAGCGGGTACCATCTCTTTGATTATTATTGGGGAACCGAGCTGTATCCGCGCATTTTGGATTGGGACGTGAAGATGTTTACGAACTGCCGATTTGGGATGATGGGATGGCCTCTGCTGCTTCTTTCCTATGCCGCTAAACAAGAACAGCTTTACGGCTTAAGCGATGCGATGCTTGTGTCCGTTGTCTTGCAACTCATTTATATTGGGAAGTTTTTCGTTTGGGAGACAGGGTATCTCCGCTCTTTGGATATTATGCACGATCGAGCCGGCTTTATGATTTGCTGGGGCTGCCTGGTTTGGGTGCCCTGTATTTATACATCGCCCACGATGTATTTGGTGCACCACCCGATCCATCTTGGGACCCCCTTAGCCCTCACGATTTTTGCTTTAGGCGTTGCAAGCATCCTGATCAACTATCTGGCCGATCGGCAAAGACAGCAGGTGCGCGCGAAGAATGGGGCATGCCTCATTTGGCGCAATAAACCTTCCCTCATCCATGCGACTTATGAAACGCAATCTGGGGAGACAAAGCAGACGATTCTGTTAGCCTCAGGGTGGTGGGGATTGTCGCGCCATTTCCATTATATTCCAGAAATCGGAGCGGCGTTTTTCTGGAGCGTGCCCGCTCTGTTCTCCCACTTCTTGCCCTATTTCTATGTGCTCTTCCTCACCATTTTATTGATCGACCGAGCCTTTCGCCATGATCGTCGTTGCGCAGACAAATACAAAACCTATTGGACTGAATATTGCCGTAGAGTCCCCTACAAAATCATCCCCTACGTCTTTTGACAAGCCGGCCGGCGGTGTGGGGATTAACGGAGGTGCTCTTGGAAGAACTGAACGAGAAAATGGCCCACCTCTTCGTGGATGGCGGTCCGATCTGTTTGAATGGTTTCGGTGTGGATATTGGGTCGAAGCAGCTCTTTGCCTACATCCGACACACGGTTGAGAAACACATAGTGAGAGGATTTCTGAAATAACTTCAGCCGGGCCGGTTTGAGATTTTCGACGATTTTTAAGGCATGCTCCTGATGCGGCAGCACTTCATCTTCTTCTGAAGCAATCAGCGCCACAGGGACCTTGACTTTCCTCAAAGATTCAGGAGAAATCGCAAAGGTCGCCGGAGATAACAGAGCGAACGCCTTAATGCGCCGATCTCCAAAATTGTTTTGAGACTCTGTAAAATCGGTGCTTTCCACAATCGCTTGATTGATCTTATCGATCTCTGTGTATTTCTTGACATACTCAAGAGCGATTTGCTTGAGGTTGGTCATTTTAGCGCCACCCAGAACAAGCCCTGTCATCCCCCCTAAAGAATACCCCACAAATCCGACTCGCTTCGGATCGATGTGTTTTTTCAACAGCGGGTCTTTCTCTATGGCGGTAATGGCAAACGTGATATCTTTCGCCCGCTCCCAAAAGCGGAGGGTGAGCGCCGGGTTGTAATTGCGCCAAGAATTTCCATAATGTTCGACAGAGGCGACGATAAAGCCATGCTTGACCAAATGTTCTACAATCCAGCTATGGTCACGCCGATTCCCCCCATGGCCATGCGACATCATAATGAGAGGATAGATCCCCTCAGTCAATGCTACATCGCGGATCTCTTGAGGATGCTCCCACACCGGATCCTCCGGCTGATCGATGGGCCCCGTCCGATCGGTCGGATACCACACCTCCACAACAACAGGCCTTCCCCTTTTCGCATCGTGATACTTCGCAGTATGCACACCAATGCGCTCAGCGGGGATGCGATTCGGCGCCTTGTTCGTTGAGTGACAGCTGCTCAGGAAAATAAGTAGGGCGACAAACCACTTCATACGCCCTACTGTAACAAAAAAATGCATTTGTAAGGAAGAGAGATCACAGAGTATACTATATCCAAAAGGAGAAACTTATGAACCGTTTAGGTACAATCATTTATTACGTAGAGAACGTGGAAAAAACCATCGAATTTTTCGAAAAGGCATTTGGACTGGTGCGTTCTTTCATCGATCCAACGGGCAGCTATGGACAGCTCGAAACAGGGATGACCTCTCTGGGCTTTGCCTCTTTGGAACTTGCGAAACAAAATTTGCCCCAAGGGTATCAACCCATTTCTCGCAAAGCTCTGCCCGGCTGCGAAATCTCGTTCACCGCCAAGGATGTACACCGCTCCTTGAATCACGCCGTGAAAGCGGGCGCTGAACTCATCGCTTCTCCTGAAGAAAAGCCGTGGGGTCAAACCGTGGCTTACGTGCGCGATTTGAATGGCATATTGATCGAAATCGCAAGCGACATGATGGCCGCCTGTTCGAAAGACTCATGCTGCTGTCACTAATCTAAGCGCGCTTTGAAAAAAGAGACGGTTTGCTGCAGCCAATCGACAGCGGCTGCGGCATTTTCCGCCGGAGATCCTCCGTAAGCAAACCACCGTTTCCAAACGGGATGCATCCCTGCGCCTCCGCGGCCTGGAGAGTGGCCCACTTTGGGATAGACGATGTGCGATACTTCAATGGGCGATCGAAACGTTTGGAGCCGCTCTATGATTTGCTTTGCAAACAGGGTGGAGGGCCACATCTGGTCGTCTTCCGCCGAGACGAGAAGCAGAGGACATTGGAGTTTTTCTACGGGGATGGCTGAAGATGCGAAAGCCGTCGGATCGGCCATCGAGGCCAGAAAACTGGGGGTCGTCGCAATCGCCGATTCCATGCTGTCGCCAGCGGCCGTAGCATGCAATGCAAAGGGAGCGCTTGGCGCCACCTGTTCTCCTCGATACACCCATGCGGGCAGGGATGTCCCGTCCAATGTCCCATAAACGACACTGCTCGGCACATGCGCTGCAAGGGCATCGATCCGTTCAGGAAACAGAGTTCCCAAAATCAGCGACAGCTCGGCTCCCCTGGAAATCCCCCAAAGGCCCACTTGATCGACGAAGTTGGACAAAAAAGTGAGAGCCGCTTCAAAATATTCGAGAGGAATTTGACTGAGACGCTGAGGCAGATGACCCACCCCAAAATAGGCGAGCGCCAAGGCATAATACCCTTCCGCAGCTAACGCTTCAGCTCGAGATTCAGGAAGACCGCCGCTCGATCCCCCTAACACAATGACCGCTGATTTGGGGGCGCCAGTCCAAAAAAGAGTCCCCATCAGCCCTTGATCACGGATCTCCTTTTTATGCAAAATGCCCTCCAAAAAAAAACATCTTGCATTCTTCCGAGATTTCTTTACAATACTTAAGAATTTTTTTAAGGACACTTATGCGCACGATGGTTTTTCTCCTCCTTCATATCGCTCTTCTAGCCACAGATTTTGACTGCATCTTAGTGGGATCGAGCCCTTTTTCGCTGTTTGAAGCGCTCTACCAAAATCGTTTGGGCCATCGGGTGCTGGTTCTCGAAGAGGCGGGTGAATGCGGAGGCGCATGGAAAGGCATTGATGTGTGCGGTGTACAGCACGCCGATCTAGGCTGCCATCAAATTGGCCGTGACCTCCATCTGAAAGCTTTTTTAGAAAAGTATACGGGCTGCAAGATCGTCCCTATGGACTATCCTGATCAACCCTTTGATAGCGCCGCATTGGGTCCCAATGGTTGGTACTTTTCAAGAGGGTGCTATGAATTGATCGAAAACCTGCTGGCCCTCATTGCAAAAACCGATATTGTCATCCTCAATCATACACGCGCCGAGTTGATTACGATTGATGCTGCGCAACAGATTGCGACAGTGAAGACGAACGCCCAGTCCTATACCGCCAAAAAAGTCATTGTGACGCCTATGTCCAGCGTGCCTTTGCAATCGATGCACTCGGGGCCTCATGAGTCCAAGTCAAAATACCTGCATCTATACATGTTGATCCAAGATCCAACGCCTCCCCGTTTTTCTTATTACGGAGGCGCTGTGAGAGGATGTTCCAGGATGATGAACTTGACCCCTTTTGTCGATCTGGCGGGCACAGGCAGGCAGCTCATCGTGTTGCAAGTACATAGTGAGAATGATTTATGGAACGGCCAAGCTCTCTTAAATGGGCTCAAGCAAAATAAGCTCGTAGACGAAGGCGCTTACATCCTTGAATCAGAGCCCTATATTTACGAAACAGGAAACTTTCATCAGGGGCTCATTTCCTCTGCTGGCGGGCAAGGGATCATTGAAGTGCTGCAAACGGGCAATTTCATCAATCTCTCTTCTCATATCCCCAAGTGGGAACAGATGCTACAACCCGTGGCCGCCGGATCGCCCTAGAAAATGGTGTTGGGTTTATGCGACCTGCACTCTCGATGCAGCGACTCGAGCTCTAAACGCCTCTTGCAGGCGCATCGCAGCAGGGCTTAAGTGATAGCCGGTCATATTTCGATTCCCATCTTTGACAAGATCGACCAATCCCAGAAGGGGAAAAGATCCTCGATCCCATTCCAGGTGGCGTCGAACAGCGGTCCAAGCAAAGAACGCCTTGAGTTTGTCTTGATACTTTCTGAGTATGGGAGAAATGCTCTCAAAATACCGTGTTTGCACCTCTTCGTCGATGCGCCAATCGGCATCGCCATGCCCTTGCACGCGGGCGTCGCAGCCTGTCTCAGAGATGACAATGGGTTTACCGAGAGCGGCCGCTTCCGCTAAACAATGATCCAACGATTCGGGATCAAAGCCTGGGCCAAAGCTCATCGCATCCCTGCCTTCCGGGACGGTAGAGCCGAAGGTGAGCCCGAGAAATGGAATATTTTGAATGCCGTAACCTGGATAAGGGCGCCATCCGTTGAAGCCCGCTTTGAGTCGCGGATATCCGTAGAACTGCACGCCCGTAAAATCGCTGAATTGATGATGGGCGTCGAATTCCTCTCGGGGGATTTCCATTTGCACGTTCGCCACTCCTGGCACGTCCAGGGAGAATTTTCCTGTTTTGAAAAAGTCATAGCAAGCGTAATGGGTGATCTTAGAGAGGAAATAGCAGATCGCCCTTTCCAACACATTGCCTTCCATCGGTTCGAAATTGAGCCATTGATGGGTAGAGCCGATTTGCAAATGAGGCGCTCGCGCTTTAGCCTCTTTGTAAAGTTCGCAATGAGCTAACAGCATGTTGCGCATCATGATGCCGGCGCCGGCGATATCGCCGCTCCGAGCTGGCGGATAGACGCCGCGCACCGATTTTTGGAATCCATCGACGTTGATCTCATTAAACGGCATCCAGTGTGTCACTTCTGGAAAGAGGTCCATCATCCGAAGACAATGTTCTTTAAAGACCTGCACATTTTCCAATTTGTCAAAGCCGCCTCGATCCAAGAACCATTTGGGGCAAACAAAGTGATGGAGGGTCACATAGGGCTCGATGCCGTTCATTTGCAGCAACTGAATGAAGTTGCGATATAAACCCACTGCATCTGGATCGATTTGGCCTGGAACGGGTTCGATCACAGACCACTCGAGTGAAAACCGATGGGCTGTGACATGCATCTCTCGGAGCATGTCGATGAAAGGGGCGGGATTGTCGAGGACTTTGACAAAAAACTCTCGGTAATCTCTCGGCCCCCCTTCGATGGTCTCAGGCGACATAAACTCATCCCAGTCGCACTGCCCTGGCAGCGGCGTGGCGGAATAGCGCGTGCCGAGGCCTGAGGTTTGGAAGAGAGAATCGGCAAATCCGCAGTGTTCAGGCAAAGCATGGGGATCGATGGGCTCCCTTTCCAGGGGCGGCAGTGCAATTTTTCCTTGAATCAGGGAAATGGCTGCATGTCCCAAAGAGTACAGGCAGGCCAAGGGCAGCGTCGCCAGATAACCGAGAAAGGAAAAAAGATTCCGCGCGATGTGCTGGATTTTCTCGCACAATCCAAGCTCTACCTTTTCTGGGCATCCTCCATTCCACTGAACGAGGTCAGGAAAAGGCGCCAAGCACTGAGACATTTTCTCTAGAAAAAAACTAGCCACAAAAATTAAGAATAGGTTATAACATTTTTAACGTTATGTCAATGGAAATCGACGACCTATTTCTCGATCTGTCCTCAAAATGTGCGGAACCTCTTTGTTGGGCGTATGGTCTGTTGCGCTATCGGGTGGTGGCGCCCTTAGCTCCGAACCAATTTGCCAACTATGACAATACAATTGTTGAAATAGCCTATCGGTGTCTGATCGTGGTGGGGGCCGTTCTAGCGGCGGCATCGATTGTGGTGCCTGTGGCCTTGATCCTGTTAGCCGTTGCCAGCAAAGTGCTGCGGGCGATTGGCTTTGCCTTGCAAAAAAACCATTACACCCACATTCGGGGCTTAGCTCCTGAAAAAGAGCTTCAGAACGGAGTGCATGTGATGACCTGGAACGTCTGTGGCATAGGGGGTGGAATGCCTTACGACCATGGCGGGGTAGTCGATTGGCGCTTGCGGCTCGATCCGATTGTCGAAAAGATTCTGGCCGAGGATCCCGATGTTTTAGTGCTGCAAGAGATTTACGATACGGCCCTGGCTGAGGCGCTGATTGCAAGATTACAAGAGCATTATGCCCATTTCTTCGCTCATCTGGGGGCCAATGTGCTGGGAAGCGTTGGAGGGTGCATGGTGCTCTCCAAATGTGCTGTACACCGTTTCACAAACACCTCGTTTACCAACAACCGCTGGACCCTCAACCGCACCTTTGCCACGTTGGAGGTCAAAGCGCGTCCCGAAGACTCTCAACCTTGCGCGAGGCTCATTGGAACCCATCTGATCCACGATGACAATGCAGCCCGCATGGTGCAGATGAACCAGATTGTAGAGAGTCTGCGCAACGCCCCCGCCCTCCCCACTCTTTTGATGGGCGATCTCAATTTGGAAAGAGATGTAGCTGAGCAAGGAGGCATCCTGACTCCCTATTTCGAGAACGGTTATCAGGGGACGGAACCTACACGAACCAACCAGATGCTGAAGCAATGGAACGAGGATTTGGTGGATCCGGGCGATGTGATCGACTACATTTCTCTATACAGAGCCCATGGACCCGCAGTGAGTCTGCAAAACACCCATCTCGTGAGGGCCTTCGACGAGACCTTCAACACCCGAACAGCCCTGTCAGATCACCACGGCCTGGCCGCCCGCTTAGTCTGGTGAGCCGCGTTGCGCATTGGGATCGTTCTCTAAGGTACCCTCAACTGGTTCTGCTTGATGAGGTCCACCGCGAACCTCAAGGTTGGGTCTGTCTGAAGTCTGGGTGAAGCCACTTGGAGGGCAGCAATATTGATGAATATAGCGTACCTCATAAACCTCGCGTCATCTCGGAGTCTGTCGGACGCATAGATCAGAGCCAAGTCGCTGATTGCGAAAGCTTCTAACATAAATAACTCGTTGTCGCACAACTCGTTTGAAGCGTAGCGGAGCGCGATAGGATCTACTTTGAGTGCATCGAACATAGACTGTGGATCGGAGGGCATGTGTTGCCAAACAGATGGCTTATGATTGATAGCGTCTAACATAAAACGCCCGTTATTTCGGAGTCTGTCGGAAGCATAGATCAGAGCCAATGCATTGATGTTGACAGCTTTTAACATAAATAACGCGTTGTCGCACAACTCGTTGGAAGCATAGCGGAGCGCACGACGATCTATTTTGAATAGATCGAGCATAAACTGTGGATCCGACAAAAGATTTTCGGGGATGTGTTGCCAAACAGATGAATTCTGAGTGATAGCGCTTAACATAAACTGTGGATCCGACAAAAAATTTCGGTGAATGTATTGCAAAACAGATGGATTCTGAGTGATAGCGTCTAACAGAAAACGCCCGTTATTTTGGAGTCCCTCGGAAGCATAGATCATAGCCAATTTAGTGATGTGGCAAGCTTGTAACATAAATGACTGGTTGTCGCGCAACTCGTTTGGAGCGCAGCGGAGCGCACGATCATCTATTTTGAGTACCTCGAGCATAAACTCTGGAGCGGACAAAAGATTTGTGGGAATGTGTTGCAAAACAGCTCGATTCTGAGCGATCGCTTCAAGCCCAAATTGCGCGTCGATAGGGACTTCACTATACTGAATAGAAACAGGTTGTTTCTGAATAGCTCTTAAGACAACTGCCCGATCTTCCTGCAGCGTACGTGAAGCATGTTTAAATGCGTGCGGGTGATATTCGAGGGCTGTGAAAACAACCTCCTCATCGCCTCGGAGCTCTGGTGACGCACGCTCAAGTGCACAACGATCTATTGCAACCGCTCGCAATATAAACTGTCGATTAGCGAGCCACTTGCCTGGGGTGTATACTGGAAACCGCCTCTCATTACCCAGATGCTTTAAAAGATGGTTCTGACACACAGCGGTGCATTTGCTTGCGACCTGCCCCAAGAGCGATTGCGGCGGCGGGGTGAGAGCCCCTCTGCGCGGCGGAGGCGGCGGAGTGAGAGCTCCTCCTCCTCCACACACACCCAAGAACGCACCAACACAACTCATTTAATCAAATTTACTTTATTTTTTGCATAAAATGTTATCACGCTCACTTACATCGACACAATCATAATCATTTTTTTAAAATCAATACGCCAAAAAATCAAAACGCTAGACAAAATCAATTTTTTTGCATATGCTTCTTCACCGTGCTGCAGCCACAAGAAAATGGGAGCGTCCAATGAATTGGCTTGCTTTGATGATTGCCGGTCTTTTTGAAATCGTATGGGCGGTGAGCCTGAAGTACACGCAAGGCTTCACCAAATTTACGCCTAGTCTCGTGAACATTGCTGCCATGATTCTGAGCATTCTTTTACTCAGCTATTCTTTTCGCACGATTCCTGTGAGTACGGGATACGCAATTTGGACGGGCATTGGGGCATGCGGCACCCTTCTTTTCGGCATGTTTGTATTAGGCGAATCGCGCGATCCCCTGCGCATTGTTTGCATTTTGGTCATCATCGCTTGCATCTTCATTTTGAAGATGACCCACAAATCGGTGAATAGTTGAACCTATGGATTGGGGTAGTAATTGATGCCGTACACCTGATCTGTGCCTGCAATGAGATAATAGGCGTGAGTTAAATTGTTCATCGAGTTGTAGGTAATATACAAAAGGGTGCCATTGGAACTATAGCCGGAAATACCGCTCATGCTGCACAACGAATTGGGTGTGAGTCCGACACATTGCACATAAGGGATGACCCCTTGGTTCACGGGCGGGTTATAGGTGCCATTTAGCGTCGTTTGCATGGTGAAATAGGACTGCGACTTATATCGGAAGTAGCTCGCGTTATTCTTGATCACAGAAAAGACATTGATGATATCGGCTGCTCTTTGGGCCAGGTTGATCTGATACAGAGGCAAAATACCTGTTGTAATCACCGTGGAGTAGGAGCTTCCATTGCTCAGTGGGTTGTAGGCCGAGTAGATCACTTCGACAATTTGTTCAATGGGAACCACGTAAAACGTCAGGTTGATATTATTTCCTCTGGTCGGTTGAGAGCCAATGATTAAAATGGTCGAGTTCGTTGTCGCCCAGACATTGCTGCCAATCACATATCGGATCAAGAGAGGCTGGCCTGTGGGTCCGGTCATACGTGTTTGAATGGCAATCTCCGAATTTGCATAAGGCGATGTGGTGAAGGGCGCTGCGGAGAGGGTATTAATCATATTGACGATATCCTTGCCCCGATTCGAGGGGTCAATGTAGTACAAGGATGTGCCGCTCGGAACGTTGAGCGATTGACTGTATAGACTGGCTACGAATAGACACAAGAAGACAAAGCGCATAGACCCACTTCAAAAAAGCTAGTAGTCTACAATATTTTTGAATATTGCCAAAGCATTTTTGCCTCAAAATGCGCCTCCTCACTCGCGCCTTGCTCGCGAGGGCAATGGTCGCTCGCTCCGGAGACGAATTTTGAGGACTCTTCAGGTTGTTTCGGTATAATCCACTCTTTATTAGCCCCGCCCCTAATAAACGAAGTCCACAAGATCAGGTCGATCTCTTTTTAGGACAGATGCGGCATTTGAATAGCTGCCAATTACGCCATCCAAACTAGAGGCGCCCTCAGTTTCAATATTTTGACCGAATGCATCGCTATTATTGTGCAGAACAAGAGCAAGTCCTTGAGGCCCCCTATAGCCGCCGTCCTTACCAAAAAGGGCAGTTTGGCTTAACACTGTTACATTTGGCAGAACCTTTTGAAAGAGTGGCACCATTGTTTTATCGGCATAGTCGCTAAAACCGAGAACTTTTAAGTTGGAAAACAGGTTTTCTTGAACTAAAGACTGGAAGGCCAAAGCCTGCAGACGATTTAATATCGCAGCTCCTCCCATTGTTCGAGCAAAAATGGAGGGAGGGCTAATCGTATACACATATCCTTGAGGCGCATTTGCATCCAATACTTTAAACTCATTACGAACCTGGTGAACATAAATTTGGTAAAGAAGTTCCAGGGAAATAATCGACTCCCCTATTCGCATGAACTTCTCTTGAAGATTTATATCTCTTTGAGGATTCTGAATGAGTGCTTCGAGATATCCTTGAGTCTCGACTTGATTCATAATTTGATCTGGAGCAATTTCATTGAGAGCAGGAAGTCGATGAGTGGGCGATAGGTAATAAATCATGTGCTTACGAAGTTTCTCTTCATATCTAGCACGAAAATCACTGTCTTCTTTTGCAGTGGCTGATGGGATGTCATCTGTATTCAGCGGTGCTCCTATTACAGCTTGACGACCCACTTTCACCAAACGCATTACAACCGTACCATCTTCACAATCCGGGTGAATAGCAGCGCTTAGGAGAACTTTGCGCATCTGATTGTTTCCAAACGGTTTCCCTTGAAGGTGGCCCACCCACTTGTAGTCCCCTGTCATCAAAATACTAGCTACAGGAGTCACAAAGGTATGAAGAGCTCCTTCCATGTTAGTGATTTGATCTCCAGGAACATATTTAACACCTAAAGCGCTATCTTTTTTGTGACGCATTAGATGTTCGACCATAGCTTTAGAAACAAACTCGCTTTTACCAATTAAAGGAGGAGAAAATGGATCGGCCAACTCAAAGAAATCCTCTCTACATAAAACAGTTTTGTCCACAGGAAGGTGTTCTAGCACAGAAGAATCGATATCTTGAAAAGTTGGAGCATCGTGGTCTTGATTCTGAGACGGAACTTCAAAAGAAGAGGGTGGAAGATGGCTTGCATTAGATGAATCAGCTGAGTTAGAGGCAAATAAAGAGGCTAAAGAAACTAAAACGAAAAGTCCCCCTGTAATCGCAAGACTTGCTGTAAACCCTAACCCCAAGGCCGGTGCTGTAAATGGAAGCGAAGCGAGTAATCCTACGCCTAAGATTAACCCTGCTATTTTTAAAATTTTAACTATCGTGGGGTGTTGTTGAGCCCAAATTCTAACCCCTTCGAGACAAGTAAAATTTTGATCCCGTTCACCCAAAGAGATGTTTCGCGATTCTATGGACATAATTCCCCGTTTTACAGGCCAAATCTTAGACTTAATTTTATTAAAAATCAACAAAAAAATAAAATAATAACTATCTCTATTTGTTACTTTTATTTCATTAAGTTCTTCTACAGAAAAGCCACTGCCATGAAACCCATAGATTTTAAAAACATTTCAATAGCCGATGTATAGACCATTTTTGCCGGGTCAAGGTGTGGGTACACGCACCCCCAATAAGCAGAAAAGCCAGGCATTCGCCTGGCTTTTCTGCTTATTGGGGGCGGCTGGACGAATTCAGAATTTTTGATTGGGCTTTATTCAAGAGAGCGAGCCTTTTTCCAATCCTCGACAAATTGTCTGCCTTCAAATTGAACCTACGATTGGCTGATCACAAAAAAATTGCAGGACACGACGCTCAAATTCTCCGTACCGATAATTTAGCAAGCCAAGATTTGCTTTGTAAATAAGCATTGATTTTCGATCGATTTTCTCCTCTTTGTCGTACATATCATGGCAGTTTGGACATAGAGCAATGAGGTTTTCAAATGTATGCTCCTGCACTTCGGTCCATGGGATAATATGAGCTATTTCTACTTTAGGATGACGGCAGTTTGGAATAGCGCAGCGATGACCCGCCTCGATTTTTATAGCCCTTTCTATCGCAATAGGGATTGCTGGACGATCTGACATATTCAAGCCAAGCTAATTTTTAAATGTCTACCCAGAGCGCGCGCTGCTTTCGCAAATGTTCGAAGTGTAGACGGAGACTCTGGATCTAAAATGCGATCAACAGCAGATCGGCTTGTTTCCATTCGTTCGGCAAGTTCTGCTTTATCGATTCCCTGTTTCTTCATCTCTTTTTCCATTTGAAAAACGAAAATCTTTTTGGCGACTACTTCCTCGATTTCCTCCAAGATTCCTTCTTCTTTTAAGAAATCATCAAAATTCGAGCCAATATGCTTGTTTTTTTTCATATTCATCCTCTCCAAACCTCTTTCGCTCTTTTTAGCCCTATCTCTAAATCCTGGGAAGGCGTCTTCTGCGTCTTCTTAATAAATCCATGCACCAAAACCATTTGCCCCTCATGCATTACAAAAAGAACCCTGGCAATTGTATTCGGCAGAGTACTACGCACTTCCCATAACCCCTTTCCTAAATTCCCAACAAGGGGCATACCCAAAGGCCATCCTTCTTGCACCATTTTGATGTCCTCTCCGATCGCGCGCCTTTCCCCCTTCTTTTAAGGATTTTAACCATTCCCTGACCGGTTCCTTTCCATTTTCTTGCCTGTAGAAGGCAACAGAGACAATTTTACGAGGCACTAAATCAGACACAATGTCCTTTTACCTTCACATTCTAATACTAATTGTACCAAATTTGGTACAAAAAGAGCAAGAGCCCGAGATACAAAAACTCTAACTCATTCAAATAAAATGCATTAGTACTGCGCGTCCGGGAAATGGGGGCGGGCGGACTCCGGGCTTCCCGCCGATTCGCCCGCTGCCGAAACGACAGCGTTCTCATTTCTCGTCCTAAAAACGCCCCATTCAAGGAGCGTTTTTCCTACCCCCCAAAAGCAACAACAGCCAGGCAAATGCCTGATTTTTTTGCTTTTGGGGGCGGCTGGACGCATTCAGAACTTTTGACTGGAATCGGTTGTTGTCTTCAGCTATGATTTTTTCAAAATTTTATCAAGATGCGAGCGCTAAAACATGGCAAACGGAGAAATCGTTCTATACACCACAGAAGATGGGACAGCTGCCATTCAACTCAGAACCCAAGACGGCACTGTTTGGCTAACCCAAGCTGAAATCGCCGAGCTCTTCCAGACAACTCCTCAAAACATAACTACACATCTACGAGCTATTTATGCTGACAAGGAGCTGGATGAAGCCGCAACTTGTAAGGAATCCTTACAAGTTCAATCTGAAGGGAAAAGAACGATTCAGCGGAGTCTCAAATTTTACAGTCTTAGCGCAATCCTCGCAATTGGGTACCGCGTTCGCTCTCCTCGCGGAATGCAATTTCGGAGATGGGCAACAACTCACCTCCAAGAATACCTCGTTAAAGGCTTTGTAATGGATGACGAGCGCTTGAAGCAGCCTGGGGGCAATGATTACTTTGAAGAGTGGTTGGCTCGAATCCGAGAGATCCGAGCCTCCGAAAAGCGCTTCTATCAGAAAGTGCGAGATATTTATGCAACAGCCGTCGATTACGATGCTAAAAGCAACCAAGCTCAGCTATTCTTCAAAAAAGTTCAGAATAAAATGCTCTGGGCTACAACGCATAAGAGACTGTTAACGGATTCGGTTTCAGTCGATTTTGGGGTTCTTTTGAACCGATTTTCGATTGAAAAGTTGGGGGCCATATCGACATTCAGTATATTGCCCCCAACTTTTCAATCGAAAATCGGTCAAAATAATCCCCAAAATCGACGAAATCCGAATCCGTTAACAGTCTCTAAGACAGCGGCCGAATTGATTGTAGAACGATCGGATCCCAAACTGCCTAATATGGGGCTGACAAGCTGGGAAGGAAGCCGCGTGCGTCAACAAGACGTGGCGATTGCCAAAAATTACCTCACTCAAACGGAACTGGAAGAGCTCAATCAAATTGTCGTCATGTATTTGGATTATGCGGAGTTACAAGCAAAACGGCGAAAGACGATCACGATGAGGGAATGGGGGGAAAAGTTGGATACCTTCCTTAGCTTTAACGAAAAAGATCTCTTAAATCACGCAGGTAAAGTATCTGCCCAGGTAGCAGAGAAACTCTCCCTTGAGCGCTATTCGGAATTTAATCAAAAGCGCCTTAAAGAAGAGAGCCTGCGAGCTGACGAGGACGATGTTGCTCTTCTCGAAGAACTCCGACCACAAACTTAAGCGAATTGAAATTGCCACTGCAAGAGGTGTAACATGATGTGGCTCAACATATTGTTTTTGACAGTTTTTTCTTGTACAGCGACCCCACTTCTCGGATGGGACCCGCCTCCACACATTATCCTGAAGGGAGTTCTTAAAACTGCAATTCAGAAGAGCACGCTTAAACATCCCGATGGTACAGAAGAACACCATGAAGAGAAAAGTACCATTCTAGTGCCTGAAGAGCCCATCACTTTTTCTCGTTCTATTACAATTGGCTCTAAGCCCCCTCTAGTACAGAAGGAAACCGCTGAGTTTGTACATCTTTTTATGTGCGAGGAGTTCAGTTCTCTCCTAGGAAAAGAAGTAGAGTTGCACGGCCATTTTGTCGAGCCATCAACACGCTTCTATTTTATTAGCGATATCCAATTTGATGTCGATGCAGCAATTGATATAAAACAGCAAAAAGAACACCCAGCTCCTACTGTCTTCTATGAACCGCGTCTTACGGAACTCAAAGGCACTCTCTATCAAAAAACCTATCCCGGCCCCCCCGAATATTACAGCATAGAGCAGGGAGACATTCCAGAATCTCCCCTTTTTCTGAAGCTGACAGAACCTGTGAATGTGCTATTAGCGGAACCCGAAGAAGAACCATTTAATCAACCAGAAATTGGGGTGCGTGAAATCCAGATCGTATTTTCCAAAGACGATCCACCAGAAGCCCTATGGAGCAAAGGAGTCTCTGTCAAAGGCTCTCTTTTTTCCGCTCATACTGGACACCATCGCAGAAGAGTGCTTATGATGGCAGATTCTTGGGAATCAATCGATCTCAAAACTACACAATGAGAGAAGAAAAGGACGCAGCGTGATATTCCGGCCTTAAATAACAAGAACCATTTTTCATATGAACGACAATTGCGTGCAACTGCCCTGATCCAGCCATGGAAAGGGCTTCAGACTTCGACAACCAAATATCCTCCTCTTTTTTCTGAATGCGGTACTCACAAATGACCCCACGCTTCTTATGGACTGCAGTGATGTACCATTTATCAACAAAAAGCTCTCTCCCTACAGCCCACCCTTCATTCTCTTCTATCGCTTTCCAATAGGCATCAAATTCTTTCTCGCTAAGTGATTTGATGATCCGATCAGGGTCTAATTTTGATAACCTCACAATTTTATGAATATGGTTTGGGTCTTCTTCCACATATCGCAGTGACGCCTGGCGCAAAGTAAGATGAAAGTATTTGCTCCCTTTGAGCATCACAATGAGAGCTTCATGGCCTGTTTGATAGTCCGGATAGACAGCATACTTATATTTCGCATTGCCAGCAGTACCAATGCAACGTCGATCCTTACTGGTACTGTAAGGGCTAGACAACATTGCCGCAGGATTATTACAACGCCAAGCTACAGAGCCATCACTTCGGATCGTCATATTCCCTCGCTCATCAAAATACTGCACAGTGAATATATCTGGATCGGTTTCTTTCTCCTTTGCGTTCGGAGGACCTTCTTTAGCTTTTACAAATACCATACAATAAAACCTTGTTTCCAAGGTCAGAGTCTATCAGAAAGCATTGAGAAGATTCCATTGAAAACCAATCTCTTCAGAACTCTAAGTCATTAAAAATTAAAATACTACAAGTTCTTTTCCGGAAAATGGGGGCGGGCGGACTCCGGGCTTCCCGCCGATTCGCCCGCTGCCGAAACGACAGCGTTCTCATTTCTCATCCTAAAAACGCCCCATTCAAGGGGCGTTTTTTCCCACCCCCAAAAGCAAAAAAGCCAGGCGAAGGCCTGGCTTTTTTGCTTATTGGGGGCGGCTGGACGCATTCAGAACTTTTGACTGGAATCGGTTATTGTCTTCAGTTATGATTTTTTCAAAAAAATTCTCTCAAAGAGGCGCTCATGTCTAATAGCGAAGTCATGAAAAAGCTGCAAAGTCACTTTGACAGTCTAGCTCAGATTACCCCTGAAGAAGGAATTGAATTTTGGTTTGCTCGGGACTTGCAAGAGCCTCTCGGCTATGCGAGATGGGAAAATTTTCTTATTACGATTACTCGTGCCATAGAGTCTTGCAAAACAACAGGCTGCGACCCAAATGACCATTTTCGTGGCATCAGGAAAATGGTCCGTTTGGGAAGCGGTGCTGAACGATCTATTGAAGATTTTATGCTGACCCGCTACGCCTGTTATCTGATTGCCCAAAACGGAGACTCTCGCAAAGAACCCATTGCTTTTGCTCAGAGCTATTTTGCTATTCAAACACGCAAACAGGAGCTGATCGAAAGTCGCATGCTTTTGCAAGCAAGATTAGAGGCCAGAGAAAAACTAAGAGAAGCAGAGAAGACTCTCTCTCAAAATATCTATGAGCGTGGCGTAGATGAACCTGGGTTTGGACGCATCCGCTCTAAAGGCGATCAAGCTCTTTTCGGAGGCCACTGTACGCAGACCATGAAAAATAAATACGGAATCACTGAAAGTCGCCCGCTCGCAGACTTTTTGCCTACCCTGACCATTGCTGCAAAGAACTTGGCGACGGAGATGACCAATCACAACGTATCTCAAGATGATTTACAGGGAGAAGTGGCTATCACGGATGAACATATCCAGAATAACCAGAGCGTCCGCGCTATGCTAGGACAGCGTGGTATTAAACCGGAAAATCTTCCTCCCGAAGAAGACTTGAAAAAACTTGAACGCCGAGCGAAATCAGAAGAGAAAAAACTAATCGTAGACTCTGGGAAACTACCGAAATAGATCGTGGGAAATGGTTTTTATTTTCCGATTCTAAGAACTCTTATTGGAAATTGCTCTAAGGATTCGTGTGGTCAAGTGCGTAAAATTTGCGTAAATGAGGCGCCGAAGAGGCGCCTTTTTCGAAGTTATTTTTTGGTGATTTTGTCTATGAGAATTGGGGGCGGGCGGACTCCGGGCTTCCCGCCGATTCGCCCGCTGCCGAAACGACAGCGTTCTCATTTCTCATCCTAAAAACGCCCCATTCAAGGGGCGTTTTTCCCACCCCCAAAAGCAAAAAAGCCAGGCAAAGGCCTGGCTTTTTGCTTATTGGGGGCGGGCGGACTCGAACCGCCGAAACCCGAAGGTGGGGGATTTACAGTCCCCTGCAATTGCCGCTATGCGACACCCCCGTTCAAAAGCTTGCTGGCGAAAGGACTTGAACCCTCAACCATCCGATTACAAGTCGGGCGCTCTACCAATTGAGCTACGCCAGCAAAGGTCACAAATCTAACAAATCTTCTCTTTTTCCGCTAAATTTTCTTGCTCTGGCTCTATCGCCTCAGGCGGCATCGGCTTCTTCGGCGTCTGCGAGAGCCGGTTGTGAAAAAACGACGCCATATTCACCGTCTTCTGAATCTGCTGCGATGCCCCCAAATCCACTCTGGTCGCCATATACCGACCCCCAAGCATCATGCTCTCACAGCACTTCTTAAACTTCTTCCCAGACCCACAAGGACAGGGGTCGTTTCGTCCAGCCTTCTTCATATCTTTCTTTCAGTTCAATTTTAATCCCCCATATTCTATCATAGGAAAATCAAAATTGTCCAATCATTCTATGATCAATATCGGGATACCCCTCGCAAAACCCCCATGGTCTACCCTAGGCAAAGAACTCGAAAGCACCCTCAGAAAAGCCCTCTTCGATTTCTCCTTGCTCGATAAAAATACCGATAAACTCGCCATCGCCCTAAGCGGCGGCAAAGACTCCCTCAGCCTCCTCTTTCTCCTCCACGCCATTAGAGGCAGAGGCTTCCCCAACTTCCAACTCTTCGCCATCCACGTCGACGGCGAATTCTCCTGCGGCGCCGGCATCGATACGGGATTCTTAAAAACCATTTGCCACGAACTCAATATCCCCTTCATCACCAGATCCTCCACACAAAAACGGGAAGACTTAGAATGCTACAGATGCTCCAGAGAAAGACGCACCCTCATCTTTAACGCCGCCAAAGAGGTCGGAGCCACCACCATCGCCTTCGGCCACCACAGAGACGATAGCGCCCAAACACTCCTCCTCAACTTGCTCCATAAAGGCGAGTTCGCCGCCAACTTGCCCAAAGTCTTCATGCACGACTACGGCGTCACCATCATCAGACCCCTCATCTACATAGCCGAAGACTCCTTGAAAGAATTCGCCAAACAATACGGCTTCGCACGCATCACCTGCCAATGCCCCGTCGGCCAAAACTCTAAAAGAAAAGCCGTTGAACAAATCATCCAAAACATGCAATCCCACTTCCCCCACGCAAAAAGTAATCTAGCAAAAGCCGGCCTACTCTACGGATCCAATAAGGCAGCAAAACCTTGAAATATATTCTCAATACACAGTATCCTTAGCTCTTATGGAATTCGGTGACGCCATCCTAGAAGTTGGAACCTTTGCCGGTTACTTCATTGTTCTCATGTGCATCGCTCTCCTCTCCTATCGCAAACAGAGAACCGATAAAGATTTCCTCATCGGCAACCGCTCCCTAAATTTCTGGCTCACCGCCCTATCCGCCCACGCAAGCGATATGAGCAGCTGGCTCTTCCTCGCATACCCAGCCTCAATCTTCACAGGAGGTCTCATTTCCGCTTGGGCCGCCATCGGCCTCGTCGTCGGCATGTTCTTAAATTGGCAATTCGTCGCACCCAAAATTCGCACCGTCACCGAACAAATGGGCAACCTCACCATGAGCGGTTACTTCGAAAGCCGATTTTCCGATCTCTCCGGCAGCATCCGCTTAGTCTCCGCCATCATGTCCATCCTCTTCTTCACATTCTATATCTCCTCCGGCCTCGTCGGAATGGGCATCTTGGTCGAACGCCTCTTCCAACTCCACTATTTCGTCGGCATCTCCATCGGCCTCATCATCGTCATGACCTACGTGTTCATGGGTGGATACAAAACCGTCGCCTGGATCGACCTCTTCCAAGGCTTCTTCCTCCTCGGCGTCATCGTCATCATCCCCACCTACTTAATCGCCTCTTACGGCGGGATGGCCCCCATCCTCCACGCCGTCAAAGCCAACCACCTCAGCACCTCCCTCCTCCCCGAATGGAAAACCCTCTCCATCTGGTCCGCCCTCATGACCGCAGCCGGCTGGGGACTCGGATACTTCGGCCAACCCCACATCATCACCAAATTTATGGGCATCCGCAAAGTCGATGAAATCTATAAAGCCAAATACCTCGGCATCAGCTGGCAAATCATCGCCCTCACCGCCGCCACTCTCGTCGGCTTGCTCGGCGTCTACGTATTCCCTCAAGGCCTCTCCCACCCAGAACAGGTCATCTTAAACATCGTACAAACCACCCTGCCCCCACTGTTTGCAGGACTCGTGTTGTGCGCCGTGCTCGCCGCCACCACCAACGTAATGGCCGCTCAAATCCTCATCGTCGCCTCCAACTTGTCAGAAGATCTCTACAAAAGAATCTTCCGAAGACAAGCCAGCTCCCGAGAACTCCTCTGGATCTCAAGAGCCGGCGTCATTTTCGTCTGCTGCATCGGTTTTGTCATCGCCTTCTTCAAAATCTCCACAATTTTCGAACTCGTGCGATACTCTTGGTCCGGTCTCGGCGCCTCTTTCGGTCCGCTTCTCCTCTTGTCTTTGTACCGCAAAAACCTCAATAAATACGGCGCCTTCGCAGGCATCCTGGTAGGCGGCCTCGTCGCCGCCGTATGGCCCTACTTCGAAACACAACTCCCCTTCCCATTACCTTCCCTCGTGATCGGTTTCATTTTAAGTCTCATCGCGATTGAAGGCGTCTCGTTCATCATGCGCAAACGATTGAATCTGGCGGTAGAACCATGACTCAACCCTTCCTCTTAATCACCAATGACGACGGCATCAACGCACCAGGAATCAAGCACCTTTGGCAAGCGGTACACACACACGCCAATGTAGCCATCGTCGCCCCTCATCACGAAAGGTCTGGATCCGGTCTCTCGATCACATGGACAAAACCCCTCCACATTCGCCCCGTCCCCTGGGACAAAGAAACCCCCGCCTGGTCGCTGAATGGAACCCCCGCCGACTGCATCAAAATGGCGCTTGCCGTATTGCTGGAAAAAAAACCCGATATGATCATCTCCGGCATCAATCGCGGCTCCAATTCCGGCCGCACAGTCTTGTACAGCGGCACCATCGGCGGCGTCATCGAAGGAATATTCAAAGACATCCCCGGAATCGCATTCTCCTTCTCCGATTTCGAAGAACCTCCCTTGTGCGCGACAGAAAAATATATTTTCCCCATCATCCAACACTTCTTAAATCACCCGCTCCCTAAAGGCACTCTGCTCAATGTCAACTTCCCCTTGCATGCCAAAGATAGAATCCTAGGCGTTCGCATGGCCAAACAGGGAAAAGGCTACTGGAGAGAAGCGCCAGACCGCAGACTCCACCCCGAAGGCGCCCCCTACTATTGGCTGGGCGGCGCTTGGGGAGCGGTCGAAGAAGACCCCGAGAGCGATGTCGCTCTTCTCGAACAAGGCTACATCGCCATCGTCCCCATCCAAGTCAACGAATTGACCTGTCAAAATACCTTCGAAAAATTTCGTCATTTGACAGAAAAAGATTTGCTATAGTTCCGCCTGCAACCGCTGCAGAGCCTGGGCCTGGGCCAACTCAATCGCCTCCCTCCCGCCAGGCATTTCATAAATCCGCGCAAGCTCCGCAAAAAGCTCTTCGCTCGCCTCAGACCCGTCCATCTCCTCGCCAGAAACATGTTTGGCCTCTATCAGCAAATCGGCGATTTTATTGTACCTTTTCCTCAACTTAGGGATCGCTTTTTGCAAATCTTCCTGGGTCTCAATAGATCGCAGCTCTTTGGCCAGAAGCCGCGTTTGAGCCTCCCCCTCGCAACGCACATCGTCCATTGCAACAGGCCCGCAGCTAGATAGGGAGATCAACGTCCAAAATAGGATAACTCTTCGCATCCGGCTCCTCATAATGCCACCATTCGGTTTCCAATGAAACAAACCCTTCCGCCTCCATCGCCCGTTTGAGCAGATCCCGATTTTTGAGCGCCTCCAAGGGAGCCCCTTGGTAAGAATGAGACGCCCTCTCGGAAAAGTCGTCAAAGTCGGTCGGCATCTGACACCCATCCAGCGTCAGATCCACGGCCGCCCCACGATTATGCGGCGACCCAATGGCCGGATCGCCCACAAACCGCGAATCGGGCACTAAAGACCAAAAAATCTTTTGCACGGAGTGGGGCCGATACCCATCATACACAAGAAGCCCGAACCCCATTCTTTCTAAATTTTCTTGCACCCGATGCAGCCTCTCCGCCGTTTTCTGAAGCAAAAAACAACGGGACGAACGATAAACAGGCCGGCCTGTGAAATTGCGGGCCGTCGCATAACGGATGTCCAAACGAATCTTGGGACTCACGCGGATGAGCTCGACCAGTGCGCACATGGTCTATGTTTATATCACAATTTTCCTATTTCCCCTTGAGAAAAATGTTTGCAAGAGAGTAAGATGAATGTTCGTTTACAAAGGGCGTATAGCTCAGTTGGTAGAGCGCCTGTCTTACACACAGGTGGTCATAGGTTCGAGTCCTGTTGCGCCCAATAGCTTGTAAATGGCTCCTTCGCGGGAGTAGTTCAATTGGTTAGAGCGCCGCCCTGTCACGGCGGAAGTTGCGGGTTCGAGCCCCGTCTCCCGCGTTTATGGTAACGACTGCACCGTCAAAAAAATTCTACCAATATTTGCTCAACTACGTGGGCATGGCCTTTGGCGCTGCCTTTGCCGCCATCGCCATCCGCATTTTCCTCTTGCCGAACGATTTGATCGACGGCGGCGTCATCGGTATTTCCATGATCTTAGCCCGTCTGATTGGCAATGCATACCTCTCTGTTTTCCTCTTGATCCTCAATATTCCTTTCATTTATCTGGCCTACAAATTCATTCGCAGAACTTTTGTGATTCAAATGTTCGTGGCGGTTCTTTTGTTCGCCCTTTTTCTTTTGTTGATCAAGACATCCAACACCTTTAACGCCGATCCCTTGGAAGCGATTGTGATTGGAGGCGCTATGCTGGGCGCGGGCGCCGGGCTGATCATTCGCAATGGCGGCTGCACCGATGGCACCGAAATTTTGGCGATTTTGATCAATCGCAAGAAAGGATTTACGGTTGGGCAGGTGATCTTTGTCATCAACATCTTCATTTTTGCAGCGTATGGGGCGATTTTTCACGATTGGCACATTGCGTTGCGATCGCTCATGACCTATATCGTCGCCTTCAAAATGATGGACATCGTCATTGCGGGATTGGAGGAGCTCAAATCGGTGCTCATCATGTGCTCCAAGCCCGATAAACTGAGCAAAATGATTACCCATGAATTGGGCCTAGGGCTGACCTTCATTAAGGGCAAGGGGGGCTATTCGGGCGAAGATCGGGACATTTTGTTCATCATCGTCGAAAGGCTTGATTTGGCAGAGCTCAAAGAGATTGTGCTGAGAGAAGATCCCAGCGCCTTTATCGCCATTGAAAACTTACATGAAGTGGCCTACGGCCGAACCGCTCAAATTGCGCTCCGCAGAAAACACCGCAGGAAACAGACCCATACTGGGTCGTGATTGCGCGACAAATGCGGAACCGGTATATGTTGCATGCAGGTGAAAGACATGAGCGACAGCCGTTACCCGGAAGGTTTTGTTCAGCCGCATAAGCAGGCTCATTCGATCGACGCTTGGCGCGTCTTTCGGATCATGGCCGAATTTGTGGATGGCTTTGAAACGATGACGTTTCTGGGCCCGTCTGTTGCGATCTTCGGCTCCACCAACCAACACCCTAAAGAGCCAAAATACTACGATTTAGCCGAAACCATCGCGAAGAAAATCGTCGCCAAAGGATTTGGCATCATCACAGGGGGCGGTCCAGGTATTATGGAGTGCGCCAATCAAGGGGCACAAAAAGCACAAGGACGCTCGTGCGGTCTTTGCATCAAACTCCCCTCCGAGCCAAGACCGAATCCCTACATCGACCCAAAATATGAACTCAATTTTCGCTATTTTTTTGTTCGGAAGGTGATGTTTGTCCGATACGCGCAAGCCTTCGTCGTGCTCCCAGGAGGCTTTGGCACTCTCGATGAGCTCTTCGAAGCGCTGACGCTGATCCAAACAGGCAAAATTCACTATTTCCCGGTCTATCTCGTCGGCAAAGAGTACTGGAAAGGAATGCTCGACTGGCTCAAACAGACCGTTTTAGCTCAAGGGAATATCAAACAGAGCGATTTCGACCTCATTCATCTCACCGATGATCCCGATGAAATCGCCAACGGCATCGAAAAACACTACCGCAAAACCAAATCTTTAGAAAATTTTTAACTGATTATTTTAACCGCCGAGCGGTTATATTTTCGATCTTTTTGAGATACTCGCCATATTCGTTTTGAGCATACCGATCGGCCAGCTTGAAGAGCTGCTGATGATCAATATACCCCATTTGATACGCGATCTCCTCAATACAGGCAATTTTGATCCCCTGCCTCTCTTGGATCGCTTGCACAAAAGAGGCCGCTTGATGCAAAGCATCAAAAGTCCCCGTGTCAAGCCATGCATGGCCCCGCCCTAAAAGACGCACATGGAGCCTCCCTTGCTCAAAATAGACGCGATTCACATCGGTAATCTCAAGCTCCCCACGCCCACTCGGCTTCAAAGAGCCCGCAATCTGCACCACATCAGGCCCATAAAAATAAAGCCCCGGAACTGCATAGGAAGACTTGGGATGCCGCGGCTTTTCTTCAATCCCCAGCACTCGCATCTGAGCATCAAAATGCACCACACCGTAACGCTGCGGATCTTTCACCTGATACCCAAAAATCAACCCCCCCTCCGTCAGCGCCGCCCCCTCTTGCAAAATCATGGGAAACTGATTCCCATAGAAAAGATTGTCGCCTAAAATAAGAGCCACAGGCTCATTCCCAACAAAATCAGCGCCTACAAGAAAAGCCTGCGCAAGCCCTTGCGGCTTCGGCTGAACGGCATACTCAAAATGAAGACCCAACTGCTCGCCATCCCCAAAAAGACGCTCAAAACGAGAAATGTCTTCAGGCGTGGAAATAATCAAAATATCCCGAATCCCCGCCTGCATCAAAACAGACAGAGGATAATAGATCATCGGCTTATCATAAACCGGCAACAGCTGCTTGCATAACGCAATCGTCGCCGGATACAGACGCGTCCCACGGCCACCTGCAAGAAGGATCCCTTTCATGGAGATTCTAAAACGTAAACACCCGGAAGCCCCCGATACCTCTCCTTGAAGTCAAGCCCATAGCCCACAACAAATAAATCGGGAATATCAAAAAGAACATAATCAGGCCGAACATCCGTCACTTTCGGCACATCTTGCTTATACAAAAGCACACACGTCTTGAGCGAACGAGGTCCCATCTCTCTTAACACATTCTCCAGCGTCACCATCGTTTGCCCTGAATCAAAAATGTCATCCACAATCAACACATCCCGATTGTGAATCTTCAGCCGCTCCGCCCCCAGCACAGTCAATGCCCCACGCTTCGTGCCGCCCGCCCCATAACTGGAACACTGCACAGTCTGTACATCTAATGGTAAATTCAGCTCCCGGATCAAATCGGCCACAAGACAAAGCGCCCCCTTCAATACCATCACAATCACAAGGTCTTTCCCCTGATAATCGCGCTCAATTTGCTGAGACAGCCCCTTCACCTTCTCAGCAATCTCCTCCCGACTCAAAAGCGATTTTAAATTTGCATCCATCGTTTCAGCGGTTAAAGTTGCAGCCCTCAGCAAGCAAATTGTCAATATAACTAATCGTGTACTCATTCGTTAAAAACCTCTTATCTTCAAGCATATATTGATGAAAAGGAATCGTCGTATGAACACCCGCAATATGAAACTCTCTCAGCGCACGTTTCGCATGGCGGATCGCCTCTTCACGCGTTCGCCCCTTCACAATTAATTTCGCAATCATCGAGTCGTAATTCGGAGGGATCCGGTAACCGCCATAGCAAGCGCTATCAATACGCACATGCGGCCCTCCAGGTGGAATATAATGCTCAAGCAATCCGGGCGAGGGAGCAAATCCTTGCGCCGGATGTTCCGCATTGATGCGAAATTCGAATACATGTCCCTTAAACTCGATATCTTTTTGCTTCACATTCAATTTCTCTCCCCGCGCAATACGGAGTTGATATTGAACAAGATCAATCCCTGTCAGCTCTTCCGTAATCGTATGTTCCACCTGAATACGGGTATTGACCTCCATGAAATAGAATTGCCCCTGCTCATCCAGCAAGAATTCCACAGTCCCCACAGAATAGTACCCGGCCGCTTTCACGATACTGACAGCAGCCTCCCCCATTTTCCTCCGCAGAGAATCGTCGATTTTTGGACTCGGCGCCTCCTCAATCAGCTTTTGCCTTCTGCGCTGGATCGTGCAATCCCTTTCACCCAAATACACATAGTTGCCATGCTGATCCCCCATCACTTGCACCTCGACATGGCGAGGATTGACGATCATCTTTTCCAAATAAACGTCAGGGTTGTTGAAACTCACTTCAGCCTCAGCGCGCGCCGCCATGAATTTTTTTACAAAATCTTCCTCTGAAAAAGCAATGCGGATCCCTTTGCCGCCGCCACCCGCAACCGCCTTGATGAAAATGGGAAACCCAAATTTACGCGCCTCCTTCAGACCCGCATCCACATTGGGAACCACCCCATCTGAACCCGGAATCACAGGACATTTGACCTTTTTGGCAGTCGCCTTCGCCTGCGCTTTATCGCCCAGCGCCGCAATCGCTCTTGAAGAGGGACCAATGAAAGTGAGACCACAGCTTTCGCAGATAGAGGCAAAATTGGCATTTTCACTCAAAAAGCCATAGCCCGGATGGACCGCATCGGCATGAGTGATTTCACAAGCGGCGATCAAGTTGGCCACTTTCAAGTAAGACTTCGTAGAAGGGGGCTCGCCGATACAAATCGCCTCATCGGCCATGTGCACGTGCATCGCTTCCGAATCCGCTTCCGAATAGACCGCCACCGTGGCAAGACCTAAGTCGTGGCAAGCTCGAATGATCCGAACCGCAATTTCCCCTCTGTTGGCAATCAACACTTTTTGCATTAGACAATCCGCAAAAGACGGGTTCCAAATTCGACCGCTTGCGCGTTCTCAGCAAGGATTTCTGCCACAGTGCCGCTGATGCCCGCTTTCACCTCATTCAACACCTTCATCGCCTCAACAATGCAAACCACTGTATTTTCATCTACAGAGTCACCCACCTTCACAAACACCGGCTGATCCGGTCCGGGCGATGCATAAAAAGTGCCCACCATCGGAGAGGTCACATACGTGCCAGGAGCTACATTGCCCCCCCTCTCTCCCTTCAAGGGAACTTCAGATTGAAAGGCCGACTCTGTTTCAGCAGGAACTGTGCGAGGCCGCGGCATGGGAGCGGCAAACGACTCCTTCTCAAGATGGAGCTCAACGTCCCCTTTTTTATAGACAAGCTTGGACAGCTTGCTCTCCTCAAGACAGCGCATCAGTTCTTTAATTTGCTCAAGTTCCACTTTTAAACTCGTTGTATATATTCGTTCACTTGGGTGTCCACTTTGATCACATCGCCACTTTCAATAAATAAAGGCACATCGATCTTCGCACCCGTTTCCAATACCGCTTTTTTGGTCGCCTGCTCCGCCGCCGTTTCAGCCCCTTCCGTTTTGACCACCATAATCTCTAAAAATTGAGGCAGCTCGACAGCGAAAATCGTCTCGCCATAGAACATCGCCTTGACCTGAATCCCCTCTTTGAGGTAGTCCACCTTATCAGAGAGAATCGCTGAAGGGACCAGCACTTGCTCTAAATTGCCGACGTCGAGAAAAAGATATTCCTTCCCTTCCGGATATAAAAACTCTAGGTTCCGTTCGAGCAGCGACACCTCTTGCACGATTTGATCGAGCTTGAAATTCTTTTCAATCGTCTCATCTGTGATCAAATTGCGCAGCTTCGTCTTAATGAACGGCGTCCCCTTCGGAGCTGTCACCTTGACACTCGACTCCACCCGGAAAATCTTGCCATCAATATTGAGCGTCATGCCCGGCGTAATCTGATTCGCTGTTGTCATACCTTATATAATCCGTGTTAACTCGCTTAATTCAACAATCGAGTGGGTCACCCACTGTTCCGTTGCCAGCTTTTTTCCCCTTCCCCATCGCATATGCACCGTTTGACAGCCCAGCGCATGGGCCGGCGCCAAATCCATCGCAATCCGGTCTCCACACACCACAACTTCTTGCGGCCTGATTGAAAATTCTCTTAACAAAGCCTCGTAAAAAGGTTTTTTTATAGAATCTTCCGGGATTGCTATCTTACTAAAAAACGACCTATCAATACCAGCTTTTTCCAGCTTCTCCATCTGAAAAGGGGGATGACCCCCCGTGACAAGCGCCACACGGTGCTTTTGCGAGCAAATTTTCAAAATTTCCTTCGCATGAGGCGTGGTCGGAACAACAAACCCAGCAGGCAAAGGCCGCGTCATCTCCTGCAACGCAGCCGATAAAAGCGTCGAAGATCCCCCCTGACGCAACAAAAATTCACGGAGGGCCTCCTTCGATCCGCTCGCCTCCTCATTGATTTGAATCAGCTGCTGCAAATGGGTCTCAAAATCACCCAATTGAAGACCCGCAGCCACAAACCCCTCCAAACACTTGCGCAATTTATAAGGAGTGATGGCCCCAGATGTATCAATTAACGTATCGTCGAGATCAAAGATGATCAACAATCTTAATTAACTCCTCTGCCAATTTCTTCGAATCGTGCCGGATCAAATTGCGCTTCAGAAAATCGCGCTTCGACTCTTGAGCCAAGCGGCCTAATAGATCGGCCTTCACAACTCGTTCATCGTCCAGATCATTCTCAACGAGATCCCCCTCTTCGGCATATACATCAATGAGCTCTTTAGCTGGTTTTTGCACGTTGATCAAAATATGATCGAACAAATCTTTGCCCATATATCGAACGAGTTCACCCAGATAATTAGAAGTTTTATAACCGGTTGTTTGCCCTTTCCGATTCATTAAATTGACCACGTACACTTTCTTGGCATCGCTTTGTGCAATCGCCTCGCACACTCCTTCGACGAGCAAGTTGGGGATGAGCGAAGTGTGCAATCCACCTGGCCCGATGACAATCAGATCGGCCGTTTGAATCTCTTCAATGACTCTGGGATTGACTTTGGGGAAAGGCTCCAAATAAATTGTCTTGTAGCCTTGATCGATCTCTTTAGAGAGGTAGACCTCTTTTTCTCCTTCGAGAACTTTTCGGTTGTTGAGCACCATTTTGAGCCGCACTTGGTGCGTCGTGACAGGAATCACTTTTCCCCGAATATAAAGGATCTTCCCCGCCTCTTCGACCGCTTTTTCAAAACTACCGGTCACCTTTTCCAAAGCGGAGAGGAGCAAATTGCCAAAAGAGTGCCCGCCGAGCCCTCCATTTTCAAAGCGGTAATTCATGAGCGAGCGCATCAGACGGCTCGAATTGGAGAGCGCGACCAGACACTGTCTGACATCTCCAGGCGGCAAAACGCCCAGTTCATCGCGCAAAATGCCTGTGCTTCCCCCATCATCCGCCATGGACACAATCGCTGTGAGATCGAGGGGATATTTTTTGAGCCCTTTCAGGACCACAAAATTTCCCGTCCCGCCTCCGATCACAACCACTTTCTTCACTGAAGCTCGATTCATGAACTGCCGCGCAATCCTTCTATCGCTTTTTTCATATCTGGCTGACGGAATAAATAATCGCCGCTCACCAGCACATTGGCGCCCGCCTTCACGCAAAGCGGCGCTGTTTCAGCATTGATGCCGCCATCGACTTGGATATCAAAGGGGGGAAGAGCGACGCCAGGCTTGATGATGCCTCCTTGATGAATCCCCCGCTTTTCACAAGCAGTGCGCGCGAGTTTCACTTTCTCTAGCACCTCCGGCATAAACTGTTGCCCGCCAAATCCGGGACTAACCGTCATGAGCAAGATGAGATCGCATTGGTCGAGATACTTGGGCACCATCGAGAAAGAGGTTTCGGGACGGAAAGCAAGTCCCGCTTTTTTTCCGCATTTGCGGATGAAAGCGATGGTATCTTCCACATCTTCTGTCGCTTCAAAATGGAAGGTGATCCGATCGGCGCCTGACTGCACCAACACTTCGATAAAATCGAATGGATTATAAATCATGATGTGGACATCGAGAAAAAGACGGGTCGCTCTGCGGATGGCGGCGAGTGCGCGCGGACCTAATGTTAAATTAGGAACAAAATGTCCATCCATGATGTCGACATGAATCGCATCCGCGCCTGCCAGTTCGAGGCGCTTTGCTTCATCGGCAAGTCTCCCAAAATCTCCTGATAAAATCGATGGATAGATTTGAATCGGAAATGGCGCCATTCCCGACATCATATTGAACTTCGCGATTAAAGAAAAGCGCGCTCCATCGCTGCCAGAAATGCGCTTTGCTCTTCTTTCGAGTCAGAGACAAACAAATATCCCATGTACGCTACATCGTGGATGTCCATCTGAAAAGAAACGAGTTGGTGCGGCGGCGCAGAAAATTCCAACGTCCGCTTTTTCTTCGGCGCCGCCACATAAATCCGCGTCGGCTCTTGACGCACTTGGAGCGACTCGCTTTTGACCGACTGCATCAGCGTGAGATAAAATTGTTTCAGCGGCTCGGTTTCCAAACTGCTGCGCATTTCAATGGGCACGATCGAATAAAAAAACTTCTCAAGCAAAATCGGATCGGCCTGTTTGCCCAACACATTTTTGAGACAAGAGAGCGATTCATTGAGTTTGAAAATCATGCCGCCATTATAATCTCTCACCTCGCCCACCACGTTGGCCACTTCCGCCAAAATAAAGCTGCGCGCTTTGATGAGATCCACCGAACGATCGGAGCGCAAGAATTGAGTGCTTGGCAATTTCGTCCGGAAGACAGTCGCCTCTTTCACGTATTTGCGGCGCACATGGCCCACTCGGCGCACTCGATCTGGGATGTATTTTAAAGGCGATTTCTTGCTTTGGAAAAGCTCTTGCAAACTCGGCTCGCTTTCTCCAATCACGCGCAATAGGATCACCGAAAAGCAAAGATCATCCCCTTTTTGCTCGTCGAAAGAAATGATGATGTGCGGCAAATCGCCCACAAAACGGAGCTGTCGAGAGAGCGCCATAATGTTGCGGAGCACCTCTTCTTCATTGCGCGGCATAAAAATGGGATGGGCCAGCTGCTCGATATGCCCCTTCACTTGATCGGGCAAAGAGATTTTAAGCAGCTGAATCTCTTCTAATGTGAAATCGGTCCCCTCAGGTTTTTCAATCTCTAAATACAGAGTCTTCTCTTCGGCGCGATCGACAAAGGAAGAACCCTCTACCAATTTGACGCGCGGCAAGTTTTTCTGAATGGCGCTCATTAAATGGGCGATTTCAAACACTTCATGCTCGCGCAAAAAATTGAGCGCGGCCAGCACGCCTAACACCGGCTTTTCTCGTTGCCCCGTGTGCGTCAGTTTGGTTTTTAAGAATTTGAAAATCACATGCCGTTTATTTGGATATGCGAGAACGTTTTGTTTGATGAATTTGCGCAAACTGTGCAGATTCGAAATAATGCGGCTAATATGGTGATAATCGCGCAGCGTTTTAAAATCCTCTCGCACGCAAATCAGAAACTGCTGCATTTGAGAAAAAATGCCCTGATCAAAATCTTTAGAATGGCTTTGAATGAGCGACCCGATCTTTTCTTGAATCATCGCCGTTTTTCCGTCGGTAGAAAGACCTTTGAATTCCAAGATTCTGCGCGCATGATAATTGGAGACGACGCCGAGTCGGATTTCGGTTTCGATCGCATGCAAATTGCGGCGCACCTCTTCCACATCGGCCGCACTTTTTAAATGGACGACAATCTCGGCCACGCAAAGGAGATCGTCAGAAAGATGGGGCAGGCGCACATCGGAGGCAAAAAAAAGTTCTACATTGACCCTTTTTTGGGGCAATAGCCAACGGCTCACCATATCATAAAAGAAGTGGCACGCGTTGAGCCTGTATTTACAAAGGAGTAAAACAGATAAAGCACAAGGCGCCTTGGTCAGTTCAGACCAGCTGATGAGCGGCAAAATGTCTGCGAAGCGGGCTCTTTGCAAGGGCAAATCCACCCCCCCCTCTTCTAAAAGGTCGTTGGGCACCAGCCTGCGAATCAGATCTTGCGCCCCTTCGCGGTAATACTCCGCTTCAATATAAGGGCAAGCGAACTGAAACTCAAATTCCAGTTGCTCTTCTAATTGTGCAAACATGTTGGCTCCTCATCGCTCATGTTAGAAATTTTCAATCTATCGAAATACGTTTAAAAAAATAAAGAAAAAATTTTGTTTAACAATTTTTTCGATTTAGTTTTGCATGAAATGATTTTTCGAAAATCACTCGTCCACAGGTGGATGCATAGACAAAAAAGTGTGCAATAAATTTCAAAAAAAAAAAACATTTAGAAATTCGTAATTATTCTTTTGCGAGGTGGGATCGGAACCGATCTCATAAAATTTTGGGCCCGGTTCAAAGTTGAGCAACAGTTTTTTGAAAAAAACTGTTACCCAACTTTGAACCGGGCCCAAATTTTGCTTTAATTCTGGGAACTCCTTGCATTTATTCTCCCCTACTGTTAACCTTTTTCCTTTAACCAGACAGAGTCGTATTCTGCCACTATCTGTCGCAGCGGCTTTGTCTTTTTTATAAACAGGAGAAACCCAAAACCCATGTCTAAAAACCCCACCCCTAACCACGATTGGAATAGCAGTAACGTTCTCGACGATGTCGATTTCCAAGAACACGAAGCCCGTCAGTTCCGCGATCTTCTTTACGGAAAAAAAGCGGAATCGGAAAACACCCTGTCCCTCTTAAATGTAGGACAAATTTTAAAAGGGCGAATCGTTGAAATCACCAAAGACTACATCGTGGTGGATGTGGGTCTCAAATCGGAAGGCCTTGTACCCATCGCAGAATTCGCCGAACCCGAAGAAATCATCCTCGGCGGCGAAACCGAAGTATACCTCGACGCAGCCGAAGGCGACGACGGCCAGATCGTCCTTTCCAAAGACAAGGCGCGCAAGTTTAGACAGTGGGAACATATCGTCAACCATTGCAAAGAGGGCTCTATCGTCAAAGGCAAAGTGATCCGCAAAGTCAAAGGCGGTCTCATGGTCGATATCGGCATGGAGGCCTTCTTGCCCGGCTCGCAAATCGACAACAAGCGCATCAAGAATTTAGATGACTTTGTCGGCAAAACCTATGATTTCAAAATCCTCAAAATCAATATTGAGAGAAAAAACATTGTCGTATCCCGCAGAGAGCTGCTCGAAGAAGAGCGCGTCTCGAAAAAGGCCGAACTGCTCGAAAACATCAAAGAAGGCGAAGTACGCACAGGCGTTGTGAAAAACGTCACCGACTTCGGCGTCTTCCTCGATCTCGACGGCATCGACGGACTTCTGCACATCACCGACATGACCTGGAAACGAATCAAACACCCATCCGAGCTCGTCCAAATGGGACAAGAGCTCGATGTGGTCATTCTCCACGTCGATCGAGAGAAAGGAAGAGTCGCCTTGGGCCTCAAACAAAAAGAGGAAAACCCATGGGAAGAAATCGAGAAGCGATATCCCCTCGGCACTCGAGTGCGCGGGAAGATCGTCAATCTGGTCTCCTACGGCGCCTTTATCGAAATTGAGCCCGGCATCGAAGGGCTGATCCACGTTTCAGAAATGTCCTGGACGAAAAACATCACCGAGCCTAGCGAAATGGTCAATGTAGGCGATGAAGTGGAGGCCATTGTCCTCTCCGTTCAAAAAGAAGAGGGCAAAATCTCTTTGGGCATTAAACAAACCGAGCGCAACCCTTGGGAAGATGTGGAGAAAAAATATCCGGTGAGCAGCAGTGTCATCGCCGAGATCCGCAACCTGACCAACTACGGCGCCTTTGTCGAACTCGAGCCCGGCGTAGACGGCCTCATCCATATCTCTGACTTGAGCTGGATTAAAAAGGTCTCTCACCCCTCCGAAGTCCTGAAAAAGGGCGACAAAGTAGAGGCGATCATTCTCTCTGTAGATAAGGAGAGCAAAAAAATCACCCTCGGCGTCAAACAGCTCAGCGTCAATCCTTGGGAAACCATTGAGAAGACCTTGCCTGTAGGAACGCTCGTGCATGGCGTTGTGACCAAAACAACCGCGTTCGGCGCGTTTGTTCAGCTCGACAACGGCATCGAAGCGTTGATTCACGTGACCGAACTGTCCGATCAACCCTTTGCGAAGGTCGAAGATGTGATCCAAAAAGGCGATACAGTCACCGCAAAAGTGATCAAACTCGATCCAGAACACAAGAAGATTGCCCTCTCTATTAAAGAATATTTGATTGAGAAGAACCAATTGAACCGAGACGATATCGTCGTCGGTCAAAAATCTAAAAAGAAAAAGAAAAAAGCTTCCCGAGAAGAGCGAGAAGAGGAAGACGAGGAAATCGATGAATAAGGACCTCATTGCGATTTTTGAATACCTAGAGCGCGAAAAAGGGATCAAACGGGAGATTGTCATCAATGCGATTGCAGACTCCCTTCGAGCAGCTGCCCGCAAAAGCGTCAAAGGTTTAGGCGAAAAAGTCAGCGTGGAGATCAACCCGAAAACAGGGGAAATTGAGGTCTTCACCCAGAAAAAGATCGTCGAAAAAGTCGAACACCCTGCCGATGAAATCTCCCTGGCCGATGCGCGGGCCCTTGAGCCCGAATGCGGAGTCGGGCAGTGGCTGGAGATTTCGATTACCCCGCAAGATTTCGGACGGATTGCGGCTCAAGCGGCGAGACAAATCATCACCCAGAAGCTCAAAGGAGCGGAACGGGACGTGATTTATGAGGAATACCGTCACCGGGCCGGAGAGATCATCTCCGGTACCGTCAAACGCTTCATCAGAGGCAGAACCATCGTGGTCGACCTCGGGAAAGTGGAAGCGATCCTCCCCGAACGCAACTACCCTAAGTTGGAACGGTATAATCCGGGCGAAAAGGTGCAAGCGCTTCTCTTAGAAGTGCGCGATACCGATATGGGCGGGGCGGAAGTCATCCTGACTCGCAGCCACCCCGAGTTTGTCAAGCAATTATTTGAGCAGGAAGTGCCCGAATTGCACGACAAAACGGTCTCCATCGAAAAGATTGTTCGCGATCCAGGCTACAGAACCAAACTGGCCGTGCGCTCTTACGATCCAAAAGTCGATCCTGTAGGAACCTGTGTGGGCGTGCGTGGAACGCGCATCAAGAACATCATTCGAGAGCTCAATAACGAAAAGATCGATGTAGTGCCCTACTCAGACGATCCGATTCAACTGCTCGAAAATCTTTTGGCGCCTGCCGTGGTCCGGAAAATGAAAGATCTCCCAGATCGCGTGTGGATGGTGGTCATGGACGAAGATTATCCAACGGTCATCGGCAAAAAAGGGATGAATGCAAGGCTCATCGGTCAGATGATTGGGAAAGAAATCGACGTACAAAAGATCAGCGAATATCAAAAACTTCTCACCATTCAAATGGCAGAGCTCGGCGAATCTGAGAATGAGGCCTTTGATGAGAAGTTGAAAATTGAAGGGGTCAGCGGACTGATTTTGGAAAGCTTGATTGGCGCAGGATACGATACGCTGCGTAAATTTATGCAGGCCGTTCCCGCAGACATTTCTTCAAAAGTACCTGGCGTCAATTACTACGATTTAGCCGGCCGCATAATGGACCAAATTCAGAAAAAAAAGGGATAGTCGTTGGGTAAACATCTAAAATTAAATATTAAAAACACCCAGCTTGCCGAAGCCTTTAAGGTGAAGAAAAAGATTGGGCCTGCCGCTGTTCCTGAGGACACCGAGCCAAAGAAAAAATTGTCTCGTCTGAAAGAAGATTTGGCCGTCAAAGAAAAAGAAAGCGAGCCGCCCAAAAAGAAAAGGGCGCGCATTATCGCCAATCCCGAAGAAGCGGCGACGAGAGCGCCCGAACCGGTTGAAGAAGAGCCGGTGGCGCCAGCGCCTGAGGAACCGAAGGTTGAGCTCTCCCCTACAACTCCGCCTGCCGTAGAGAAAGTAGAGCCCCCCAAACCTGCCGAGGTCAAGCCCTCCCCCGCACCCGTTGTGGAAGCGCCTTCCTTTAAACCGGCCCTTGGAGCGACCCGCAAAGAGCCTGCGAAAGAACTGCGCCTGGCCAAACGCAAGGAAGAGACCCGCTTCGATTCACGCGACAGACAAGGTCTGCGCGACATCGACAACGAGGCGTGGCGCAAACGGCGCGCCCACAAACCGATGCGCAGAGCCGCACAAGAAGAGATTATTCGACCCAAGTCATTGACGGTACGCCTGCCCATTACCATCAAAGACCTTGCGCAAGAGATGAAGCTGAAAGCCTCGCAACTCATCGCCAAGCTGTTCATGCAGGGCATCACCTTGACGCTCAACGACTACCTCGATGATGAGACGGTGGTCCAGCTTTTGGGCCACGATTTTGACTGCGAGATCAAAATTGATCGCTCTGAACAAGAGAGGATCCGGATTACCGATCAGACCATTCGACAAGAGGTCGATGCGACGACTGCAGACGATCTCGTGCTCCGCTGTCCCGTTGTTGCCTTCATGGGCCACGTCGATCACGGCAAAACCTCGCTCATCGACTATATCCGCAAGTCGAATCGAGTGGCTGGCGAGGCGGGGGCGATTACGCAACACATTGGCGCCTTCAGGGTGAAGACCAATGCGGGCGATGTCGCGATTCTCGACACTCCAGGTCACGAAGCCTTTTTTGAAATGCGTTCTAGAGGCGCAAACGTCACCGATATCGTCATCCTCGTCATTGCCGGCGATGAGGGGATTCGAGCCCAAACAGAAGAGGCCATCCGGCAGGCTCGCGAAGCGAATGTGCCGATCTTAGTGGCCCTCAATAAATGCGACAAGCCCAACTTCGATGCGCAAAAAGTGTATCGGGATCTGGCCGACCGGGAACTTTTGCCGGAGGCGTGGGGTGGAACCACCATTACCGTGAATTGCTCGGCTGTGTCAGGCCAAGGGATCGTAGAGCTTTTGGAGATGATCGCGCTGCAAGCGGAGATTCTCGAGCTGAGAGCCAATCCAAAGGCAAGAGCGCGCGGCACCGTGCTCGAATCAGAAATGCATAAAGGTCTCGGCGCTGTGGCGACCGTTCTCGTGCAAAACGGAACCCTGCGCAAAGGCGATGCGATTGTGTTTGGCCATTATTCAGGCAGAATCAAGACCATGCAAGACGATCATGGAAAAATGATTGAAGAGGCAGGCCCCTCAACGCCCGTGAAAATTACAGGACTTTCAGAATTGGCGGAAGCGGGCAATGAATTCATCGTTGTCAAAAATGAGAAAGAGGCGCGCGAACTCGCCTCTGCAAGGGCCGAAGGCTTTAAACGAGAGACAGCTGCGAAACCCAAATTGGGCAGCCTTGAGAAGATGATGGCGAAAAAAGAAAGTGGCGAGAAGAAGATCTTGCCGCTCATCTTACGCGCCGACGTACAAGGCTCGCTGGAGGCGCTCAAAACATCGCTCTCCAAAATCCGCTCCGACAAGGTGCGTCTCGAAATTGTCAACGACGGTGTGGGTGAAATCTCCGAATCGGATATCGCGCTTGCGGCCGCATCCAAAGCGACGATCGTGGGTTTCCACACGAGTATCGAGAGCCACGCCGATGATTTGATCAAGCAGAAAAAAGTGCCTGTCTATACCCAAGACGTGATCTACCACCTCATTGATGAGGTCAAACAGCGGATGCGTCAACTGCTCGATAAGATCGAGCAAGAAAACGATACGGGAGAGGCTCTTGTCAAAACGGTCTTTAAATCTTCGCAGCTCGGCCTCATTGCCGGTTGCCAAATCACCGAAGGGAACATCAAGCGGCAGCATTTGGTACGCCAAGTGCGCGACGGCGAGATCATCTGGAAAGGGAAAATCGCCTCTTTAAAGCGGATGAAAGAAGATGTGAAAGAGGTGCAAAAAGGATTTGAATGCGGGATTCTTTTAGAGGGCCAAGGGGACATTAAAGAGGGCGATCTCCTGCAAGCTTATGAAATCACCTATCTTGAGCAGGATCTATAGTGAAAAAAAACAGGCTCGCCCGTGTGAATTCTCTTCTCAAAGAGGTGATCTTTGAGGTGGTGCAAAAAGAGGTGCGCAACCCCAATGTGACCACTTTTGTCTCGATCACCCATGTCGACACCTCTGCCGATTTGCATCACGCCAAGGTGTTTGTCAGCCTCATCTGTTCTGAAGAGGAAAAATCGAGGGTGTTAGCGGCGCTCAATTCTGCAGCTGGGTTCATTGCGGTTCATGCCGCGAAAAAGGTGCAGCTGCGCTATTTCCCTGAGCTGCAATTTCGCCTCGACACCTCGAGCGAAGAACACATGAAAATCCAACAAATTCTTGGAGAGCTCGAAAAAGAGCGTAATTCGCGTGAGCAACATTCTTAACGGCATTCTGCTAGTCGATAAAGCGCCCCAGTCCACCTCTTTTTATCTGGTGTCTCTCCTCCGTAGGCTCACCGGGATCGAAAAGATTGGCCATGCGGGGACCCTCGATCCATTTGCCACGGGGGTGATGGTCATGCTCATCGGCAAAGAGATGACGCGGCGCAGCCATGAATTTTTATCGAGCGACAAAGAATACAGAGCCACCATTCAGTTAGGTCTGACAACAGAGACCTATGATTTAGAAGGGGCCATTGTGGAGCGCAGTGACAAAGTGCCTACCTTGGCGGAAGTGGAGCTTGCGCTCAGCGCTTTTCAGGGGGACATTTTGCAAACGCCGCCGATGTATTCGGCCAAAAAAGTGGGCGGCAAAAAGCTCTACGATCTCGCGCGGCGCGGCATTGTGATCGAAAGACAGCCTGTTTTGGTGCGTGTCGCGATTGAATTGCTGCAATACAACTATCCGATGGTAGACATCAAAGTGACCTGCTCGAAGGGGACTTATATCCGCTCGCTGGCCCACGATCTTGGGCAAGGGTTAGGTTGCGGCGCCCATCTTTTTGAGCTCACCCGCACCCGCTCGGGATGTTTTCGACTGGAAGATTGCGTGCCTCAAGCTCTGTTAAAAGACAGAGAATTTGACATCACTCCTCATCTGAGGCGCCTATGAAAACAGCTCTGACGATCGGTTTTTTTGATGGAGTCCATTTAGGCCACCAGGCGCTCTTGCGGCGTCTTAGAGAGCTGCCCCATGCAACGATTTTGACGTTTTCGAACCACCCGCAAGGGCTGATCCGTCCGCCTGCGCCTGAGCTGCTCATTTCTTACGAGGAGCGCCTGAAGCAGTTGAGGGAGTATGCCGATCAAGTGCTCGTCGTCCCCTTTACGGCGGAGTTTGCGCAGATGCGCTTTGATGAGCTGCTCGATCATTTTGATTTGAGCCACATTATTTTGGGGGAAGGGTCTGTGTTTGGCAAGGATCGCGGGGGAACGATGGAGGCGGTGCGCCTGTACGGCCTTGAGAGGAAGATCGCAGTGGAATATATCCCCAAAGTGCTTTTTGAGGGGGCGCCGATCTCCTCTTCCCGGATCCGAAAGGCGCTTGGGGAAGGAAACACAATTTTAGCAGAACAACTTTTAGGTAAAAGGCTATGACAAATCTTTCTTGCGGCATTGTAGGGCTTCCGAATGTGGGAAAATCGACGCTTTTCAATGCATTGACTCGTAAACAGATCCCTTCGGAGAACTATCCTTTTTGCACGATTGATCCCAATGTGGGCGTGGTCCAAGTAGCCGATCCCCGTTTGCACGCTCTTTCGGAGCAATCCCACAGCAAAAAGATCATTCCCGCAACAGTGTCCTTTGTCGATATTGCAGGGCTTGTGAAGGGCGCCTCGCAAGGAGAAGGGCTGGGCAATCAATTTCTTTCACACATTCGAGAAACAGACGCGATCGTCCAAGTGGTGCGCTGCTTTGAAGATCCCAACGTGATCCACGTGTCAGGGAAGGTCAATCCGCTGGACGACATCGAGGTGATTACGCTGGAGCTCATCTTGGCGGATCTCCAAATGGTAGAAAACACCCTGTCGCGGCTCGAAAAACAGGCCAAAGGGAAAAAGGAGTTGCAGCCCGCTGTGGATCTTTTGAAAAAATGCGCGGCGCACCTCAATCAAAACTTGCCCATGCGCATCTTGACCCTGACGCCTGAGGAAGAAGAGATTTGCAAGCAGTATAACTTTTTAACGAAAAAAAAGGTGCTGTATGTGTGCAACGTGGGAGAGTCCGATGTGCCCGCTCTCGATAATCCGCTCGTCCAAGCGGTGCGCGCATACGCCGCCAAAGAGGGTTCTCGCATCGTTCCGATCTGCGCACGCATTGAGGAGGAGATTTCTCGCCTCGACGAAAAAGACGCCAAGGAATTTTTAGAAAGTCTTGGCCTCAAGGAATCGGGGCTCGACCGACTGATTCGAGAGGCCTTTTCGCTGCTCGATCTGATCACCTATATCACAACGGGAGAGATCGAAACCCGCGCATGGACGATCAAAAAGGGGACGCCCGCTGCAGAGGCAGCAGGAAAAATTCACTCCGATATCGAAAAAGGGTTCATCCGCGCTGAAGTGGTCTCTTTTGAAGATATGATGCGCTACAAGGGCCGTGTTGGAGCGCGGGAATCTGGAAAAGCGAGATCCGAGGGGCGCGAATATATCGTTCATGATGGCGATGTAATTTTATTTTTTCACAGTTAACGCCCTCTATAGCTCTGAATAGGTGAGACTTGACTTTTTCTACCCACCGAGCGTAAAGTATCTTGCTGTTATACACAAATGAATCCAAAAACGGAAATCGATGCGTCAGTTTGTTTCGCTAAAACTCATTGAGAACACAACACCATGAGTAGCGCGCAAAAAGATCTCCTTGCGTGTGTGCAGAGCCTGTATAAACAATATTACAGCGCTGCTTGGATGGACTTCACAGATGCACTGCCTCCCGCACAGTGTATGGACTTCACAGATGCGCTGCCTCCCGCACAGTTTAACGACAAGATTGCCTCTCAGGAGAGCAGTCAAGCAATCGTGCAAGTGTACGAAGAGGCCATCCAAACAATCAATAACAAGTTACGATCCAAAGGAATCAGCCAAGCGATACGCAACAGCCCAAAATACACAGCAGTCACCCAAAAGATAGGCGCCAACTTACAATCTGACACTCTATGTGAGCTCTTGAAGCAGCTCCCAGACACCATAGTGCCGGGCCAGATACGAGGGGACATGTGTGACTTTCTTGCACAACAGTACAGGCGTTACTGGATAAAAGCCCAGGATCCATCCTCACCTCAACCTCAGGCACTGAAAGCCACCATGGGTAGCCAGCGTTGCCTGCTAAGCATATATACGACCTACGCAAAGGCAGTCGAGCGATTACCCCCCTCATCCACAGGTACGCCACCATGAGAGGATCACTTCAATCTAACCCTCTGATCTGGTGCATCAATCCTTATCCAGGGGAGCTCTCGGAGAACCGGGCGGACTGGGAGAACCTGGCGGACTTGGCGGACTGGGAGAACCTGGCGGACTTGGCAGACCGGGCAGACCGGGCAGACCGGGCGGACCGGGCGGACTTGGCGGACCGGGCGGACTGGCCGGTAGACTCGCGGATCGTGTATGAGCCCCACAACGATCTCTTTAAGCTATATTTTTGCAAGCTGACTCAAAAAGAGAGAGATGCAGGTCATATAGAGACATGGGTTCCGTTCCGTTCCAAAGGATGGCGAGTTATTTCTATTTCTTTTGATCCTGAGTATGTGCAATGGCGTTATGAGGCCCTGCCGGAACAAATTGAATGCGCAGCGCATCGTATCCGCACGGCAGAAGATCGAGAAAAGATCGATCTCTATCGTCGAATCTATGATGTATGTGAGCGTGTATTCGGACAATCCATCTTCGAGAGGTTCCGGATGACACATCCTGTCCATATACAAAACGATGAACAATCTATTCAAGGCATAAACACCTCTATGGATGCACTACTGAAACATCTTCACCCCCCTGTTGCACACGCACCTCCCGAAAGACCTGACCATGAACGCACGGGAGAATCAGACGTTGAATCATAAAATGAATGTGAAGGACCACAGATGATAACACATACCTCATCACACATCGTGTATCATGATGTGCCACCAAAGATATGTTCTTCTAACTGGTATAATAAAAAGGCCACCTACCAGAATGGGATTATTCGACTCGATGTCACAGAACTGACCCCAGAAGATCTCCGGGCAAATAAGATCTTTCTAGAGGTCACAACATCGACATATCCTACAGCACGGCAAACCGTCGTTTTAAGCTTCACTGAGGAGGACCTCATAAACGCGCAAAGAACCGGCCTTTGCCGCTCTGTTACAAAGGTTTCTTTCGCCAGCCCAGAGTTAAAAACCTTGTAGTTTTTTGTCGAGTTCAGCAAACCGCAGATAGAGTTGCTCGATTTGATTTTCGGCCACGCCAATGGCCTGACATATCTCGTTCAATTTCTTTGCATCTTGGGCCACCTCGCGGCTCTCTAACAGCTGGTTGAGTTCTTTCACTTCGTTTTCCCATTTCGCGATTTTCCCCTCAATGGCTTCAAACTCCTTCTTTTCCATATAGGAGAGTTTGCCTTTCGGCTTTTCTTCTCTTTTCGCCTCTTGTTTCTCCGGTTCAGCTCTCCCTTCTTCGCCGCCCAGTGTGATGAATCCATTGCAGATCCGATCGAGCATGCACCGATCGTGCGTGATGAGCACCACCGCCCCTGGAAATTCGAGCAAACTCTCTTCCAACGTCTCTAAAGTCGCAATGTCCAAATCATTGGTCGGTTCATCGAGCAGAAGCACATCGGCCGGCTGCAGCATCAAATGCGCCACCGCAATGCGCGCCCGCTCGCCCCCAGATAGCGTCCCAATCGGCAGTTCCAAATGATCCGGCGAAAAAAGAAACCGCTTGCACCACCCATTCACATGCACCTCTTGGCCTCGAAACGAAACATAATCCCCTTTCGGCGAGAGCGCATCGCGCAGACGCAAATCGAGGGGCAGCTGAGCGCGCATCTGATCAAAATAGACCGTCTTTAAATCATCCGCCCGCTTGATCGTCCCTTGATCGGGCTCTACCTCCCCAGCCAACATTCTGAGCAATGTCGTTTTCCCAGAACCATTCGGCCCAAGAAGCCCAAGGCGCGAGCCAGGAGACAAAAGCAGGTCCAGCCCCTGAAATAACACCTTCCCCCCCACCTCTTTCTTTAAGTTTTTTGCTGTGAGAAGCTTGCGTGTTTGCCGTTCGGTGGCGGCGAAGTCGATTTCTGCCCGCTTGGAACGGTTGCGGGCCCTGACGGCGGAGTGTTCCGCCAAGACCTCTTCAGCCGCATCGATTCTCGATTGGGATTTAGTGGTTCGCGCCTTGACTCCTTGGCGCAGCCATTCGGTTTCTCGGCGCATCTTGGTTCCCAGCGAGCGTTCCTGCTGCAGCTGCCCAGCCAAAAATTCGCCCTTCTTCTCCAAAAACCGGGCATAGGTGCCCTCAATGGCAAACATCCCCTTGGGATAGGCCGGGTCGATTTCAACGATTTGGTTCGTCACATTTTGCAGAAAATAGCGATCATGGCTGACGAGCAGATACGTGGGCGACTCTCGAGTGAGAAATTTTTCCAGCCACACAATGCCTTCCACATCTAAATGGTTGGTGGGTTCATCGTAGAAAATAAGGTCGGGTTCGGAAATGAGCGCGCAGGCCAGTCCCAGCCGTTTTTTCCATCCCCCCGAAAGATCTGTTGCATGAGGAAGATTCCCTGTAAATCCCAGTTTGCTGAGCCACATTTGGGCAAGCCGTTCTTTTTCATACGCGGGTAGATCCTCCTGGATCACATCGACGAGGATTTTTTCAACGGGCAGAGGGGGAAATTCGCATGCTTGAGGCACATAGCCCACCCGCAAGCCTTTTCTAGGGGACAAAATCCCCGTATCGGGCGTTTCTAACCCCGCCAAAATCTTCAAAAGCGTGGTCTTTCCAGCCCCATTCGGCCCAATCAAACCGATCCGATCTTTTGCAAAAATACTCAGTGAAAGATCGGTAAACAAGAGCCGCGTAGAGTAGGCTTTAGAAATGGATTGGCAGCTCAATAACAACGTCATATAAAAATCCTTGGGATGCGTCCATTCAACAGACACAGAACCTCGTAGGGAATGGTATCGCAAAGGGCGGCGATTTCGGTGAGGGGGATTTCTCCATGGCCCTGTTTGCCGATCAGGACGACTTCTTCTCCAACAAAAGCTTCATGTTGGCCGATATCGACCATGAACTGATCCATGCAAATGGCTCCTGCGATGGGAAAACGTTTTCCCCGAATGAGTACAGATCCCCGATGGGACAAAGCTCTGCGATACCCATCGCCATATCCGATCGGCACGGTGACCACCCGGGTTCTTTGTCGGGTTGTGTACTGATGTCCGTATCCGATGCCCACCCCCGCTTCTACGACCTTAAAATAAGAGATTTTCGACTTTAAAGAAAAACAGGGGGCGATTCCCTCAACAGGCGTGGATGGGTAGCCATAGGCCATCAATCCTGGGCGCACCATATCGAGATGGGATTCCGGATAATGGATCACGCCGCCCGAATTGGCCAAGTGGGCCGACACTTGATGAAAAACGGGGTGTTGAATTAGCGCCTTAAAAGTCTGAATTTGCGCGATGGCGACCGGATCCGCCTTGCGATCTGCGGTAGCTAAATGCGAATAGACTCCGACGAGATCAAAGCAGGGCATGGTCTTCAGATGCTGCGCCAAGGCCAAAGCTGTTTGAGGGCGCATCCCTGTCCGTTGCATGCCTGTTTCGACTTCTAGGTGTACGCGGCATTTTCGACTCAACTTTTTCGCCACCAAATCGGCTTTCAACGAGGAGCTGATGGAGAATTCCAAATCATACTTCACGAGATCTTCGATTTGATCTTCATGAATGGCGCCGAATACGAGAATGGGGATCGAAATCCCCGCCCCTCTGAGCTGCACCCCTTCTTGCAAACAGGACACGCCCAAACAATCAACACCTGCCTCCTGGGCCGCTTTCGCGATCCCCGCCAGTCCATGGCCATAGGCATTGGCTTTCACAGGCAAACAAAACCGGCTCTTCCCAATCATAGAGCGAATCCTGCTCATATTCTGTCTGAACTGTTTCAGATCGATTTCGATCCAAGTGGGGTGGGCCGTTTGCATGATTACAATGATATATCAATACTATAAACATATCTATGCTTCTCTGCGACCCTGAGAAGGTGGTAAAAAAAAGAGTGCCCCATTCTTATTGTTGACGGCAGTTGAAATTGTTGGGTATTCTAATTCCATGGCCGAGAAGACCGAAAAGGCAACTCCAAAGAAACTCAAAGATGCGCGCAAAAAGGGGCAAATCGCAAAAGCCCAAGACATGCCTGCTGCTATGACGTTCATTGTCTCGATCATGGGCACCCTTGCGGCCATGAGCTATATCTACCACAATTTGGAAAGCTTTCTGCTCCTGATGTTTCGCGCCTCCCAGCAAGACGAACAGGTGCTCGCGCAGCAAGCCCCCTCCTTTTTCCTGGTCGCCTCTAAAATCATTCTCATGACGAGCCTGCCCATTATGGGCATCGTCTGCTTTGTGGGCGTGATCGTCAGCTTTCTCGTCAATGGACCTGTATTCTCCTTTGAAGCCATGAAATTTGATCTCAAAAAACTCAACCCCATCGAAGGGATCAAAAACAAATTCAAAATGCGCGTGCTGGTCGAGCTGCTCAAATCGATTGCCAAAATCACAGGCGCCGGCATCATCATCTATATCATTGTGGTTCACAGCCTGCCGCAAATCATTGCAACTGTCTTAATGCCCATCCTCGGCAGCGCCAGCATCGTCCATAGCTTCCTGTTCACAGCCGCCTTGAGAGTGGGGATTTTCTTCATCTTAGTCGCCCTTTTCGATCTGGCCTTCCAGAAAAAAAACTTTGCCAAAGAGATGAAGATGGAAAAGTTCGAGGTGAAGCAAGAATACAAAGATACAGAAGGCGATCCGGCAATCAAAGGACGCAGAAGAGAGCTATTCCGCGAAATCGCCTACCAAGATGGCCCCAGAGCCGCAAGACGCGCCAGAGCCATCATCACCAACCCCATACACATCGCTGTCGCCATCAAATATAACCCCCCTGAAGAGGTCGCACCCATCATTCTCACCATGGGAAAAGGCGTCTTCGCCGAACAGATCATAAAAATAGGTATCGAAAACAATATCCCAATCATGAGAAATGTAGATTTAGCAAGAGAGCTATACAGTAAAGGGAAAATTTCCGATTATATACCTGAAGATACATATGAAGCTGTTGCCCAAATTCTCAAATGGATCGACTCTTTGGAACATCCCCCAGAAGCCAACATGGACCTGTTTAAATGAATAAATTTTTCGACAATCTCGCCCGCGTTTTAGGGGGCGACCGAGCCCTGAACACCATCTCCAGATCGAGCGATCTCATCCTCGCAGCGGTTGTCATCGCGATCATCATGATGCTGATTTTCCCCGTCTCTCCTCATGTGATCGACATCTTGATCTCCGTGAACCTAACCGTGTCGATCTGCCTCATTTTCGTCGCGATCTACATCCAAAAAGCAGTGCAACTCTCCATGTTCCCTTCTCTATTGCTGCTCACAACGCTCTATCGACTGGGGGTCAACATCTCCTCGACCCGTCAGATCCTACTCCACGCCAATGCGGGAAAGATCATCTTCGCCTTCGGACACTTCGTCGTCGGCGGCAATTATGTGGTCGGGGGCGTCGTCTTCTTGATCATCACCATTGTCCAATTCATCGTCGTCGTCAAAGGCGCTGAAAGGGTAGCAGAGGTGGCAGCCCGCTTTACCTTAGACGCCATGCCCGGCAAACAAATGTCCATCGACGCCGACTTGCGCTCAGGAATCATCGACCAGCAGCAGGCGCGCGAATTGCGCCTCGGATTGACCAAAGAGAGCCAACTCTATGGAGCCATGGACGGCGCCATGAAGTTCGTCAAAGGAGATGCAATTGCAGGGATCGTCATCACGTGCATCAACGTCATCGGAGGCCTGATCATCGGGGTCACGATGCACAAAATGACACTCGCCCAATCGGCCAAAATCTATACCCTCCTCTCCATCGGCGATGGCCTGGTGTCCCAGATCCCCGCCCTGATGATCGCCATCACAGCAGGTATTGTCACCACCCGCGTCTCAAGCGAAAAAAAGGACGCCCACTTGGGCAAAGAGATCTCCGAACAGCTGCTCAAACAGCCTAAAGCGCTCATGATCGCAGCAGGCCTGCTCGTCCTCATGGCCTGGATCCCAGGATTCCCTGCTTGGCCCTTTTTGATCCTCTCTGTCTTCATCGGTTCCATTGGCTATGTCTTCTGGTACAACACAAAACGAGTCGCCGCCAAAGCGGCCGCTGGCATCAGCGCCATGGACACCGATGTCCCCGGCCATGCCGTATCAGGCGGCGGTCCCGAAGATTATGCGCTCACGTTGCCCATCGTTCTCGAAGTGGGGTCGGCGATCTCGCAAATCATCCGCAAAGATAAACAGGGGCTCACCTTCATCGACCAGATGATCCCCAAAATGCGCCACGCTCTCTACCAAGATTTAGGAGTCCGCTTTCCAGGGGTTCACGTGAGAACCGATTCGCCCACTTTTGAGCCCAATGAATATGCCATCCACCTGAATGAAGTGCCCATCGTCAGAGGAAAAATCATCCTGAAACACCTGCTCACAAACGAAACAGAAGAAACGTTACGCAGATACAATATCCCGTTCACCACTTCAAAAGGATCGCTCGGCATGCCAGCCCTTTGGGTCGATGAACGGTATCAGGAAATCTTGCAAAAAGCAGGCATCCGTTTCTGGACAGGCCTCGAAGTGATCATCCTCCACCTCTCCAAATTCTACCGCCAATATGCCTCCGAATTCATCGGCATCCAAGAAGTGCGCGCCATCCTCGAGTTCCTGGAAAAATCGTTCCCCGATCTCGTCAAAGAGGTCACCCGCCTCGTCCCCTTACAAAAACTCACCGAAATTCTGCGCCGCCTCGTCCAAGAACAGGTCTCCATCAAAGACCTGCGCACCATCTTGGAGGCTCTCAGCGAATGGGCGCAAACCGAAAAAGATACCGTGCTGCTCACCGAATATGTCCGCTCCTCTTTGAAACGATACATCAGCTACAAATATTCGCTCGGCCAATCGGTGCTCTCAGTCTACCTCCTCGATCCGGAAATCGAAGACATGGTGCGCGGCGCCATCAAACAAACCTCCGCCGGCTCCTATTTGGCGCTCGATCCCGATTCCGTACAGCTCATTCTCCACTCGATGCGCAATACCATCGTGCCCACCCCTCCAGGCGGCCAGCCCCCTGTCCTTCTCACAGCGATCGATGTGCGCCGCTTTGTCCGTAAACTCATCGAAGGAGAATTCCCCGATCTATCTGTCGTCTCCTACCAAGAAATTGTGCCAGAAATCCGGATCCAACCCTTAGGCCGTGTACAACTCTCATGACAGAACCAAACATCTCCAACATCTTCCCCATCGGCCAAGAAGGAATCAAATCCCTGCAAAAAGAGATCGCCGCAGACAAAGCCATGCAGGTCTCCAGCAATAAAAATTTAAGCGAATACTGCGAGCTCTCCGAATTCAATCCCATGAATCAGGTGCGCGATTTCAAAAATTTAAAAGAACTACACCAAAAAAAAGAGGGAAAACCCGAAGAAACGACAGAAACAGACGAAGTCGAAAAAATCGTCGACGTCGAAAAAGTCGATGAAGTCGCCGAACGGTTCAACCGCAATAATTTTGAACTCAACCCCAAAACCCTGCGCGTCTTGCGCGCCCAAATCGCCCCAGGCGACACCCCCGACGAGATCTTGAAAAAAGTCGAAGCCGTCTACCAAGAAGCGGCTCTTGCCGATGAAGCCCTCGAATTTCTTACAGAAACGTCTGACGCTCAATTACTTGCAGCCACCCAAGAGGCAAAAGAGAAGCTGCGCAAAGACAAAGGCAAAGAGATTCGCGCGGGAAGAAATATGGGCGCTCAATCGCGCGAGTTTTCGAAAGAATTGGGATCTCCCAGTAGTTTGCGCGATCTGTATCGAGACATTATTTCGAATCCTCGGGATCCGATTCAATTATTTGATGAGCTGGCCGAAAAGTTTCGGTATCCGAAATTAAAGACTGCGATCCATTTTATGTTGCATGCGTTGGGCGCCGATATGAAGTCTAAGGGGCCGTCGATTGAGCGGGCTGAGCTGAAGCGGCTTGTGGATGAGACCCGTTCGATGCAAGGGATTTTGGGAGTGTTTCGTTTTTTTCAATCGAGAATGCGGCTGATTCAGCGCGAATTTAGTTCTTATGAATTGGTATTCCCGAACCGGCTTGATTTCGAGATCATTGCGCGTATTTTCGTGAAACTGATTGCCGAGCGATTTACGAATCCGGACAAGATTCTGCAATCTGCGAAAGCGCTGGGGATTTCTGAGGAGGCGGCTGCACAAATGATCATCTATTCGCAAATGCTCGATGCGATCAAGCAGGTGGCGCCGAAATATTTTCGGGATCCTCGGCATCGGGAAGAGATCTTGCGCGCGTTGATGATGACCATTGAGCAGCTGGAAGATCAGATGGAAGAAGAGGAGGAGGAGGACAAATGATTGGCCGTTTTGAAGAACTTCTCCATGAATTGGGCTCGATCTTTCACTTGCAGTTGCATATCGACCGAGAACATGCATGCAGCATTCAGGTGCATCCCCATCTGATTCTCCAACTGCAGCTCGACACATCGCAGGAAAATCTTTGGATTTTTGCGGAGATTGCAGAAACGCCTCCCGGGAAATTCCGGGAAAATATTTTGAAAGAGGCGCTCAAGGCCAATGCTTTGCCCGATCCGATGCCTGGCATTTTTGGATACATTCTGGCCACGAACCGGCTCGCTCAATTTCAAAAGTATCCGCTGCATATTCTAACGGCAGAGAGATTGAGTCAAATCATCGGCGCCTTTTTAGAGATGGCGGAGGTGTGGCAAAAAGCGATTATGACGGGGCAAAGCGCACCCATAGAGATGTGAAGTGAATACTCATTGGGCAAAAATCGGCAAACGGGCGCATCATGGCATTTGCGTGCCTCTCTTTTCGTTGCATTCGAAAAGAAGTCCCCGCTGCGGCACCTTTTTAGATCTGATTCCTCTCATCGACTGGTGCAAGGAGGTGGGCTTTGATGTGATTCAGCTTCTCCCTCTCAATGATAGCGGAGACGATTTAAGCCCGTATAATCCGATCTCCTCTTGTGCGCTCCACCCAAAGTATTTGAGTCTGTGGGAACTGGGCGTTCAGTCGCAAGATCAATTGTTTCGATTGTCCAAAACGCCTCCGGCATCGTTCACGGAAAAACATCCTTGGCTCACGCCATATGCCGCCTTTCGCGCGCTCAAAGAACAATATCACGGGGCGGCATGGACGCAGTGGCCGAAAGGGGCAACGGCCGACCCGAAGCGGGTGGAGTTCTATACTTTTTTGCAATTTCACGCCTTTGAGCAAATGGCAGAGGCCAAACGGCACGCCGATGAGCAGGGAGTTTTTCTCATGGGGGATTTGCCCTTTTTGGTCAGTCCCGATAGCGCAGACGTGTGGGACGAACCGCACCTGTTCGATTTGCATTTGGAAGCGGGCTCTCCGCCCGATGCCTTTAACTTGCAAGGGCAACGTTGGGGATTTCCCCTCATCAACTGGGCAGAGATGCGCAAATCTCAATTTGCCTGGTGGAAAAGGAGATTGCACACGCTAGAAACGCTCGTCCACATGTACCGATTGGATCATGTGATCGGCTTCTTTCGCACGTGGGGGATTGAACGGGGCAAACAGGCGGTGGAGGGCTCCTACTACCCTGCCGAACCCAGTCTTTGGGAGCAACAAGGCACAGCCATTTTGGAGATGATGTTAGGCTCCTCTCCCCTTCTGCCCATTGCAGAGGATTTGGGGACGACATTCGAAGGCATGGCATCCATTCTGAAACGGTTCGGGATTTGTGGAACCAGAGTGATGCCTTGGCAAATCGAAGAGGGCCGGTATACCCCACCGGAACAATACGAACCGCTGAGCGTCACTACCTTAGGCACGCACGACATGCCCACACTAGCAGTTTGGTGGAAAACCTATCCTCAAATGGCAAAGCAGTTCGCTGAAGCCTTGCACCTGAACTACCAGCCCCTCTTGAACCAAACAGAGCGGCTCGCCCTTTTGCGCGCCGCGCACAGCACAAGCAGCTACTTTCACATCCACTTGCTGCAAGAATACTTGGCCCTGATCCCCGAACTAGTTTCTCAGAATCCCGAAGAGGAACAAATCAACCATCCCGGCGTCCTCTTGAAGACGAATTGGACCTACCAATACCGCCCCAGTATCGAAGAGATCCAACATCACCGCGCCCTTCGAGAGCTGCTGCAAAAACTGCCCTTGTAGGTTGAAGATTTCCCAAAATAACCGTTTCTGTTTATGCTAAGGGAAAGGGAGGCTCTTGCAGTGCATTGGGTTTGCGTGGTCGCCGCCTCATTATCAGCGCTTTACTCCTCTTTAGACCCCACTTCCGTTTCCCAACACTTCGCCTTTTATGAACTCTACCCCAAAACTCCCGAAGGCAAACAGGCATTAAAGCACGCCTGGGACCTTCTCAGCGGAGGCTGCAGCGATTGGGACCCAGAACTGGTGCTGCCCTCTTTAGATCCAAGGCCGCTCATCAACTTTGTCAACCGCAGCACGCAGGACACAACACCCACCCTCAACGAAGAACAGCTGCTCGTGATTGGAAAGCTCTCTCGCCACCTCCTGAATCGCAACTTGCAAGGATTCGGCATCTGGGATGAAGCCATCCTGCACAAATTGCCCATCGAGGAAATTGACTTGGCGCGCGGCTTGATGCTGGCCGAACTCGGCAACAGCGAAGAGGCGCGTCCGAAAATTTTGAGCTATGAAGCCAATCTCGATTTGATGGCGCTCCAAATTTACGCACGGCTCCCGCAAGATGCAACCCCCCGAGAGAAAATCCGAGCCATTAGCGATTACATCTTCTCCGAAATGCGCTTTCGCTTTCCCCCCCACTCGCTGCATGCCAAAGATATCGATGTCTACACCTTCCTCCCCTCCGTGCTCGATAGCCGACGCGGGGTCTGCTTGGGCGTCTCGATCCTCTATCTTTGCTTGGCGCAACGCTTAGGCCTTGAACTGGAAGCCGTCACGCCGCCCGGCCACATTTATGTGCGCTACGTAGCGCCAGATGGGGACATTTTGAATATCGAAACAACGGCCCGAGGCATCGATGTCCCTTCCGACATGTACCTAGGCATGGAAACCAGAAGTTTGCAAAAAAGAGACCTGCGGCAAGTCATCGGTCTTGCCTTCATGAACCAGGCCGCCGTCAGTTGGCAAAGAGGCGATGCCGAATCGGCCATCAAACTCTACGAAAAAGCGCGCCCCTTCCTCAAAGAGGATTACCTGCTCAATATGTTTCTCGGCTTTAACTACCTGTTTGTAGGACGAGAAACAGAGGGAAAAGCTCTCTTGGAAAAAATCCGGGGCATTGTCCCCGATCACGCGATTGCAAGCGACAGCGTCACCGAAGATTATTTGGCAGGATGCGCGGGCCCCGACGCCATTCAAGCCATCTATTCCGAAGTCAATGCACGACGCGACTCCATTTTAGAAAAACAGAAGAAATTAGAAGCGATCGTCGAAAAATACCCGAAGTTTAGACAGGGCGTATTCCACTTGGCAACTACTTGGCTGCAGATCGGAAGAGAAAAAGAGGCCCTCCCCATCCTGGAAAAATATATCGCTATGAACCCCAATGACGCCACAGTCAACTACTATCTATCCGCCATCCACTTTCAAAGACATAATCACAACAAAGCATGGGAATACCTCCAAAAGGCGGAAAAGATTGTCTTCGCCAAAAATCATAAACCGCGCGCCCTCAAAGAACTGAGAGCCGCTCTCCTACGCGCATGCCCTGAACCTTGCTGATATACACAAACGAACTCAAAAGTTGGTTTTTGGCTCAAGCCGGACATCCGCATGTTTGGGGCCGCCTGCATCGCTCAACTTATTCAAGTTGAGCTGCTTCGGCGCCGCTTCGCTGCCCCAAACATGCGGCGCCAGCTTTGCCAAATTCCCAACTTTTGAGTTCATTTGTGTATAACCCCCAGGTTGCGGTATCATCGTGGTGAGGTTTTTTATGCTGTATTTCATTCTAGCCGCTGCCGCTGCATTTGATTCCATGAGCACCGCAGAGCAAAAACAGACGGGTCTTGCAAAACTGAATGTGCAGGAGCGGATGGCCCTCCGGGAATGGATCGAGGAACATTATACCAAAAAAGGGGTCGCGCAAAAGACTTCGTCCCCCATTTTACAGGACGTGTTGAAAGGGGGAAAATACATCCGCCTCAGCGACAACTCTCTTTGGGAAATCGACCCCAAAGACACCCCGATTTCAGGAGGGTGGATCACCCCAACAGAAATTAAGGTCGGCCCCAGCACCGATCCCGAATATCCCTACTCATTAACAAACCATTTAACGGGCTCCGTCGTCCGAGCCCGTAAAATTGCAGCGGTACCCCAATGAGCCCACAATTTACAGAAGCTGTCACCCAAGCCTTTGAAGAAGCGTTCCAATACGCCCAAGCGAAAAAACATGTCGAAGTGAGCGAAAATCACCTGCTCAGAGCGCTCCTCCTCGACTCTCAAGGCTATTTTAACTCCATCATCTCCGCAGTCGGCCTCGACCCCACGCTGCTATTGAACCAGGTGGAAAGCGCCCTTGCGACGCTGCCTACATATTCAGGAGAGCCGAGCGCCCCCCAAATCTCCGTGGGACTGCAACACAAAGTGCAGGAAGCGGGTCAGTTCGCCAAAAGTTGGAAAGACACCTACATCAGCAGCGATCACCTGTTTCTCGCATACTGGGACAAACCGATTGAGCCTTTTGCCTCATGGAAAAAAATCGCCAAAAAATCGCTCAAAGAGGTGGAGGCCGAAATCAAGAAATTGAGAGGGTCGAAACAGATGGACTCTCCGAGCGCCGAAGGCAATTTAAAAGCGCTCGAAAAGTATTGCAAGAATTTAACGGCGCTGGCCCGGCTTGGAAAACTCGATCCCGTCATCGGTCGCGATGAAGAGATCCGCCGCACCATCCAAGTCTTGTCCCGCCGCACGAAAAATAACCCTATGCTCATTGGAGAGCCGGGCGTTGGGAAAACCGCCATCGCAGAGGGTCTTGCCAGCCGCATCGTGCAAAATGACATCCCCGACTCTTTGAAGGGAAAAGAGCTCATGGTCCTCGATATGGGCAGTCTCATCGCCGGCACCAAATTCCGCGGAGAATTTGAGGAGCGGCTCAAGAGCATTTTGGACGAAATTGAAAAAAGCGAAGGGAACATCATTCTCTTCATCGATGAGGTGCATACCCTCGTCGGCGCAGGAGCAAGCGAAGGCTCCATGGATGCGGCCAACTTATTGAAGCCAGCGCTCGCGCGCGGCCTGTTGCACTGCATCGGCGCCACCACGTTGAATGAGTACCAAAAATACATCGAGAAAGACGCGGCGCTTGAGCGAAGATTCCAGCCTGTTCTCGTGCCAGAGCCCAGCGTGGAAGACGCCATTGCCATTTTACGCGGTCTGAAAGAGCGCTTTGAAATCTTTCACGGCGTGCGCATTTTAGAAAACGCACTGCATGCAGCAGTTTTTCTCTCCTCCCGCTACATTGCCGATCGACGCCTGCCCGATAAGGCGATCGATCTGATCGATGAGGCGGCGAGCCTCATTCGGATGCAGATCGGGTCATTGCCGCTGCCCATCGATCAGAAAGAACGGGAGCTTGCCGCCCTGATTGTCCGGCAAGAGGCGACGCAGGAAAACGCAGAAGAACGGATCGCCCAGCTCAAAGAGGAGCTCGGCATATTGCGGGCCAAATGGAACAAAGAAAAAGCGCTCATCCAAACGTTGAAAGAGAAAAAAGATGCGCTCGAAAAGCTCCGTTTTCAAGAAGAAGAGGCGGAGCGCAAAGTCGATTACAATAAAGTCGCCGAGCTCCGCTACGCAAAAATCCCCGCCATGGAAAAACAGATCGAGTCGGCCCAAAAAGAGTTGGGCGATCTGAAAGACCGGCTCCTCCAAGAAGAGGTCGACGAAAACCTCATCGCCCAAATTGTCTCGAAATGGACCGGCATCCCGGTCGATAAAATGCTCGAAAAAGAGACCCTCAAAATTTTGCAACTCGAAAAATACCTGGAAAAACGGGTCATCGGCCAACCTGTCGCCATCCAGGCGGTCAGCGAAGCCATTCGGAGATCGAGATCGGGCCTCAGCGACCCACAGCGGCCGATCGGAGTCTTTCTCTTCATTGGACCCACCGGCGTTGGCAAAACGGAGCTCGTCAAAGCGCTCGCCGAACAGCTCTTCGATAAAGAAGATGCCATCATTCGGCTCGACATGTCCGAATATATGGAAAAACATAGCGTGTCACGCCTCGTCGGGTCGCCGCCGGGCTATGTGGGCTATGAGGAGGGGGGCCAGCTGACAGAGGCTCTACGCCGAAAACCGTATGCGGTGGTCCTCTTCGATGAGCTCGAAAAGGCTCACCACGATGTGTTCAATATTTTATTACAAATCTTTGATGAGGGAAGAATCACCGACAGCAAAGGGCGCAAGGTCAACTGTAAAAATGCCCTATTCATCATGACCTCAAACCTCGGCTCCGATTTACTTTTAAAGAAAAAAGCGGAGACGAAAGAGGAGCTGCTCGCCATCGTAGAGCCTGTCCTCAAGGCCACCTTTAGACCCGAATTCTTGAACCGGCTCGATGAGATCCTCCCCTTCCTGCCGCTGCAGCTGAAAGACATGGAGGCGATCGTCTCCATCCAGCTGGGACGGGTCGCGCACCGGCTGCAAGAAAAGCACATTTCCCTCAAGTGGGACCCCAAAGTGGTCAAATACCTGGCCCAAGAAGGGTACGACCCCTCCTTTGGAGCGAGACCCCTGAAACGACTGATCCAGCATGAGGTGGTGAACCTCTTTGCCACCGCGATTTTGGAAAATAAAATCCCCAAACATAGCGAACTTCTCCTCACCGGCAAAAAAGAGGGGGAGCATTTCACCGTCGGATATGAAGTAAAAAACAAATTATAACTTCAAACAAATTGCTCTCTGCTGTATGCTGGGTGAGCAAAAAAGGAACGATTATGGCAAGACAATGCGCACTTACTGGAAAAAAATCGAGCTTCGGCCGCAGCTATGCTTTACGCGGGATTGCGAAGAAGAAAAAAGGGATCGGTCTAAAAATCACCGGCTGCACAAACCGCAGGTTTTTGCCCAATTTGAAGACCAAGCGGCTTTGGATTCCTGAAGAGAAAAGATTCGTCACTTTGCGTCTGTCTGTGGCTGCTTTGAGAACCATCGATAAGAAAGGGATCAGTGCAGTTGTCCATCAGATGCGCAAAAGTGGCAAAAGAGTTTGACAAACGCGATTGAGGGTGAACCTATCCAGGTAAGCAGTTGCAATCGATTTGTCGGATAGGTTCAGGCAAGATGCCTACCCGAAATGGTTAAAAAATTCCCACCAGGCATAACTCCCCCGCTCCCTCCGAAAAGGAGGAAGTTTCCGTGGGTGTTATTGCTTTTTGTTTTAGCTTGGTCCTGGTTTGTTTGGCGCTCCCTCACGCCAGGGCTGCCCAAACCTCTGGAAGCCCCCAAGTTGTACTCCAATCAATGCCAACAAGACATTCGGGCTACTTTGCTCAGCGCCATTCAGGGGGCGAGCCGTTCGATTTATTTGGTCATGTTCGGCCTCAGCGACCGGCCCATCCTGGGCGCTCTGTCGAAGAAAATCGGAGACGATGTGCCGACGACGATTTACTACGACACAAAGGGGTCGCCCAAAGTGTTTCGCTATTTGCAAGGAGGAGAGCTCCATCCGGTTACGGAGGGGAGCCTCATGCACCAGAAGATTTTAGTCCTCGATGATGAGACTGTGTTTGTCGGATCGGCGAACATGACAAGCGCCTCCTTGCGCATGCATGACAATTTGGTGATCGGCCTGGTGAATAAACAGGTGGCGCAGTTCCTGAAAGAACATAAGCCCTACGACTCTGGCTATCTGAAAACCAGAGTGGGAGGCCAGGAGGTGGAAATTTGGCTTCTGCCCGACCCGAGAGGACATGCTCTTTCGGAGCTGAGAAAGACGATCCGCTCGGCGCGCAAATCGATCCGCATCGCCCTATTTACGTTCACACATCCAGGCCTGGTCGAAGAGGTCATTGAGGCCCATAAAAGGGGCGTGAAAGTGGCGGTGATTGTCGATATGCACTCGGGACTGGGCGCCAGCTCCACAGTCATCGAACAGCTGCGCGCAGCGGGCGTCCCTGTTTGGCTCAGCGGAGGGACGCAACTGCTCCACCACAAATTCATCTACATCGACGACCAAACCCTCATCACAGGATCCGCCAATTGGACCAAGGCCGCCTTTTATAAAAACAGCGATATTATTATCGCCCTGCACCACCTGAACGCCGATCAAAAAAAATTTATGAAAAATCTTTGGCGCGCGATCGAATCCTCGGTTCAATAGACATCAAGTCGTGAAATCGCTACGATACAACCATGAGCAAACAAATCCTATCGACCGCTTTTGCGCTGTTTCTCTTCATGGACCCGATTGGGAATATCCCCCTCTATATCAGTATTTTAAAGGGGCTGAATCCCAAGCGGCAACGGATAGTGATCTTCCGCGAACTGGTCATTGCGCTCTTCATCATTATCCTCTTCAACTTTGTCGGGGATGGTCTGATGAAATTCCTTCATGTTGAAAAAGATACGATCCAAATGGCCGGTGGGATCATTTTGTTTCTCCTCTGCCTTCGGATGATTTTCCCGCCTCCTGCGGATCAGGCCGAATCGTTTCGCCACGATACCGAACCGTTCATCGTCCCTTTGGCGGTGCCGCTCATCGCGGGCCCCTCCGTGTTGGCGGCTGTGATGATCTATGCCAAACAAGAGGGCGCGATCGTCATGATGAGTTCGATTTTGATCGCTTGGCTCGCCTCGCTCATCATTTTGCTCAGCTCTTCGTTTTTGAAAAAAATTCTGGGTTGGCGGGGCATTACGGCCATGGAGAGGCTCATGGGGCTGATTTTGATCCTGATTGCCGTCCAAATGTTCTTAAGCGGCCTGAGAGACTTCATGGGCCAGCATGCTTAAACTCATCATCGCCTACGACGGCACCCACTATTTCGGGTGGCAAAAAACCAAAGCGGGGCCGAGCATTCAAGAGGAGTTGGAGAAGGCCATTTGGCAAATTACGCGGGAAAGAGCGCTGCCCGAAGCGGCGAGCCGCACAGATCGGGGCGTCCATGCCGAAGGGCAAGTGGTTCAATTTCGGCTGACCCAAGAATGGGACCCTCAGAAAATCAAGGGGGGGCTCAATGCAGTCTTGCCCAAGGATATTCGGGTCAAAGCAGCTGCGCGCCAAAACTTTCATCCGACACTGGATGCCATTGGGAAGGAGTATCGCTACCAGATCTGTTTGGGAGAGGCCCAAGACCCCACCCGCAGGCTCTATTCCTGGCATTGCCGCTACCCTCTCGATGGGGACCCAATCAGGGAGGCGGCCTCGCGTCTTGTCGGCACGCACGATTTTACCGCCTTTGCCAATGAACGGGAAAAAGACCCGATCTGCACCCTCCAATCGATCGAATGGAATGGGCAATTCTTTCGCATCCAAGGGAATCGATTTTTGTATAAAATGGTGCGCAACCTCGTGGGCACCCTCGTGTATGTCGGCTGCGGTAAAATCGGCATAGAGTCGGTGGGAGAGATTCTCGCCTCGAAAGACCGAAAACGGGCCGGCGTGACAGCGCCTGCTCACGGCCTCTATTTACACCAAGTCTTTTACCCTTTAAAATAGCGCTATGATTACACGAAATGACCCCTGTTGGTGCGGAAGCGGACAAAAATGGAAAAAATGCCATTACCCCAAATTGCCGGAGGGGCCTGCTCTGGCTCGGGAGTATCTGACGAAGTATGGCATCGTCCTTAAAACTCCGGAGCAGATCGATAAAATCCGCACCGCTTGCCAAGTGACTGCCAAAATTCTCGATGCGCTGTGCAAAGCGGCCGTGGAGGGGGTCACGACCTTGGAGTTGGATGAACTGTCCAGAGAGCTGCACAAAAAAGCGGGCGCTACGCCAGCGCCGCTCGGCTACGGCTCTCCCCCCTACCCGAAAACGATCTGCACCTCGCTCAATGAGGTGATCTGCCATGGCATTCCCGACAAACGTCCGCTCCAAGAGGGCGATATCGTCAACATCGATGTCTCCTGCATCGTCGATGGCTTTTTCGGCGATTCCAGCCGCATGGTATGCATTGGCCAAGTCTCCGAAGAAAAAGAACGGGTCGTACGCACCTCGCTCCAAGCTTTGAATTTAGCCATGCAAGTGTGCAAACCAGGTCATGAACTTTGGGAAATCGGCAAAGCGATTGAAGATTATGCCCGCTCGCAAGGCTGCTCTGTCGTCAACCAATTCGTCGGCCACGGCGTCGGCATCGCCTTCCACGAGCCCCCCGAAGTGCCTCATCATTACAACAACTTCCGGATCCCCTTTGTCCCAGGGATGACCTTCACCATTGAACCGATGATCAATGCGGGCGTGAGGGATAGCGTGCTCGATTCCAAAGACGGCTGGACCGTTCGCACCAAAGACCACAAACCCTCCGCCCAGTGGGAACACACCCTTCTCATCACCGAAACGGGCCACGAAATTTTGACTTTGGTATAAACCATTAAAAAAGAAGCGCTTGGTCAGACGAGGGGTTTCCCGTCTTCAATTTTTTTTTTCGCCTGTCGGGCGAATCGTTGCTGAGGTGGGTGACGATATCTTGGAGCTGTCGATTTTCCTCTTCTAAGCCTCCTATGTGCTCATTGAGTTCGTAGAGTTCTTCTTCGATCTCTTTGGGGAAGGGTTTGAGTTCGAGGGCTGCTTTTTCGATTTTGAGTTGTTGTAATTCGGTATCGGTTTTAAACAAATCGGCGCGGGCTTGTTGTAAGACCCGATTTTTCTCCTCAAATTGCGCTCTCAACTGCAGGTATTTGGGTTCCGCGTCGGATGCGACGACGACCTGCGGTTCGATTTTCCGGGACGCTTTGAGCAGCGATTTCAGCGATTCGATTTCGGTTTCAGCGTCTTTGACTTTAAAGAATTCCCGCGTATGCATGCGGGTTAAGGTTTCATTGATGTGCTGAACCTGTTCTTTGTCCGCCTTAAGGCGCTCGATCTCTTCTGCGCTGCTGCACTCGATCTGTGTTTTTGCCGCCTTGAGGCGCTCGATCTCTTCTGCGCTGCTGCACTCGATCTGTGTTTTTGCCGCCTTGAGGCGCTCAATCTCTTCTGCGCTGCTGCACTCGATCTGTGTTTTTGCCGCCTTGAGGCGCTCAATCTCTTCTGCGCTGCTGTGCTGGATCTGTTCTTTTGCCGCTTGGAGGCGCTCGATCTCTTCCAGGACGTCGGTTTTTTTCCACCAATCGAGTTCTTGTTGGGCTTCGCCGAGTTGTTTTTCAAATCCGATGGCCTCTTGGTGTTGCCTTGCGGCTGTTTTGCGGAGCACCTCATTGAGGATCAAAATCGAAGAGTGATCGGCCTGTAATTCTTCGCATTCTTTCTGCAGCAAGGCTATTTTTTCTTGCAGTGCGATCTGCTGTTTGAGCGCCTCTTCTTGGGCTTTGCTCATTTCTTCTTCGAGGTTTGCGAGCGCCGATTGGCGGGTTTGAATTTGCGATTCTAGTTGTTGGATCGATTGGGTTTCTTGTTCAAAAGCCATGGCGGTGATGAAAAAAGAGACGCCAATGGAGCCCTCGAGTCCAAGGGACCAAAGGTGATCGGTGATGAGCAGAGTGTGTCTGAGCAGGCTGACCAGGCCCAAAAGGACAAGGGCGTAGCAGCAGCCTCTGAACTGCAGCTTAGCGGAAAGAAAGAGGCCGCCTGTTGCGAGGAGCAATAAATCGTATGGCACGGCCACGCTGCCCGCGAGCGCAATGGTGCAAAGAAGAAAAACGGGCCCCCAGAGAGAAGGTTCTTTGTGAATGAATCGGGCCGCTTTTTCCATCATAAAAGTTCTAGCGTCCTTGCAAAAGTTAAAAATCCCCATTCAAAGCGGGTCCAATCGAAATGTTCGTTGGGCGAGTGGATATCATCTGTGGGGAGGCCTTGTCCCATACCGACGATGTCGGCTTTGAGCTGTTTGCACATTGCAGCGAGGATGGGGACAGAGCCGCCGCTGACGACTCGTTTGCACTCTTTGCCCATGACTTCGCTTGCGGCCACGGAGGCTGCTCGAGCCAGATGGGAATCTGCGGAGCCGCGATAGGCCTCTTCGCCGGATGGGTGTTTGATCTCCACTCGGATGCCTGGCGGCACATGTTGTTTGATGAACTCGGTGACGGAGGAGAGAATTTTCTGTGGATTTTGATTGGGAACGAGGCGGCAAGAAATTTTGGCTGTTGTGTGCGCTGGGATAACCGTCTTAAATCCTTTGCCCGTATAGCCTCCGCTGATCCCATTGATTTCAAAAGTGGGCCTAAACCCTTCCTTGACGAAAAGAGGCAGTCCCTTTTCTCCGCCTATCGCATCAATGCCGAATTCTTTTCTATAGTTTTCTTCATCTTTTCGAGCGGCGAACAATTTTTTCTCTGCTTCTGTCATTTCTAACACATCGTCGTAAAACCCTCGAATTTGCACACGTCCGTTTGCATCCCATACTTTGGCGAGAAGCTCTGTCATGGCGCGATTGGGGTTATACGCGAGGCCGCCATGAACTCCGGAGTGGAGATCGACTTTCGATCCGGTCAAGACGAGCTCTAACGTGACGAGACCCCTTCCGCCTAAGGTGATGGCGGGAGTTGTGGCGTCGAATTGTCCGCAATCGATGACAGCGAGCGCATCGGCTTTGAGTTTCTCTTTGAGTTGGGGCAAGGCTTTGGATAACCCTAAGCTCAAGCTCTCTTCTTCTCCTTCAATGCAAAATTTGAGGTTGACTGGCAGCTCTTGCCCCCAATCAGCGAATGCGCGCATGGCGGTGATGGCGAAAAAAATCTGTCCTTTGTCGTCGACTGCGCCGCGTGCGTAGATTTTTCCATTTCTCTCGGTTGGCTGGAAGGGAGGGCTCTGCCACAATTCCAGGGGATCGACAGGCTGCACATCGTAGTGGCCGTAGACGAGCAGTGTGGGCGCTCCATGGCCTGCTCTTAAATCTTCTGCGTATACGATGGGATAGCCTACAGTGTCGATCAGTTCGGCTTTCATTTTGCAATGCCTCGTGATGTAATTGCGCAGCCATTCTGCGCAGCCTCGCAAATCTTTGGCATAATCGGGATCGGTGCTAATGGATGGAAAGCGCAGGAGCGAAAAGTAGTCTTGTTTGATTTCGTGAGAATGCGAAGCGAACCACTGTTTCAGTCGTTCTAAAGAGGACATGCAGACTCCTACTTCGATTGCTGAGCGTCGCATGGATCTTCAAAGGCTTGACTCGCATTATCGACGAGAAAAGCGGCCAATGTTGCATCGCCTTGAACATCCATTTCCACTGTCATTTCTCCGTCAGCATTTGGTTCGCTGCAAGTGATCATGACGCGACAAGCATAATTTTCTTTTTTCTGCGGCTTGCATTTGGCTATTCTACCCATCCAATTTCTCTTTTTCAATACCAATTCAACGAATTGATGACAGAAAACGAAATTTCATGCAATGGAAATTCGCCGATGCGGTAAAATGGGGGCATCAAAAAAGTGGGGAATTTCATGGTCAAACGCATTTTTCTGTTTCTCGCTCTCAATTTTCTTGTCGTCATGATGATTTCAGTGGTGTTGAATCTTTTGAATGTCCGTCCCTACATTCAAGCGTACGGCCTTGATTATTCTTCTCTGCTGCTATTTTGTTTTATTTGGGGGATGGGGGGCGCATTCATTTCCTTAGCGCTTTCGAGGAAGATGGCGAAGTGGATGATGGGCGTGAAAGCGATCGATCCCAATACGACGCGCGATCCGGAAGAAAAGCATCTGCTCGACACGGTGTATCGTCTGTCTCGCAAGGCGGGGCTGACCGTCATGCCGGAAGTGGGGCTATATCACTCCAATGAGGTGAATGCGTTTGCCACGGGTCCCACGAAGGCAAGATCGTTGGTGGCGGTGTCGAGTGGGCTTTTAAACCGGATGGGGCAAACGGAGATTGAAGGGGTCATTGGGCATGAGATTTCCCACATTGCCAATGGCGACATGGTCACGATGACGCTGCTGCAGGGGGTCGTGAACGCCTTTGTTCTTTTTCTCGCCCGGATTCTCGCCTATGCGGTGTCAGGTTTGGGCCGGAATCGGCAAGAGTCGGGCTCCGTTTCTGGGAGCTACATTCTGTTTGTCTACCTCTTTGAGGTGATTTTCATGGTGCTCGGATCTCTCGTGGTGGCGGCCTATTCCCGTTTTCGGGAATACAAGGCCGATGCAGGGGGCGCCCGCCTGGCTGGCAAAGAGGCGATGATCTCTTCGCTGAAGCAGCTGCGGGTTTTGCAAGAGATCAAGGATCCGCGGGAAAATCCGGCCATGGCCGCATTCAAGATCTCGCATCATGGCCGAAAAGGGCTGCTGGCCCTCTTTGCGAGCCACCCCCCTCTCGAGCAGCGCATCGAGAGACTCCAAAAGTTGCGCTCTTAGAGACTGGCCTAAACCTGCCGCGCCGGCTTTGCTAAATGCCCAACTTTTGAATTCACTCGTGTATAGCTGTTCACTATTTTTAGCTGTTCACTATTTTTAGCTGTTCAATATATATTGAACAGTTCCTTCAACATGATAATATTGCATGTTAATAATATCCACATTCCGTATATGACCCCCAGAAAAAGGATCGAAAACCTCTCAAAATAATCCAAAAACTCTGATGTTGCACCTTTTCAACGACAGTCTCTTACTTTGTGGACACCGTCTGAATCTCTTGGACACTTTTGTCTTTGTGTAATTTAACATAGTTTTCGACTGTCATCAAAGTAGACAGCTGCGCCTTATCTATATAAAGTGTGCCGTTTAGATGATCAATTTCGTGTTGTAAAATACGAGCATACCAACCCTTAGCTTGGATAACAACAGGCTCTCCGCGTTCATTTAAACATTCTACGCGTACAGACTTTGCTCTAGGGACAATTCCTATAAATTCTGGAACACTTAAACAACCTTCAAAGAATTCGGCGTCACCCGCAGATTCCTCTATGTACAAACGAGGGTTAATGATCACATGAAAGGGAATTGGATGCCGATCTCGAACAGCTAGTTGCTCAGCATTGAGATGGCTGTGATCCATATCCTCAATGACCGCTAATTGAAGAGGCTTTCCAATCTGAGGCGCAGCCAATCCAACTCCTGGCGCAGCTCTCATAGTTGCTTTCATTATTTCAATCAGGTTTTGAATTTCAGGACTTACAATTTCCTCCACAGAAAGCTCTCTTGCTACCTGACGTAGAACAGGATGCCCAATTTGAACAATGTCTAGTTTTTGTAGATCACAGGTATCTATGGGTTGCTGATATATAATTTTGGACTCAACAATCGAGCTGAAAGGGATAAACCCATCATAAAGATGGTAATATTGAGTAGTGCCACCTGGATTTGTTTCAAACACCAATCTCCCTTCTAGTTTCTGGCTGTCAATTTTTAAGATGACAAATTGAGGGGCATCAGCCCAATATTTCCCGATGAGTCTCTCTAACTGATCTTGGGTAGAAAAATGGATAAAGGCATCATCTTCAGCTGACAGCTGAGCGGTCTTGCTCCTTTCAGTGGCTTGCCAATTCCTCAGAGAAAGAATTTTATAAAGATATTGGGGGAACTGATTTGTTTCTTCGATTGTGATCTCCTCATTGGTTGCAGGTTTTTCATTTCCAACCAGTGACAATGAAACAGCACATAAACAGGCTATAGTCAACCAGTTCTTCATTGATCCTCTCTTGGTTTAGGCCAGCTTGAATGTGGGGATGATAGCACATCACTCTAATATTTTCTAGAGACTGGATTTAAAAAATTTTATTAAGATAGGTCCTATATCGTGAATGATCGCGCTTTTTTGCATGCTAGTGGTCCACAGCCAAAGGACCGTCAGGATTTACGATAGAAGCGAGTTTAGTATAGGGGACGAGCAAAGTGATTGGATAATCGTCGTATCCACTTACAACATAATTCTGAAAAATGAGTAGCAGTCCTTTTTCAGTCAGAAGGAAAGCATCTAAATCTTCAGGATTGAATCCAATCCAAGAATGGTCATCGTCATCGTAGTATCCACATCGATTTGATTTAAAATAGTCTTCGCAATACTGAAAAAGCCATTCTCGATATCCAGGCAGGAAAAGATCATCCAAGGACAGTTCGCGAATTGCATGATCTTGCTGGAAGAATGTTTTTGTTATGTATCGGACAGAGCCGTGCATGCCGCCAAGGTATTGATATTTGCTGCCATAAAAGCTCATTAGATCAGGATTAGAAAAAACTAAACTTAATTCATAACGCAACGTTCGTTCATTTCCATCTTCTTCCCAAAGCTCCTCCTGCGGCGCGCTCATCTCTTGCACAAATGCATCGTGCAATTCGTGCGCTTCTTTCCTGACAACTTCATTCACATACCGTGCAAGAAGACTGTTTTCTGGGACGCGCGGATACGACACGCTTGTCTCGACATGGACATTCGTATCAAAAACCATTTCCAATGAGCCTGTGTCGCATTGAATTGGAGAAAGGGTATCTTCAGTTCCGCAAGGAAGTAGAATCGAGAGAATTTGTGCTAAGAAAATATACATAAAAGGGATGTTAAGCAAAGCAAAGAACCCTTTCAAGAAAAACTTAAGCGATGATGGAGGAGACGATGAGTTGCTTGAAGGGGGTGCGATGGTGTTCAGGTCGTAGATAAGCACCCGTTTTTATATGCACTACAATCGCATGTAGCCTGCCCGCTTCTGCAAGAGCCCTTGGAGGTGCTGTGATCAACCTAGAAAAGTTGGGCTTCTAGGGTTCCTAGGTTGATGTCTAGGTTCGGCCAAAATAAATGTTGTATAGGGGTCAAAGGGACTAGTAGAGAGCTCGATCTCTCATAGACCCTCGAGATGTCAATTCAGGGAAGTTCCTTTCCAAACATAGATGTAGTTTTCATAAAAATCCAAAAAGACGCAGTACTCTTCAAAAAATTCCATCCCCAATATCGCTTCAACATGAACGGGTAGTTTGATGGGGTATGGATGAAATGCTATGGGTCCCAGATTACTCTTCGCGTGAATCTTGAAGATGGGGTAGGTCACAACGTTGTACGCATCTGTTTCTTCTTTGATGTCCCTATTGATAATATTCCAAGAGGCGCCTGTATCGAGCATACAAAGGAGCGGCCCTTGAGATGTTTGAGCTTTGAATTCGACAAGGCCGCGTTTTAAGAGAAGGGGGGCCCTCATACATTGTTCGATATTGTACCCCTGTTTCTTGAGAGTCGCTACACTGTCGCAAAAAGCGATCTGAGAGTTTTTTAAATCTAAGAGAAGGTTGGTTTGTCCAAAGAGCTGCCAGCCCAGCATACCTGGTTCAGGCGGGGAGATTTCAGAATGATTACTTACTATTAGTGAATCAGATTTCAATGTTTCTCTATATTCATGCAGTTGAGGTTCATAAAATGAAAGCGGTCCGATCTGGATGCAAGGAACCGTAAAAAGATTTTCCTCATATTTCGTGCCGCGAATGCCGTACATTTTTGTGGACCCGTGGGATATTTTATTTGGAATGTGTTGCAGAAATTCGGACGAAAACTTGCAGTGTCCCCTGAACCCGAGATCAAGCATGGCAGATACAGTCTGTTCATTCACTTGAATATCCAAGCAAGGTTGATTTGCAGCTGTAAATTTTGATATAGGCACCGCAAAGAAATAGCAGCCTCGAGAACACTTTAGGTGGTGTGTCCCATGAACTGGCGCCTTCTTGCCGAAATGCGAGACCATCCAAACACATGGGATGGTCAACGCACATAAAAGTAAGACTAACAAAAGGACAGACTTTTTACTCACTTATCGTTGCCCGAACTCTCTTTTTTAGCGCCACCTGATATGGACACATTGGCTGGACCATCATAATCTCTGGTGATTGCTGCTTGTACGTAATTTCCTTTATCATCGTGAATTTCTCCGGAGGCCGTGACGCTCACTTTCGTGCCATCTGGATCTCCCAAAGATATGTCTATCCTAACATTAGCGCTACCTCCGCTATTACCGAAAGAAGTCTTTAGGTGCTGATTTTGAGCAATTTGTCCTATTTTTTCATCAGTTTGCGGATCTGGTGCATTTCGAACAATGGTTCTGTCCCATTTCACGCTTGATGGAACATGGCAATTATTTTGCAAAATCACGTCTGCAAATCTCCAACCCTCTTGATCTGATTGCATATCGCGACCATATGTAAAAGGGTTGATCATATCCAGGTTGTCCAAACTAATTTCTTCCATACTCGATCTCCTTGTAGATGAGTGAACGCGGGATTCTAGAAAAATTCCGATTAATAAATCAATTTTTTTCTACGCGTGGGACTGAGAAGCCCGCAAGCGTGGACCCCACATCTCAAAGATTCTGCAGTTCTGGAGCATCTTCATGAGCTGGCCGACCGGGTTCTCGAGTTTTGCTTGCTCGAAGCTCCAACAAATCGATTACCCTTCAAAGAGAGTGGTCTCGTATCTGTTCGTGCTGGTTGGCATTTATATTGCAGTGATTGTATCCTATGAGTTCTCAAAATGGAGGGACCCGTGAAAATATTTTGGCTACTTGTTGTACTCCTGTCTTGCTTGAACTGTAATAAAACCTACACTGCTCAGGGTACCTATACTGAAGATTGGCATTTGAATGCGGATAGAGAGGTTGTGAAAGGGTCTAAAACCACCGTGACGTATAAATGGGACTAATCATAGGCGCCCTCCCAAAATGACGACAGGCCACATATAAAGGGCAACAGAGCGAGGTATTGCAAAAGCCCCTGGCTTTAGGGTATCCTTCTTCCCTATGAAAAGCACAGTAGTCGTTGGCATGTCAGGGGGGGTCGATTCGTCGGTCTCGGCTCTTTTGCTCAAAAATTTAGGTTACAGGGTCATCGGCCTTTTCATGAAAAATTGGGAGGAGGAGGGGCCTTGTCCCGCGTCTAAAGACTTTGAAGATGTGGTTCGGGTGTGCGAGACCCTTCAAATTCCCTATTACAATGTCAATTTTGTCCAAGAATACCGAGAGTCGGTGTTTGCTCAATTTTTGGCCGATTATCGGGCCGGGCTGACCCCGAATCCCGACGTCCTGTGCAACAAAGAGATCAAATTCAAAGTTTTTTTAGAAAAAGCGCTGAGCCTAGGCGCCGACTTCCTGGCGACCGGCCACTATTGCCAGCTGAGCCCAAACGGTCAGCTGCTCCGCGGCCGCGACCCCGATAAAGACCAAAGCTATTTTCTCCATGCAGTGAAGCGGGAGGCCTTTCAAAAAGTGTTGTTCCCGATCGGCCATCTTCTGAAAAGCGAAGTGCGCGCTCTGGCGCGGGAAGCGGGGCTGGCCACCGCCGAGAAAAAAGACAGCACCGGCATTTGTTTCATCGGCAAACGGGATTTCAGGCCTTTTCTCGCGCAATTTTTGGGCACGAAGCCAGGTCCTTTCAAGACGCTCAGCGGTCAGATTGTGGGCCAGCACGAAGGAGCCGCCTTTTACACATTAGGCCAGCGCAAAGGGATGGGCCTGGGCGGCGAAGGCGAGGCCTGGTATGTGGTCGCCAAAGACCTGCCCAGCAATACGGTCTATGTGGAGCGGGGCGCCAATCACCCAGCCCTTTTCCGCACTGAGCTATCGGCTCAAGATCTCACCTGGGTCGATCAAGAGCCCGCCTATCCCCTGCAATGCACCGCCAAAGTGCGCTACCGGCAAACCGACACCCCCTGCACGCTGTACGCAAATGGACGCGTCGTATTCGACGAGCCGCAAAGAGCCATCACCCCCGGCCAGTCGGTCGTCTTTTATCAGGGCGCATGTTGTTTAGGTGGAGGCATCATCAAAAGGTCGGACTGTTAAAAGTCTCTCTCAATCATTTTTTTTGCAAAAAAAAACTCATTCATATATATTTTTTGCCGTTTTAGGAGGTGTCCATGGATTGGACTACAATAGCACCATTCGTGCCCTGGAGAGAAGTTATATCTGGGTCTGTATCTTTGTGTAAGCACACTTTTGGGAATCGCTCATCCCAGAATCCCAGTTCCGACACACAGGGAATCAAGAACCCAGAGCAACTGACAAACGTTACAGAAACAGCGACTGGAAATATTGCGGAGAAGGCGACCGGAGTAGCTGCTCAAGTAGCGCTTGGAGGCATTGGTTATGCGGTTGTCAAAACGGGTCTAGAACAAGTCCCATCCATGAAAAATTGGGTAGCGGGATGGCGCAATGACGACGATGCTAGGATCGCGGAATTATATGCAAACAATTGTGGAATATCTGGGTTAGATGGAGAAATACTTGACAGTCGCCCGAAAGCATGGATAGGCGCATTGAGACGAGCTGAAACACGTTCCGGCCATCCCCATCAGTCCCATCAGGAACAATTCGTGCGCTGCATGGAAAAACTCAATTTACAAAGAACAAACTACCGGAGGATGTATGGCAGCTCCCACTAGAAGGGATCCAGGTCTCCCACCTAATTATCCAACAATACAAGCCCCCCCACCGAACTGTGGTGGGAACCCACTAGAAAAGCCGTACGCAAAATGTATGACTGCTTGTGATAGAATCGATTTGGAAATTATTAAACTAGCTTGTTGGGTATTTTGTAGTATAAAGTACTGAAACACCCCAAATTTGGTAGTCCTAAATCGGTCGTTTCATAAGAGTTTCTAATTTTCTTTTGGAAACCACGGAGCGATCTTTTTTCGTGACATCCTTTGTGGTGGCATAGCGATCCTTCGTTTTGATCAGCAGCCAGTTCTTATCTCGGAAACGAACGAGAGCAAACCCCCCTTTGAGTTTTTTCCCCTTCAATGTGATGTGCCAGGAGCGCGGGTTCTTCTCCTCCAAAGTATAGGTGCCCTGATCCCAAATGATGACGGCGCCTGCGCCATATCCTTCAGGGATGACCCCTTCAAAGTCTTTGTAGTCGTAGGGGTGGTCTTCGACCTGTACGGCCAGCCTTTTTTCTTTTGGATTCATGGAGGGACCTTTGGGAATGGCCCAACTTTTCAACACGCCGTTCATTTCGAGTCGAAAGTCATAGTGCAGTCTTGTAGCGGCATGTTTTTGCACCACAAAGCAGAGCGCCTCCGCTCGTTTTTTTCGAACCACTGCGGCAGGCTCTTTCGATTTTTTGAGATTCCGTTTTCGTTTGTAGGTTGCAAGAGTCATTGATTCAGAAATAACAAAAAAGGCAAATTTAGGGAATGATCATCACCGTTAAAGTGACCCCCAACGCCTCAAAAAATGAAATCGTGGGATGGGAAGGCGAAGTTTTGCGCGTGCGGATCAAGGGTGTACCAGAAAAAGGACGCGTTAATGAAGCCCTCATTGCTTTTTTAGCGCAAGAGTACAAAGTAGCCAAATCGCACATCACCATTCTCAGCGGGCATACTGCACGCATGAAACGGATCCAAATTACACGAACTGACGCATGAGAGTATTCGGCAAATTGTGCGCGCTCTCGAAACGGATCCAAATTACACGAACTGACGCATGAGAGTATTGAGCAAATTGTGCGCGTTCTCGAGTTTGATCGGCTGATCCTGCTGCATCAAATAAATCTCGTGAGGATGGATGGCGCTGCACAAGTGCTTTAAATTCTCAGTTTGCAAAATGATGTAGTCCACCTCATGCAATGAGGAGAGAAGGTGGATCAATTCATCATGAGGTTCCGTATCGCGCACGTAAATAATGAGTTCCTGCCCTTCGAGCTGCGAGAGTTGCCGAATGGTGCGAAACAGTCCATTCGAAACCATTTGCCCCTTGTCGAGAACGAGCAACACATATTTTTTCCCTTTGAGAACTTGTTGCAGCGCAAATGTGTGGCTTTCATCAAAAATTTTGGTGTCGCAATCTTCTTCCAATAATCTCTCGGCCAGTTCTGAGAGAGTGATCTGCGTGCACCCTACCCGCTCGATCGACAGCCCTGCTGCGATGTTGGCCAGTTGGGCGGCTTGTTGGATATCGAGTCCATTCGCAAGCCCTAGACAAAGCATCGACAGCACCGTGTCCCCCGCCCCCGTCACATCTTTCACCTCTTTGGCGCGAACCGGAAAATCGACCCGCTTCCCCTCTCGGTCAAAAATAGAAATCCCCGCTTCTGATCGCGTAATCAGCAAAAATTCGGTGAGCGAGCGCAATTCCTGAGCCACTTCGTCAAGCGACGCCTGCGGAGGCCTTCTCGCCGCAGCATAGGCCTCAGAAAGATTCGGCTTAATCACGGTCGCACCCCGATATTTCTGAAAATCAATCCCTTTCGGATCCACAATCAACGGAATGTGGGCCTGATTCGCAAGCTCGATTGCCCTTCGAATCAACCGGTTCGATAAAAACCCTTTGCCATAATCTGAAAGCGCCACAATATCGGCTTGGGGCACCAGCGCGCCCAATTTTTCAAGACAAATCTCCTCGATCTCCGCGCGAATTAAGGTAAATGTTTCAAAATCGACGCGAATGAGCTGCTGGCTATCCGCAATCAGACGATTTTTCACCGGAGTTTGATAGCCAGGTTCAGTGAGCAAGGCGCTCGTATCAACGCCCAAAAGCCTCGCTTTCAATTCGGCCCCTTCCGCGTCATCGCCAATACGGCCCATCGCAAATACATTTGCGCCCAAAGCCGTTAAATTGAGCACGACGTTCCCAGCGCCGCCAGGCCTCGATTCTTGCTTGAGAACCTCCATCACAGGAACAGGCGCCTCAGGAGAAATCCTCTTCACTCTGCCCGTTGTGTATTTGTCGAGCATAAAATCGCCCAGCACCAACACCTTGAACGGCTTGAAATGAATAAATGTACGACCTAGTTTTACCATCGATCATTTCTCTTAAGATAGCTGACGTAATCACGCACCGCATCGACGATCGACGTCGTTTGCGTGACTTTGCTATCTTGAGAGAAGATCTTATGGAATTTGTCCATAGATGCGCAAGTAAATTGCTGATATTGCTTCACCAAATCGGCAGGCATATCGATATAGGCAATGTTCGTTTTTTTCTCGATCGCTTGAAAAAATGCATCGGCAAGCTGATTCCAAGTCGTAGGCACTCCCAACCCAATGTTGAAAATCCCTCCGACATTTCGATATTGAGGATCGAGAAAGCAAGCGGTCATTTTCACTGCGTCTTTCACGTAAATGAAATCGCGCATTTGCCCCCCATCCGGATATTTTGCATCGCTCGATTTGAAAAGATGCACGGCGCTGCCATCGTGCGATTTGTCCATCATCTTCAACACCATCGAGGCCATGCGCCCTTTGTGATATTCATTCGGACCAAACACATTAAAATACTTGAGTCCCACCACTTTTGACAAAACGTTGCGTCGCTTCATCCAAAGATCGACCAGATGTTTTGAGTAGCCATACATGTTGAGAGGCCGCAACGTTTCTAGCGCAGATTCATCATCGCAAAAACCCAACGACCCATCGCCATAAGTGGCCGCCGAAGAGGCGTAAATAAACCGCTTGCTGTGTGTAAGGGCCCACTCAGCCAGCCGAACTGTATAATGGAAATTGTTCTCAATGAGGTAATCGGCATTTTTTTCGGTGGTGTCAGAACATGCGCCCAAATGGACAATTGCATCCACTGAAGATCCATGGCTTTTCAGCCAATCAAAAAGCACATGTTTAGAAAGGATGTCGTCAAATTGCTTGCCGACGAGATTTTTCCACTTATCGCCTGTCTTCAGATCATCGATCAGCACGAGATCGACAAGGCCCATCTCATTGAGATGGCGCACAAGACAAGAGCCGATCATTCCAGATGCGCCTGTGATCACTATTTTCATGCTGAATGAGTGTAGCACAGTCATCCGATTGCATTCAAGAATGAGAGGGCGTCTACTTTGTAGACACTCTCTAAAACGCAAATTCCCCAATCTATCGGCACAGCTGATCGATTGGGGAATGCCAGTTACTCAGGTTGCTCTTCTTCTTTCTTCTCTTCCACAGGCAGCGGCGCAGTCACTGCTTCGATGCCAACATGAGCGACCCCTTCGGGAATAATCATCAGTTGACAGGTTGCGCTCACGCCCTCTTTGAGCTTGAGTGAAATCTTGTGCGTGCCTGTCTCTTTGATCGGCTTGTTCACAAGAACAGATTTCTTCTCAACAGGCAGCCCCTTCTCTTGGAACAGCTGCGCAATGTCGCCAGCAGAAACAGAGCCGTACATATGCCCTTCCGGATCCACTTTGACGCGCGTTTCTAAAGAAATCCCCTCGATCTGTATCGCCAGCTCTTCCGATTCTTTTCGGTCGATCACAGCTTGCTTCGCCCGTTCCGCCCTCAAGCTCTCTTGCTTGCGCAATGTGTTCGGACTCGCAATGATCGCAAGCCCCCTCGGCAAAAGATAGTTCCTCACATAGCCAGGCTTCGCAGTGACAATCTCACCCTTCTTGCCCAACGCTTCCACATCTTGCAAAAGTAATAAGTGCTGTTTCATCTTATTCCTCCCCTACAAATGGAAGCAGCGCCATATGACGCGCCTGCTTAATCGCCTTCTTCAAAAGCTTTTGGTAAAAATAAGAGACGCCAGTAATCCGCCTCGGCAAAATCTTTCCACGCTCAGTAATAAATTGTCTGAGAGTTTCAAGATCCTTATAATCAATATGCCCCGCTTTCGCCGCTACAAAAGGACACGCTTTCTTTCTCTTCGCAAAGGGCGAGGATGGCTCTCCCCCTCCTCCAGCAGCTCCAGAAGGATTCGAATATTCTTGTTGAGTCTGTGATGGCCTTCTCATGAATTACCTTGCATTTTGAGGGATTTGAATTCGAGAGTCTCGAGAACTTTCTCGGTTCGCATGGTGAGAAATCGAATGAGATCCTCATGCAAGTGATACTCTTTCCAAAGATCGCCAATCACCTGCGTGGGCGCCGTGAAATAGAGAACATAATAGTAGCCTTCCCGCTTTCCATCGATTTCATAGGCAAGTTTTTTCCGCCCCTGTTCGTGGATTTTATGGATCTCTCCCCCTTTTTGGGTGATCCCATCCGTAATTTTATCAAAGGCCTTTTTGCGAGAATCATCGCTTAGCGTCGCGCTAAGGATATACATCCCCTCATAGAGCCCTTTCCGCTCATGTTTCTTCATTTTCTTCTCCAATGCTCGGAGTCGATGAACCTTTGTTCGCAAAATTCATCGCACTGGTTAAACCTTCGTCCAGCCAAATTTCAACAGCTTGGACTGCCCTTTCCAAAACACTTGGAAGGAGCGTTTCTTCCGTCTTAGAAAACTTGCCCAACACATGGTCGGTCAAGTCCCCATCATCTCGATCCCCTACGCCAATTCTCAGGCGCGGATACCGATTCGTCTGCAAACTCTCCTCAATGCTCTTCAGGCCGTTGTGTCCGCCTGAACCACTATTGATTCGAATCCGCAACTGTCCCAAAGGAAGGGCCACATCATCCACCAAGATGAGCAGCCGAGACAGATCGATATGAAAGTAATGCATCATAAGCACTACTGATTCACCGCTGAGATTCATATAGGTCAGCGGCTTTAACAGGATTGCAGAATCATCGCCAATTTTGCCTTCAGCGACCATCCCCTTCCACTTGAGCTGCTTTTTCCATTCGAGTCGATGCCTCTTCGCTAGAAAATCTACAGCTTCAAAACCAATATTGTGACGCGTCCCTTTGTAGGTTTTGCCAGGATTGCCAAGGCCTACAATGAGCGCTCCCACCGATTATGTTCCCGCTTTTTTACCCACGACAACAGCCACTTCATTCATCTTGGAAAGCGGCTTGACATGAGCTGGCATCGCAATCGCAGCCAACGTTTTCGATTCCGCGATCGCCATCTCTTGCACATGGATCGCAAACTCTTGCGGAATATCTTTCAGCAAGCACCTCACTTGCATGGAGCGAATCACTTGACGCAGAAACCCGCCTAACTTCACCCCTGCACACTCTGCTGCGCCCACCAATTGAATCGGCACATTGACTGTCACCTTCTCATTGTCATGCACTTGCAAAAAGTCGATGTGCTCGATCTCGTAGCTGGCCGGCTGATATTGCACCTCTTTGACGAGCGCTTTGCTCTTATGGCCATCCAACGTCAACTCAAACACTGTCGTGGAGAGCAATCCAGACTTCATTCCACGCAAAATCGCTTGGAACGCCTCCGCCTTCACGGCGACAGGCTTCGCTTCCCCTTTCGAATTGTACACAATGGCGGGAATAAACCCTTCCCGGCGGAGCTTGTTGTTCACCCCTTTTTTTCCGGTTCCTCTTTTCACTAATTCTAATTTCATACTTTCCTCTTAAACATGGCTGAGATCGACTTCGCTTTCATCACCGATTCAATGGCTTCCGCAAGCAACGGGGCGACCGATACGACATGGAGCCCTTTGGCTTTTTCCTTCTGGGGCACCGAATTGGTCACAAACAGCTCGTCCACTCCCGGCAACTTATGCCCGCCGATTAAAAGCGCATGAACCACAACGGCATACACCTCTTTGGCTCCTGCACGCTGACAGACTCGGGCTGCCATTTTTAAAGTTTCCCCTGTCGAACTGATATCGTCCACAAGAATCGCCACTTTGCCTTTCACACTGCCAATCAAAGCATTCGCTTCTACATCGCGCCCATTGATCCGCCGTTTATCGACAATCGCAATCTCTAAATCTAAATCCTCAGCAAATTTCCTCGCCATCTTGTTGCTCCCAATATCAGGAGACACAATGACAGCTTCTTTTAACTTCAGTTTCTTAAGCGCCTCAACAAAAAGAGGCCGCGCATACAAATGATCGACCGGGATATCAAAAAACCCCTGAATCTGTTCTGTATGCAGATCCATCGTCATCAGACGGGTCACACCCGCCCTCTCCAGCAGATTGGCAACCAATCTCGCTGTAATGGGCACGCGCCCTTTATCTTTTCGATCCTGCCTTGCATACGCATAGTAAGGCAAGACCGCCACAATGCTCTTCGCAGAGGCCCGCTTCAGTGCATCGACCAAAATGAGCAGCTCCATTAAGAACCGATTCGGGTGAAGCGCAGGCGATTGGATCACAAACACATCGCGCCCCCGCACATTCTCAAGAATCTGCACCCCAATTTCACCATCTGGAAAGCTCTCAAAGGAGACCTTTCCAAGCTCCAGTTTCAACTGTTTTGCTACTTCGCGCGCAAGCTGCGGATGAGCCGTTCCTGAAAAAATAATTGGGTTATTTGCCATTCTTTCTTTTCTACTTGGGGCGGAAGGATTCGAACCTCCGCATGGCGGTACCAAAAACCGCTGCCTTACCGCTTGGCGACGCCCCATTATTGAAAAATTTAAAGCAGCCATCATAGCGAAAGGGGGATTTATTTTGCAAGGAATCCTCTCCCTAGCTATATGGACATCTATGCGCATCGTTCATGTAGCCGCTGAATTTGCTCCCATTGCCAAAGCCGGGGGGCTTGGGGAAGTCCTTCTTGGCTTGACGCGCGAGCTGACGAAAAAGGGGCTCGATGTCGAGACCATTCTACCTAAATACGATTTTCTAGACCTCTCAAAAGTTCAAAATCTGTCTATAGAGGTCCCCCATTTCAAGTGCCTGGAACATCAAAATGCGATGTGGTCTTGCAAGTATGAGGAGTGTCAGCTCCATCTTCTGGAAGCGCGCCATCCGGCGGGGTATTTCCATCGCGGGAAGATCTATGGCTGCGAGGACGATGCGGCCCGATTCATCTATTTTTCGAGAGCCGTTTTAGAGTATCTCGCTTTACAGAACAAGCCGATTGACGTGCTGCACCTGCACGATTGGCATGTGGCTCTTTGCGCGCCCATGGTAAGAAATCTTTTTCATTCTCTCAAGGTCAAGTCCATTATCCTGACGATCCATAACGTGGAATATCAGGGCAAATGCGCTGTCGCCGATCTCAATCAGATTGGGTTGAACGGCTCCTTTTACCTCACGCCCAACTTGCTGCAAGACGATCATCCCAAGCACCCTTCTACGATCAATCTACTCAAGGGGGGGCTCATCTTTTCCGACGCTTTGGTCGCTGTATCGCCGACCTATGCCCAGGAGATTCTCACTCCGGAATATGGAGGGGGGCTTGATGGCACTTTGCGCAAGCTGAGGTCGAAAATCGTCGGGATCCTCAATGGGATCGACGAAAAGAGTTGGGATCCAGAAACAGACCCCTTTCTTCCAAAGACTTATGGAGTGGAATCGGCGTTGAAGGGCAAGCAGCGGATGCGGGAGGTTCTGAAGCTCGGCAAACGGCCTTTGATCGGAGCGATTACGAGGCTTGTGGCGCAAAAGGGGCCGGAATTGCTTGAGGAGGCGATTGAGATCACGCTCAAGCTGGGGGGCAGTTATATCCTTCTCGGTTCGGCTCCTCACGCCAAGCTCCAGCAGCATTTCGATCAGTTGAAGAAGAAATACCAGGGCAACCCTCAAGTGCTGCTCGAGTTTGAGTATCATGAGGCGCTGTCGCATCAGCTCTATGCGGCGCTCGATTTTCTCTTGGTCCCCTCTCACTATGAGCCGTGCGGGCTGACGCAGATGATTGCGATGCGCTACGGCACCGTTCCCATCGTCCGAGCGACGGGCGGATTACAGGATACAGTGTTTGACGTCGATGACGCATCGACGATCGCTCAAAAGCGCAATGGGTTTGTCTTTCGAGACAAAACCAAAGAGTCGATGCAACACGCCATCGCGAGAGCTGTCCGTTTATTCGTAAGCGATCCGGCGACATTTCAATCCTTGATACGGCGCGGCATGCAGAGCGACTTCAGTTGGAAACGTCCTGCTGCAGAGTACATCAAGCTGTACCGTTCAAAAAGCGCGCTTGATATAAATCCAATTCGCATAAACGTAATCGCCGATCGAGATCAGCGTATACAAAGCGGCCAATGAAACAGCGAAGAGGCTGACTTGTTGGAAGATATTCAAGGAGATCCATCCCATAGAGTAAGGGATCATTAAGAGGATGATCAGAAAGGCAACAGCTGCTTGTAGAACGGCCTTCATTTTTCCGCTGAACCGCGCGGCGAGCGCCACTCCCCGCAAAGCGCACAAGGTGCGCAGCGTGCTGACAAACAGATCGCGGTAGAGGAACACGAACACCAGCAACAGGGGCAAAGCGACAAACCCTTGCGTGAAGGTCAGGAAGAGGGAGATGTGGGTAATGCTGTCGGCCATGGGGTCGAGCACTTTGCCGAGTTCGGTCACTTCATTGCGCTTTCTGGCGAGCATTCCATCGAGCACATCGGTGCACTCGCAGATGATGAGAAGCACTAAAAGGATATAGGGCAGCCAAACCAAAGAGATCCCCAGCCACTCCCGTTCCAAGTACAGGATGGGGAAGATGGGGCTTAAGAAGATCCTGAGCAGTGTCAAATAGTGTGATGGATTCATAAGAAAACAGAGTAAAAGAATCTCTACCTTTTTTGCAATGCCGGCCGCCTCAAGCCTAAGAATGTTCTTTCACGAGCGCGAGCTGCCCGCAGGCTGCGGCAATATCTTTTCCTTTGGTGTAGCGCCAGGTTGTGTTGATGCCGGCCTGCTCTAACACGCCGCGGAATCCCTCAATGGTTTCCCGTTTAGGTCGTTGCAAGTTGAGGCCATCGACCGGGTTGTATGGGATGAGATTGACGGTGCACTGCTGTCTAGATAACAAAGCGGCCAATTCTGCAGCGTGTTCGGGGCGGTCATTGATGCCGGCCATCAATGTATACTCGTAGGTGATATCGCGCTTGGTCTCTTTGGCATAGGCGTCCATGGCCATGAGCACCTCTTCGAAGGGGTACTTGCGGGCATACGGGATGATTTTTTTGCGGATGTGTTGGTTGGGCGCGTGGAGCGAGAGGACGAGATTGACTTTGAGCTCTTCTTTGGCCAATTTATGGATCCCTTCCACAACTCCGACGGTCGAAACGGTGATCCGTCTTTGCGAAATCCCAAACCCCTCTTCAGCGTGGAAGATTTGGATGGCTTTGACAACGGCGTCGTAATTTTCCATGGGCTCTCCCATGCCCATGAAGACGAGGTGGGAGACCCTTTCCCCTTTTGCTTTGAGCTGCCTGTTGATATGGAGCACCTGTTCGACGATTTCAGCAGCGCTTAAATTGCGCAAGAGTCCCTCTTTGCCCGATGCGCAAAAGGCGCATCTGGCGGGACAGCCCACTTGGCATGAGATGCACACCGTACGTCGATCGCCCGACAAAATGAGGACCGACTCGACCCGTTTGTGATCGGGGAGTTCCCAGAGATACTTGAAGGTTTCCAGGTCTTCCGATTCTTGTGTTTTCAAGAGTTTTAAAATGGGAAATGAAAACTGTTGGGCCAGCTTATCTCTGAGCGTTTTGCTCATGTTGGTCATGGCATCGAAATGGAGGGCGTCTTTCGCGTAGATCCAGTCGAATACTTGAGCCGCGCGGAACGGTTTTTCTCCGTTTTGCTCCATCCAAATTTTGAGCTCCTCTAAGGAAAATGAACAAATTTCTTTCATAGCGACGCAAAGTATAGCATAATGGGTAAAAAGGGGATAGATATGCTTGAGAACCGGTTCCTGTACTGGATGGACAAGATCTATGGATTATTCATTAAAATCGGCTCCGGATTCCAGAGCCTCCTTTTGCTTTACATGCGCCTGACCTGGGGACACCAATTTCTTCTTTCGGGGGTGTACAAGTTAAAAAATATTTCAAAAACGATCGGTTTTTTTACCGAATTGGGGATTCCTTATCCGGAGTTTCACACCTATTTAGTCGCTTATTTTGAGTCGATTGGGGGGCTCTTGCTCATGATTGGGTTTGCGTCGCGCCTGTTCTCCATTCCCCTCACGATCATCCTCATTGTCGCCCTCAGCACAGCCCATGCTGAACATCTGACCCACTTCAAATTTCTTTTTGATCCTCAAAGCTTAGCGGGACAAAGTCCCTATCCCTATCTGCTCACCACTCTGATGGTCTTCTGTTTTGGTCCCGGACGCGTATCGCTCGACGCCTGGATCAAACGTTGGGTCGGCCACCAACCGAAGTGTTGATCAGTCTCGCCAAAAAGCGTCTTTTAAGAAGGTAGCGGCCCTCTGCCAAGTCCTAGAGTGGCCGTGTATCATCCATTTAAAGGCATAGGCCATCCCAAAATGGCGATATAGGATTTGGCACGTTTCCAGGAGGGGCCCGTTCGGCTCCTGGATGCCATCGATCAGCGCGCGCGTCGACTGGAGCGGCTCAATCCCCTCCTTGCGAAAGCGGCAAAGGACATCAAACAGGGGGCGGTTCTGCACTTTTTCATTAAACCCTCCGAATGCGAGCAGCCTGCTCTTTAAAAACCAGTGGGAAAAGATCTCCTCATCGACGCCGCGCGCGGCAATCAAGGGCGGCTCTTCCGCGATTAATTCGGTCAGGTACGAGAGTCCCCACTGAGAGAGGTAGAGCTCTCCCGGCTGTAAAAATTGGACATACTTGCCATGAGAGTGCGAAAGGCCCAGATTCATCAGTTGCGGCAAACTTTTCCCTTTCCCCATTTCAACCCGCATGTTGAGCCCCTCGTATCGTTTGATGAGCGGGTTCAACTTGCCAGATCCTTCCCCATCGAGCAAAATCACCTCAAACGAGCCGCTTTGCGCCTTGAGAGAATCGAGGGTGATCGGGAGGAGATGCTCCCTGCCCCTGCACAAAAGGTTTAAACTAAAGTCTTCCATCTGTTATACTCGTATGCTAAAGCAGCAATGAATTATGTCCCAAGTGAAAAACATCCAAGATTCGCTCAAACCGATCGTAGCCCTTTGTAAAAGACGGGGATTTATTTACCCAGGCTCTGAAATCTACGGCGGATTTGCGAACACCTATTCTTTTGGGCCCTATGGCGCCGCACTCAAAAAAAATGTGAAGGATCTTTGGTGGCAAACCTTTGTCCAGAAACGGCGGGACATGGTGGGGCTGGATGGTCCCATTCTTCTCCATCCCAAAACCTGGGCAGCCTCTGGGCATCTGGAAGGATTCAGCGATGCGCTGATCGATTGCAAAGCGTGCAAAAGCCGTTACCGGTGCGATCACTTGATTGAAGAAGAACTCGGCGAAAAGGCAGACGGCTTAAGTCTGGAGCAGATGACTCATCTGGTCCATTCGAAAAAGGTGAAATGTCCGAAGTGCGGCGCGCAAGATTTTACAAACGCCCGCCATTTCAATTTGATGTTTTCCACTCATATGAGCAAGACAGGCGCAGACGGCGATGTCGCTTACTTAAGGCCCGAGACGGCGCAATCGATCTTTCTCGACTTTAAAAACATCCTCGACACCATGCGCGTTCGGATCCCTTTTGGGGTCGCCCAAATTGGGAAAGCCTTTCGCAATGAGATTACGCCTGGGAATTTTGTCTTTCGGGTGATTGAATTCGAACAAATGGAGATCGAGTACTTCATTCGGGCAGATGTTTGGGAAAAAACGTTTAACGATTGGCTGAAAAGCATGCACGATTGGTGCCAATTGATCGGCTTAAAGAAAGCCCGCATCCACGAAAAAGAGCACCCGAAGGAACAGCTTTCCCACTATTCTAAAAGGACGGTGGATATCGTGTACGACTTTCCGTTCGGCACATCGGAACTGTATGGACTCGCCTATCGGACAGACTTTGATCTCAAGCGGCATGCCGAATGTTCAGGACAAACGCTGGAATATACCGATCCAGAAACGCGCGAGAAGTTTGTGCCGCACGTCATCGAGCCCACATTTGGCGTAGAGAGAACGCTCTTAGCCCTGCTATGCGATGCGTACGATGAAGAGCAGCTGGAAAATGGGGAAATGCGCACGGTGCTCCATTTTCATCCGAGGATTGCGCCCGTGAAAGTGGGGGTCTTTCCGCTCATGAAAAAAGATCCGCTCGGACCCAAAGCGCAAGCTGTCTTTGACCTCTTGCAAAGTCATTTTGCCTGCGAATATGACGAATCGGGCGCGATCGGCAAACGCTACAGAAGGCAAGATGAGCTGGGAACCCCCTACTGCGTGACGATCGACTTTGACACGATGGAAAATGACACAGTGACCCTGCGCGATCGAGACACCATGCAACAGACGCGAGTGGCCATTCCGGAATTGGTCTCTCTTTTGAGCGCCAAGCTACGGTAGAAACCGCTCTTGCGGGCCCGGTTGATCAGGAATTCTCAGCTTGAATTGATGCCTGTGAGCGGCCACCCATCGGTAAATGGGGTCTCCGATCTGACGAGGCAAGAAAGAAAAGATGCCGATAATGCCCCATCCCCCCACCAACCAATAAATGCGTAATGCCGCTTTCGATTCGATCCAAAACTTTCGTTCTGTCGATTGATAATTTTCGACAAGCACCAGGCTGTTGGCCTTTTTGAGGCGCGCTTGCGGACCCGTAAGGATGTCCTGCGCCGTTTCGCCGCCCAGAGGCGCAAACAGGAATCTCTTCTGCACATCGATATCGATGATATGACGCACAGCTTTATGGCAAAAAGGGCACTCCCCGTCAAAAAAAATGAGATGCTCGTGCATATATTCGGCATCCTAGTGCTTGACCCCAAAAGTTTTCAAGAGAATTTACTGGGAAGGGATAACCGCCTGAGGGCGTAGTTTCTTGATTTCGTCGAATTTGCGGGCCAATTCCAACACCTCTTCCTCGCTGCAGGTCCCGCTGAAGATTTTCAGTTTGATCTCTTCCCTTTGATACATCCAGTGCCGCTCTAAGATCCTTTGCACCGTTTCGATAAAACAAGCCATAACCCGTTCCCGGTTCACCCGTTTTTGCAAAATGTCGGCCATAAAAAGCTGCTGCTCTGTCTGCTCCAAATCGATCGCCAGCGTCAGCAAGTCGCGCGGTTTATTTTCTTTGGCGGCAGCCAAATATTTTTCATACAGGTTGCGCGCCGCTAAGAGGCGAAAATGTTCGGGCTTGAGGTTCGCTTCTGCAATGGGAATGAGAGCGGGGCAACTCTCCCCCATGAGAAAGAGCCAACGGAGCAGATCAGCCTCCAAAATCCGGTCGGGGTCGATCTCGGTAAAGGAGACGCTCGCAGAGCGTTTGATGTGGATTTGCGGCGCATTGTGCTCAGGGGCCCCGACAATCGATTCGGGCGTCTGAGTGAGGCGCGCGAGCTTGCGCAGCGACTCATGCACCATGAGCGGATGGTCCCACTCGCGAATCTTTTTCGCAATCGTTTGCACCAACTCATTTTTGCCTGCGGGCGTTTGCAAAGAGATCGTTTTGGAAAGAACGTCCACCCAAAAAGCGAGATAATCTTGCGCTGTATCGATCAGTTTTTGCCACTCCTCAGGCCCCTTCTCTTGGAGGAGCAGATCGGGGTCGCACTTTTCCGGCAGTTTGAGAACAGACACCTCAATCCCCTCTTTTTGAAACAAATGGCCGATCTTCACAGCAGCCTCTTGTCCCGCTGTGTCGCCATCGAGTCCCAAATAGACATGCCGCACGCCCAGATGAATCAGCTCTTTGGCTTGGTCCTCGCCAAACGCAGTTCCTTGCCCAGCGACTGTCCAATCAAACCCAGAATAGATCAACCGCAGAGCGTCGATCTGCCCTTCGACGATGATGGCCTTGCGCGCCTTGGCAATCGTTTTGCGCGAAAAACTGAGGCCAAAAAGCACTTTGGACTTCTTGAAGAGGGGCGTCTCCGGACTATTCACATATTTGCCGCCAAACGTGTCCGTTTTGTATTTGCGCGCCGTAAAACCGATCACCGCACCTTGCGGATCCCGAATCGGAATCGTAATCCGATCCTGAAAAAACTCGCGCCCCTTAGATAGAAGCCCCACCTCTTCCAAAATCGCATTCGAAATCTTTTGCTCCCACATCGTCTTGAGAAACAGCTGAGGCTGCTTGGGCGCAAGTCCAAACTGAAACTGCTGAATAAAATCGAGAGTGATCCCTCGACTGTATAGATAATCCAAAGCAGCATGCCCCTCCAGCGTGTGGAGCAAATAAAAGTGATAAAACTGACAGGCCCTTTCCAGGGCATCTTTGAGGATCGCTTTGGGCGGGCCTTTCGGCTGATTGTCCCCGTTCACCTCTTCGAGCTGAACATGACACCGGTCGGCTAAACTCTCCACAGCCTCTACAAAACTCATCTTGAGGTGCGTCATCAAAAACTGGATCGCATCGCCATGCGCCCCGCATCCAAAGCAGTGGTAGTGGCTATCGCCTCGATTGATGACAAAGGAGGGCGTTTTCTCATCGTGGAAAGGACACAACGCTTTATGCGCCGCCCCGGCCCGCTGCAATTTTAAATAGGGGGAGAGGACCTCTACGAGGTCGATCCGAGATCTTAAGAGTTCAAGACTTTCTCTGGAAAAAGTTCCCATCTTCGTGTGTATAACTTCCGCGCCTATATGTGATTCTCGCCCATCCCCGATTTTTCATGTAGCTAAAGATTCGTTTTTCCAACACATCCCCTCGCGGATAATGAGCGCCGTCCGCTCGAATTTCCCCATAAATAGGGGCCTGAAAATCGGCCGTTTTCACTAAAAACATCTGATCGGAAAACCCTTGCTCGGCCACATAAAAATTCCAGGTCGTGCGCGTCGATTCTTTTTTGGCTTCTGGATAATTGTCATTCCACGTCAGATTCGCCACTTTGATACGGGCGCGCTTTTGCATAAACCGGATCGCCTTGTCAATCCATTGCACCGGTTTGCGCAAAGAGACATCTCCCGTCAAATAGAGGAGGTAGTCTCCTCTTGCCTCATAAATGGCCATCAGCGGCGCCAACGCATTGTAATATTGCCACTCATTGAAATCGGAGCGCTGCAATCCAAAATAGGAGAGGACATCGCGGGCGAGAACAACGCGCGTCAAAAGGCCCTGCTCCACTTTTTCTTGGGCGATGCGCTCCACGAGCGCCGGATCGTCGACATTGTTGATGATGAGAAGACGCTCAAAAAAGGGATATTGATGGTTGCCGATCTGCCTGACCTTGAGATATTCCGGGTCCAGCAACACCGTGCGCCAATCCCGCTCCCAACAAGAGGTCGCAAAAGTCACTTTACTTCTGTGCTGAAAAAGTGTCATCATAGTCCCATGACTGTTACACCCATGATGTCCCAATGGCAAGCGTGTAAAACGCAGGCCAAAGAAGCGCTCCTTCTCTTCCGCTTGGGCGATTTCTATGAAGCATTTTACGAAGATGCGCAAATCATTTCCAAAGAAATCGGCCTCACGCTGACCGCGCGCCAAGGCATACCCATGTGCGGCGTCCCCTTCCACACCGCCGAAGGCTACATCGATAAACTGATCGCAAAAGGGCACAAGATCGCCATCGCCGAACAGACCGAAGATCCCAAAGCCGCCAAAGGCCTCGTCAAGCGGGAAATCGCCCGCATCGTCACGCCGGGAACCGTGGTGAACTCGCAACTGCTCAATGATAAAAAGAACAATTTCTTTGTGGCCGTCATGCAGGTGGGCTCTTTGTTTGGAGTGGCCGCTTTAGATCTCACGACGACCGAATTTAAAGTGAGCGAACACGAAAAAGAGCAAAGCCTCCTAGACGAATTGTGCCGTTTAAGACCTGCCGAAATGCTCGTTTCAAAACAGTTTGAATGTTTGAAAGATCTCTCTTTCCATTTTGGCTTTCTCGCCAATGAAAAAAAAGCGCTCGATCCCTCTTTAAGCGCCGATGTGCTCAAAGCCCATTTCGATGTGCACAACCTCGATGGCTTCGGACTGCGCAATAAGCCAGCGGCCGTGACCGCAGCCGGCACCCTCTTGCTCTATCTCAAAGAAGAACTGAACCTCAGTCTCGAACATCTCCGATCGATCCAACTCGATGCCTTGTCCACAATGGCCATCGACCGCTCCACGATGCGCAATCTCGCCATCGATACGACTCTCATCGATTTGCTGGATGAAACCTACACGCCCATGGGAGGCAGGCTGATCCGGCAATGGCTCCAATACCCGCTGCTGTCTGTTGCGCAAATTACTGAAAGACAGCAAGAAGTGGAACATTACCTCCACCACCCCCACGCGAAAGAAGCGCGCGAGCATCTGTCTCGCATACGCGATCTGGAACGGCTCATGATGAAAATCTCCGCCCGCTATGCCACAGCGCGCGATGTCTACGCGCTCGGCGTATCCTTGTCCCATTTGCCCGCTCTCAAGCATCTTTTGCAATTAGAGGGCCTTTTCGATGCAGGTCCTTTGGCGCAAAAAATTCTCAGCAGCCTCAACGACTCGCCCCCTCTTCGCATCGGCGAAGGAGATGTGTTTAAAGACGGCTACAACACAGAACTCGATCAGCTGCGCCTCTTGTGTAAAGATTCAATGACTTGGATGGCCAATTATCAAATTCACTTGCGCGAACAAACGGGCATCAAAACACTCAAGGTGGGATACACAAAGGCCTTTGGCTACTACATCGAAGTGAGTCGAGCCCAAAGCGAAAAAATCCCCGCCTCCTTCATCCGAAGACAAACCCTCGTCAATGCAGAGCGCTTCATCACGCAAGAGCTGAAAGAATTCGAACACCAGGTCCTCACCGCCGAAGAGAGATCAAAAGCTCTTGAAATTGAGTTATTTGAGCAGCTCAGAGCGGAGATTGCCGGTTTTGCGCCGGCGGTGCATGGGGCGGCCAAAGAGATTGCGAAGCGGGATGTGTTGCTTGCGCTTGCGAAGGTGGCTGTGCAGCATCAGTGGGTGAGGCCGGTTGTGGATGAGTCGGATGTGTTGGAGATCGTTGAGGGGCGCCATCCGGTGATTGAGCGGGCGATTGGCCGTGCGTTGTTCATTCCGAATGACACCCATTTGCATCCTGAGCAACAGTTGATGTTGATTACGGGTCCCAACATGGCGGGCAAGTCGACCTATATTCGGCAGGTGGCGCTGATTGTGATTTTGGCTCAAGCGGGCTCTTTTGTTCCTGCTCGATCGGCCAGAATCGGCCTTGTCGACAAGGTCTTTTCGCGGATTGGGGCGAGCGATGATCTGGCGCGTGGACAATCGACTTTTATGGTGGAGATGACGGAAACGGCGAACATTCTGAATAACGCCACGTCCCGTTCTCTGGTGCTTCTCGATGAGATTGGGCGGGGGACGAGCACATATGACGGCATTTCGATTGCCTGGGCGGTGGCGGAGTATTTGCTGACCACGCATCGGAAAATGGCCAAAACGCTTTTTGCGACCCACTATTGGGAGCTCACGCGGCTGGAAAATGAGTTTCGCCATGCGGCCAATTTTCAGACAGCGGTGGAGGAGACGGCCTCTGGGATTGTGTTCTTGCGGAAAATTGTCCGTGGCGGCACCGATAAGAGTTATGGCATTCACGTGGCAAAGCTCGCGGGATTGCCTCCCAAAGTGATTCAGAGGGCTGAAGCGATGTTGAAAGAGTTGGAGAAGAAGCCCGAATCCCAAATGTTTTTGTTTGATTTAAAGCATGTTTGATCCCAAGTCATTGGCTCTGTATCCCGACCAGCCTGGCGTCTATCTGATGAAAGACTCGAAGGGCGCGGTGCTGTATGTGGGCAAAGCAAAGAACTTGCGCTCTCGCCTCAAGCAATATTTTGCTGAATCGGGCGACTCGAGGGAGATGGTTCCCTACCTCACTGCGCAGGTTGAGGTGATCGATACGATCATTGCGTTGACCGAGAAAGATGCGCTGATTTTGGAAAACAACCTGATTAAGCTGCATAAACCCAAATACAACGTGCTGCTCAAGGATGATAAGACGTTTGTGAGTTTGGTGGTCACCCGGCACAAATGGCCCATGATCCGCATTGTCCGTTACAAGGGCAAGCCGAAAGATGACGGCGCCTATTTTGGGCCCTACACCAATGCTTTGGCGGCCAGGCAAACGTTTGATCTGATTGCGCGGCTGTTTCCTTTAAGGCAGTGCTCGGATGCGGAGCTGGCGACCCGTCAGCGGCCGTGTCTTCTGTATGACATCAAGCGGTGCATTGCGCCTTGTGTGAATCGGTGCAGCGAAGAGGAGTATGCGGGTCATGTCGAATCGGCGACGCGCCTTTTGAAGGGGCAGGATAAAGAGGTGCTCACCGAACTGAACCGGCGTATGGATCAAGCGGCAAACGCGCTAGAATTTGAGAAAGCGGGGACCTATTTGGAGATGATCCATCAACTGGAACATGTGACGCAAGTGGTGCATGTGGACAATCCTGCGGCCAAAAATTGCGATGTGGTCGGGTTGCATCGCGAAGCGGACGCGGTGCTGATTGCGCTGCTTCTCTTCCGGGAGGGTAAATTAATCGGGTCAGAACATTTTAGTTTCCATCTGATAGCTTCCAACGATGCAGAAATCATCGAGTCGTTTTTGTTGCAACACTATAAAAACCGCCCCAAATTGCCGGCCGAGGTGTTCATCCCACTCGAGTTGCCGCAGCAAGCGGATGTCCAAGAGATTCTACAACTGACGATCCACACTCCTCAGAAGGGGAAGAAGAAGGACCTTCTCGAGATGGCTGAGCGGAATGCGAAGGCGCTCTTTGTGCGCGAACAGGATGCCCGTTCTCTGAAGGAAAAAATGCTCCTGGATCTGCAAGAGACGCTGCAGCTGACCCGTTTTCCGAGGCGCATTGAGTGTTTTGATACGTCCAATATAGCGGGCACCGATCCGGTGGCGAGTCTCGTCTGTTTTGTGCATGGGGAGAAGGATCGATCGCGCACTCGTCTCTTCAAAATCAAAGGGCTCGAAAAGGCCGATGATTATACAGCGATGCGGCAAGTGCTTTTTCGCCATTTTACGCGTGAAAAGGAGAAGAACGACTTTTGCGATCTTCTCATCGTCGATGGGGGGAAGGGGCAGCTCAATATTGCGCTGCAAGTGTTTCAAGAGCTTGGGATTGCGTCGGTGGATGTGATTGCGCTCACCAAAGAAGAGGCGCGGCACGACAAGGGGCTGACGCAAGAGAAGATCTACGTTCCCTACCGGCCCGATCCGTATCTGATCGATCCCCGCTCGCCCCTCTTGTTTTTGCTGCAAAAGATCCGCGATGAGGCGCACAAGCAGGCGATTGAATATCATCGCAAGCGGCGAGCGAAGAGGACGATGGCGAGCGAACTCGACACGCTGCCTGGCATTGGACCGATCAAAAAGCGCCGTCTGCTGCAAACCTTTGGCAGCGTGAAAGCGCTCAAGGCGGCCGAAGAAGAAGAGATCCGCAAAGTGCCTGGCATCACGAAAAAAGATGTGGCGATCCTCCTCGAATGGCGATCCAAATCATAAAAAACCAATTGCTTCATCAGTTGTATTTTGGTAGCATCTTCGCGCGTTCAATGGACTTGAACGCTCTGACAATCACAACCAGGAGTGTACATATGGCTCATGTATCAGGAATGCCGCTCATCAGTGAGGCGTGGAGAGAACAACTCGAACAAAGAATCCGTGCTGGGGTAGATGGAACGGGGCGTGTTGTCACCCATGTAGTAGGGACCTCGACCGACGCGTCTGTAGATGGATCGGCCAAATCGGTCCAAGCAGTGAATGCTGTAGTGAGTGGACCTCTTTCTAAAACAGACATCGAGACTGCCGCCAGTCTAGCGAAACTAGTGGTCAGAAACAGTACAGAAGACTCTGTACAGAGCACCGCATCGAGTGTGAAAGAGGGCGCACATCAGTCCATAGGGGGCTCTGTAAGCGTTGTGAATGCAGTAAGTTCTGTCTTGCGGAGCTCTGCCTCAACGAACTAAATGCATACGGGTTAGTGTGGCTTCTATTTTGAATCGCCTCCTCGGATGGGGGTCTACTCCCCCACCCCGTACCCCTGTCTTAGAACCGGTCGTTGCGGCTCCTCCTGTCGCGCCGCAACCCGTTTTGTCTCATCAGTGGACAATCAACGGCGTGGATGTTGCAAGCGTGATCGCAAGCACTCACCCGTTTTTCACTGAAGCAAATGGTTACAAACCCATTCTGAATCCACATTCCAGAAACATAGAGTGGATTAAACGTATCCATCCCCCTTATTTTGATGGAGACATGCAAATCGATCTTTTCGAGTTTGAATCGTATGACTGTCCTTGGCATGTATTTTGTCAATTCTTCGACAAAGCCACCCCACATAGCATCCGTCAAATGGAGATTGAGACAGTCCCCGAGTATGCCCGTTTTATCCTTGACTCTCTCCGAGAACGTATTTTGGTGACGGTATCTGATGACAGAGAAACCGCTCATGTTGCGTTTCCCGTCCTTCGCCATACGTATCGAGTGAAAAACAACCTGCTCATGTATCTTTTTCTGCAAAAGAGGCCAGAGGGGCGGGATGCCTTGTTTGTGACATGGTTCAATCAAAAATCAGGAGATCCGCCAATCAGCGCCGATGTGGGAGTTTTTAACGACGCCGAAACAGCCGCTCAAAACTTGAAAAATCAGTACTCCATTCTGTTTTATCACTCCACTGCTGAACCAGGTATTGACATCCACTCAGAGCAAACTCCAGCACATGTCACATTCTTGCGCAAGATCGAGCCGTCTTCTTTTGATAGGGAGTGTCGACAACAAAGCCTTGCACACATCGGCATGGCCAACGATGTTGAGCTCAGGCTATGCGAACGTCCACGCCACTCCACCGATGAGAAAATTCAATACATTTGGGAATTATTTAATACAGCGCATCAAACCGTTCTGTCTCAGTTAGTTAGTGAGAACCCCATTCACGGTCGCATGTCCATTGAAGTCATCAGGCCGCATCGCCTCGTATCCGTTCAAGCGATTCCACTGTCTTCAGTATTTAATCCTACCATCATCATAAATACCAAGCTATGGGCTGTTACTGTCATTGATGGAATACGCGAAGAAAAGCTCTCAGATCTGACGATTCTTGGACATACGGCCATTATTATCGAGAGTCAAAATGAAGAAGATGGGCCTTGTGTGATGAAAATAGCCCATTTCGGGAACGCAACCGGAGGCCTGTGTCCTTGTAGTGGAAAGCGAGGTATAGCAGAGGTCATGTCTAATGAGATTCCAACCGTAGCAGGTCGATCTCATGGCGAGACATTCCTTATAGAGCGAATCTTAGTAGAAAACATGATGAAAGCGGTGGTACGAGGCACTCAAGCTCCTTTTCACATTGTGCGCGAAAATTGTACTGTATGGGCCGTCAAGCAGCTCGCTTCTCTCGGCATAGAGGCGAGTACTCAAGAGCGCACTCCCACGAAAATCCTGAAAACACTCAAATTAAATAAAGACAAAAAAAAGGCCTTATTAAACGCGGCTATGCACTCGGCAGATAGCTCTGCACGTACAGAGCGAGCGGAGAGTTCTTGACGAGTTCTTGGATGGAGCCAACAGCCGTCTTTGAAACGGGCATTTTGTGCTGATCGATCGATAATTCGAATCGTTGACCCAACATAGTTCCCCGGGTCCCCGTCAATGAGGTATATGTGTTTGGAGGGAGTGTAACTGTGATACAAAGCGCTGTTCTATCAGAAAGCAATCGCTCTGCCAAGTCACGAAAAAACTCTTCATTACACAGATCGGGTGATGCGAGTGTTTTCATTTGATTGTCATAATCTCTTGCACTAAAACCATGCAGTGCACGGATGTCTGGTTTTTCCCATTTCTTTGGGCAAAAGTCCGGTCCATTCCATTCTCCCGAACGGGCGGAGTTGTAGAATGAATCTTGGGCGCCCAATGCTAACACTTCTTGTAATTTTTCTGGTGGAGTCCTCTGAATGAGAGCTTCCAAAGTCCTTACCATCTGTGTATCCTTTGGAAATTTCGTTCGCCAATCTTTTAACACGACAAAAACTTCATTCCACCTTTTTTGGGTTTGTTTGCCAAGACGATCGAATAGGGTCGATATTTCGAGATAAAAATAATCATTGTAGCGCTGGGAGTTCCGATAACCAGGATGATTGCTCAACTCGAAGTGCCGTTCCTCATTTTGTAACCAATGAGCGAGCCCTTTACAGACCGTAAGGCTGTCCAGTGTATCTACCTTGTCAAGGCCTCCTAAAACCTCTATGGCCGCTTGACCTAGAGCATCTAAAGATCTGCCGATCAGATTACACTGATGTTGTAAATCCTCTTTCGCCTCGCCATAAACTCTGAGCGTGCCCAATTCTGATAACCACTTTGCGCGCATCTCTGTGAGAGTAAAAAACACTTCTGTCCATCTATCCGGGGCAGCTTTCCCAAGCTCTTCCATCGCTTCGAGCGCCGGTTCTATAGCCCGTGTATACTCCCTAGCGCCCAGCATCTGCTCTGCAAACTGGTTCAGAACCAACTTTTGAACCACGTCCGGCGATGCCTTCCCCAACTGCTCTTGCGCCTGATCAAGAGCTCGTCGGTATGCAGCAGGTCCAATCGAATTCTTTTGATAGCCCTTAAACGAATCCCATGCAACCTCTGCGACTCCTCTCAGCGCGGAGAAGACAGATTGCCAACTGTTGGAAGGGACTTTATGGACGAGAGATCTTAAAAATTGCGCTGCACTCGCTCGTTGCGTTGGAGAAGAAGCAGGCGGCGAGCCAAAGAATGGTTTACAGACCAGGGTTTTCACTTGATCGATCGCCTTATGTACTACAGCATCAGGAATTTTGAAAAAATGAAAGAGCTGTAAAACTCTATCCATCCCCGGGCCGTGATTGTCATTCAATACGGTGAAAACAACTAACTTGTTTAAGACCTCATACACGTGATATTTTTTTTCGACTTGGTTTCTCTGTGTACTGGAGCATTCGTTTAAACACCTCAGGGTCAGTTCAAGTTGGTAGGCTCCGATCATATCTGCCCCTTGTGCATGATGCAGAGCTTCCATAAACTCCATCAACTTCATGGGGCCATGAGAGCTCGTTTCTTGATCCGCAATCATGCCCGCTAAAAAGGCTATAATCAGTTGAAATTGTGGACGATATCGGTGAGCTACGACAAACTCTTTGATCTCCTGACTCGGCTTTGTGCTGATCCATTCAGCGGTGAGATATTCTTGAAAGGTCAGGTGTAAAAACTGATAAGCGTCACCCACCTTTTCAAGAAGACCTGTTTTTTCCAATTCCTCTAATGAAGGACAGCCAAACTCTTGTGCAATGTCAGCAACAGCAGAACGATCGACAAGAAGATTGCCTCCCTGAAGTCCACGAAGAGCAATCGTTCCTAAAGCACGGCGCAATGTTTCTCGTTTTACTGATGGGGAATTTCGGTCTCTGTTCCAACTCAAAATGCGATCTATCATCTCTCGATAGATTTGAGCCGTATGAGAGGGCAAGGCTCTTTTTGCTTCCCATAGATTGCACAGCATTTGGAGATGAAGAGGAATATGGGCCACCGCTTGGACATGGATGTCTTGTTTGATAGCCATGAACAATCCTTGTTGAAGCTCTTCCGCTTGTTTAGGATGACCGATGGTAAAATACTGGTGCATGTAGTTTTGCATCTCGTCATCAGAAAATCCAGCACTCTCCACGACGCGATCTACTTGCAACCCATCTGGCGCTCCGGGACGAGAGGTTAAGAGTAAGGAAAATGGTTTGTCTTGAATACAACGATCAATGACAGTGCGCATCGCAGGCTTTGCTTCATCATATCCATCTAGGATGATCAAGATTTTCTCTGGATTGGCAGTGGATAAAGTGGTTTCAATTTGAGCAGAAGCTCTCCCATTCCCAAACACAATCTCTCCGATCGCAATCGCCAGAACTTGACGAATTGAGAGGGCTCCTATTCCTGCGAGAGAGTGGCCCGGATCTGTGAGTGGATTGACAGCTTTTAAGGGAATTCGGAACACAAGATCGTACTGACCTTGCCAAAGTAATCCAGCAGCCCAGTCGTGAGCTATTTTTTGACAAAACGTGCTTTTTCCTGTGCCAGCGCTTCCAATCAGCAGCACCGTTTTGACCCCATGAGGAAATAAGTATTTCGGGTCAATGGGACTTTTGTTTTCACGCATGCTTTGAATCGCTTCTAAAATAGTATCTCTTTCATTTGCACTGCTCGCCGTTCGATTGTAAATCAGAGTGATGGGGGTAAACAGTTCGCGAATCGGGTATTTATGATTGGATGCAAGTAGAGAAAGATCCCCAAATTGATCGATATATTGAACGCGCAAAACCAGGGCTGCATGTTGCTGTTCAAACGCAAGGAATTCTTGTTGATAGATGGTTTGCTGATTTTCAAGCCAATCTTGCAACCCTTTTTTGAGCGAAGAAGTCAAAGAAGCGAGCCCTTCTTCCTGTGTACAAAGAGAAAACAACTCGTCAATCCTATCTTTTTTATTTAGGTAGCGTCTCATATGAAAGAGCGTCGTCATGAATTCTTCTTTTTGCTCAGCTGTGAGCGCATTCCAGCAAAAGACAAGTCTTTCTTCTCGATTCGCAATCTGAAGATCTTTCACTTCGGGGTTTGTGACGCCTGACTTTTGAAAGAGACAGTATGCCCGATTGTGACGACTTGCAGGAAACAAGTGAAAACATACACCAGGGTCGCTTTTAACCAGGCTGACGCCATTTCCGTTCCAATCATATTCTATATTTTTCCCCGCTGCTCCAATGAAATCTGGATCTCCGAGCACTCTTGCCACAGCGGCGAGAGAGAGCAAACCGCTTAAACGGACAGCTTGTCTTGTCTGGGGATTCCAGATCCACGTTGGAGGACTCTTGTGTGTCGCAATATATTCCATGATCGGGATGTGTACTGAATCCTCGCTACTCTTGAGAGCTTTGAGAGTATGAAAGGGTTGATGTTTGCATTCTGCGGACATGATGTAGAGAGCTGCCGTGACGTTTTTCGAAGCCAACTGAGTAAAAAAAGGGTGATTTGTGTGGATGTTTTGTTTTGATAAACAGGTTTGAGGACAATAAAAAACACCTTGTCCAAATTCTTTATAAAAATCGCAAGACAGCTTCTCTAAAATTGCGTTCGTATTCATCTGTATTCTGATGGAATCAGCGGTACCCAGTATGGGTGCGGCGACGCCTTGAATTTCACTGATGCGGGTGGGATCTTGTTCTGTGATATTGCCTACCTTGCCGGTCCATTGAGTCACGCAATAGGGGTGGTTCTGTATAAAGCGAGATCTGATGGATATCTCCCGAGAGCTAGGAGTCGCAGGAGCAGAAAAGAATTCTCCCTTTTCTTCCTTAGGAACGGAGCCAATAGAAATGGGAAAAGACACAGCGCCTAGCCTGATCCAACCTTCTCTACAGACTGGCGTTGCCATATGCTCCCCCTCTCTCAGACCATAAGTTACTTTATTTGGGAAAAATTATTTCATGGCATGTGTTTTATATAAAGGAACCTTTGTGAAAATGTTTACGCTATGCCTGTCACAAAGCGCAGGCTGCTGCAAACCTTTAGCAGCGTGAAAGCGCTCAAGGCGGCAGCGGTTGCACAGATCCGCAAAGTGCCTGGCATCACGAAAAAAGATGTGGCGATCTAAGCCATGAGCGGGCGCCCAACTAATGCATTGCCATGAGTGGGCGCGCCCAACTAGTGGCGTTGCCATGAGCGAGCGCCCCAACTAGTAATGCGTTGCCATGAGTGGGCGCGTCCAACTAGTGGGCTTTTCTACCGCTTCTGAGGAAGTAGAAGGTGCCTGCGGCGACAACGGCTCCGATGACGATGAGAGAGGTGCCGACGCGCATGTGCTTTCTCACTCCATGAGAGTAGCTTCCGGTGATTTTGTGTTTAATTTTTTCTTTGGTGTGATCTGTGGAGCTATAGCCTGATTTCATCAGGTAGGCGCCGATTCCAAGGATCACGATTCCGCAGACAAGTCCGATAATTTGCTTTGTATTCATAAAAGTCCCCTTTCTTTCCGATTACATGAAGGCGTTATTTATACACAAGTAAACTCACAAGTTGGTTTTTGGCTCAAGCCGGACATCCGCATTTTTGGGGCCGCCTGCATCCCACCCCAAAGACGATGCGTCTTTGGGGGCCCCGTCGCTCAACTTATTCAAGTTGAGCTGCAACGGCCTGCCCCAAAAACCGAAACGGTTTTCGAGGACCCCGGCTTTTCGGCGCCGCTTCGCTGCCCCAAACCTGCGGTGCCGGCTTTGCCAAATTCCCAACTTTTGAGTTCA
>JAGWZL010000048.1 GCA_018968815.1 Verrucomicrobiota bacterium | reverse complement strand
AAGGGACAAGATTTACAGGATGCGCAAGATCGCAAGCGGCAGGATGAGCAGGATAGATTCATTTATCCTGCAGATCATGCCGGCGCTTCGCCGATCATGTTTATCCTGTTATTTTTTTTGCCAGTACAGAGTAATAAGGGACAAGATTTACAGGATGCGCAAGATCGCAAGCGGCAGGATGAGCAGGATAGATTCATTTATCCTGCAGATCATGCCGGCGCTTCGCCGATCATGTTTATCCTGTTATTTTTTTGCCAGTATCGCATGTTCAGGATCTCCGAACATGACTTGAGCATTTTTGGTCTATTTCATATACTGAGTGGACAAAAAGGTGTTTTCTTATGCATAAAACATGGATCTTGGGTCTGATTGGAGCCTTGGCTCTCACAACATCGACGTTTGCCGATGCGCAAGGAACGACTCTTTTAGAACAGATGTCTTCAGCCGTCGCAGAACTGGCGGAAAAAGCAAAGCCCGCCACCGTTTCGATCAAATGCACAAGCTGCGCGCTAGATGGAGAATATCAAAACCCCTTTGATATGTTTGGCGACGATTTCTTTAAGCGATTTTTTGGACCGCAGTTTCCCCAAGGACAGCAGCAGCAAATTTCGGGGGGATCGGGGTTTTTAGTCAGTTCCGATGGCTATATCGTGACCAATTACCATGTGATTAAAAACGCCACTCAGGTCTCAGTGACCCTCGACGACGGAAGAGAATTCACCGCCACCGTAAAAGGCTCCGATGAACGGACCGACTTGGCCGTCGTGAAAATCGATGTCGATGGCCTCCCCTTCTTCCACTTCGGAGACTCCGATCATTTGCGAGCAGGCGATTTGGTGTTTGCTCTCGGCAACCCATTTGGACTCGAAGGCACCATCACCAAAGGCATCGTGAGCGCTAAAGGACGCCAAGATTTGGGGATCGCCACCTACGAAGATTTTATCCAAACCGATGCACCCATCAACCCAGGCAACTCAGGCGGACCACTCATCAATGTCCGCGGAGAAGTGATCGGCGTCAATACCGCCATTTTCAGCCGCAGCGGCGGCTACATGGGCATCGGCCTTGCCATCCCAAGCAAAATGGTCCAGCCCGTCATCGACCAAATCATGAACAACGGATCGGTCAAACGGGCCTATCTGGGCATCATGATGCAGCCCATCGACAAAGAGCTCGGCGATGCACTCAATATCAATAAAACCGATGGAATTTTGGTCTCCGATGTCGTCAAAGGATCCCCCGCCGATAAAGCAGGCCTCCAACAAGGAGATATCATCGTTCAATGCAACGGCAAACCGGTGAAAAATGTGACGAAATTCCGCAATGAAATCGGAATGATGAGCCCCGGTCAGTCCGTCCAACTGAAAGTCATGCGCTGCGGTAAACCCAAAACATTGACCGTCGAATTGGGCTGCCAAAATGATGGCGAGGTCATGAAAGCCGATCTCACACACAAATTAGGCATCGAATTGGAAAACCTCACCCCCGAATGGGCAGCTAAACTCGGCTACCCTTCCGATGTGAACGGCATCGTCATCTCCAAGGTCAAACCAGGCTCCCCCGCCGCCATGGCCGGACTCAGACCCACCTTTTTAATCACCGGCGTGGCAGTCGACTGGAATAACCAAAAACCAGTGAAAAATATCGCCGAATTCGATGCCGCCCTACAAGAGCTCGGCGATAAAAAATACATCATCTTGATCGTGCGCCAGCAAAATTACCAGCGCTACTACACAATTAAGTTAAATTAACGGGGACCTCTTCACTCCTAGGCGGGGAGGGCAATTTGTAGTAGTAAGCGGCAGTTTGGGGAAAGGCGACAAACCTTCTGGTTCTGTATTCGGGTGGATTGAGCGAAATACTTGAGTGACCTTGGTCTCGACAAAACCAGGACTGGCCCCCGATGGGGGTGCACCCGGTAGGGATGCATAAGGATCCCGATGAGTAGGTTCAAAGCGTAGACTATTAGACATAACATCTCCTTGGTAAATGGGTTAGAGTTTAATTGACCTCCTGTTTTCACCTCAACTGTTAAAAATTTTCTATTGCAAAAATAGGCAAAAAGACTATCCTCCACGCCTTTATCAGAGGAGGTGTCTATGCTAACTGCAACAGTCAATAGGAACAGTTCTTCTTTCCGCACAGAAAAAGTGCCTGGATCTGTGTGTAACCTAAGCCTCATTATAAAGAAAGTCGAGGCCGCCACGAATGGTACATTCACGTATACAAATGAAAGATATCGACTATCAGCACGCCTATTTCAGCTCCCCGAAAATCGCGATGGAACGGATGCAGCTTTAATCAAGGATTATCAAAACAGAACGATCAATCCGATTACATTTCGCCCCTTAGATTACTTTACTCAAGCAAACGCAAACCAACAGTTTTTTCACGCTCAGATATACAACGAGGAGCGTCTCTGTGCCGAATACTTTTGTCCCTATGTTGGCGACGTACCGCTAGAAGAAATGCCGCCTGTGATGGTTCACCGACAGCCGTCCGTAGAAGTCTCGCTGATCCAGAAAATGTTCAATGCTTGGGGGGAGGCATCTCCCACACAATCGTTGCCGGAGCCTCTCTCGAAGACTTAGATAGATGGACATCAATCGGAACACTCCACCCTTCCGGCGATTTCAGCACCAACTCTATGTCGGCCGCAAGTGTGTCTGTCTTGGTCGCATAGGAGATACGAGTCGGATAAATAGGGAGTGGTGGGGTATCAAATCTTCCCTCGGGAAGCCACTCAGGTGACAATAACCCCATTGTGACTGCAGAATATAAGAGATGCTTAAACTCAGGACTCCCCTCTTTATTCGGAACAGATGGTGGGTTCCCAATGATCCCAATCACCTTCTGACGATCTGATGATAACTCCCTTTGCGCCACCGTATAGTCATCGCGCTGGAAATAGCGTGCCGGATCTTCCATCATAATAGCCGCTGTTCCTTGATGCAGCGCCGACAGCAGAGTCAAATCCCCGCGCAATCTTTTATAAATAGCTGCCCACGTAAGCATCCTGTCGCCATCAATACGAATGTCCATGCGAGGGAGATCCCGTTCAATTTGTGTTCGTACGCAATCCAAGTTCCGATCTGGAACTAAATTCTTGAGGATCACCCGCTTTTCGCCAAGCGCGCGCATATTTTCAACTAACGTCACAAACTGCTTAGGGCCAACCATTTGACTCCAGCTAACAGGCTCTTTAGGCACCTTTTGATCCGTGATCGAAAACCCGCTCGTGCAGTCCTGGCGGATCGCCTCTTTCTCCTCCGCCGTTAACCCTTGCAGTACATCGATGACATTGAGAAGGAGCTCTAACCGGTCGGGAAGTATGGCTTCATTCTTAATCACGAAGGGCGCAAGAGTTAAAAAGAACATCTCTTTCAACCTCTCAGGATCGTTTTCCTTGCCGAGTTTAATGAAGTTTTTCATCATATCAACACCCGTGCTCGCGTTCCCTCGATCTTTGTTATCCTTGCAAGCGGATACAATGAAGTCGGCATTCAGTTTGCCTTTGAAGTAATCTTTGATTTCGGAATAAAAAAGCATGATGAACGCTTTTTTACGCTCTTCAGAACCAATAGCCCCTTTGAAATACAGCCGGTGAACGGACTCGAAGATCGCATCCGCATCCTTTTTGAATGCCTCCAGATCAATGCCCTGAGGAAGAGCGAATCCATCCTTTTGATTGAGGAGTAAATCCAAAAGCTTTGGTTTCAACTCAGTGGCTTTGATTTTCCATATCGTCCCATCCATCGGCAAAGAAAGAAAATGAAAGTTTGGATAATTCTTTTCCAACCCCTGAATCTCACAGGACCGCTCTACTTCAGCGCGCTTAGCCAGCCACATCGGCTGCTGCAAGTCCCCATGCACTTGATGGTTGACATACAGTGTGTGTTTGCGCGGCTCTACCGCCAAATGGGCCCGATATTCTGGGATCACTGTCGTCGCTTTCATATCCCAGCTCATCACTTGCTTGATCACTTGCTTGACAAGCCCCAAATAAGATGCGTCATCCACTGTAGGAGTGCCGTGCCGCAATATCGTGCATGTTTTTCCATTCCCCGTCTGAATAGAATGAACCCAAGGAGTATTCGAAGCGCTATTCGGATCAAAACCCAAACCACCTACTGTTGCAGCAAATTTTTTGTAGTACGAGACGAGTGTGGTTTGTTGATATTCTGTGGGCGCCTTTTCTAGCCTTGTATTGGCCTGTCGTACAGCTTCCGCGAAGGCCTCCAAAGTGAAATTGGGCCATTCATAACTGCCATCCGATTGCGGAGCGCTCAGAACTTTGGAGATCATGTCTTCTAACCAAGGATACATGTGTACCCCCGTAAATTTCGTATGACAAAGATGCCCAAGCATATCCAAGGCTCGCTTTTGCACAGGATCTTCTAAATCGGCATCAGGCGCCAATCTCAAAGCTTCTCTTAAGGATTGCAAAACCCTAGCATACTGAACCCGAATATCTGTATCGCATTGGTCCTGCTGCTGCAGATCAACAAAAGTCCAATACGCGCTCTCAGCAAAAGAGCCTGGTTTGTTAGCCAGAGGCACGAGCCCTGTCAATAACTCCTCCACACCGCTTAAAGATTGCCGCATTGCATGGAGAGCATACACATATTTTTTCCCTTTTTCAGGATTTGCAGGATCCATGAAGAACGCTCGGCATTGTTTGAGCCAATCCGTGAAAGGATCCGTTGGCCCCCCTCTGGGCAGCAGAGCCATTTCCGCTTTTGAGACCACATGATATTGCTCCTCCAATTCCTTGGGAGCCACCAAAACTTCATGGGCCAGTTTCAATAGGTTGGGCACTGCGCCAGCTGGAAAAGTGACCTGCCGCCCATCCAGCAAAGTGGCCCGAATCGGATAGGATCCCCTCTCTTCCGGAGCACGCCCCGCAATGCCTGTCAATGCCCCGCGCACTGCCAAGAGGCACCTCTCAATGTCGCCACCCGTCAACCGAATCGCCCTTTTGCCATGGCTGCCAGGCCCAAGCCGCAACAATAGACGATAGGCATTCGAATCCTGCCCGATCGCGCTGATAATAGGATCCACGCACCTATTGAACTGCTCGGTTAACCTGTCCCGAGCGGTTAGTGTTTCGGAAGTAATTAGCCTGCCCTCAGCGGGTAGTTTTTCGGAAATAGAAGTAATAGGTCCAATTGCCATAATTGATTATCAATCATAGCACAAAGCCAAAAACAAACAATAACTAATCATTATTTGGGACGATGGGCCCTGAGTTTTAGCCAGACAGCAAACATCAGGATCATAATGACCCCAAAAGCCGCGGGCAACAGCATCCGTTCCGTCGGCAAGATGGTCTGCACGAGGAAGACCCCCACCACTGCCATGCCGAAATTGATGAACTGCATGACCGCCGAAGCGTTCGGCTTATCGGTCGCCTCGCTGAGGCCATGGGCCAAAGCATGGGACCAAATCACATTGTTGCCAATATAAAGAAAGTAGGCGGGCAAAAAGAGGCTCCACACTGTGATCAGATGATTGGCAAAGCAAAGCGATTGAATCAGCAGCGCGATCAGAAAAATCAACATGCCAGACAAGATCATCATCCGAGGGTTCTTGTGGCTTAGGCGATGCACCAACACTCCGCCAGTGGCCAGCCCAAAGGAGGGAATGAGCGCCCACAAACCAAACCCTTCTGGCGATAATCCGATCACCGACTGCGCAATGAACGGAGACAATGTCACGAACACATAGATCGATGCGGTCGTAAGACCCGCCAAAGCGGCATGTAACATCACATAAGGATCCTTGAATTGACGCATGTAGCCATGGACAATTTTCTTTCCCTGAAGAGCGTCTTTGTGCAACTCATGAGCCGTTTCAGGCAAAAATTGCGCGAGAATCCAAAGGATCACCGTGTAAATCAACAAAATAATCAAACACCCCCGAATCCCCCCAATCGCGGTCACAATGCCCCCAACGGCTGTCGCAATCCCCGGAGAAAAACCAAAGGCAATCGAGATCAGACCCATTGCGCGCGCGGCCGACTCCCCAGCATGCGTATCCCCAATCATCGTAAAAGCAATCTTAATCCCTGCGCTAGATCCAATCGCTTGCAACAACCTACCGACGCAAAGAGCCCAAAAGCTGCTCGCAAAAAGAGCCACCAATGTGCCAAAAAGGGCAATGCTAAATCCAATCGAGAGCGCTCTTTTACGCCCAAATCGCTTTGACAGAGGACCATACGGGAGCTGGCCGATCGCATACCCGACCAGAAAAATTGACATCACAAAGGAGGCTTCCTCAGAGGAGATCCCATAATCTCCTGTCAAAAGAGGCAGCGAGGGCGTCAATAACATGGCCATGAAGTTGGCAAATGTGCTGACGAGCAGCAAAATGATCACTTTAGGATATTTCAGAAAATCACTGGACATGTCTTTCCTCATCGCTCAATTCTGTAATGATTCTTAAAATGCGGTCCAGCTCCATCTGCGCCTCAAACGCTTTGGTTGGATCGCCCGATTGAATCAGCCGGTAGAGAGCCTCTCTCTCCTCCGCAAAAAAGTGGGCCTGACGCTCTTTGCGCTGTTCCATGTCATCAATGTGGCGCCGAATAACAGCCAATTGCGCCTCATCCATTTCCCTTTGCAAACGCTCGACTTCATAGGCCGCTTTTTCTTTCGCCGCAAGAGCCACTTCTAATTTCTTTTGCAAGTGAGAGATCTTGCGCCGCTGACCCTTCAGGCTTGGACTCTGCACAAGCAGCTGCTCCCCACTGCCGACACAGGCAGATAAAATGGCCAGAAGTGGAATCCACGCGTATACACAAATGAACCCAAAAGTTGGTTTTTGGCTGCGCCGGACATCCGCATTTTTGGGGCCGCCTGCATCGCTCAACTTATTCAAGTTGAGCTGCTTC
>JAGWZL010000047.1 GCA_018968815.1 Verrucomicrobiota bacterium | reverse complement strand
GAAGAGGCGATGAAACGGATTGCTCAACATGTTTAATTTGATATTCGAAGAGGCGATGAAACGGATTGCTCAACATGTTTAATTTGATATTCGAAGAGGCGATGAAACGGATTGCTCAACATGTTTAATTTGATAATGGGCAATGAGCCTATGAAGGCCTACTTGCAAAAAGCGATTTTGCAAAACAGGCTTGCCCAAACGCTCTTGTTTATAGGACTCGACGGGATTGGGAAAAGTCTTTTTGCCAAAGCCGTCGCGGCCCACTTGCTCGGCCCCCGTTCCGCCGATCTGCACGTATATGCGCCTGAAGGCAAAAGCGGTCTGTATGCGATCGACACGATCCGGGAAATGATCGCTCAAGAACACGAAGCTTCCTTTGAGGGCAAAGGCAAAGTGTTCATTTTGGAAGAGGCGCATCGCATGCAGCCCGCAAGCGCGAATGCGCTGCTGAAAACGCTCGAAGAGCCAACGCCAGAAACGACGTTTATTTTGCTCACGAGCAATCTGAATGAAATGCTGCCCACCATTGTCTCCCGCTGCACCCTTTGCCATTTTCAGCCGCTGACTGAAGAGATGATCGCCGCACTGCTCCAAGCGAAAGGCCACCCCGCCCATTTTGCGAAATGGGCGCACGGTTCCGCATCTCTCGCGTTTGAGCTGGCTGCTCGTCCTGAAATAGAGTCGCATAGAAAAACTCTCTTTACATGGCTCGCAAACCGGCCATCGTACCCGACACTGGCGCTTCAGCTAGCGCAGTTCGATGCCATGGAGGAGGAAGATCCTGTGAAGGGAGCGCGCCAGGTAGAGCATCTGTTTGCGTCGATTCTCATGTGGCATCGGGACCAACACTTACGAGCAGTCGGCGCTGGGCCTGAGCTGTTATTTTTTCCCGACGAGCCCAAGAGGGATCCGGTGCCGCTTCCCCAGGTTGAAAAAGCGATCGATCAAGCCCGCCTCGGCGTGCAAAGGAACATGAAGCTGTCGGTCTGCTTAGCGCATCTGTTGTCCACAATATACCCCATTCCAGTTGCATATTCTTAATAAGGATCGAAAACCCCTCAAAATAATCCGAAAAATCGACGAAGCACCTTTTCAACGACAGTCTCTTATTGGGATAGATCCATTAACGGGATTAAATTTTTAAATTTAATTTAATTATATTATAGTGTAAAATTTACTACCGTAACTAACAAAAGGAACATATGATAAGTAGAGCTTTCAACTATATTAGCGCAAAGATGACAACAGCGGCTCAGTACGTTGTTCAGCCTATGACCGCAGCCATGAACGATCATCCCGTTATAACTCTGGCAGCATTAGCCGTTGCCCTGCATGCCATCGTCTCACTCCCCACTGAAACCTGTGAACGCCGGACGGGTTGTTTGGAATGGTTGGAAAGGACGGCGGTGCCGGTGTGTCTACGACCGTTCGATTATTATGAACCTACGCTGACCCTGCTCGGAAATGTGATATCCGCCGTGGGGGAGTACGCGCTGCCAATTGCAGCGCTAGTTTCGGCTGCAGCAGCAACAGCCGACTTCGCTTACCGCAGCATCAGAAACGCTGCGCCTGCCATTTAGTGGCGTTCCAGCATAATCCTCACGGAAAACAGGGTAGATGTCGTTCAAGACATCTACTCGGATGTTCAGAGTCCCACAGAAATTATTTCGGCAGTTCTCCGATTCCTTCGGCCACAGCTTCGATTTTCTGTGCCCCGACCACGAGGTCGTTCTCTTCTTTCAGGTTCACGAGTCTCACGCCTTGAGTCGATCGACCCATGACGCGCACTTCCCGCATAGGAATACGCACAGCTTGTCCCTCTTTAGACATGAGGAGTACCCCATCCGCGTCGGTGACGCTCAGGGCCGCGACCACCATTCCATTCCGATCCGAGGTGATGATGGAGCGTACGCCTACCCCGCCCCGATTCGTTTGCCTAAATTCTTCGACTTGAGAGCGTTTGCCATACCCATTTTCGCAAACAACCAAAATGTTCTCTTGAGGAGTCACGACTTCACAGCCAATCACTTTGTCTTCGGCATTTTTGAGCATGACGCCGCGCACGCCGCGAGCCACCCTGCCCACCGCACGAACGAGCGACTCATCAAAGCGCACCGCCATGCCGTTGCGGGTAAAGAGCATGATCTGCTGTCCTGGACGCGTCATGCGAGCGGCAATCAGCTCATCGCCTTCATCGATATTGATCGCATACACCCCTTTCTTGCGCGGATTGCTGTATTCAGAAAGCTCGGTCTTCTTCACAACCCCTTTTTGGGTTGCAAGGAGAATGGAAGCCCCCTCTTCGTCAAACGTTTTCACTCTGAGGACCGCCGCCACTTTCTCGTTTTCGCGTAAATCTTCCAACAGATTGATGATCGGCCGCCCCTTCGTGCGGCGCCCCCCTTCCGGAATCTGCCACACTTTGGTCCAATAGCAACGCCCATGTGTCGTGAAGATAATCAACATATCGTGCGTGGAGGCGACATAGATGTTTTTCAAAACATCCTCTTCCTTCTTCATCTCCATGCCCATAATACCCGCACCACCTCTTCGCTGTTCGCGGAAAGTGTCGATCGGCATCCGCTTGATATAGTCATCGTTCGAGATCGCAATCACCACCTGCTCATCGGCGATGAGATCTTCCATCGCAAATTCCCCTTCAGCCGCAACAATTTTGGTCTTGCGCTCCGATTTGTTCCGCAAACCTTCGAGCTCTTCCCGAATCACCCCCCGCACAAGAGCTTCCGATGCGAGCAGCGATTTGTAGTAGGCAATTTTCTCGAGTAAATCCTTGTATTCGGCGTCAATCTTCTCCGCCTCTAGGCCAGTGAGCTGGTAGAGCCTCAAATCAAGCACAGCATTCGCCTGCTTCTCAGAAAGACCAAAACGGCCCATCAATTCAGTGCGCGCATTGTCCCGATTGCTCGAGGCACGGATGATGCGGACCACTTCGTCCAAATGATCGAGCGCTTTGAGATACCCTTCTAAAATATGAGCCCGCGCCTCCGCTTTGATGAGCTCAAAACGGGTCCGCTTGCGGATCACCTCAATCCGGTGATCGATCCAAGCCGAAATGAAATGCTTGATGTTCATCGTACGGGGAAGTCCGTGATCCAGCGCCAGCATGTTGCAGCCAAATGTGATTTGCAAATCGCTATTCTTGTAGAGCTGGTTGATCACCACATCGGGAATTTCGCCCCGCTTGAGTTCCAAGACCACGCGCAGACCGTCTTTATCCGATTCATCGCGAATATCAGAGAGCCCCGTGATGGTTTTATGATTGATCAAATCGGCAATGTGCTCGATCAATTTCGACTTATTGACATTGTAGGGAATTTCGTCGATCACAATCTGCTGCCGCTGGTTCGCAATCTCTTCCACACGCATCTGAGCGCGCAAAATCACTTTGCCCCTGCCTGTATGATAGGCCTCTTTAATGCCCCGATAGCCGCAAATCACCCCGCCTGTGGGAAAATCTGGGCCCGGCATCACCTTCATGATCTCATCGATCGTCGTATTCCGATTGTCCAAAACAAGGAGCGTCGCCTCAATCAGTTCATTTAAATTGTGAGGCGGAATGTTGGTCGCCATCCCCACCGCAATCCCCGAAGAACCGTTGCAAAGCAGATTCGGAAATTTCGCCGGAAAAACGGTCGGCTCCAGTTTGGTCTCATCGTAGTTGGCCACCATATCGACAGTGTCTTTGTCGAGGTCTTCCATGAGCGCCATCGCAGAAGAGGTCAGCCTCGCCTCCGTATAACGCATCGCAGCAGGAGGATCGCCATCGATCGAACCAAAGTTCCCCTGCCCATTGATGAGCGTATAACGCATCACCCAATCTTGCGCGAGACGCACTAAGGTTGGATAAATCACCGTCTCGCCATGCGGATGGTAATCGCCCGAAGTATCGCCCGAAATTTTGGCGCACTTACGATGTTTGGCGCCAGGCGTCAAGTTAAGCTGCCGCATCGCATAGAGAATCCGCCGCTGAGACGGTTTTAATCCATCTCTCACGTCCGGAAGAGCGCGAGAAATAATGACCGACATCGAATAGCGAAGATAACTCTCCTTCATCTCCTCTTCGACGTTACGCGGAACTATGTCTTCATCTTGTGTATACGACATGCATTACCTTAAATATCCAAGTTCTTCACAGAAAGAGCATGAGTCTCAATAAAGGCTCTGCGCGGCTCTACCTCTTCGCCCATCAGCATCGAGAACATCCGATCCGCCGCAATGGCGTCAGGCAGCGTCACCTTCACGAGAGTGCGCACCGCAGGATTCATCGTCGTCTCCCAAAGCTGATCGGCGTTCATCTCGCCAAGACCTTTGTAGCGCTGCACTTCCACCCCTTTGCGCCCGTTGCTGCGGATCGCATCGATGAGCTCCCGCAGAGTATGCCAAGTCGTCGCCTTGCCCCCCTCTTCGAGCACCTCAAACAGCTCCCCATTCGCAATCAGATATTGCTCCAGCTTCAAATGGTAGGCCGATAATTTTTCCTGCAGAGCAATCAACCGATTGACATCGTAAAGCTCCATAAATGCCAACGGCTTGGGCACAAATGTCTTCATCTCTTCCGTTAACTCTTCCGGCGGAATGGAGGCGAGCGTCTCTTCGTGTTTTAATTTTTCCGCTTCTTGATGCTGTTTCTTGAATGCGAGCAGCTCCTCTTCGGTGTAGACAAATTTCAGGTGCTCACCCAAAGCAATTTGATACTGCGGATAACGCTCTTCTTGCTTGGCCGCAATGAACTCGCGGAATGGCACCCCTTTGCGCTCAATCGATCCAATGAAAGTCTCCCCATCCATGATCAGCTCCATGAGCTGCTCGGTCTCCTCTTTGCCATACGACTTTTCTGATCCCGTTCTGCGGACCAAAATGTCTGATAATCCAAGCTTGAGCAAATATTCGTCCATTTCTCTTTCGGAATGGATGTATTGACTCACCTTTTTGCGCGTCACTTTGAAAAGAGGGGGTCTCGCGATGTAGATGAAATTGTTTTCAACCAGCGCTGGCATGTGGCGATAGAAGAAGGTGAGCAAAAGAGTGCGGATGTGGGAGCCATCGACGTCGGCGTCGGTCATGATGATGATCTTGTGATAGCGCAGTTTTTCCAAATGGAAATTCTCAGCGCCAATCCCGCAGCCAAGAGCTGCCACCATGGAACCCACTTCGGTGTTTTGCAAAATTTTTGGAAGACGGGCCTTTTCCACGTTCAAGATTTTACCGCGGATGGGCAAAATCGCCTGGAATCTTCGGTCCCGCCCCATTTTGGCAGAGCCACCCGCAGAGTCTCCCTCAACAATATAGATCTCGCAAAGGGCTGGATCCCTCTCTTGGCAATCGGCCAATTTACCAGGCAATCGGGCCCCGTCGAGCGCCGTTTTGCGCAATGTGAGCTCGCGCGCTTTTTTCGCAGCCTCGCGCGCTTGCGCCGCGATCACCGCTTTTTCGACAATCAGCTTGGCAATCCCTGGATGTTCATCTAAATAGGTCGTGAGCCCTTCGCCAACAATGATTTGAGCGATGCCCGCCACTTCGCTATTGCCCAATTTTTGCTTGGTCTGCCCTTCGAATTGCGGATTGGGCACTTTGACCGAGATGACAGCCGTGAGCCCTTCGCGCATATCATCGCCGCTGACGCTGATCTTGTCCGCTTTCACAAGGCTATTGCTTTTCATATATTGATTCAGGACGCGGGTCAGCGCCGTAGAAAAGCCTGTTAAGTGCGTTCCGCCCTGGCGGGTTGCGATATTGTTGACATACGTATAAATATTTTCCGTATAGGTATCATTCCACTGCAGGGCGACTTCAAATTCAACAGGTCCGTCGATGCCTTCCTTGACGCCATGGAAATAGATCGGTTTTGGGAATAACGGAATTTTCCCCTCATTCAAATAGCTGACGAAGGAGGACAAACCGCCTTGATAATTAAAGCGCACAGGTTCCCGATTGGGATCTCTTTCATCGTGGAATAAAATGGTGATGCCCTTATTTAAAAAGGCAAGTTCGCGCAGACGTTTGAGTAAAATATCGTAATCATAGGTCGTGACCGAAAAGATCTGGTCATCGGCCCAGAAAGAGACTTTTGTGCCCCGTTTTGTCGTAGTGCCCAGTTTTTTCAAAGCGGTGACAGGTTTGCCTCTTTCGAAGGTCATTTCATAGACGTGGCCATGTTTATAGACCGTCGCAATGAGAGTTTTGGAGAGCGCATTGACGCAAGAGACGCCGACGCCATGGAGACCGCCAGAGACTTTATAGGTGCCTTTGTCGAATTTACCCCCTGCATGTAAAATCGTCATGACCACTTCTAAGGCAGTGACATCTCGGCCCTGCTTTTTCGATTCTTTGTCATGCGTTTCAATGGGGATGCCGCGTCCATCGTCTTCGACAGTGACGCCGCCGTCTTTGTGCAAGGTGACGATAATTTGCGTACAAAAACCGGCAAGCGCTTCGTCAATACTGTTATCGACGACCTCGTACACGAGTTGGTGTAAGCCGTTGATGTGAGTATCGCCGATGTACATTCCCGGGCGCTCTCGAACGGCTTGGAGCCCCTCCAAAACGGTAATTGCACTTGCGTCATATTTTTTTTCTTCAGCCATTGTTTCTGCCATTCGTTACCCCACCCGAAACACGAGATTTCGGATTGAAAATTTCTCTTGTAGCTTCTTCAAAAGCCGCCTCTTTTCTGGGCCAGCTAGTAAACTGTAGAGAGTAGAGTTTTTTACTTTCACCGTCAAGACCTCTTCGATGAAAGACATAGGTTCTGTGTAGGGAGCCATTTTTTCTCCCATGAGACTTTGCCAATACCGGAAAATTTCCGCAGATGGATCTCGGCTTTTTTTTCCCAACTCACAAAGAATGTCGGGCAATAAATCGGCTGCTTTTTTTACCGGGTTTTCTGTACCTGAATAATTCCTTCTCGTGCGGGACCTCATGTTTTGAGCATACCATATTCGAGCCAAAAAAACAATATTTTCAGAGGGTGCCTATAAAGTAAGGTTCAGTCTTTTTTAGGGTTCTTTTGAGCCAATTTTCGCCTCAAATTCGGGGGTCAATATGGAAGCTGATATTGACCCCCGAATTTGAGGCGAAAATTG
>JAGWZL010000046.1 GCA_018968815.1 Verrucomicrobiota bacterium | reverse complement strand
ATCACCGCTAGTCCGGCATCACCGCTAGTCCGGCATCACCGCTAGTCCGGCATCACCGCTAGTCCGGCATCACCGCTAGTCCGGCATCACCGCTAGTCCGGCATCACCGCTAGGGAAGACCTTGTACGAAAATCTCAGTTCCTAGCATACTAATAGCCTCATGAAGAAAAAAATTTTGATCGGCGCGCATACTTCTGCGGCGGGCGGGCCCCATCGGGCGCTGTACCAGGGCCAGGAGATTGGCGCCACGACCATTCAGCTCTTTACCAGCAACCAGAAGCAGTGGCAAGGATCTAAAATCGGCGCTGAGGAGATTGCTCTTTGGGACAAAGCGCTTGCAGAAACTGGCATCACAGAGGTGATGAGCCATGATAGCTATCTGATCAATTTAGGCGCTCCCGACCTGGAAATCTTGACGAAAAGCCGCAAGGCGTTTCGAGAGGAGATTGAGCGTTGCCACGCTTTAAAAATCGCCTATTTGAACTTTCATCCGGGGGCCTATACGACGAGTTCTTTGGAAGAGTGTCTTGAAACGATTGTGCAAAGCTTGCTAGAGACCGAAGAGCTCGTACAAAAAGGGCAGACGAAACTGCTCTTAGAAACGACCGCGGGGCAAGGGACCAGCGTCGGCCACAAATTTGAGCATATCGGCGCCATCATTGAACGGGTTAAGGGGAAGATCCCCATCGGCGTATGTATAGACACCTGCCATATTTTCGTGGCCGGGTACGACATCCGAACGGAAGAGGGGTGGGCCAAAACTCTGCGAGAGTTTGACGACAAAATCGGCCTCCAATATTTAATGGCCTTCCATGTGAATGATTCGGCCAAAGATTTCGGCTCTCGGGTTGACCGGCATGCCGATATCGGGCAAGGAAAAATCGGCTGGGAATCATTCCGTTACTTGATGCAAAATACAGAAGTGCCTAAATATTTAGAGACGCCCAGCGGCCCACCTAGCTGGAAAAATGAAATCATCACATTGCGGAAATATGCAGAAGAAAAGAATTAAAGAGCTCCTCAAGGGAAAACCAAATACAGAGGCCACCGTGCGTGGCTGGGTCCGAACGGTTCGAGACCAAAAATCGTTCGCCTTCATTGAAGTCAATGACGGTTCGACGATCAGCAACCTTCAAGTCATTGCCGACGCCAATATCCCGCGCTACGCCGAAATATTGCCGCAAATCACAACGGGCGCCTCCGTCGTCATCACGGGTCAGCTCGTGGCAAGTCCTGGGAAAAACCAATCTCTCGAATTGCGCGCCCAGGAGATGCGAGTGCTTGGGACGTGCGATCCGGCCAAATACCCACTCCAAAAAAAGCGGCATACCTTTGAGTTTTTGAGAACGATCGCCCACCTAAGGCCGCGCACCAATACGCAAGGCGCTGTGTTGCGCGTGCGCAACGCCCTGGCTTTTGCAACCCACCTCTTTTTTCAAGAGCGCGGTTTTCTTTATGTGCAAACGCCCATCATCACGGGGTCAGATTGCGAAGGGGGCGGCGAGATGTTTCGAGTCACGACACTGGAGAAGCCCGATCCGGCGCAAGACTTTTTTGGCAAATCGGCCTATCTCACCGTCTCTGGACAGCTCGAAGGGGAAATCGTCGCTTGCGCCCTGACCGATATTTATACCTTTGGCCCCACATTCCGCGCTGAGAACTCGAACACTTCGCGCCATTTGGCCGAATTCTGGATGATCGAGCCCGAGATGGCCTTTGCTGACCTCAAAGACAACATGGAATGCGCCGAAGCCTATTTGAAATACTGCATTCGCTATCTTCTCAAACATTGCCCCGAAGATCTCCAATTTTTTGATCAATTCATCGAAAAGGGACTGATCGCCCGCCTACAACACGTGGCCGACACGCCTTTCGCCCACATCCCCTACACCGAAGCGATCGCCCTTTTGAAAAAATCGGGCAAAACGTTTGAGTTTCCCGTAGAGTGGGGCATTGATCTGCAATCGGAACACGAGCGCTATCTCGCAGAAGAGCATTGCAAAAAGCCGGTGATTCTCACTGACTATCCTGCCGCAATCAAGGCGTTTTATATGAGAGCGAATAGCGATGGAAAAACGGTGGCCGCCATGGACGTTCTTGTGCCTAAAATTGGAGAACTCATTGGAGGCGCGCAGCGCGAAGAGAGACTCGATTATCTAGAAAAAAAGATCCAAGAGTTTGGCCTGAAGCGAGAAGATTACTGGTGGTATTTAGAGCTGCGAGAATATGGCAGCGTTCCCCATGCCGGATTCGGCCTTGGATTCGAAAGGCTCGTCCAATTTGCGACAGGGATGGAAAATATTAGGGATGTCATTCCATTCCCAAGATATCCGGGACATGCTGAGTTTTAGAAATTAGCGCCCCGATGATAGATATGAATGAGGGTTGGGCAATCCTTTAGTGCGGTAAATGCGGCTGAGGCGCACCACATGCTCCCAAATGAGCGATTGGGCGTCGAAGAGAAAAGGGTTCTTTTGATGTTCGGCAATCCACGCATTGACCTGTTCAATATTGTAGAGTTGGGCCCTCACATGAGGGTCGACATTGCGCGGCACGCTGAGATCGAAAATCACTTGAGACCCGTGGCCGCCCTCTCGAATGATATAATCGTCCGCGTGAGCTGCGCAAACGATCACATCAAACTCTTCCCAGCGGGATAAAAGGCTCCGATCTGTGACCTGCACCCCTTCGAGACGCACTTGATCGGGGCGCCGCGTGGCCAAAGTCAAATGCCCGATCCCTTTATGCATTAAAAAAGAGAGGAGTCCGCGGTTGATTTGCGAGTAACCCACGAGCAAAATCTTCCGGTTTTGCCAACAAGCGAGCCTCCAAAGAGCTTGGTAGAGCGTAAAACAGCCCTGTTGTTGTTGCTTAGAGCGCACCTCTTTGCTCACTTTCAGCGCCTTTTGGAAAACAAAATGCAAACAGGCAGGGAGCCCTTCCACCGAAGAAGAATAGGCGATGCGCACCTGCCGTTGAATTTCTCCTTCAGCAAAAATGGCGCTATCGAGTCCCGATGCGACGCAGCACAAGTGGAAGAAGCAGTCGACTCCGAAAAAAGAGTACAAAGCCTGTTCAAAGGGCTCCTCGACCTGGCTGCGCAAAAAAGAGAGCAGATGGCTGTGCGCGGCCGCTAAATCTTCCGCGCAGTAGTAGATCTCTGTCCGATTGCATGTAGACAACAAGATGGTTGGGTAGGGAAAAAACCGATTGTTTTTGAGCCCTGTGACCGCACGGGCCATTTTTTCGCGCAACGCTAAGGGGGCCGTTTTATGGTTAATCCCGAGAATGCCAATCGATCGCATCTCATCAATCTAGTCACAGTAAGAAAAAATTTCAATCACCAGTTCTGGATCAAACCCTTTTCGGATGAGCGTTCGATAGGCCTTTTCGCGCGGACCCAATTTGGGAATGAGCTCTGCAATCCGCGCCTTTTGCATGTCGCGAGAAATCCATTTGCGCACTTCAGCGCTCTTCAGGCGGAGTTTGTACGCAATCGCTCTCGGCCCCCATCCGCGCTTCAGTTCGCGCACAATGGCCTGTTCATCACTGAGAATCCCGAGACGTTTACAATCTGCGATCACCGAAGAGGCCACCTCTTCAGATGCCCCCTTGTCGAGGAGTTTTCGGAAAAGGACCTCGCTATGATAGTTTTTTTTAGAAAGAAGCCACAAAGCCCTTTTGCGCGCCGCTGTATATTCCATATTTTGTTAGGATAGCTGGCGCCCATTTTTAATTCTTGAGGTTTCTGATTCGGTGCGATAGAATGCTTAACTTTATGGAAAACGAGCATGAGTTTCTCTTTGTCACCGCTGAAGAAGAGGGTGTGCGAATCGACAAACTACTCGTTTCAAAATTCCCCTATTATTCGAGGACCTATTTCCAACATTTGCTCGATATCGGCTGCGTTCTGTTGAATGGAGAGCCTGTCAAAAAGAGGGTGGTTCCGGAAGAGGGCGATGAGATTGAGGTCTGTTTTCAAGCGATGCCCGAGGCCTCCTTAGAGCCCGAGTCGATTCCGCTTGAGATTCTCTATGAAGATGAGGCGATTTTAGCGATCAATAAGCCGGCCGGCATGGTGGTGCATCCTGCGCCTGGGCACTGGTCGGGCACCTTTGTGAACGCGCTGCTGGCGCACTGCAAAGAAAAGATTCCCGGCACAGATCCCATGCGGCCCGGGATTGTGCACCGGCTCGACAAAGATACGACCGGCGTTTTACTCGCTGCAAAGACCTTGCCTGCGCACCAAAAACTGATTGAAATGTTTTCGACCCAAAAAATGGAAAAGCTCTACTTGGCGATCTGCCAGGGGAAGCCGACGAATCGGATCATTGAGATGCCCATCGGCCGCCATCCTGTGCACCGCAAGGAGATGACCGTTTTGCCAGATGGCAGAGAAGCGATCACCGAGATTCAAGTGGCGGCATGCAATGACAGAGCCTCGCTTGTGCTGGCCAAACCCAAAACGGGGCGCACGCATCAGATTCGGGTCCATCTCAAGCACATTGGGTGCCCCATCATTGGAGATCCGCTCTATGGGAAGGGCGAGCTGCACCCAAGGCCGCTGCTTCACGCCTATCGGCTCTCCTTCCTCCATCCAATCAACGGGATGCCGATCCGTCTGGTCGCGCCGATTCCGGAAGATATGAAAGAGTGGCTCCGCAAACTGTGCGGCCCTTCCCTTTGTATGAATACCTTGTAAAAATATCAACGCAGCAGTATATTTTTTTTGAATTCGAACTCCCTATTGCAAAAAGGAACCGTCGTATGAAAGAATTTGTAGAGTACATTGTCAAGAATCTCGTCGATCATCCAGATCAAGTGCGTATTAATGAAATCGGTGGCACTCACACATTGATTATCGAGCTAGGTGTTGAGAAGTCAGATATTGGGAAAATCATTGGGAAGAAAGGGAAAACGATCAATGCGATCCGAACTCTACTCATGTCGGTCGCGAGTCGTAATGGCCTACGCGTCAATCTTGAAATCATTGAGGATCAGAAAAACTAACTCGATCGCTTGGGCAAGTAGGGGCTGATCATCGCTTTGCGCGAATTGAGGGTCCCTGCTTTGTAACGGAGAACGGCGATCGGCAGATCTTTTTTCCGTTTGACTTTGGGGAGATCGATAAAGCTCTCTTTGAAGATCCGCGCCATTTCGTCGGCATTGGAGCCTAAGAATTCGACTTCAAAGGAGTTATTTTTGATCGCCGGCGAGCTTTGCAGCGCGTTGAGAAATCTTTTCAACTGCTCAATGGCGACTTCTTCATCGGGAATCCAGAGCCACATTTCGTCTTTATGTCGATAGCGCCCTGATCTGCCGTGATACACCTCTTCGGCGCTGACGATGGTGCTGATCATATGGATGTGCAGATTCAGCTCGGATTTTTCGTGGCCTATTTTTTTGGCTTTGTGCAACCAAGCGCGTCGAATGGCATCGACATGCTTTTCAAAAAAGCGCACATTGGAGGCAAAGATTTTGGTCTGTCCGATCCGGCAGCATCCATTTTGCTCTTTCGTGTCGGCAAAGAGATTGGAATCTTCTCCTTTTGCGCATAAGGAGAGGTTTTTCTCCACCTCTTTTTCTCTGAATTGGAACACTTTTCGATACAGGGAATACATGTCGGCATTTTGCAAAATCTGCTTGGCGACTTTTTTGGGGAAGCTTTTGTCTCTTGGCAGATCCTCAATGTTCATCAGCACAGTTTTTTTGCCAGTCGCCAAACTCTTGAGTCGGTTTAACAAAGAAGCGACGCACTGCACATCGAGAGCGCTCACCTTAGTGAGCAGATCGGTATCATCGAGAATGCCGTACAAGAAGTGTAAATATTCGATATACTCCCGTTCGGGATGAATATAATAGGGCTTTTTCCGATTCGCATCGTTGATTTGAAACGCTTTTTGGGCGACCAGAGTATTCGTCGACTGAGCGTCCGAAACAACAGCTGCGGGTGGAGCAAACGTATACAATTCGCTTTTGTGGTGATCGATGACGCTGATCACGTCTAAATAGGGGGGGATCCCCATTTCGGCTCGGTTGCAAAAGTCTCTGAGCGATACGGTACCCAAAATGGGCTTTCTCAAAAACGACGCTTGGATGACGCCGACTGGGTAGAGCTTATCTCGATCTGGATAGACAACAGTCAAGTAGGAATAGCTGGCCATTTTATTGCGGATCTCTTCCACCTCAGATCTTGTGGTCACTGTGTTGGGATGGCGGCCGAATACTTTATATTTCGTCTCTAAAGCGATCTCGAGCGTCTCCATTTTGGCTCTGATTTTGACGATGCCATGATGGAGCGAATGGATGACCCCTTCGAGGAAAGAAAAAATGCGAGGTCGCTCATCGATCAATTTGCCTTTGGCGTCAAACAAATCGGCCCGTTTCATTTTTGCAATCAGCCCATCCACGCCGCCGAAAGGAATTTCTCCGAGCCGGCTTAAAACGGTGGCCAATTCTTCGAAATTGGATTTCAAGCCCTTTGGCATGCGGAGCACTTTTTGCATGAATTGCTCCACTTGATCTGCCTGTTTGGAAGAAAATTCCAAAGCGGGCTCAGAGGTATCTAACTTTGTGGCGAGCAGTTTTCTAAGAACCGCTTCCACATCATCGACATGCAAGTGGGCTTTGGCAAACACAGAAATGAGGTTGAGGTGAAGGGCATTTTCAAACCATCTCAAACAGCTCGCCAGGGAAATGATCACCTGCCTGACCCCTTCCACATCGCTGATGCGCCAATCGCCCAGAAAAAACCCCTGTTCATCGACGACAACGACCGCATTTTCATCTAAGTCATGCTCGATGTCAGCAATAGCCGTACCGGGAGCCTTCCTCTGCAATCCCTTTTGGGTCATGAGGTCGTTGCCATTCAAATTCAACACCGTCCGCGTTTTGGGCAAATGGGTAAAGATCGCGTCGCCAAAAAGATCGCGAAAAATCCATTGGATTTCGATCTGAGAAGCAGGCGGACCTTCCGGCAAGTTCCAAATATGCAAGCCGTCGCCGACCCGAGCGCCAAAGGCATCGACCCAGCCCCAGAAAGAGGCGATCGTCGTATCGAGGTCGGGCGATTTATGCGCCGTCACAAAGTGGGTGCCCTCGTAAATTTTCCCCATGCCGATGGGAAAAAAGGCCTGATAGTCTCCCCTCTCGATCTTTTTCCCTACGATTTTCGCTCTGATGGCCAGGTTCTCCTCAAAAGAAAGGCCCGAGCATTGGTTCAGCCAGATCTCAAAACTGGTAAAAGTGTAGTGTTGCAAGATTTTGGCGGCATCGACGCGCTGGACAAAGTCCAACACGGCAGCCAATAAAAAGCAGGGCTCTTTTTCCTTCTGGATCAGCTCCAAAAGGGTCTGGTTGACCAGATCGCTTTTTTTGCGATCGATCCCTTTGGTCCCTTTCAATTTTTTGATGACCTGATCGAGGCCATCAAAGAGCTGAACCGTGATGAGGTAGTCCCCCAACAATTTTCCCATATTGCCCCACAATCGGATTGAGCAGGACTCGAACCTGCGACCGCCCGCTTAGAAGGCGGGTGCTCTATCCAGCTGAGCTATCAATCCATCACATGCTTCTAAAGGTAACTTGCAAAAATCGTCAGAACCTAAGTATTGCAATTACCTCTCTAAATTTTATAAGAT
>JAGWZL010000018.1 GCA_018968815.1 Verrucomicrobiota bacterium | reverse complement strand
GCGCCCTGTTTTTGGGTCAGGCGAAGCCGGCGCCGAAGCAGCTCAACTTGAATAAGTTGAGCGATGCAGGCGGATCCCAAAAACAGTGGCTGCCGACGCTGGCAGAACCAACTTTCGAATCACGAGCGGTATACTACTGATTGTCTTCTTGGGGAAGCGTTTCGCTTTCCGCGATGAGCCCTTCGTTGTAGAGCTTGAGGGCGTCGGTGAGGCCTTGGGTCTGGCGCATCAAGTTGGCAAAATGGGATTTGAAGGCATTGCTTTGGACGATCTGCGATCTTTGCTCTGAGCCTGCCCGATCCATGAGTTCCGAGAGCCTGCCCAAAGAGGTGGTCATCGAATCGACCTCCCCTTCAAAATAATTGCGAAATTCTTGGGGAGTATCGAGCGCCTTCAAAAAGCTGGCCTTGCGCGTGCGCGATTTCTGCCACTGCTTATTGTAATGGAAGAGCAGCCCATAGTGATTGATGTCGTTCATGAGCGTTTCCCCTTTGTTCATAAGAGAGGCGAGGCGCAAATACAGATCGTCCCCCACAATGAGTCTGCCTACAGTGCCCGATCCAGAGGCGATATCGCGCGCAATTTGATTGAGATGCACGAGCGTCTGCGCCCCCTCATTGTTGAAGGCGTTTGCGGCCTGATCGAGACTCTCCGTGAGCGAGGCGAGCTTGTGGAGCAGCTGATCCTCTTCCAGACTCGCTTTCACCATTTCCATATTGCGGCTGAGCAGATTCACCGATTCGGTCAACGCGGGGACCAGCTTTTCTCGATCCATCGAGCCTAGCAGTTGATCGATTTGCTTCATCGCTCCGTCAAAGGATTTGAGAGCGCTGGTCAGAAGCGTTTGATTTTCCAAAAGCATCGAATCGACGCGGCGAACGGTCGTCTCCATTTGATTAGCAGCGTGCGAAACTTGATTGAACGTGTGCTCGAGCGCGTCCGTAGAGCTGGCATAGACAATCTGATCGATGATGGGAGAGGCCGGTTTGGTAGGCGTAGAGGCTTTCGGCAAAATCGCAATCGATTTTTCCCCCATTAATCCCGTTGTCTTAATCGCAATCTCATCGTTGCTATACACATCGACGTTCGAATCAATCTTTAAGGTGAGCTGATACATATAGATCCGCCCATGCTCATCCGCCTCATCGCGCGCTTTCGTCAGCTCTCGAATATGGGTCACTGTCCCCACCGGCTTGCCCGCAAATGTCACTCGAGTGCCTATCCCAATCCCCGTAATGTTCGCAAAACGGACGCTCAAAATCTTTTTGCCATCTCCAACGGTCGGCTTCAGAAAAAGAATGACAGAGATCATGATCCCAATCGCGCCTAACACAAAAAGACCAATGAGAATATTTTTGATCCGATCCGTCATGATGGTTGTTTCCTCTTCAGTTGTTGATTTTCCCTTAAGAAATTGATCGTAGGGTGATCGATGTTCATAAATGTTTCAGGTTCAGATACATGGATGATTTGTCCCTCTTGATGCAGGGCGAGTCGATCGGCCATAAAGAGGGCGGAGTGGAGATCGTGGGTGACGACGATGCTGGTTCCTTTGAGTTCATTTTGTGTTGTGACGATGAGCTCGTTGATTTGTTGGGCGGTGATGGGGTCGAGGCCTGTTGTGGGTTCATCGTAGAGGAGGATAGAGGGGCGGTAGACGATGAGGCGGGCCAGACCGGCCCGTTTTCTCATGCCGCCGGACAGATCGGAGGGCATTTTATGACCGGCCCCTTCTAGGCCGACCATTTTGAGCGCTTCTTGGACGCGTACCTGGATCACTTCGGGCTCGAGCCTCTTTTTCGTCACAATATCGCGATGCTGTTTTAAGTAAAAGGCTGTATTTTCTTCGATATTCATGGAATCAAAGAGGGCGGAGCCTTGAAAGAGCATCCCCATGTTGCGCACGGCGTGATAGATCTGATTTTTTTTCAAATGGGTGATGTTCACTCCATCGATTTCGATCGAGCCTTGGTCTGGTTTTTCAATGCCGATGATGTGGCGCAAGAGGACGCTTTTTCCGACGCCTGATCTGCCCAAAATGACCAAAATTTCTCCTTGATGGACCTCTAAGTTCAGTCCCCGTAGCACATCGACATTGCTATAGCGTTTCCAAAGATTTTTGATCCGGATCATTTAACCTCTCATCCAATCGAATTTCAGCGCTTGGTGGATCATGTTGAGGACCAATGTGAGGAAGAAATCGGCGATCAGGATGAGAACGTAGCTGGTCACCACGCTTTGTGTGGTGGATCTGCCCACGCCGGCGGCGCCTCCGGTCGTGCGCATGCCCCGATAGCAGCAGACCGTCACGATCAAGATGCCAAAAATGGTCGACTTCACCACCCCTGAAAGAAAGTCAAACAGAGTGATATGGATCCGCATCGGGGCGAAGTAATTGGTGGCCGTCATATTGAACAGGTTGGAGGCGATGAGAAAGCCGCCAAAGATTCCCATGAGGACGCAAAATAGGGTGAGGAGGGGGATCATGAAGGTGCCTGCGATGATGCGAGGCGCGACGAGATACGCATAGGGGTTGATCGCCATCGATTTTAGGGCATCGATCTGTTCGGTCACTTTCATGGTCCCGAGCTCTGCGCACATGGAGGAGCCGACTCGGCCGGTGACCATAAAAGCGGTTAAAATGGGACCCAGTTCGGTGAGCATCGATTTGCCGACAAGCACCCCGGTCACGCTGGCGAGGCCCTTTTCTCCCAGCTGATAAAAGGATTGAGCGGCCAATACAAAGCCGGTCGTAAAGCCGGTGATCGACACCACGCCCAATGACATGACGCCGATATGGAACAGCTGCTCCCGAATCAGTTTCCAGGATGGGGGTTTTTTGAAACTGGCGACGATGCAGTCAAACATCAAGGAGACGTAGTCCCCAATCATTTCTAGAATCCGATAGGCCTGTCTTTTGACGAGTACGATCATCGCTGCTCCAAAACTTCATTCTATGGAAATTGGCAAAATAGTACAATCGAATGCATGAATCAAAAAATTCCTCTTTTTTCTCTTGTCTTACTGATCGTCGCCGCGATCGATAGCATCCGGACGTTGCCCACGAGCGCGTTATTCGGCTCTTCCTTGGTGTTTCTCTTTATCCTATCGGCCCTCTTTTTTTTAATTCCGGTGGCGCTGGTGTCGGCAGAGCTGGCTTCCCGGTATCCCAAAGAGGGGGGGATCTATTACTGGATCCAGCACGCCTTTGGGGCTAGGATGGGGACGTTTGCCGTATGGCTGCAGTGGATCAATACCATGGTCTGGTACCCGACGATGCTCCTCTTCATTGCCGGAACTGCAGCGTATCTCATCAACCCCGCTCTCGCAACAAACCGCTGGTTCTTGCTGGGGTTTGCCCTGTTTACGTTTTGGGGCCTCACCTTTTTAAATCTCAGGGGGATTCGGGTGTCGGCCAGACTCAACGCCTTTTGCGGGACCATCGGCACGATTGTGCCCATGCTGTTTCTCATTGCGCTCGGCGCAGCGTGGGTTTTTTTGGGCCATCCGGTCGCGATCTCGTTTGAAAGGATGATCCCCTCTTTTGATTTAGGAGCCAATGGGATTGCCCTTGTGACGATTATGGCCTCCTTTTTAGGCATGGAACTGGCAGGCGTCCATGTGAGCGATATTGAAAATCCTCAAAAGAATTTTCCCAAGGCCATCGGCCTTTCGGTCCTGATCCTCTTGGCGACCCTGATTTTGGGAGCTTTGGCTGTCGCCATTGTCATCCCCACAGCCGACATTCAGTATGTCAACGGGGTCATGCAGACTTTTTCCCTCTTTTTTAACGCATTCCATATGCCTGTGCTGATTCCCGTTTTGGCTCTGCTCATCATCGTGGGCAGCGTGGGAGGGTCGGTCAATTGGCTCCTGTCCCCTGCAAAAGGGCTGCTTCAGGCAGCGGAACACGGCTTTTTGCCCAAATATTTTGTGCAGACCAATCGACACGGGACAGCCGTGCGGATTTTGGTGGCTCAAGCCGTGTTAGTATCAGTATTTTGCCTGGGCATGCAGCTCATGCCGAGCGTGAACTCATTCTATTGGTTCTTGATGGCGCTCAGTACAGGATTATATATGGTGATGTACATCTTGCTCTTTTTGGCCGCGTTGAAACTGAAGAGAACAGATCAAGGCTATCAAATCCCAAAAGGGATCCGAACCGCATCATGCTTGGCCGGATTGACCGGATGCATCATGACCATCATAGTGGGATTCGAGCCGCCCCCCGATGTGGTGATTCAAAATAAATTGCAGTACGCGCTGACGATCGGCGCCGGATTTGTCTTGATGATCCTGCCCGTGTTGCTGCTGTTCGCCTACCAACGAAAACAAAAAACAAGATGGACAGCGTAACGCTGTCCATCTGAGTGATTAACCCGCTCGGCTCGCAGATTCGAGGACTCGATTCATCTTATCGAGAATGGCGATGATTTCTTGCCGCCGATTGCCCTCTGTCTGCTGCTCCGTCGATTTCGAATTGTACTTGTTGTTGTCCAACGTGATTTTGTTGTTTTCTTTGCTGAGGTTGCTTTCAATGCCCGATCGGAATACACCCATGACATTCGGCGCGATCTCTTTGGCTAAAAGATTGGCAAATTGTTGATCCACATTGTCAGTGCCAGGAGCAAACTGGAGCAAGGACACGGTCATCACAACGCCCGCTGTAATCAACCCCTGCCATCCAAGATCCTTTTGCAGATCCGCCGCATTCAAAGACGCTTTCGTGATCATCTTTTCCAATCGATGAATCTCATTCTTACTCTTTTCGCCCGAACGGTGCTGATCGGCCAAAATCTGAGGCATTATTGCGTACATCCTGGATATGTAGTTTTCGGATACGTAGTTTGCGCATTGTTGGACTTTTCTAATGACCTCTTGGTCTTCCCGTTCACAAAGCTTCACTGTATCGGATACAAATTTTTGTAATTCTGAATCATTGTTTACTGCATCTAAGTCTGTATCTAATGTGACTTCCATAAATTCCCCTCAACCATATTGGTTTATTCTTTTTCTAAGTGCATCGCCTTGCGACTCGAGATCTTCCAACGTCTGCTGGATCTCCCGTGTCGATCGATTCATCGCCCATCTCTGTTGGCTCATCGCGTTATCGAGCTTTCTGCCTTCTGCCATATAGTCGGCGATTTGCTTATTATAGACCGCTTTGCCCACATCAGCTCCCGCCTTCACTGCCGTGCTCGCGTAACTGATTGCGGTGGCCGTTTTCGTCACATAATCCATCACGCCCGCTTGCATCGCTGCAAAATACCCAGCTTGCCAAGCAGCTAAGCCGCCCGCGACGCCAAGCCCCATCTGCAAATAAAAGGCATAATCATTGATGTTCTGTTGAATTTCTTTTTGCAGCTCGTGCGATTTCGTCCACCACTCTAAAATGGGCCGCATTAAATGGGTGTCGTTCATCAGCTTGACGCCGCCGCCAAGAACCCCTGCCGCTCCCAACAAAATGCCAGGCACCCCGCCCATCGAAAGCCCCCCCACAATCGCAGCGGCGCTGCCCACATAAGCCGCCACAGAAGAGAGAGTTCCCCATGTGTCGCGTGTTTTGACAGCCTCGATCTCCTTCCGGTACGCCTCTTCTTTTTCATGCTCCAAGCGCTCTATCTCAGCGCGAGAACGGGCCGTATCCGCTTGAAATTGCTGCAGCTGCACGGAGGCCAGTTCTTCTGCTTTTGTTTGCGTTTCAAGCAGGCGCACGAAAATGTTTTGCTTTGGCGCCGCAAGCGCCGGGCTTTCACGGGGCTTTTCAGCAATCGAAGACACAGGAGAGAGTCCCAAGGGAACGGATGGCGGCGGAAGCGAGGGGGGAGGGAAACCCGAGTAGGCCCCCTGCACGCTACGCGCTTTCCAAAGCTCGTCGTCGAAATCAATATCCGTTATAGATGCCATTGCTGCCTTAAAACAATAATTTTGTCCAACAGCGGATGCCCTTCTGTTACTCTGTTTTCCGCCTCTCGAAGCGCCTTCGCCGCATCTTTCACCTTTTGCAGCGATAGACAACACTCCGCCGCATGAAAGTGTGGATACGGATCGTCCCGCTTCAAGAGCGCCGCCATGGCCCAAGAGTGGAGAGCGTCTTGATAGCTCATCGCCTCTTGCAACGTGGCCCCCAAGGCAAACCAAAACTTGGATTCTAGGGGGCGTCTTGTGCAAAGCACCCGAAATACATCGGCCGCTTCATGCAAGTGACCCGATCCGTAATGGGCAAACCCAAAAGCGTAAAAGCGCTCTACCTCTGCCTCTTCAAGCGTCGGAATCTCCATTATCCGCCAGGTCTTGTATTTCTCGTAATGGTGTCCATTAATTTTGTATTGCTGCGAATGATGTGCTGCAAGATTTGCATCATCGATTCAACCATCTGCATCAGACGCTGCACTTTTGTCGTAAACACAATCTGCATCTCAGAACGGAGCGAGCTCTCTTTGGAACCCGCTTTTCTTTTGAGCTCTTCGATCGATTGCCCCTCTTTGCGCAGAGAAACCCCTCGCGCCTCTAATTGCATGAGCAGCGCTTCGGCCTTTGCAGACAGCGGCGCATCTTCCTTGGAGCCGCTGATCTCCGCATTCAAATCGAGCAGCAATGAAATGTTCGTTTGCATTTCTTGGATCCGATCGATCTCGCGGTTCAACTGCTCATTGACGGCCTCTTCTTTGGCAAGCCCCAGTTTCAACGCCTCCCAAGCCAAGTTCGGAAACGCGGATGGCTCGGAGGGAATCTCTTGAATTTGACCTAGCTCATTGTGATAGTTCTCCAGCCTCGACAGACACTCTTCAGGCGTGACGGATGTTTCCTGAGTCACCCTCCCCACAAGCGTTTTGCCAGGGCCGGTGGGCGTAACTATATTCGACGTTTGCAGCATCGTCCGTTGAATCAGGTCTTGGTCCGAGGGAGGCAGTTCACTGACGTGAATCTGCGTGTCGTCTGTGGGTGTGGGGATCACACGGCGGCGAATGCCGATGTCATCAATCTCTTCCAGTTCCATATTCTTCTCCTCAATCAAACAGTCTCTCTAAGCGCACCCCCATGATAAAACTCACGGATTAAACGCGCCAGACGAACAATTATTTTAACCCTAGGGCGTTGATCTTTCTGGGGTTAGAAAGCCAAAGAATATAATCATTTGATAAATTGCAAATCAAGTAAAAAGTTTCGGCTGTTTCGGTATAATCTTGGGTGGACTAGTTTCTGGGGATCAGGTCAGACTTCGGCCATCGCTGAGATGCTATCTCGTGCACTCTCCTCAATCTCTCTCGTAGGGAAAGCATATACTGGTGCCTATTCTCTGGTTTCATCGCCTCGATGTATTCTGGATCCACTCCATACACCGCGATAGGATACACTCTCTCATCCCCTTCTCCGGGAAGGAGATACTTCGTGCCAAAGTTCCCATCAGATCTTGCCTTTGCTTGATTGTAATAGATCCCCAGCACGACAGCCTGATCTCCATCATCAGAAGTAAACGCAAACGTGGATGCATCATGAATATACGGCGTGACATACAAACCTCCGGTCCTCTTCAATAAGTATCCTCGTTCCCAGAATGAAAGCTGCGCTGCCCTATTCTCGAAAAACCCTTGCTTGATTTGAGCTTCCACGCAGCGAAGACTCGTGCCATGATAGCCTATTGTGTACGTATCTGGTACATTACGAGGGATGTTTGTTTGCCAAAGAACATAGTCTTCGCTATATCGCGGAGGAAGAGGTTTTAACGAACGCGTTACCTGTGCATTTGCTTCTGATAGCGTTCGTACCAATGGAAAAAACCCTAGGGTCCTTATCCCTTGAAATATACTTGAAACAGTCATAAAAACCCTCCCTTTTAAAATTTCAGCACCTATTTATAAAAAGTTCCTCCGGTAGGGGGACAAATCATAACCATTTTCTGCCATGTCGATGATTTCCTGAAAGCCGTTTCTTGCGATAGGTTCAACACCCTTGAATGGATTTTTCAAGGTCCGGCCTTAGAAAATCCATTGATGATTATAAGTTATTGTATGTCAATAGTTTAAATTCCACTTTAAGGTGAATCTGCCCTGTTCTTGTCTTTGGTCGCTTTCGATTTGGAAGACAAAATTGTTTTTGAGCTCGATTTCGACGCTGATATTGGTGCTGCTCTCATCGGCCCCTTGAGAGAAGGAGACAAGGACCCCTTTCGACACATATTTGCCGACTTGCAGGGCCACCGTTTCTCCGCCCTCTTCGTTCGGTTCGGAAATGACTCGGAGCCGATCGACGCCCAGCGATTTGCGAGCCGATTCCATCACATCGGGGCCTGTTCCTGCCAGATTCGCGAGCGAAGAGGCCAGTTGCAAGGCCTCAAAACCGCCGATTTCTGAAATGTCTTGTCCAAAGAGTAGATAGGACATAATCGATCCGAGCGGCAAGGGAGGATTCGATAATAAAGTGATTTGCGGATTGTCGAGCGGGCCTTTGAGACGGGCGGTAATCGTGATCCCTTTTGTCTCCATGTCAGCCGCTAAATTGATGGTGGGCATTTGATGTTCGATCCCAGAGAAGGCCAGCGACCCTTCGGTCAATTTGAACTTGCGACTTGAAAAATTAAATTCCCCCTCAACCAGTTCTAACTTCCCTTTCGTTGCCAGCTCGGTCAACGTCCCGCCTAAATGAAAATCTCCCTTCCAATGCGAGTTGAGCCCGCGCCCTTCAATCGAAAGATTGGCGGGAGCCGCAATGTTGAGATCCAGACGCACTGGATAATGCACCTGATACCTTTCGGGCGGCTCATGAGGATGAATCGCATTGCGGTAAATCACATCGAGATGCGGCAGCGGACGAGGAATGTGATCGGGAATGGTCAAAGCGCACTGATCGATATGAATATCCCCTTTGGCCAGAGCCGAAAGAGCGTTCCCCTCCAAAAGGATTTTTCCTGTCGCCGATGCTTGCACTAAATCAACCGTTGTAAATTGCAAATTGTTGACATCTAATCGAATGCGAAAGGGATAGAGATCAGATTGGAACAGATGCAATTCTCCATCGCCTTGAACTGTTCCTGTGCCGGCCTCATCTTGCGCGGTGAAAGATTGCAGATAGAGAGTGTTTTTTTCTGCCAAGATTTGCGCATTCAGTTGAGTGAGCGTGGTTCCCGAATAGTCATTTTCATACACGCCGTCCGTGAACGTGAAAGAGCCTGCGACCAGCGGGCGATAGAGAGTGCCCCGAAACGTCAATGAGCCTTGCAGAGCCCCTCTCAAGCGGTGCGTGCCGAAGTCAAAAAAATCGAGGATTTCTTCCACTCGTCCATTGAAGGCCAGTTTCCCTTTTCCGTTTTTATGATACAGGATTTCTGCATCGAAGGGCCAAACAGACAGCGCAATCGGAATGGATGCATCTACATTGAGAAGGGGAGTGTCGCGGACAGCCAGTTCCCCTTTCACTTGGAAAAGGTCTTGGCTAAAAGTTCCCTCAAAATGCCCTGATGAGGGAATCGGCGCCGTCTGTTGAATGGAGGATTTGAAGGTTCCCTTCAATTTGCCTTTATTTTCTTGCAGATGCGCATCGAGATTGACAGCGCCTGCGACCTGGACTTGCAGAGGATTGAAGGAGAACAGGTCGAGCGGACAGTCGTGCAAATGCAACGAGGCGACCGTTTCCTCTTTTTGCCTGTCGATATCGACAATGGCGGCTCCCTCTCCGACGGTAAAGACAGCGTCTGGGACTTGGAAGCGATCCTGCGTAGCGATGATCTCAATCGGTTCGGCGAGCGCAAAGGGCGACGTGAAGATCTGCCCATTTAACCGCTGCACATAGATGAGATACGGTTCTTGCCAATACCCCTCTGAGCTGAGGCTCAGAGGACCCTCCATGGAGAGTTGATAGGCGCCTCCATGCATCCCTGAGGAAAGGCTCACATTTTGCGCATAGAATTGTTTCCACTTGAGATGTTCTGCTGTAACGCGGAATGTGCGGAGATTGGAATGGATGAAAAGCGTTTCGGCATACAGATCTTTGTAATAGAGATCGCTACATTTTGCATCGATTTGCAGATCGTGCAGTGTGCCCGCTACTGTGGCCTCTACTTTTCCATACGCATCGGGGATATGCAGCGCTTGTAAATTCTCGACAGCCAGCTGCGCTGAGCCAGAGAGCTCTTTCAGGGCAAGATTGAACTGCGCTGTGGCGTGCCCTTCGGCGTTGAGCTGGCCTTTGAGGATTCCATTACAGTATTCTGCAGAGGCGGTTCCCTGGATGGGCCCAATGTGATGCCACTCATGCATGCGCCAATCGGCGGCGCTTAAGATCGAATCGCCTTCTTGATGAATTTTGACAGCCGCAGAAAACTCTTGCGACCGAACCTGCACGTTGGCTGTGAGTTTCGGTAGAAAATCGGCATTGCCGCGTAGGGTAAACCACTCATTTTTGACGGTGAAATTGGCCTCTTGGGATTGCAAATGATAGCGAAGCAAGAAGTCCCACTGTTGCGCCTCTCCTTTGACAAACAGCCTCTTCCGATTGATCCGGAAGACCCCTTTAAAATTGAAGGGCTCTGAATGGGCAATCGACACGTCGCTTGCCTGCACGTCGTAGAAAGCGACTTCTCGCTTGATGAGACGCCACAGAATGGGGCGCAGTCGCAGTTCTGCAGCGGTTGCCTGAAATCCCTCTTTTTGAACCGAGACGCCCTTGAGGATAATTTGACTGGGCAGGGCTCCCTCCACCCGATCGATGTGAACCTGATAGCCCGACTCTTCAAGAGAGGTGGACAAGGCGCGTCGAACGATGGCTCTCCCAAGGCCGCCCTGAAATAAGGAATAGGTAGCGACCAGGAGGAAGAGAAGACAGGCGAGAAAAATGATCCACTTTTTCATCAAAATGTTTGTCCTATCGATGCATAAATTCTAAAGGCTGGGTCGATGTGCCTGCGATCTAGAGGAAAGCCTACATCGAGGCGCAACGGGCCAAAAAAGGCGAAATAGCGCAGTCCAAGGCCGACCGATTTAAACCATTTGGCATGCAAGGTGGGCATTTCGCGGAACGTGACGGTTCCAAAATCGGCAAAGGGGACGATGCCGACATTGCCGAAACGGAATCGCGTTTCCGCTGTGAGAAAGATCGCCGACCTGCCGCCGAGCGGCTTATTCCCGCGGAGCGGGCTGACGGTCAAATAGCGATAGCCGCGCAAATCATCTTCGGAGCCTCCCAGAAACAAAATGGGCAGGGGCACGTCCCGTTGTTTGGCTCCCGCAATAGAGCCCACTTGGATTCTTCCCGCAAAGACAAACCACTTCTGGATGAGCGGGAGGTAAAACGTGGTGGTCAATCTCTGCTTGATGAAATGCTCGTGCGCGTGATCGATCGATTGGAACAATTGGGGCTGATAGACGATCGAGTAGCCTCTCGTCGGATTGAGCAGATCTTCCGCCGTGTTGTAGCGGACAAAAATGGGCAAGTCGATTAGATTGTATCGTCCATTGCTGGCGCTGTCGGCCACGTTGATGTGCTGCATTTCGAGTCCGTAAGAAAAATCGGTGCGGATATCCCAATTTCTCTCTATGAAGGTGGCAAAGCGGTAGGTGAAGGCGAGAAAGGCGGTGATGTCTTGCCTTTCGATTTGCGCCAGCGCTCGAAGGTGCTGATCCTCGACCCAAAAATCTGGTTTTTTATACGTGAGCGTACCGGCGATATACCGTTTGGAAAATTCTCCATTGAGGGTGACGCTTTCTCCCATGCCTCGCAAATTGCGGTGTGTCCAGGTAAAGACGCCTCCAGGGCCATCGACGGTTGCATAAAATACGCCCAAAGAAATTTGCCGATGTTTGGCTTCAGTCAGGCGCATTTTCATCGGGATTTGCCCATTTGCGTCGAGTTGCTCATCGTGAGAAATGAGAACGGAGCTAAAGAGATTGCTGTCGAGAAGCCTTTTTTGCGTGTGCTGCACCTCATCGGAGTTGTAGGTGAGTCCCTCTTGCCATGCAATCCGATCCAGGATGAATTTGGGCTTGACCGTGTTCAGGCCAAAAATCGACATAGGGCCAAAGGTGGAAAAGGGCCCCTCGTCAATGCAGGCCGCCGCTTCCACATTTTTGGTTTCCATATCGACAATGACTTTCCGTTTTTCCACTTTTGCGAGAGGATAGCCGCATCTGGAGAGCTCGAAGAGCAAGTTCAGCTCTGCATTGACGATGTGGATGGATTGGACGGGATCGCCGATGTGGAGGCCGAGCCGCTCGGGTGTGAGCGGTGCGCAGCAGGCGATTTCTGGCGGCTGCGTGCAATCGCCGTGAAAGATGTGGTATGAGCTCAGCGTGTATTGGGGACCTGTATGCAAGTAGATCGTCACTTGCGCGAGCCCGTCTTCGACAGCGACGTCGGAGGTGATGGAGGCGTCGTAGTATCCATAGGCATGGAGCACTTTCAAGAGGTTGGGGATGTCTCCGGCAATGCGATAGCGGATGCCATTGACGGAAGGGGGGGGGCGATTTTGCAGCGAGATCAAATCGGCGGCATCGCGAATGGAGTCGAGCGCTTTTCCATTGTCTAACCCCACAAATGTGACCTCATACGGGATGGCGCACAAAAGAGCAGGGGCAAGCACCGTCAGGAAACGTCTCATCATCTTTCGGATTGTGCCGAAACGAAAACTGTTCGTCAAAAAAAATCTTATTCTGTATCATACTCGCATGCAACGGAGCAAGTCCAAGGCGATCTACGATCGTGCGTGTGGAGTCATTCCGGGCGGAGTGAATTCGCCGGTGCGCTCTTTTCGCCATTTGAGGATGGCGCCGCTGATTGTCGAATCTGGAAAAGGGGGGCGGATTTGGGATGTGGATGGCCATTCCTACATCGATTTTTGCTGTAGTTGGGGCGCGTTGATTTTGGGTCACGCTCATCCTGCAGTGATCAGGGGAGCGTCCGAGCAAATGCAAAAGGGGACCTCTTTTGGCATTGCGACAGAAATTGAGTTGGACATGGCATCTCGCGTGGTCCATTTGATGCCATCGATCGAAAAGATTCGGTTTGTCAGTTCGGGGACAGAGGCGGGTATGACGGCGATGCGCCTGGCTCGCGGGGTGACTGAGCGGCCTAAGATTGTCAAATTCACGGGCCATTATCATGGCCATTCCGATGCGCTCTTGATTCAGGCGGGATCGGGCGCTATGAAAATTAATCCCTTAGCTACATCCAAGGGGGTGAATCCCAATACGATTGCCGATACGATTTGTTTACCTTTCAATGATTTTGAGGCTGTTCGTTCTTTATTTCGGAGTGAGGAGGGCGCGCGCATTGCAGGCGTCATTCTTGAGCCGGTGACGGGCAATATGGGCGTAGTGCTTCCTGAAGATGGGTTTTTGGAGTGCTTACGGGAGTTGACGGCGCGCAATGGGTCTTTGCTGATTTTTGATGAGGTGATCACCGGTTTTCGTTTAGGGATACGGGGGGCGCAAGGCCTGTATGGCATTGATCCTGATTTGACCTGTTTGGGGAAGGTGATTGGGGGAGGGTTTCCGGTGGCGGCTGTTGGAGGCAAGGCGAAATTTCTCGATCATCTGGCGCCGCTTGGGTCTGTGTATCAGGCGGGCACATTGTCTGGCAATCCGGTGGCCATGCGTGGCGGGCTGGAGACGTTGGCGATTCTTGAAAAAGAGGGGTTTTATGAGGAGCTTCATCGCAAAGCGGAGGCGATGACGGCTCCGCTTCGGCATGCGCTGCGGAATAAAAATGGGTGTCTGCAGCAGGCGGGATCGATGTTCAATCTTTTTTTTGGCGTGAAAAAGGTGCGTTGCAAAGAAGACTTAAAGCAGCTTGATGAAGAGATGTTTATCCGTTTTTTCCACTATTTATTTGAGAGGGGGATTTACATTTCGCCTTCGTCTCATGAGGCGTGGTTTATGACTGCGGCGCATACAGATGTAGAAATTGCAACGGCTGTTGGCACGATGATTGAGTTTATTGAAAAATATGTGTGAAATCCCAGAGCCTCGCACTCCTGGCATGTATCCGATCGAGCCTCTTCCTCCGGGTTGGGAGAATGTTTGGGTGACGATTCGGAATACACGGCGCGTAGAGATGCTTGAGGTGGCGTCGTCCACTTTGTATCCTCAAGAGCCGCTCAATTTGATTGCCCTCAAATGTTTGGGACTTTTTCTGGTGGTGACGCCTTTGTATTATCTCAGTTATTTCACGGTGCATTTGATTCGGCTGTCGCTGGTGCCTTTGGTCAATGGGTCGGCCACCGCGTTCTTCCGAGAGTTCTGGAAAATTGTGCAGATCCCTTTTTTATGGATTGGGCAGCAATTTGCAGCTCTTTACGGGGTGTGGGATCCTTTGAGGGGGAGGGCGCTGTTTGGCAAGTTGGAGAGTCTTTTGCATGATGGGAAAACAAGGAGAGAGGCGGAGCAGCATCAAAAGGCGGTGAAATCGGGAGCCGATCTTCTTTGGGAGGCGTGTTGTGTTGAAGAGCCCAAGACAGCCCTGTTTCTTGGTTTCTGTATGCAGCCCTATGGCCGCACCGATGATCCTGCGGTGACTCGTTGGGAATTGATTCCTGCCTGAGCGCCGCGGGATCTCAGAGGGTGTCTACAAGGGACAAGATTTACAGGATGCGCAAGATCGCAAGCGGCAGGATGAGCAGGATAAATTCATTTATCCTGCAGATCATGCCGGCGCTTCGCCGATCATGTTTATCATGTTATTTTTTTTTCGTAGACACCCTCTTAACAAGGGACAAGATTTACAGGATGCGCAAGATTGCAAGCGGCAGGATGAGCAGGATAAATTCATTTATCCTGCAAATCATGCCGGCGCTTCGCCGATCATGTTTATCATGTTATTTTTTTCATTGGTTGGGCATTTCGTCCACATCTACGAGTCGTTTGATTTCGAGGTGGGACTCTGCGATCAGCACTTTCTTCTGATCGACCTCGACGAGATAGAGCATGGTTTTGGGGCTGAGCATCCGTTTTTCCAATACTTGGATGGAGCTATTGCCGCTTGTTTTTTGCATCCGTTTTTGGATGAACTGGCGCAAAAACCAGTAGGTGACAAATAGGAGGATGACCAAGACGACGAGGGTGATCAACATTTTGGCGAAGGCGGCGCCTAGATCACCAGGCATTTGGGTGATTTGCTGAGAAATAGCGGACCCATCCAATGCACTCAATTCGCCTTTTTCATCAGGGATGTAAACAGACATGTGCTTACTATGAAGAATTGCCGTTTTCTGCGCAAAGAAAAAAAGCCCACAACGATTTGTGGGCTTCCGATCAAAACGATCTTATTGGTTTACTACAGGAACTGATGTAGCTGGTACAGTTGATGCAGCAGTGGCGCTGATTGCAGAAGTTGCAGCGCTTGTTGCTGCACTTGTTGCTGCATTGCCTGCGCAGCTAGAAAACTTGTTCACAAGCGAACCAATGAAAGCCAATGGCAGCAAGAGGAGAGATGAGAAGATGGTTCCCACCAATTTGACAATGTTCATTGCTGTTTCTCCAGCTTTGGCTTCAAGGAAATTGACAGAGAAAAGGTTTGTGCTGATAAACTCAACCACTTTGTTCTGTGCATTTTCCAAAGATGAAAGCGCTGTGGTTACGGTGGTGGTTGCAGCTGACGCAGCTGTTGATGCAGCTGCTGATAATGCTGATGTTGCAGCACTTGCTGCATCGGTTACTGCTGATGATGCTATAGTAGCCATGATTTACCTCGTTTTTAGGTTTAGGGTTTTTGCCTTCGACCATTGGGGGGCGAATAGCAGGTTAATAAAAAGTTCAAAAAGCGATAGGCAGTTATATGCTATTTCATCAAATTCGCGCAAGAGAAAAAATTTAACCCGATCTTTACCTGGAGGAAATCAGAAATTTATCTTCTCTGGCTTTTTTGAATGGGGTATACTGTTTGCATGGCCAAGAGGGGTTGGATTGCTTTAGACATCGATGGGACGATTACTTTGGACAAGTATAGTGTTCCGAAGGAGGTGACCTCCTATTTGCGGGGGTTGTCTGATGAGGGGTGGAGCCTTGCTTTGGCGACGGGGAGGCCTTTTGCGTTTGCTTCCATGGCGCTGACCGAGTTTGATTTTCCTTATATTTTCCTGGCTCAAAATGGGTCTGTGGCTTTAGAGATGCCTGAGAAAAGGCTCCTTTTTAAAGCCTACATTCCTCCTACATCGATTCTGATGATGGAAAGGGCCTATGAGGGGATCGACAGCGACTTTTTGGTGTATAGGGGTTATGATCGTGGGGATGCCTGTTTTTGGCGTCCGGAAAAATTTTCGCATGAAGAGCATGAGTATTTGGCTGATTTGCAGACGCGTCAAAAAGAGCGTTGGCAAGAAGTTCGGGAGTTTCCGCATGAGCCATTTCCGCTGATCAAGTGTTTTGGGTCTGAGGATCGGTTGCACCGCATTGCCCGTTTTTTGCGTTCCACCCAATTATTTGAGGTGGCGCACATTCGGGATCCATTTGTAGCGGGGATGTATTTACTTCTTGTCACCGATATTCACACATCCAAAGGAAAATCTTTATCCAGGGTGTTCCAAATGAAGGGGAGGGGGGCGCAGGTGATTGCGGCTGGCGACGATGAAAACGATCTTAGCCTTCTCGAGGTGGCTGACACGAAGATTGCGATGAAGCATGCGCCGGCGAGTGTAAAAAAAATGGCCGATTTGATTGCTCCTCCGACGGAAGAGTGTGGGATTATTGCGGCATTAAAGCAGGCGATACACAAATGACACGGGCGATTGATTTAGCGATTTCCGCTGGGCAGAAAAGGATCAGTCCTCGAACTGGGTTGATTCATTTGCACGCTCATCATGATGAGGCGTCGGACACCATTCCGATTTATGAGAACATGTGTTATGCCTTAGCGTTGTTTCGGCAAAAGACGAAGGAATCGGTCCTTTCGGCCATAGAGCTGGTTGACAAGCTTCTTCCCTTTCAGACGGCGGACGGCAATTTTCCGGTGTATTTGCACGAGTATCCCAAATGCTACGATTTTCATATGGGGCTGAAAGTGGCGGCTCCTTTGGCGCATATTCTGCGATCTTTTTCCCATGTACTGGGCGAATGCAAATCGAGGTGGGAGATGGCTCTTGAGCGATTGCTTAGTTTCGAGTCTGACAAACCTCTTTGGATCAACCGGCGTCGTGCGATTGTGGGGGAGCGGCTGCTTCCGTTCGAGCCCCAAACTTCACAAGAGTGGCTGGAACATTTGATTACGGGTCAGTTGGCGGGCGAGACCGAATTTTCGATCCCTTACGATCTCGATTTGCACTTATTTACATTCAATACGCAGCAAGAGAGGGGGGAGCCGCGTCCCCATCCTATTGAGTGGATCCTCGCGGAGGGCCATTATACGTCTCGTCTTTTGCGCGACCATCCGCATCAGCTTTTGTGTGCGCCTTTGATGGCTTTCAAGGCGATCCCTGTGCCTTATCAAACGGGCTTTCGTCTTTTTTGGCAGGGGGCGACGCTGCATAGTTTAGTGGGGCAGGGATTGATCTTTGAGGAGGACGAGGCGACTCTTTATTGCGACCGGTCGCCGGAAACAGAGATTTTGGTAGAGGGCCGCAAGGCAACCACCTTTCACATAGGAGACTGGATCACCATCCAGACGCCGCAAAAGACGCTCCGCCTGCGGTTCAAACTCACACAAGGATCGGGTGATTTTTGCGGCGCTATTTTTCCATCGAATCGTCCTTCGCAAGTGGCCAAAGGGTTTGAAGCGTACGATTGGAAGATTGGCTTACGCACCTTGCGCAAATCGGGGCCGGTGCGCATCGAAATCGAACTTGTCCAAGCGGAGAATCCCCTTTGAATCTATTTCTACCAGGGGTGCGGCGCGACAAACCCACTTTTGAGTTCATTTGTGTATTACGGGCTATCCCGTAACGGCGGGTTTGGCGTATTTTTGGTTGTTTTGCAAGGCTAGGCTATCGACTGCAAGGCCCATGGCGTGCATGCCGTTATCGACATAGAGCACGCTGCCGGTGATTGCTGAGGCGAGAGGGGAGAGGAGGAAAGTGGCGGCAACGCCTACTTCGTCTGCGTCGAGGTCTTTGACGAGTGGCGCATTGGCCTTTGAGTATTCGATCATATCTTCGATCATGCCGATGGCTTTTGCGGCTCTGCTTTTTAAGGGGCCTGCTGAGATTGCGTTGACGCGGAGATTCCATTTGCGTCCTGCTTCCCAAGCGAGGGTTCGCGTATCGCTTTCCAGAGCGGCTTTCGCGGAACTCATCCCTCCGCCGTAGCCGGGCACCACTCGTTCAGAGGCAATATAAGAAAGAGAAAGGGCAGAGCCGCCCTCGTTCATAATCGGACCAAAATGGGAGAGCAGGCTAATGAACGAATAGGCTGATGAACTCATTGCGGCCAGGTATCCTTTGCGGGACGTATCGAGAAGGTTTTTGGTCACTTCGGGGGCGTTCGCGAGGCTGTGAACTAAAATATCGATCTTGCCAAAATCGGCTTCGACCTGTTTGGCCACCTCAGAGACGGTGTATCCAGAAAGTCCGGCATACCGTTTATTTTCCCGAATGTCTTGTGGCACATCTTCCATGGTGTCGAAGATGGCGTCGATTGGATAGAGCTTGCTATATTCAAGGAGTTTGCCGTTTTTCAACTTTCTCGACTCATCAAATTTTCCGAGCGACCACGAGGTTGAAAAGATTTTGACGATGGGGGCCCAAGTGGCGATGAGGATTTCTGCTCCGGCGTCAGCCAGCGCCTTTGCAATCGCCCAGCCAAATCCCTGGTCATCTCCAATCCCAGCGATCAGCGCTCTTTTTCCCTTCAAATCAATCTGCAGCATGCTTTTCTCCTCGCATTTTTGGCCCCTCAGCATAGCAGGGGAGAGAAAAAAATGGAAGCGAATGAAATTTTTTCTTGAACTGGATGGTCAAACATTTTATATGTGGACAAGCAAGAGGTGTTTATATGCGCACAATCGCGATTGTAAATCAGAAGGGCGGATCTGGAAAAACGACAACGGCTGTCAATCTTGCCGCAACGCTCGCTGAAGCGGGAAAAAAAGTTTTACTCATTGATCTCGACCCACAAGCCTCGGCTTCCCTCTGGTATGGTTTTAAAGATAAAGGCAAAGCTTTGTTTAGCGTGCTGACCGAGGATGAAAAATTTGAAAAGGCGATTGAAACAACCGAGGTGCATGGCCTGCATATTGTCCCTTCGTCGGTACTGCTCTCTGGGGTTGAAAAGGCTCTTGCTAATGAGGTTGCTTCCGAAAGTATTTTAAAAAACAAAATGGAGGCTCTGGCCGATAAGCCTTGGGACTTTGTTTTGATCGATTGTCCTCCGACTCTTGGCATTCTCTCTCTCAATGCTTTAACGATGGCCAAAGAGGTGCTAGTGCCGGTAGAGGCGCATGTGATGGCTCTCCACGGTCTTGTGCAATTGCTCAGAACGATCAACCTGGTCAAACAAAGGCTGAATCCGACCCTCGAAATTTCTGGAATTTTAGCTTGCAGAGTGGACTACCGCACTAAGCATTCCCAAGAAGTGTTAGATCAATTGAAGTCCCGTTTTGAAGGGAAAGTGTGCAGTTCTGTGATCCGCGAAAATATTCGCCTGGCCGAGGCGCCCTTACATCTCAAGCCGATTACCACCTATGATGCTCATTGCAATGGAGCCAATGATTATCGCAAGCTTGCGCAGGAAGTGATAGCTGGACCTAAGATTTCCCCTTCCGGAGCTGTTTAAGTTCTTTACGCCGCCAACCTTCAGCTGTCAAAACCTTTTCTCTCTTTTTCGGCTTGGGTGGTTCTTCTTCTCGAATTTTTCTTTTAAAGAAAATCATGAGGTCATCATAAGTTAAATGGTTGCAATAGTCAATAATTGTCATTATTTAATATTTTTTAAGAATAATTTTAGTTGTCTGGGGAAAGAGAGAAAAGAATATAGACGTCGGGCATGCTACGCGCCCTTCGGCGCTGCGCCCCCGCGCCCAGCAGGCTTCATCTCACTTCGATAAAACGCGTGCTCGGCTCGGGGGTGTGCAAAGCACTACCCCGACGCCCGAAACGGGCTCTCGCCTGTGCTGCGTTTTCTCTTTGCGAGCTGAAGCCAAGGGCTGGCGCGTCGGCCCCATCTACGATGGGTCCCCCCGCGCGCCAGGCATAAGGGGGAAGCCCCCTTCGCATCCCCCACGCTTCGCGCACCAATAAAAATCATTCAGGGTGCGCGGGTAGCATTGGAGTGCGCTCACGGACTATAAGAGCGGATATACCACCCATCCAATATGCGCGGGATATCAAGAGGGAGCTTCCGATTGAATGAGTCTATTTGAGTCGTTGCCTCTCCAATTAATTCCCACATCTGTTTAGTATCCCAGAATGCTTTGCGAACACCGCCTTTTATGTTTAGCGACTGTTTAAGTGAACATAAGAAGTTCCTAATCCGCTCATTCAATTGTTCAATATCTTGAGGCTTTACTGTTTTTGGATCGCATGCAACTATGTCGCGCGTATCCTTAACTAAGGTTTCGCAATCCCTGATGGCTGCTTTTGTGGCTGCTTTTATAGACATAAACACCTCACTGTTAAAAAAAAATGAACAGAGTTTAGCGGGTCTTCAGGTTGATTTGCAAGACACATTGTACAACGTAAATTCAATGATTGGGCGCGAAGCGTGGGGGATGCGAAGGGGGCCTCCCCCTTATGCCTGGCGCGCGGGGGGACCCATCGTAGATGGGGCCGATGCGCCAGCCCTTGGCTTCAGCTCGCAAAGAGAAAACGCAGCACAGGCGAGAGCCCGTTTCGGGCGTGGGGGTAGTGCTTTGCACACCCCCGAGCCGAGCACGCGTTTTATCGAAGTGAGATGAAGCCTGCTGGGCGCGGGGGCGCAGCGCGCGGAGTCGCGCGTAGCATGCCCGACGTCTATTTCTTTTCTCTCCCTTCTCTTCTCTTCTCTTCTCTTCTCTTCTCTTCTCTTCTCTTCTCTTCTCTTCTCTTCTCTTCTCTTCTCTTCTCTCTCACCTTGTTTGGTTCCAGGTGCGGGTCATGTGGAAGGCAAGGCCGGTTGCGCCTGCTCCGTAGAGCAGCAAGCAGGCAGCGATACAGGGGGTGTTATGATACAGCGGAGATACGACCATCATGAACACTCCAGCGATTTTCATTATCTGCAAGGGGTCAGGGTGTTGTTTGCGTTCTCGAATCAGGAAGCGTACCGGTTCTCGATGAAAACGAATGGGTTCGATCTGCGACATGGTCTCATGTGTGCTGTTTTTCAGAGAACATGATAAAAAGGGATCATAAAAAAATACAAGATAAGATACATTGAAAGCATGACAAAAATGAAAGTTGTATACTTGGGCGACTTGCATACCGAATGCACGCATGAATCGGGAGCCAAAGTGGAAACAGATGCTCCCAAAGACAATCAGGGCAAAGGAGAGACCTTTTCTCCCACCGATTTATTTGCCGTGAGTTTAGCTTCTTGCATGGTCACACTCATGGGCATCCATGCTCGCAAATTGGCTGTCGATCTCAAAGGGATGACCGCCGAAGTGGACAAAGAAATGAGTGTATCGGGTCCAAGACGCATCGGGAAAATCATCGTGCGGATCCGCTCTTCATCGATGCCCAATACGGCCGTGCGAGAGAAGTTGGAACAGGCGGCGCTCGAGTGCCCCGTTCATAAAAGTCTCCATCCAGATATTCGGGTGGAAGTCGACTTTGTTTGGGGCATATGAAATACGAGAACCTCGCCTCGTTTCAAAAGCACCTCGCTTCCGCAGCGCCGCACCATTTGTGCCGCCATTATCTGATCGCGATCGCCGATGACTTTGAACGATGCAAAGCATTCGATCGAATCCTTGGTTACTTGCAGACTTTGCCCACGCGCCTCAGCGCAGACAAGAACCCCTTGCTCGATTGCCTGGATGCTATGCAAAGCATGAGTTTGCTTGGAGAATCGATCGTCGTTCTCGACGAGGTGGAAAAATTTTCCAAGAAAGAGGTGCAAACGCTTGCCGATCATTTGCCAGGAGCCTCCGGCTTTGTGTTGATGGGAGCCCGCTCTAAGGTAGCCCCTCTTGCGGCCGCCGTCGAAAAAGAGGGCGTCGTTCTCGATCTTCTAGGAGAAAAACCGTGGGACCGAGAAAAACGGCTGTCTGCTCATCTGATCGAACGGGCCAAACAGGCAGGCAAACAGCTAGGCCCCGATGTTCCGCTCCTTCTCCTAGAGCGACTCGGCGCGCAGCCAGCGCTTTTGGACAGCGAAATCGACAAGCTGATCTGCTATGTGGGAGATCAACCGGTGATCGCGCGCGCAGACGTGCTCGCCATTTCCCCTCATAGCAAAGAATCGACCCTTTGGCAGCAGGCCGAAGAGGTGGTGTGGGAGGGAAAAGAGCTCCCCCTCGTGGATGCAACCGCCTTTCATGGACTGATCCCGGCTTTGCGCAGCCAGTTCCATACTGGACTCTGTTTGGCCACTCTGATCGAAGAAAAACGTCCCGCCGATGAGTGGGGCGCCTTTCTCCCCAAACTTTGGCCGAAAACACTCGAAAAACGGTCGTCTCAAGCGGCCCGTTTGGGATCTACCTATTTTCGAAAAGGGCTAGACAAACTGTTTGAGATCGAACTGATGTCCCGCACCTCCTCTACACAATATAGTGCGCTCCTGGAACTGTTTAGGGCCCATGCACGGTAAATTATTGCTGCTTCCGAATCTTCTCGATGAATCGCTTCCTGCAGAGCCGTTTTTGCCGATCAGCGTCAACGATGCAGTGCGCCGTTTACAAGGACTGATTGCAGAAAGTGAAAAAATGGCGCGCCGCTACCTGCGCCGTTTTCTGTCGCACGATGAAATGGCCAAACTCCCTCTCGCCTTACTCAACGAACACTCCAAAGAATTGACGCCCCTCATTCAGCCGCTGAAAAGGGGAGAGACCTGGGGGCTCATTTCCGATGCCGGCTTGCCGTGCCTTGCCGACCCGGGTTCCGATTTAGTGTGGTTGGCCCATCAAAATGGCATCGCCATAGAAACATTCGTGGGACCCTCCTCCATCATTATGGCGTTGCAATATTCCGGTTTTAGCGGCCAGCAGTTTGCCTTTCACGGGTATTTGCCTCGAGAAACGGCAGATCTAGAAAAGAGGGTGCGCGAATTGGAAAAAATAGGAGGGACGCACATTTGGATTGAGGCGCCCTACCGCTCGGCTAAAATGCTCGATCTTCTCAAACAGGTATGCAAGCCGACCACGCGCCTTTGTGTGGCGGCAAACCTCACGACCCCCTATCAGCGAGTGGTTTCACAAACGGTGGCCCGGTGGAAAGAACACTCCTTTGTCCTTGAAAAGGAACCTGTTGTCTTCTTAATAGCATAATTCCTCTTGACTGCCATTCTCGTTTCTTCAATAAGGAGGAAAACCTTCGTAACCATTTGTGGAGAGCCGCATGATTCGCCATGGACAAAAAGTTTCTCTGGAATATACCGTCTTTCTCAAAGATGGAACTCAGATCGACAGCAATGTGGGGGAAGACCCTCTTGTATTTGTTCTCGGGGAGCACCAAGTGTTTCCCGCTCTCGAACAGGAACTTCTTGGCTTAAAAATAGGCGACACAAAACAGATCACGCTCAATGCAGAACAGGCCTACGGGCCAGTTGTGCAGGAAGCGTTTCGGGAAGTCGACATTGAGACCATCCCTGCAGCTTACCGATTTGCGGGGGCCGTTCTCGGAGTGCAAGATCCAGCGGGAGGAGTCTTTCCCATTCGAGTGCACGAAATCAAAACGGACAAAATCGTCCTCGACTTCAATCACCCCTTAGCAGGACAAGCCTTGCGCTTCGATGTCAAAGTCCTGAATGTGAATTAGATCATTTCTGAGGCGACGGTGTCGTAATAGAGCATCCCCCGTTCCGTGAGCTGCAACTGCGTCCCCCTTTGTGCAAGGAGGTTGTTCCTTTTGAGTTCTTCAATCACGCGCGCTGTGTCGGCGTCTAAGGGGAAGGTTGCCAAATTCACCCCCTCGCGCACGCGCAGGCCAACGGCGAGCCGCTCTTTCAGATGGGCAGGGTAGGGGAGCTTTTCTCGAAAGTCAACAGGGCTTTGGCCCTCTCGTAAAGCGCGCGCATACTTGTGAATGTTGGCCACATTCCGAAACCGCTCCCCCTCCCAAAAACTATAGGCCGAGGGCCCAAACCCAAGAAAGGGCCGCCCCGTCCAATATCCCAAATTGTGCCTCGACTCAAATCCAGGACGCGCAAAGGCCGAAATCTCATAACGGTTGAGCCCGAGTGAGGCGAGCCGCTCCAATGCAGTCTGCAGCAACTGTAAAGACAGTTCCGGCTGAGGCAACTGCACCTTTCTCTTGTGAAAGGAGGTGTGCGGCTCAATCGTCAAATTGTAGAGAGATAGATGCTGGATCGGCAAATCGCGGAGCTGATCTAAGGTGAAAGCCCAACTCTCCTCCGTCTGCCCTGGCAAATCATACATGAGATCCAGGCTGATGTTTTTAAAACCCGCTTTGGCAGCGTCAAAAATCGCCCGTTTCGCCCGCTCAGCCGTATGAATCCGCTCCAACGTTTGCAGCGATCGGTCGTCCAGCGACTGCACACCCAAACTCAACCGGTTAATCCCAAGCTGCACAAAATGGGAAAATAACTCCAACGAACTCTCTTCCGGATTGGCCTCTATCGTGATCTCACAATCAGAGGCGCGAGGGATCTGTGTGAGAAGAGGCCCAATCTCCGTAAAGAGAGAGGGCGTCCCACCCCCAAAATAGATGGAGGTGACCGGCCTACCCTCCATGAGAGGTTGTTGCATCCGCCACTCAAGCGCCAAGGCCTCGCTCAAAAGCTGCTGGTAGGCCGGCCGATTCGGAATCACGTAAAAATGACAGTACGGACACTTCTTCGTGCAAAAGGGAATGTGAAAATAAAGAGAAATCACCAGTTGTCTGCGTCAGGATCTTCTAAAATACCGCGCTTCCAACGGTTCCGGTCAGAGAATGGGTCCTCATCTTCCTCTTCATCGATGATCGTCGATTCCCCCTCCTCCGTCGCATGGCCGCCCCCACCGCCGCTTTCGGTCTCCTCTTCGGTCACCGTCTCCACCTCATAACTCTCTGTCTCCATGTCCAAGCCCGCATCCGTCATCTGATCGCCCATGTCCATGTCAGGCAAAGTATGAGGCTCAGCATACGCTTGACGAGACGCAGAACGCTTCGGAGTCACATATTCTTCCAGCTCCCCGCTCTCCTTCATGAAACGGAGCCGCTCTTTCTCCTCGTCAATCTTCGTTTTCAATGAACGAATCTCCTCCTTGTGCTTCTCCACATCCTTCTTCGGAACAAGCCCCAAGTTCATCCATTGCTCTAAATCCTCTAGCTCAGTTTCTAGCTTTTTTAATCTTTCACTCTTAATATTCATCGCCACTCTGTTACTTGTTCGTTCATTTCCTATCGCACAGACCAAAATTTTGTAAAATGTTTTTTTTAAACCATTGGTCCCACTCAATGAGAAAAAGGGACAGTAGAGAGGTTTTTACTCCAAAAACCAATTTTTCAGCAAGTTTATTTTCGTTTTGTGCTATGGAAGAAAGCGGAGGACCCATGCCAGAATTTCCCGATTATGCCCAACTCGCCAACTTGCAAATGATCGAAGAGCTCTATAGCCGCTACTTGTCCAACCCAGATAGCGTCGACCTCTCCTGGCGCCACTTCTTCGAAGGCATCGATTTCGCAGCCTACCTCACCCAAAGAGGCGCAGCGCCCACACCCGATTCCTCGAATTTACGGGTGTATGACTTGGTGCAAGCCTTCCGGAAATATGGACACTTAAGCGCTCACTTCAATCCAATCGAACAGAGAGACACAATCAACGAACACCTCAATCTGGAAAAATTGGGATTCTTCCCCTCAGAACTCGACCAAGAATTCCCCACACTCGGTTTTTGCGGCAAACCCCAAGCGGCGTTGAAAGACATCATCGCCGCCCTCAAAGAAATTTATTGCGGCCGCATCGGCTTTGAATTCATGGATTTAGATAACCCAGAACTCACGAACTGGTTGTTGACGCGCATCGAACCGCAACTGCACATTGAGCCAAGCCTCGAGGAAAAACATTTGCTGCTTGAGTATCTCAATAAGTCGGAGGTGTTCGAAACTTTTCTTCACGCCAAATATGTGGGACAGACCCGTTTTTCTCTGCAAGGAGCAGAGACGATGATTCCGCTGATTGCGGAAATCATCGATTATGCAGGGGAGTCGGGAGTGGAGGAAATCCTCATCGGGATGGCCCACCGAGGTCGGCTGAATGTGCTGACCAATATCTTGAACAAATCGCTCGAAACGATGTTGACCGAATTCGAGGATGACACAGCCCTCTCTTTTACAGGCAATGACGATATCCGCTACCACCTCGGCTATGAGGGAGAGTTCCTGACCCGCTCGAATCGCAAAGTGATCGTGGATTTAGCGGCCAACCCATCGCACCTCGAGTCGGTCAATCCGGTGATTTTAGGCCAAACCTTCGCCAAACAATGGGATAAGCCGAAGGACAAAATTTTGCCGCTGCTCATCCATGGAGATGCATCTATTGCAGGGCAAGGGGTCATTTATGAGTGTCTTCAGCTCATGAAACTGCCCGCTTACTCGGTGGGAGGCACGATCCATTTGGTGGTCAACAATCAGATCGGCTATACGACGCTGCCCTCTGAGGGGCGCTCCACAAACTATTGCACCGATATCGCCAAAGCCTTTGGCTGTCCTATATTCCACGTCAATGCCGAAGATCCCGAAAGCTGTCTGTTTGCAGCGAAATTGGCTGTCGAAATCCGCCAAAAATTCAAGATCGATGTGTTCATCGATCTGCTTTGCTATCGCAAGTATGGACACAATGAGGGAGATGAGCCCTCTTACACACAACCGCTTGAATATGAGCTCATCCGCTCTAAAAAGACGATTCAGCAAATCTATGTCGAGCAGCTTTTGAAAGAAGGGGCATCGGAACAGAAATTAGTCGAAACGCTTGAAGTGCAGTTGAAGGAGGCGATGAAACAGGCGCTCGCCAAAGTGCAAGCCCGATCGGCGGGGCAAGAGGGGGAGCCGATGGCTCCGATTGATCTCTTGGCTCCGGTTCAGACAGCTGTAGTGAAAAAACAATTGCAATCGGTTCTCGATCTGTTTTGCACAATCCCTCCCCAGTTTAACCTCCATCCCAAATTGCAAAAATGGTTGGACAGCCGGCGCGAGTCGTTGCAAAAAACGATCGATTGGGCCACAGCTGAATGTTTGGCCTTTGGAACGCTTTTAGCGGAAGGCATTCCGGTGCGTCTCGCAGGGCAAGATTCGGTGCGAGGCACGTTTAGCCAAAGACACCTCATTTGGAGCGATTCGAAAACCGGAAAGCCATATTGCCCCTTATGCCACTACGACGCCTCTTTGCAAGTCGTCAATTCGCCCCTGTCTGAATATGCCTGCTTGGGGTTTGAATATGGATATAGTTTGGCGAGGCCGAGTGGACTCACCCTTTGGGAAGCGCAGTATGGCGATTTTTTCAACGGCGCGCAAATTATGATCGATCAATATATCATCAGCGGCGATCAAAAATGGAAGACGCCCTCTGGGCTCACTCTGCTCTTGCCCCATGGATACGAAGGATCGGGCCCAGAACATTCTTCCGCGCGCGTAGAGCGCTTTTTGCAGCTGTGCGCGATGCAAAATATCCAAGTCGTTTACCCTTCCACGCCCGCGCAATTTTTTCACTTGCTCAGACGGCAAGTGAAGCGCCCCTTTCACCGGCCGCTTGTGGTCTTGACGCCCAAAAGTTTGCTTCGTTCTCCTGCGTGTGTCAGTGTGGCGGATGAGTTTACAAAGGGGCGCTTTGTGGAGATTTTGGATGATCCAAAACCGCCGAAAGCGACGAAACGGCTTATTTTTTGCACCGGAAAGATCTTTTATGAGCTATTCGCCGCGCGCACCCGTTCCGATACAGCCCTCTTGCGGATCGAACAGCTCTATCCGCTCCATATTTCGCTGTTGAAGGAACTCATTGCGAAATATCAGGGATTTACCGAATGTGTTTGGGTACAGGAAGAGCCAGAAAATATGGGCGCATGGAGATATATTGGCCCCTATTTACAAAGTCTCACCAAGAAGCTTTCCTACGTGGGCAGGCCAGAGAACGCGACGACGGCGACAGGCTCGAATAAAAAACACAACCAAGAGCAATCACAGCTCATAAAACAAGCGTTGGGTGAAGCATGAAAGTAGATGTGAAAGTGCCAAAAATGGGCGAATCCATTGTGGAAGCGACGATTGGCGCCATTTTAAAACCTTCCGGATCGTATGTGAAAGAGGGCGAGGAAATTTTGGAGATCGAAACAGAAAAGGTGAATCAGGTCCTGACAGCGAGCGCTTCGGGTCAAATCGCACTCACAGTCAAGCCGGGCGATGTTGTAAAAATTGGCCAAGTGATCGGATCCATCGAGCCTTCTGCTGCGAGAGCCGAACCCAAGGCGCCTGCTGCGAGAGTCGAGCCCAAGGCGCCGGCGCCTGCTGCGAGAGTCGAGCCCAAGACGCCGCCGCCTGCTGCGAGAGTCGAGCCCAAGACGCCGCCGCCTGCTGCGAGAGCCGAGCCAAAGGCGCCGGCTCCCAAGGCGAGCGCTCGAAAAACAGTGGATGAGTCTGTGGCTGAAATCACCGCTCCGCCTGCCTTTCCCAAGGCGTCGCCCGCATCGCCTCCGCGTGTTTCTGGACGAGAGACCCGAAAAAAAATGTCTAAATTGCGCAGAGTGATTGCAGAGAGGCTTGTTCAAGTCAAAAATGAGACGGCCATGCTCACCACCTTCAATGAAGTGGATATGCATGCGGTCATGAAAATGCGCACAGACAATCAAGAGGCATTTCAGAAAAAACATGGGGTCAAACTGGGCTTTATGTCTTTTTTCGTGAAAGCCGTCGTGTCTGCATTGCAACAATTTCCCGATCTGAATGCGCGTATCGACAAGGATGAGATCGTCTACCACCATTTTTACGACATCGGGATTGCGGTGAGCACCGATAAAGGGTTATTTGTTCCTGTCGTGCGCAATGCAGATACCCTTTCTTTCGCAGAAATCGAGCTGTGCATTAAACAATATGCCGACAAAGCAAAAAGCGGCAGCATCACCGTCGATGACATGCAAGGGGGAACTTTTACCATCACGAATGGAGGCACCTTTGGATCGATGCTTTCCACGCCGATTCTCAATCCGCCGCAAAGCGGCATTTTAGGCATGCACAATATTGTGAAACGGCCCGTTGTGATCAAAGAGGAGATCGCGATTCGGCCGATCATGTATTTAGCGCTGAGCTATGATCACCGGATTGTCGATGGCAAAGAATCGATTTCCTTTTTGATGCATATCAAAAATGTTCTCGAAGATCCTACGAGGTTTTTGCTTGACTTATGATGTTGTTGTGATCGGATCTGGACCTGGCGGCTATGTGGCGGCCATTCGCGCGGCCCAGCTCGGTTTGAAAACCGCCTGTATTGAAAAAAATAAAACTTTGGGCGGCACATGCCTGAATGTGGGCTGCATTCCCTCCAAAGTGCTCCTTCACGATTCGGAGCGCTCGTCGAATTTTGCCAAAATCATGCAACGCAAAACAGACGTCGTGTCCAGTTTTACGGGCGGCATTGAGTTTTTATTTAAAAAGAACAAAATCGATTGGATTCGGGGATCTGCCACGCTCAAAACGCCTCACACCATTTCTGTAGAGGGGCAAACGGTCGATGCGAAACAGATCATCTTAGCCACCGGATCGGAAGCGGTATCGCTTCCCTTCTTGCCCTTCGATGAGAAAAAAATTCTCTCCTCCACAGGCGCATTAGCTCTGTCTTCTGTGCCCAAAAAAATGCTCGTTGTCGGCGCCGGGATCATCGGCGTCGAGCTCGGCTCCGTTTACAAGCGGCTCGGGTCTGAGGTGGTCTTCATTGAATTTCTCGATCGGATTTGTCCCGCCTTTGACAGCGCGTTGTCGAAAGCTCTCCTCAAAAGTCTCACGCATCAGGGGATGACGTTTCATTTGTCGCACAAAGTGATGAAAGCCGAGGGAACAACACTCACCGTGCAAGGCCCATCAGGCGAGACAAAATTTGCAGCCGATGTGGTCTTGGTGGCCGTGGGAAGACGCCCCTTTTCGACGGGCCTTGGCCTCGAGGCTGTGGGCATTCAAAAAGATCCGAAGGGATTTGTGCAAATCGATGGCTCGTTTCGCACCTCGCAGCCCAATATTTATGCGATCGGCGATTTGGTCGATGGGCCGATGCTTGCGCATAAAGCGGAAGAAGAGGGGATTGCAGTGGCAGAAATCATTGCCGGTCACCACCCCACGATTCACTATATCGCGATTCCCAATGTCGCCTACACTCATCCCGAAGTGGCAGCCGTAGGCCTCACAGAAGAAGAGGTGAAGGCGAAACAGATTCCCTACAAGGTGTCTCAATTTCCTTTCAAAGCCAACTCACGGGCTCGCTGTATCGACGATGAGGAGGGGTTTGTGAAAATGTTGGCCCACACGCCCACAGGACGCATTTTGGGAGTGCATATGATCGGACCGAATGTCTCTGAATTGATCGCTGAAGCGGTTCTCGCCATCCAATTGAAAGCGACGGCGAATCAATTGGCCGACACCTGTTTTGCTCACCCCACACTATCTGAGGCGGTGAAAGAGGCGGCATTAGGCCTTTTCAAAGCCCCCATTCATCTTTGAACGGGCTCAGCAAGAGTCTCGGTCAGGGAGCCCGCACATGGGCCGGCTCAGCGAGAGTCTCGGTCAGGGAGCCCGCACATGGGCCAGCTCAACGAGAGTCTCGGTCAGGGAGCCCGCACATGGGCCCGCTCGGCGAGAGTCTCGGTCAGGGAGCCCGCACATGGGCCGGCTCAGCGAGAGTCTTGGTCAGGGAGCCCGCACATGGGCCAGCTCAGCGAGAGTCTCGGTCAGGGAGCCCGCACATGGGCCAGCTCAGCGAGAGTCTCGGTCAGGGAGCCCGCACATGGGCCCGCTCAGCGAGAGTCTCGGTCAGGGAGCCCACACATGGGCCCGCTCAGCGAGAGTCTCGGTCAGGAGTTGTTCTATCAGTAGCCGTGGGAGTTGCCGCAGCCGCAGGATGATTTGACGTTCGGATTCGTAATTTTGAATCCGGCGCCATGCAGGCCATCCACGTAGTCGATGACGCAGCCCATGAGCCGGTCTGTCGATTTATGGTGGAGATGGATCTCAATCCCTTGCGATTCGAGGACCAGGTCGCCCGGCTTGGCTTTTTCAGAATAGTCAAGGAAATATTCGAAACCACTGCAGCCCGCAGCGCGCTCGCCAAAACGGAGACCCCAGCCCGCTTTCCCTTCTTCTTTAAGAATTTCTTGATACTTCTTCGCGGCCCGCTCGGTGATCGTCACAGTCGTCAGATCCTCTTTTTCGGCCAAAATCTGATTGAGCCTTGTGAGAAGGGCGTCGATCTCTTCATTTGTATGGCCATGGCTATACATGCCCGCCTCCAAAGTCTCCCAGGTAGAGGCTGAACAGCCCACACAGTGAAGCCCCGTATTGGTCATCTCCTGGGCAAGCCTTGGACTCTTAGAAGGGAATTTTTTAAAAATATCGTCGATCGTCATATCACGTGTAATCATTTCTTTCATAGTTCCCCTGATCTCAAAATTTAATTTTCACACAGCCGCATCGAATCCGGCACTGACAGGCCAGCCGCTCTTTGTCCAGATCGCCCAGAAAGTCGCTTTCCGCCTGGTTGAACTCAGACAGGTTCTCCATCCCCTCCGTCACCTCAATGACGCAGGTGCCGCAAACCCCTTCTGTACAAGCAAATGGAACCCCCGCCTGCTCACAGGCCTCCGTAATAGGCGACCCGTCGGGGAGCTCCACTTCTTCGTGAGTTTCGTCAAAAATAATCTTTGCCATATCTCGTGGAATCGAATATAGCAAATCTGGGTGATTAAATGAAGCCGCTTCCTTTAAGCATTTCCTCGACCGCCATTTTTAAGGTGGTGATCCCCTCGGAAAAACCGCAATCGACAAGAATTTGATTTAAATATGATATTTCTGTTTTTAGATAATCAACTAAACTTTCTAATGCAGCAATTTTTTTATTTGAATCCATAATATTACCTATTAATAATTTTATTACTACAGCTTTTAGTATACTTCAGTATGCTTATTTAACGCAAATAACGTAAATTATAATATTGAGTTTGTATAAACAATTTAATTATCATTGTTTTGTTAATAGTGTTTTTATTATAATATTCGCAATTATATATAATAATGGAGAATAATTATGGCGACATCTGATATTTCGGCTCCTATCAAAGGGGTAGTTATGGAACAAAAACCTGTAACCACTGAACCTGTAACAGGGGTTGTTGTCGAAGAACAAAAACCTTCGGTCAAGAATTCTTTTGAGTGGAATGTGGAGAGGTTGTTTGCGAACGATCCGAAACACGTGAAAACGTGGGGGGAGAGAATCCTTGCGGTTTTCCTCGCGCTTCCTGTTTTGATTTTGGACTTAGGTCGAGGGCTTGCCTATTCTGTTGATTTGATTCAGGGCAAGAGCTGGGATATTTTGGGCGATACGTCGAAAGCTTGTCAAGGGGTTGCCAGCAAGGTGAGTTCTGTATTTCATTCGGTGACGGCGAAGAAAGAGCTGTCTCTGGAAGAGCAGAACGAGCGGTCGCAAAAGAACATTCAAAAGCGGGCCGAAGATTTAATTGATGGTTATAAGAACTTAAATGGCGGTTATTTCCATACGAACAGCAGTTTTAGTTCGCCTTTTGCGCTGAAAGCGGAAAAGCAAATCCGTCAGGCTAAAGAGGCATTGATCCAAGAGGTGAACGCGTATGTGGCTCGCAATGCGGCATCGATTGAAAACTTTAGACAGGTGCGTATCGAGGCGCATCGGATGGTTGAGAAGGCGATTTATGCAGCCGCAAAAGATGAGTTTTATATTGCCAATAAGACGGAACGCAGAGGCCAGCCGCCCTTGTTGCGCGATGTGGCTTTAAGAGAATTTTTAGAGACGAGTTTCAATGGTGCGCTGGATCCTGTATTTTCTGACAAGGCCGATGAAAGCGGCAACTTTGCAGAGGGTGTGAAAAAGGGTCTGGAGACGGGTGCGATTACTCGGACGACAGCGATCGCTCTTTTACACGAGCGGGCTGGGAAAGTGTATCAAGAAGCGCTTCCCCAAGGAATGAACGTGGCAGAAACGGCATTGAATCAGTTTTTGAATGCGAGCGTTGAAGCGGGAGTGATCAATAGCGAAATGAAGACAGCGATTAGCAACCACATTCAACCGGACGTTGAGGTGCTGGCTTCGGCTGCTGCGAGAGAAATCGCGCGCGCGAATACGGTCAGCGAGGAAATTCGGTTGCGATTGGTCTCTATTGCAGGTGCTTTACAAAAGGCAAAGCGTTTGAGAGCGGAAGATGTCAGCCAATTTTTAACTTCGGCGGATGTTCAAGTAAAAAAAGAGAAGCAACTCTTTCTGGCTGAGCAAACCAAAGCCAAAGCGGAAGCGGAAAGAATGGAAGTAGAGCGTGCGGCTCTTGCGCAAAAGACTGCAGACCAGGAAGCGCATTTTAGCAAGTTCCAGGGCTTGCTCAACTTGATTGCAAAGAAGCAAAACGAGTTGGCTGCGCAAATCCAGAAGTATGATGATATGGACGTTGCTCGTGGCGAGATGGGTCGACAGATGGATGAGATCCGAAACGAGAAGGTGCTCTTCCGAGGTTCTGAAAAGACAGTTCTCGAAGTGGCAGACGAGTACTATAAAGCGATTAGCAGAATTTCCACATCGGATAAACTGACTTCTACGGAGAGAAAAGAGCAGCTGGATCGTTTAAACAAAGAAGAGTTTGGTCGAACGACTGTAGAGCGCATTTTGGCTCTCGACGCACTTCGCCCCAAAATGATTCAATTGGTCGATGATCAGGCGCGCTTAGCGGATGGGATCGAAGAGAACCACCATGAGCTCGTTCGATTGAAAACTGTTTATGGTGTGTTCCGAAAAAATCAACTCTTCTTGCTCGATGAGAGTCATCGCAAAGCAGTTGAGGAGCAAGAAAAAGGGATCCGGAAAACGCATAAACTATTGAATGATCGGCATAACACGATCCGGAAAACGGGCCTCATCGATCGCCTGAAAACGGAACAGCCTGCTGTTCCGGTCAATCGCGACCCGATGGCCAACAATGAAGAGGTGGAGAAGCTTCTTCAGGCAGAGCGCCAGGGAGCCGTTGTGAGAGAAGCCGAGAAAGAGGAAGGAACACTGGAATTCGTTCCCACTCCGCGCTCTTTCCTTCAAAGAATGTGGGATACACTTCCCCGTATGCGCTCGGCACCGATTGCTGTAAATGAGTAAAATCGCTGTGCATCAGTCAATATGAGCAAAGCCCCCAGATCGCTGGGGGCTTTTTTTTGATTCACTATGAGCAAAGCCCCCAGATCGCTGGGGGCTTTTTTTTGATTCAATATGAGCAAAGCCCCCAGATCGCTGGGGGCTTTTTTTTGATTCAATATGAGCAAAGCCCCCAGATCGCTGGGGGCTTTTTTTTTGATTCACACCTTCTCAATGAGCTAAAAGATCGGTGAGTCCAACGAGCACATCTCGTAAAACCTCTAGAGGTTTTTGATCGGCGTTGAATCGAGAAATCAACGATTGCGGGTAGTGGTTGAGAAGGCTTTTGGTATCTTTTTCATAGACTTCCATGCGGGTCCGCAGTACTTTGGCGTCCATGTCATCGAGCCTTTTTTCGATGAGCGCTCTTCTCTGCAGGCGTTTGATCAAGGCTTCAATATTTCTCATTTCTAAGACGATGATTCCTTTGACTTGAATGTGCTTGTCCAGAAGGTCGGCTTGCCGGGGAGTGCGGGGGATCCCGTCGAGCAAAAGGAGCTGCTGGTGGGGGAAATAGCGGTTCGTCGCAATCAGCCCATGAACGTAATGGTGCCAGATTTGAACCGTCACCTCATCGGGCAATAAATGCCCTTGGCTGGCATAGGTGTGGTAGAGCTTCCCCGCAGGCGATTCAGGCGAAAGACTCCGAAAAATATCCCCTGAAGAGAGGTGGAAGTGGTTGCCCGCGCTGCTTAAAAACTTGCCCAATGTCCCCTTGCCCGAGCCAGGAGGGCCAAAAATCAGGGTCGCCCGAAACGGGTCCGTATATTGCGGGATAATCGATGATTCCTTCATACACCTGGGTTACCACTTTACCGATTTTCCTTCTATCCCGAAATATAAGAACCCGCCGCCCCAAACGGCTTTGCCCAATCGATCTTCCTCGTTGCCCTGGGCCTGGCAATGGTGCTCCTCGGTCAGAATGAGGGCTTTGCCTCGCCCAAAGCATCTTGTCACCCGTTTGGGGCGCAGGTTCATAAAAGCTCCTATCCCAGATTTTGTTCATTTCTTTATAAATAAAAATAGTTAATTTATTGATTTAAATATAAAAAAATGATACAATTCTTTTTAAAACGTTGAATTATTATGGCAAATATAGATCCGTCCAGTCTCAGTAATCTTGTCCCTATCTCAGAGAAGTCTGCGATTCGGTTAGAGCATGATGGCGATTGCTTGATTTTAAGGGGGCTTGAAGGGGAGGATGGCCGTCTTTGGGATGTCAGAATCTGGCGTAAAGATGCGAATGGGATGCCGATCGTCGATGATTTGAATGAGGTTTGGTTGGCTGACCAGATCGCAGACGTGGCTCGGGTGGCTCAACGGCTCTTTAGCCAACAGGTCTTCCCGGAGTGCGCCGGAAAAAGGCTTTGGTGCAGATTTGACGGCGCAGGCAGCTACTCTTATCAATCGGAGACTCTCGCAACCGAAGAGACCACAGATTTCGGGAATGGCGTCGCAGTGACCCCTTTGTTAAAGGAGGTCTACGACTTGTTCTCTACGTACAATCGAGCTGGACCGGTTTACCCTGGGTCATTGGTGAAAGCGACACAAGTTCCCCCAAGAACATGGACATGGAACAATTCCACAGAGAGAAAACCCAAAGACGAAGACTCAGATACAGACACAGAGACAGAGGTAAGTTCTGTAGCTTCTTCAGATGAGTCCGAGGTCAGTTTAGAGTGTGATCAACCAGGCTCGAAACCGCTCTCTGGAGCAACACAGAGGCCGCGATCGCTACCGTCGAATCTTTCATCGCTTCAAAACGCGCCATCAAAGTCAGCAAAGGAAACAGAGAAGCGATCAAAGCCAGCAAAGGAAACAGAGAAGCGATCAAAGCCAGCAAAGGAAACAGAGAAGCGATCAAAGCCAGGAAAGAAAACAGCGGCGCCGCTCTTAGAACCAAAGTCAGAAACGCAAACAGATCCAACAGAGGACGTTGATGAGTGTGACTTACCAAAAGCTCTTCTCGATCAGTTGAATGAAGTGCAGCCATCCTCGAACAACACCCCATTACCTAAGTATTTGCAAGACCTGACGTACGAACGAATTCATGATTATTCCATGAATCCAACGAAGAGCAAAGATAAAGATGCGGAAAAAGCATACAAACTCTTTGTCCAGCTTCTCAAGAAACAGGCTGGTGATGCATGGACAGCAGAGGAACAGAGTATGTTCCAATGGTTGAGTGAGATGTATCAAGCTGCATATAGCTATTACTATGCAAAATTACCAGCACTCGAAGATAAGGCCAAGTGCATACTAGTTGCGGAGCTAGTGATCGGATTCATTCGTGCAGAAGGTGTCGCAATGGACGACTTAGTAGCGAAACTTGTCCGTGAAGTCAAAGTCAGCGCTCTTCCTCCTTCTACTCAGAAGCCAAGCGCAACAGAGGCAAAGACGGATGGCCTTGCTAGGCGAGCGCTCCAAGCGATAGGAAAAGTCGTTTGCAAAGTAGTGTAGCCCCCTCCCCCACACAATCGAAAAGTTAGTCTCTAAAGCGCTTCATGCAAAATCGGTGATTTTGGCATGCTGAGAAGAAAAAGGTCATTCCACCATCAGAAGCGATTTCCTCGATTATATCCGTTCTGAAAAAGGGCTTTCGCCGCATACAGTTCAAGCGTATGGGCGCGATATCGCCGCTTTTGAGACCTTCATACAGCCCAAATCGGTCCGAGAAGCTCTTCCTGAAGATATTTTACGCTTCATCTCCCATTTGCGAGAGAGATCGTTTGCAAGCTCCTCCATTTGCCGAATGTTGGTGGCCGTCAAAGTATTCTTCCGTTTCTTGAAAAAAGAGGGTGTGATCCACATCGATTTAAGCCGTTATTTTGATACGCCCAAACTCTGGCAGCTCATCCCTGAAGTGCTCACAACAGAAGAGGTCGATACGCTTCTCGCACAGCCCAAAATCGAGGATGCGCTCGGCGCGCGCGATGCGGCCATTTTAGAACTCCTCTATGCCACCGGAATGCGCGTATCGGAGCTGTGTAGTCTTAAAATCAACGACTTAAGCGACACGTTTGTGAAGGTTCAGGGCAAGGGAAAAAAAGAGAGGATCGTGCCGGTTGGGAAGAGGGCGATTGAGGCAGTGGACCGCTATCTGTTGCACTTTCGCGGGGAGGTCAAAGAGGAGAATGGGCCTCTTTTTATTACGCGTGGAGGAAAGCCGATCGATCGAGTGACGATCTGGAGCCGCGTGAAGGCGTACGCTGCGTCCGCAGGAATTTTGAAAAGCATATCGCCGCACACGTTGCGCCACTCTTTTGCGACCCATCTTTTAGAAAATGGGGCGGACCTACGGCTCATCCAAGATATGTTAGGGCACGAGGACATTGCCACCACTGACCGGTACACTCATGTGACAGGGCATCGGTTGAAGAGCGCCTTTCAGGCATTTCACCCAAGACCTTAGAGAGACTGTTAACGGATTCGGATTTCGTCGATTTTGGGGATTATTTTGACCGATTTTCGATTGAAAAGTTGGGGGCCATATCGACATTCAGTATATTGCCCCCAACTTTTCAATCGAAAATCGGT
>JAGWZL010000017.1 GCA_018968815.1 Verrucomicrobiota bacterium | reverse complement strand
TTAGCAACGCCTGCTTGCAACGTGCCTGCTTGGATAGATGTGGCGCCTGTATAAGAAGTGGCTTGAGACAACGTCAGCCGCGATGCGCCTGCTTTGGTCAGACTACCCACGCTTCCGCTATCTGAAATGAGACCGCTATAGGTCTGATTGGAGCCTTGCGTCACGGTCAAAGTAGCAGAGCCTAAAGTGATGTTGCCGCCCGTGACCCCACCGCCCGACAATGTGCCGATCGTTTGATTGAAATTGTTGAGATCAAACACAGCCCCCGCGACGTTGCTCAACGTCAAAGAGGCGCTCGACGCAATAATGTTGGCAATGCCTGCTTGCAAAATGCCTGCTTGGATAGAAGTGGCGCCTGTATAAGAGTTTGCTTGAGACAACGTCAGCCGAGATCCGCCTGCCTTGATCAAACTGCCGCCACTGCTTCCATCGGAAATGAGACCGCCATAGGTCTGATTCGAGCCTTGCGTCACAGTCAGTGTAGCGGTGCCCAAAGTGATGTTGCCGCCAGTGACCCCACCGCCCGATAAGGTGTTGATACTTTGATTAAAATTGTTGAGATCAAATACAGCCCCCGCCACGTTGCTCAACGTCAAAGAGCCGCTCGAAGAAATAATGTTGGCAACGCCTGCTTGCAACGTGCCTGCTTGGATAGAAGTGGCGCCCGTATAAGAGGTGGCTTGAGACAACGTCAGCCGCGATGCACCCGCCTTAATCAAACTGCCGCCACTGCTTCCATCGGAAATAAGACCGCCATAGGTCTGATTGGAGCCTTGCGTCACAGTCAGTGTGGCAGTGCCCAAAGTGATATTGCCGCCTGTTGTGCCGCCACCAGACAAAGTGCCGATACTTTGGTTTAAGCTGTTGAGATCAAACACAGCCCCCGCCACGTTGCTCAAAGCCAAAGAGCCGCTCGAGGCAATGACATTGGCAACGCCTGCTTGCAACGTGCCTGCTTGGATAGAAGTTGCGCCCGTATAAGAAGTGGCTTGAGATAAAGTCAGCCGCGATGCGCCCGCTTTCGTCAGACTGCCGCCACTCCCCCCATCTGAAATGAGACCGCCATAGGTCTGATTGGAGCCTTGCGTCACAGTCAGTGTGGCAGTGCCTAAAGTGATGTTGCCTCCTGTTGTGCCGCCGCCAGACAATGTGCCGATTGTTTGATTGAAATTGTTGAGATCAAACACCGCCCCCGCGACGTTGCTCAACGTCAAAGAGGCGCTCGACGCAATGATGTTGGCAATGCCTGCTTGCAACGTGCCTGCTTGGATAGATGTGGCGCCTGTATAAGAGTTTGCTTGAGACAACGTCAGCCGCGATGCGCCTGCCTTCGTTAATTTTCCTCCGCTGCTTCCATCGGAAATGAGACCGCCATAGGTCTGATTGGAGCCTTGCGTCACAGTCAGTGTGGCAGTGCCTAAAGTGATGTTGCCGCCTGTTGTGCCGCCGCCCGATAAAGTGTTGATACTTTGGTTTAAGCTGTTGAGATCAAACACAGCCCCCGCCACGTTGCTTAACGTCAAAGAGCCGCTCGAAGAAATGACATTGGCAACGCCTGCTTGCAACGTGCCTGCTTGGATAGATGTGGCGCCTGTATAAGAAGTGGCTTGAGACAACGTCAGCCGCGATGCGCCTGCTTTGGTCAGACTACCCACGCTTCCGCCATCGGAGATGAGACCGCTATAGGTCTGATTGGAGCCTTGCGTCACGGTCAAAGTAGCAGAGCCTAAAGTGATATTGCCGCCCGTGACCCCACCGCCCGACAATGTGCCGATCGTTTGATTGAAATTGTTGAGATCAAACACAGCCCCCGCGACGTTGCTCAACGTCAAAGAGCCGCTCGAAGCAATGATGTTGGCAATGCCTGCTTGCAAGGTTCCTGCTTGGATAGAAGTGGCGCCTGTATAAGAGTTTGCTTGAGATAAAGTCAGCCGCGATGCGCCTGCTTTGGTCAGACTACCCACGCTTCCCCCATCGGAAATGAGACCACCATAGGTCTGATTGGAGCCTTGCGTCACAGTCAAGGTGGCAGAACCCAAAGTGATGTTGCCCCCTGTACCCCCACCGCCCGATAAGGTGTTGATACTTTGATTGAAATTGTTGAGATCAAATACAGCCCCCGCCACGTTACTCAACGTCACAGAACCGCTCGAAGAAATAATGTTGGCAACGCCTGCTTGCAACGTGCCTGCTTGGATAGAAGTGGCGCCTGTATAAGAGGTGGCTTGAGACAACGTTAGCCGCGATGCGCCTGCTTTGGTCAGACTACCCACGCTTCCGCCATCTGAAATGAGACCGCCATAGGTCTGATTGGAGCCCTGCGTCACGGTCAAAGTGGCCGAGCCTAAAGTGATGTTGCCCCCTGTTGTGCCGCCGCCAGACAATGTCCCGATACTTTGGTTTAAGCTGTTGAGATCAAACACAGCGCCCGCGACGTTACTCAAAGCCAAAGAGCCACTCGAAGAAATGACATTGGCAACGCCTGCTTGCAATGTGCCTGCTTGGATAGAAGTGGCGCCTGTATAAGAAGTGGCTTGAGACAACGTCAGCCGAGATCCGCCTGCTTTGGTAAGACCACCCACGCTTCCGCCATCGGAAATGAGACCGCCATAGGTCTGATTGGAGCCTTGCGTCACGGTCAAAGTGGCAGAACCCAAAGTGATATTGCCCCCTGTTGTGCCGCCGCCAGACAATGTGCCGATCGTTTGATTAAAACTGTTGAGATCGAATACAGCCCCCGCCACGTTGCTTAACGTCAAAGAGGTGCTCGAAGAGATGATATTGGCAATCCCTGCTTGCAAAGTGCCCCCTTGAATAGAGGTGGCTCCAGTGTAGCCATTGGCTGCTCCCAATGTCAGCATACCCCCTCCAGCACCTGCAAAGGTCAAAGAGGTATTCCCTGAGATTGTGCCATTGTAAGTGGTGCTACTCGACGAAGTCGATGTCAACGCGGCTCCTGCAGAAGAGGTGATCGATCCGGTTGTCCCCGCAAGAGGACCGATGGATTGCGTCGTTCCTTGTAATTGCAAGGTGCCATCGACAGTCACTGTGCCTGAAGATGGCAACACGCTACTGCCTCCCATTGTCAGCGTCCCTTGCGTGATCGTGGAGCCTCCCGTATACTGGTTCGTTCCAGTCAGCGTCATGGATCCTGAACCTGTTTTTGTCAAAGAACCTGTAGCCACTCCACTGCCCCCAGAGAGACTGTACACCACTGCGTTGTCGATATTAAAAGTCCCCCCTCCCGTATAAGTCACCACCCGATTCGAAGAGGTCGTATTGGTCACATGAAGAGTTCCTGAGTTGAAAGCTAAAGTGCCTGCTGCATTGCCTAATTGATTGTCATTGCTAATACTGATCGTGCCGGAACTTTGTATGGTGGTCCCTCCTGAATAACTATTCGATGACCCCAATGTCAAAGTACCGGCGCCTCCAGAACCCGCAAAGGTCAAAGAGGTATTCCCTGAAATGGTGCCGCTATAAGAGGTGCTACTCGAGGAAGTCGATGTCAACGCGGCTCCTGCCGAAGAGGTGATGGATCCGGTTGTCCCCGCAAGAGGACCGATGGATTGCGTCGTCCCTTGTAGCTGCAAGGTTCCGTTGACAGTCACCGTACCTGACGATGGCAAAACACTGCTGCCCCCCATCTGTACTGTGGCGCCTGACGAGATCGTAGACCCACCCGTGTAGGTTTTTTGCGTGCCTGCCAAAATTTGCGTTCCCGATCCCGAAAAAATGATCGAACCGCCGCTCCCTGTGATCGCTCCACTAAACGTAGCGGAAGAGGCCTCACTGGTCGTCAACACAGCGCTTCCCAAAGCGATCGTTTGGCCCGTGCCTGCAGAAGATATGCCTCCCACCGATTGGTTGAAGTTGTGCAAATCGAGTTTCGCCGAGCCCGCAGTCAGTGAAACATCTCCCGTACCAAAAACATTCGCAGCGCCCGCTTGCAAAGTGCCTGCCGATACTTGAGTGCCTCCCGAATAATTGTTGCTCGTATTCGAAAAAACGACCGTTCCGTTGGCTGACACCACAATGGTTGTCGCTGAAGTTTCTGTGAGCGCTCCGCTGAATGTTTTTGTCGCACCGCCTTGCGTGGAAAGGGTCGCCGAACCTCCCGTAAAACTAATGGCATTGGAGACAGAGGTCGCCGAGGTCCCTAGTTCCATGTTTGTGCCGCTTGCCATCGTCACGCCCCCAGAACCTAAAAGTCCATTGATCTGTAAATACAATGTGCCTGCTTGTAGATTGACTCCCCCAGAAAACGTATTCGCAGAGCTTCCTGTCAGGTTGACAGAACTTGGTACGTTGATGGTAATCTGATGCGAACCTGATTCTGAGATCAGCGATGAAATACCCAAGGCGCTGCCAGTTTGAGTCAGTGTGATATTCAAGTCGCTCTCCAAGACCATGCTTGCACTTTGGATCTGGTGGATCACGCTGTTTGATGAACCATCCACAATCGATGCACTCCCCGAACTGACAGAAAAATTCAATGGAGAAGTCGTAATCTCAACAGTGTTGCTATTATTAAATTCGATTTGGCCCACTGTCACTGGACCCGTTCCTGCAACTGTAAGTCCACCCGCTGGACCAAAAATGGCGACAGCGCCCGTAGCATTTGGCGCTGTCGCAGGGGACGTCCAATTGCCATTGACAAGCCACGAAGAGCTCATAGCACCGGTCCATGTGGCCGCGTTTAATGGCCGCGTTCGGATTCCGCACAAAAAAAAGAAGACAAAAATTGCCCTGTAGAGCGACCTGATCATTTAGAGTTCCAATATCTTTTGAGCCTATCGAGAACTCTTTTTTCTGAGCAAGTATAAATGGATCTGAAAGTTACGAATTCTTACTTTGTAGATACCTTCTATGGCCGCCGCGCAGGTTACTAACCTGAGTTTTGGGTGAATCTCTCAGCGGGCGATTCTTCGGTCAGCTTGCTGACTAAAATGACTCCACACATATTGCCAAAGATATTCACCATCGTGCGCAAACGGTCAATGATTCGATCTAAGGGCAAAAGAAAACTGATGGCAGAAAGCGGAATATTGACGATCTTAAAGACCACGATTAAACTCACCATGCTCGTTTCAGGAATGCCCCCTTCTGCCATGCCGCCTAAAATGCAGGCGATCGCCAACAAAATCTGCTGCGACAGGGTGAGATCTAATCCGAGCATCTGCGAAAAAAAGAGGGCCGCTCCCATCTCATACATCATCATGCCGCCGACGTTGATCGAAGCGCAGATCGGGAGCATCAGCCGTGTCACAAATGGCTTGGCCTCCAAAGAGTCCGCCACATGCATGGCAACCGGCAGAGTGGCCAAAGAGCTCGAAGTGCCAAAAGCCGTCGAAAAAACAGGTAAACTTTTTTGAAGAATATTCCCCATTCTTTGCTTCGAGATCGCAGCAACCGCGATCAGCTGCCATAACCCATGTAAAAATAATCCTAGAATCAGCACCGCCACAAAAGAGAGCAAAGAGAGAAAACTCATCTTTAAATCCCCATGAAGATGCGACTGCGCCACCCCTGACCCCACCAAAGCAAAAATGCCCAGCGGCGCTAAAAACATCACCCCATTCAAACATTTCGTCGATGCTTCTCGAATGCTAATCGCCAGCTTCACACAAGGTCTAGCCGCCTCCCCAGCAAAGGTACACCCCAACCCAAAGAGAATCGAAAAAATCACCACCGGCAATACCTCAAAATGCGTCAGCGAATAAAAAATATTTTCGGGAATGATCGAGAGAACGAAGCGGGAAAACCCAAATTCCTGATGCTCAACTGGTTGAAATCCAGCATTGAGAATGAGAGAGCCATCTCCGCCAACGCCTGGCTTGAAGAGGTTAAACAAACACAGAGCAATCGTCACGGCCATGATCTCGCTGACCAGCATGTATCCAACGAGTTTTTTCGAAAGCGATTTGAGGGTCGAGAGGTTGCCGGAGAGGTCTCCGAGAGCGGCGATCAGGGCGGAGCAAATCAGGGGGAGGGCGAATAATTTGAGCAGATTGATAAAAGTGGTGCCTAAAAATTGCACCGATTCAAACAGGGATGGGGTCCACAGCCCGAATAGAATTCCGCTAGCGACGCTCAATAAAATCAGGTGCTTGTTGTAATCTGACAACCATTTTAACATGGGGGAGAGGATATCAGTTCTTCAGATTTTAGGGAACATATACCCATTCCATTTTATCACCATTTTACCCGGATCGGTCCTTCAATGTTTCGAGAAAAAGACTCGACAGCATGGTGTTGATGCCAAGAGGGAGCATATACAGCAACATGCCACGCCAAGAAGGGCGTTTGGACGAGGAGGATAGACCCGCTTGGATCAGTGTATGGGTCCGATCGAACGGAGTGGAGACAAGGGCCACAGCGCCCGTTACCTGCAAACCCACTTTGAGCCGTTCTCCGAGGGTTGGTTGTTCAGGCTGCTTTTGACTGAAGTATTGTTGCGCCATTAAGAAAGCGATCAGTTTCACCCATCGGTGAGCGCAATTGATGGGCAATCCCTGCCATCGATGTGTGGACAAGGGGGCGTCTACAGCTCGCCGAATTTTCTTTTGTTCCCAAGGAGTGGTCACGATCCCATCGAAAAGGGCAACGATAGACCCGATGAGCACCTGTCGAACATAAGGGTCTGGGATATATGGCTCGAGGGATTCTGACCCCTTCACCATGATGGGCCAACCCACAAGCCCTCTCAAAACAGTGAGGCTCAGTTCAGGAGGTAATCCTCGATAAAAGCCTGTGAATCCTCGGCTCTGGAAAATACCTCGCGCCGTGATGCGGATCGTTTGATCGCCTGTTTGTTGGCAATAGCGGATCACTTTGAGGGGGTGCGTCACCACAACTCCAAGCATATTGCACATCGTTCCCCGTCTCATGACGTCGACGAAAGAGGGACGTGATTCCGTTCGATTTATGGGCATTGCTGTGACAGTCTAAGATTTTTTTTACTTTTCTGACAACTCTCATTTCATCAATGGCATCACTCGGGCATTGAGATCGAACATGATCCACATAGAGAGAGTCACGACGATGACGAGAACAAGCACCATAAAGCCAAAGACGATGAGCATCCAGCGCGGTTTTGAATGTTTTGTCAGGTGCATGAAGAAGGCGAGCTGCACAAAGGCTTGCACGACAGCGAGAAATACAAGCACGACAATGAGCAGATCTCTTCGCAATGCCTTCGTGCCCCCTAAGAAAAACGAGAGGGCTGTGAGGATGAGGCAGATGATAAATCCGGTGAGATATAGGGTCAGCGTTTGAGGCCATGCTTTTTGGATCTGTTTTAAACTGCGCTCTTCGCTCATAGGCTCCCTATTAAATAGACAAATGTGAAGATGAAAATCCAGACAAGGTCCAAAAAGTGCCAAAACAGACTAAAGACCACGAGTCTGCGGAAGGTGTCGACGGTGATCCCCAAAAAGAGAATCTGCGCAATCATGTTCAGCATCCAAAAGAGCCCGATCGAAACGTGCAGCCCGTGCGTGCCCACCAGCGTGAAAAAAGAAGAGAGAAACGCCGATTGCGTCCAGGGGTGTCCTTGCACAAAGGCAATATCATGGAATTCATGCAATTCCATCGCGATGAAAGCGGCGCCGAAAAGAAAGGCCACAATCAACCAGCAAACCGCCTTTTTGGGGTGGCTTTTCAGACCTGCCAGGAGGCCCATTCCACTGGTGATGCTGCTGAACAAAAGAGCCATCGTCTCGCAAAAAGCTAAAGGGAGTCTGTAGAGATCTTGCGTAGTCGGTCCTCCGAATGTGCTATTATGCAAAACAGCGTACGCTGCAAACAGCGTGCCGAACAGCAGGCAGTCGGTCATCAAATAGCACCAAAAGCCAAGCGTCACCCGGCCAAAGGCGTCTTGCTGCGGATCTGGGACGCTCATGTCGGGATGCGCTTCTCGGTGATGGTGTATCGTCATAATCGCTGTTTCCCAAATTTGAGTTCCGTTTCTTCCACCTGTTGAGCTGTAATCACTTGCATTTTTTCTTTTTCGGCGAGGCGGACGACGAGGGAAATGACGACGGCGAGAAAAGTGACAATGGCGAGCCACCAGATGTGCCAGGTCATTGCAAAGCCGAAGAAAAAGGAATAGAGGCCGATGTAAGGGGCAATGGCGGTATTGATCGGGAGGTGGATATCTTCATAGCGCCTGGCCACTTTCGGCGCCTGTCCCCTCTTGATGGCCCAGAGCGGATCGAGTTGATCGACGACAGGCAAAATGGCAAAATTATACAGGGGCGCAGGCGATGGGATGGACCATTCCAAGGATCTGCCGTTCCAAGGGTCGCCTGTTGTGTCTCGATTTTTTTGCCTCTGCCAGATGCTGTAGAAAATGCTGACGAACTGGAAGCAAATCCCGAAGAGGATCAAGACGGCGCCGACGAGCACGAGTTGAAAGAGCGGCTGCCATCCGGTGGCAGGGTCGTAGTGATTGAGGCGCCTTGTGGCTCCCATGAAGCCGAGCATATACAGCGGCATGAAGGCGAGCAAGAACCCGATAAACCAGCACCAAAACGCGGCGAGATTGAGCTTCTCGTTGAGAAAAAAGCCGGTCACCTTGGGGAACCAATACGTGAGCCCTGAGAAGAAGCCAAACAAGAGGCCGCCGATCACCATGCCGTGGAAGTGGGCGATGAGGAAAAGGCTGTTGTGCACTTGATAATCGACTGGCGGGGCCGACAACAGGATGCCGGTCATGCCGCCGACGCTGAAGTTGAGCACAAAGGCGAAAAACCAGAGCATGGGGCTGGAAAAGTGGACTTTGCCGCGGTATTTGGTGAAGAGCCAGTTGAAGATTTTCACGCCGGTTGGGATGGCGATCAACATCGTCATCACCGCGAAGAACGCGTTGACGTTGACGCTTGCGCCCATTGTGAAAAAGTGGTGCAGCCATACGAGAAATGAGAGAATCGTGATCATGATGAGGGCCCATACCATCGAGTAATAGCCAAACAATCGTTTTTCAGAAAATGTGGGCACCACTTCGGAAAAGATGCCAAAAGCGGGCAAAATGAGGATATATACCTCGGGGTGTCCCCACGCCCAAATCAGGTTGATATACATCATAAAATTGCCGCCGTGGCTTGCGGTGAAAAAATGGGTGCCGATGTAGCGATCTAGCGAAAGGAGCGTCAACGTCCCCGTGAGTATGGGAAAGGCGAAGAGGACGAGAATCATCGAGCAAAAACCGCTCCAGGTGAAAATGGGCATTTTCATCAGGGTCATCCCCTTGCAGCGCATTTTTAAGATGGTCACTATAAAGTTGATGCCGGCCAGTGTGCTGCCAATCCCCGCCAATTGCACAATCCAAATCCACCAGTCAACGCCCTCATTGGGGCTGTATTCGAGACTCGAAAGGGGCGGATAGGCGAGCCACCCGGTGGCGGAGAAATGGCCGATGCCGAGTGAGATTAAAAAGAGAGCGGCTCCTGAGGCAAAGAGCCAAAAACTGACCGCATTCATGAAGGGAAAAGCGACATCGCGAGCGCCGATTTGCAGGGGGACCAGGCAATTCATGAGGCCAAACACGACCCCCATGCCGACGAAGAAGATCATGGCGGTGCCGTGAGAGGAAAAGATCTCCTGATAGTGATCGGCGCCCAAATAGCCGAACGAGTCGCCGACAGACAACGCTTGTTGGACGCGCATCAGAAGGGCGTCCGCAAATCCTCTGAGGAGCATCACAAGGGCGACGACGAAGTACATGATGCCGATTTTTTTGTGATCGACCGTGGTGATGTATTCGTGCCAGAGCCATTTCCATTTTTTGTAGTACGTGATGAGGGCAAATACAGCAATCCCCCCCAAAACCATCCCGACAACGGCGCTGGATTGGACGAAATCGTGTTCAAAGGATTTGAGTGTCAGTCTTCCAAAAATATTCATTTCATGTACTTCATCACAATTTGATCAAAAAGTCCCGGCGCCACAGTATACATTTGCACCGGATCATAGGAGCTCGGCTTAGCCAACTGCGCATAGTCTAATCCACTCGACGCTTTCGCTTGGGCCACCCAATTTTGGAATTCCTCTTCGGTGGATGCTTTGGCTTGGAAGACCATGCCCGCAAAACCGGTGCCGCTCAAATTGGCGGAAGAGCCGCGATAGACGCCCGCCTCGTCCGCGATTAAGTGCAAGACGGTTCTCATGCCCGGCATGGCATAGATTTGTCCCCCTAAATGGGGAATCCAAAAGGAGTTCATGGGAGCGTCAGCGGTAATCTCAAAGCGAACAGGAGCGCCTACGGGGAACTGGAGAAAATTGACAGAGGCGATCTGTTCTTCGGGGTAGATGAAGAGCCACTTCCACTGGAGCGCGACCACCTGGATGGTGATTGTTTTTTTCTCGCTGGGGATCGGCTTGTAGGGATCGAGCTCAGCGGTTTTGTAGCAGGTCAACACACAAATCGCTGCGGTTAAAACGGCTGGAATGCCCCACCAAAAATATTCAGCGACTTTATTGTCGACGAGATCGGGATCATAGTGCTCGTGAGGTTTCGTCGCGCTGAATTTCCAAGAAAAGATAAATGTAAAGAGGTAGACAGGGATGACGACGATGAGCATCACGGCTTGAATGATCAATAACAGATTGCGCTCGGCGAGGGCGATCGCCCCTTTTGGGGCTAAAATGGCGATATAATCGACAAAGTGAATGACCTCCAAAGGCTGCATAATGAGGAAAATCAGCAGAATCAAGCCTGCGGACAGAAGAGCCAAAAAGAGGTGTTTTCTTTGCATAAATGTTTTTTCAAAATACTCTTTCTCTTCAAACCTTGTCTAGAAAAAATTTTTCTTGTAAGCTACTGGGCATGTTGAAAACCTATTATCTGCTGACCAAGCCGGGGATTATTTTGGGGAATCTGATCACGACCGTGGGGGGATTTGCTTTGGCCTCGCGAGGGGGGTTCGATTGGACTTTATTTCTCTTTCTCACGATTGGGTTGGGCGGGGTGATTGGATCGGCGTGCGTGTTTAACAATTACATTGACCGGGAGAGCGACCGGAAGATGGAGAGGACGAAAAATCGGGCGCTGGCCCGGGGTGTGATTTCGGGAAAATCGGCTGTATTGTTTGCGATGATTCTGGGGACCCTCGGTTTTTCTGCTCTGATTTTTTTTACTAATTGGATCGCGACCCTCTTGGCGGCTGTGGGTTATTTTATTTACGTGGGGATGTATAGCTTTTGGAAACACCAGACTCGTTATGCGACCTTAGTGGGGAGCGTTTCTGGGGCGGTGCCTCCGGTGATCGGCTATGTGGCGGCAAGCCACCAATTGGACTTAAGCGCTTGTGTGCTGTTTGCGATTCTCGTTCTTTGGCAAATGCCCCATTTTTACTCCATTGCCATGTGGAAAATGGATGATTATCGGGCCGCTTCCGTTCCGGTTCTGCCGCTGGTTCAGGGCATCGGCGTGACGAAAGTGCACATGCTGCTCTACATTGCCGCATTTCTGTGCGCGCTGCTGCTCCTTCCCCTCGTCAGCACAATGGGGTCTGGCTATCTCATGGCCCTGGTTCCACTCAGCCTTGCTTGGGGAGGCTACTCCCTGAAAGGGTTTACAACCCACAATGATCAACACTGGGCGCGTCAAATGTTTCGTTTGTCGCTCGTGATCATTTTGGTTTTTTCCGCGCTGATTTCTTTTCCTTAAAACGCGTATTATGTATACTACAAACGCTACCATGAAATTATCGCATATTTTTCTGATTTTTTTTGTTGTCGCTGTGTGGGGGATCAACTTTGTATTTATCGCAATTGGATTGACCGAATTGCCTCCGATTTTGTTGTGTGCGGCGCGATTTTTCGTAGTCAGTATTCCGGCGGTGTTTTTTTTCAAATTCCCTCAAGTTCCATTTCGGTGGGTGATTCTCTATTCTCTGGTGATGTTTGTTTTGCAATTTGCTCTGATGTTTACGGGGATGCATGTGGGGATGCCGGCTGGATTGAGTTCGATTCTTTTACAAGTCCAAGCTTTTTTTAGTCTTTTCTTTGCCAAAGCGATCTTGAAAGAGACGATTGAGCGCAAGCAAATGTTGGGCGCGTGCGTCTCTTTTGCGGGGATTTTTCTCATTGGCTGGAATCTGAAGATGGGCGCCTCGATGCTGGGATTTATGCTTGTATTGGCTGCCGCTTTAACCTGGGGGCTTGGGAGCATCACTGTGAAAAAAATGGGCAAGGTGCAATCGGGCTCACTGCTCGTGTGGAGCAGCCTGATCGCTTGGCCCGTCCTGCTTGGGCTTTCTTTGTGCGTGGAGAACTCTTTTCCGCTCGTCTGCAACTTGCACACCCTAGCGCCCGCCACCTATGGCGCGATTCTATTCATTGCGCTCGGCTCAACCGCCTTCGCCTTTGGTACTTGGAATCACCTCTTGCAAATCTATCCGCTGGCAACCGTTGCACCCTTCACGCTCCTCGTTCCCATTTTCGGCATGCTCAGCTCCATGCTGGTGCTCGGAGAAGCATTAGAGCCCTGGAAAATCATCGCCTGCCTCCTCGTCATCAGCGGCCTCTGCATCAATTTGGTCAGCGCCAAACAAAAAGCCGCCGCGAAAAGCCTCTACCAAAAGTGATGCAAACATTGGGTAGAGTGGCCGCCAACGCTGGCAAAACCCATGTTCGAATCACGAGCAGTATATACACAAATGGGTCACAGCGGGTCGCCCGACCTGGGAAAGGATACGCACACCCTCCGCAAAGGGTGTGCGAAAACGCCCTACTTAGGGAGCGCATATCTATCTGACTTAAACCAATATGCGTGATATTGGGTTGGTGATTTTGGCAGGACTCCGATTACATCTTCAACCCGGGTAAATGTCTGAAGCGTTGCTTGTTCCGTTTCTTGCGTCCCATTAGGACGAAAGAGACGAATATAGATCTTTTCCTTGTAGTCGACACTCACCACTGCATAAGTATTGGTACGGCTCTCATTAGTCATCATGAATCCGAATGAACCTCTAGTCAGGTTGTCATAAAACCATGTCATCCACTCCTTTCTTTTTTTGGTGCCGACAGACTGCACGAAGCGATCATCGAACGGATCAGTAGAACCTTGGTATTTGTCTGCAATCGCCCATCCCTCATTCAATAGACCATCAACATAGTTATCTGGACACTCGAATCCTGTGTAGTCAGTTGACAACATCCTCGTAATAAACGCCTCTGCAGCGCGGAAACCAACGATGGCTTGTTTGGAAAGTAATATCTTCTCAGGCGAAGATGTCTCTATTCCGCCGGCTGCGCATATTTCATCTAACGCCTTGGCTGGAGATCCTGCACCTGACGGCGGTGTCGCTGGCAATGCAACCGCTGTGTGATGTGGAGGGGTTCCCGGCGCTGGTGACGCGCTCGGAGTTTGCAACTCTCGCGGAGTACCCGGAGCTTGCGGCTCTGGTGAGTTGTTCTCTTGCGACGCTGTGACTGGCAACTGCGCTGTGTCCGCTGGCAACGGCGCTAGGTTCTCATCTTGCGGCGCTGTGTCCTCTGGCAACTGCGCTGTGTCCGCTGGCAACTGCGCTGTGTCCGCTGGCAACTGCGCTGTGTCCGCTGGCAACTGCGCTGTGTCCGCTGGCAACGGCGCTAGTGGCGCGCCCGGAGTGGGCGTCTCTGCGCCCGATGGCGGCGGCGCTGAGGTTTCATCTCGCGACACTGTGCCCGATGGCGGCAGCTCTAGTAGCACGCTCGGAGCTTGCGTCGTTGTGTCCGATGGCGGCGGCGCTGGGATCTCATCTCGCGACGCTGTGTCCGATGGCGGCGCTAGCGGCACGCTCGGAGCTTGCGGCGCTGTGACCGATGGCGACGGCACTGCCACTGTTGTTGAGGACGGCAATTGTGTCACTGTCGCGGGATTGATCGGGGGCGGTGTTGCGGAAAAGCAACAAGGTAAAATCTTTCGCAAAATATCCATGCAGACATCTTTCACTTTGTTGACAAGATCGGAAAGGTATTGCGTGCAGCTGCTCAAAAGAGAGCCAAAATATCCTGTAGATATCGGTTGTGTTGTAGTAGAGTTCACTGTCGTCATGTTCTTCCTCCAAAAAAGGTACAGCGATTCTGCACCAATCCATAATTTTTTGCACTTAATTTAATCTTTCGTTATACACAAATGAACGCAAAAGTTGGTTTTTGGCAAAGCCGGCGCCGCAGGTTTGGGGCAGCGAAGCGGCGCTGAAGCAGCTCAACTTGAATAAGTTGAGCGATGCAAGCGGCCCCAAAGATGCGGATGTCCGGCGCAGTCAAAAACCAACTTTTGCGTTTATTTGTGTATATGCAAAAGACATGAAATTGACTTTTCTGGGCACCCGCGGCGAGATCGATCCAAAAACCAAGCGGCATCGCATGCACACTGCGCTTCTCATCACGTACCAGAGAAAAAAAGTGATGATTGATTGCGGCACTTCATGGCTCCACAAAGTCAAACAGATCAAGCCCGACCACATTGTCCTCACACACGCTCATCCAGATCACTGTTGGGGGCTGAAAAAGGGCGCCCCATGTCCTGTTTGGGCGACGCGAGAAACCTGGAAGTTGATCCAGCACTTCTCCATTACAGATCGCAGATTGCTTGCACACAGAAAAAGAAAGAAAATCGCCGGCATTAGTTTTGAACCCTTTCCTGTCTGGCACTCGATCCGCGCTCCCGCGGTCGGTTATCGCATCCTCTGCGGCCCCTTGAAATTCTTCTATGTCCCTGATGTGACTTGGATTCCCCAGATCGATCGCGCGTTTCGAGACATCGACTTCTACATCGGAGATGGCGCAACCATCGTCCATCCCATGATCCGTAAACACGAACCCAGCGGGCAAATTTTTGGCCACGCAACGGTCCGCCAACAACTCACCTGGTGCAGGAAACAAAAAGTGCCCAAAATGATCGTCACCCACTGCGGCGCCGCCATCGTCCGCAATGAAAAACGGGCCATTCATCACATCCAACAGCTCGCCCACGAACGAGGCGTAAAAGTCCAAATCGCCTACGATGGACTTGAACTAATCGTATAACTCGTTTATGTGAGAGTGTAACCAGGAGTCTCTATGATCCATCCCTTCATCGGTCCCATCGTCGCCATCATCGCAGGGATTTTAATCCTTGTGTTCCCCGAGTTTTTGAATATCGTGGTCGCTATTTACCTCATTGCGATCGGCATTCTCGGCTTAATCGCCATGTTATAGGTTGTTGCCGCGGTATATAAAAAGCTTCGACAAAAATGGCGGCAGCTCGTAATGTGCGGTTATGCGTTCAAAACACCCATGGAGGACACGGCTCGGCGTTGGAATTGCCATGCTCGTCCTCGCCTTCATCGGCATTATCCTCACGAGCGTGGTTTCCTCAGGCGGCTGGGCCTATTGGAAAGCCATCATTCCCGTGTATGCCGCGATGGCCCTTTGGCTCAGCTGGCTCATGAGACGCAGCCAAGACATAGTCAGGCCCATCACCCTTTGGCATGAACTGCTCCATTGGATCGGCCTTTTCGCCGCCATCTTCTTAGTCGAACTCTACGTCCACTCAGGGCTCTTCAGCAGAAATCAGGCCAGTCTGTTCGCCCTCACGCTGCTTTCGCTCACCGTCTTCACCATCGGCGTCTATGTAGAGACAACCTTCATCCTCATCGGCATCGTGCTCGGCCTCTTCGCCGCGATTATCGCGGTCGCCATCGAATACTTTTACGCCTTCACCATCCCCGCTTTCCTCATCGGCATCGGGATCGTCTCTTACATGATCTGGTTTTCCCACAGAAGAATCACAAACTCTGGGAATCCAGGATCTTCGCCCCATGATGGGCCATTTTCTTAAACGCGCTCTCCGCATCCCCAATCGCCCTGCACGCATCCCGAATCACCCACACCTTAAACCCTAAATCAAGCGCATCGAGCGCCGAATAGAGAACACAATAGTCTGTGGCCAGTCCCGCAAAATAAAGGTCTCTGATATGGAGATGTTTGAGATGATCGGCGAGGCCTGTAGAGCCTTTGCGGGCATTGTCGAAAAAGGCGCTATAACTATCCACATCGAGAGCAGTCCCCTTGTGAAAGATCTGTTCGATGGCCCCTTTGTGCAGCGCATCCGCCAATTGCGCCCCAGCGGTATCGTGCACGCAATGGTCCGGCCATAACATCTGCTGCATCCCCTGGACCCAAATCACATCGTGCACCCGTTTTTTATGCGTAGAGGCAAAACTCACATGATGGGGCGGGTGCCAATCTTGCGTCGCAAAGACATGTTCGAACTGGGGAAGGATGCGATTGATGACCGGAATCACCGCATCGCCGTCTGGCACAGCGAGCGCCCCGCCAGGAAGGAAATCGTTTTGCACATCGACAAGGATCAACGCTCTCTTATCCACGCACTTTCCGAATCAGTTCCATTTTTTTCTGATAGATCCTTTTTTCCAACCCCGCCAAGTATGGCTGAGGGTTGGTAAAACGCTCCATGTTGGGAGGCAGACGGGTCAATTCGTTTTTTGCGAGCGCCTGCGATTCGAATAACGAGGGCACAGAATAGACGAGTTTGCCAGCGCGGAAGATGGGAACGAGCAGATCGGTTGGGTGCCCTACCGCCTCCATTTGCCGGTTGGGATCGCGTATATCGATGATCGTAGCAGGCTCCTGAATGCCGAGAATTTCATCATAAATCGCATCCGCAGTATAAAATTGCCCATCAAAATACCTGCGGATCTGCAAAATGCCCGGATTCGTCACTTTGGCCGTCTGCTCGGAAAGCTTGATTTTATGGATCCATTCCCCTTTCTCATTTTGGATCGCCGCTAACTTGTACACGCCATCAAGCGCCGGTTGATCTTTGCCCGTGACCAAGTTGGTGCCCACACCCCACACATCAATTTTGGCCCCCTGCTGCTTGAGATCGCGAATGAGATATTCATCTAACTCATTGCTCGCCATGATGTGCGCTTTTTGCATGCCCGCTTGGTCGAGCAATTTGCGAATCTCGATACTGAGCTTCGCCAAATCGCCCGAGTCAAGCCTCACCCCGCTCAACTCAAAGTTGGGGATCGATTGAGCCACCTTGATCGCCTTTTTCGCCCCTTCAATCGAATTGTAAGTGTCGATGAGCATGATGCAATGCTTGGGACGCATTTTCGCAAATACCTCAAAAGCCTTTTCTTCCTCCTCAAAGGCCATGATCCAGCTGTGGGCGTGCGTCCCCCGAATCGGAATCCCAAAGAGTTTGCCCGCAATCACATCAGAAGTCGACTCACAGCCGCCAATAAAAGCGGCCCTGCTCGCAGAAATCGCCCCATCGATCCCTTGCGCCCTGCGCATCCCAAACTCAATCACCGGATCTGGATGGGCCGCTAAACAGATACGGGCCGCCTTCGTCGCAATGAGCGTCTGGAAGTTGAGAATGTTGAGCATCGGGCTCTCGAGCAGCTGCGCCTGCCAAATCGGCCCCTTCACCCGAATCAGCGGTTCATACGGAAAGATCAGATTCCCCTCTGGCAACGCATCAAAATCGCAAGCGAACTTGAATGTGGACAGAAACTCCAGAAACGGCTTTTCAAAAAGATCGAGCCCCTCGAGATAGGCAAGGTCTGATTCCGAAAACCGCAGTTCTTGCAGATATTGGATCGCCGTGTCGAGTCCCGCCGCAATCGCAAAGCCCCCTTTGAAAGGCCACCTCCGAAAGTTGATGTGGAACACCGCTTGGCGCATCGCAAGACCCGCCTTCCAATAGCCATGCACCATGGTGAGCTGATACAGGTCGGTCAAAAGAGCCAGCGATTGGTTGTAAATCATGATTGGAGCTGCTTTTTTTTCGCCTTCAACCGGTCGATCTGTTCCTGAACAAGGGCCGCCTTGTTCCGGTTTTCGTCAGCCAACTGAATATGCCGGCGCGTCTCCAATACAGCCTGCGTGTCAAATTGTAAATAGGTCGCCATATCGTCATGGCGCAGCGCGCGCGCCTCATACCCCCGCTTCATCTCTTCCAACTGCGCAATCTCCGCATCGATTTTTTGAATTTCTTCTTTATGGGTGGACGAATATACACAAATGAACTTAAAAGTTGGGAATTTGGCAAAGCCGGCGCCGCAGGTTTGGGGCAGCGAAGCGGCGCTGAAGCAGCTCAACTTGAATAAGTTGAGCGATGGAAGCGGCCCCAAAGATGCGGATGTCCGGCGCAGCCAAAAACCAACTTTTGAGTTCATTTGTGTATCACCGCAAAAGCCCCACAGAATCAAAAAGAACGAAAAGGTGAGAAAAAAAAGACGCTTGAGGCTCAACGACCACTCCCTATATCAGACTTTTTTTGACATATAGCCTAAAGGGAGCTCTTTGGCAATTGTTTCTAAACCGAAAAACAACTATGATCAAAGGATGAAAGTTTGGCTTGGCTGTTTTCTGTTGATCCAGATTGTACTCACGGCAGCTCCGTTCCGGATGAAGGAACGGATCGAAAAGGCCAAGATCGGCGATTATATCGTCACCGAGGCAGGCAAAACCATCACTGTTTTAGCCATCCGCGCCAATACCCCTCACTCCCTCATCCTCGAAGAGATCAGCGTCCCCACGCAAAATCTCAAGAAACGGCCCGATTCTTGGCCCGACTGGGTCAAATCGAACGCGCCCGGGCACAGCTCTTGGTCCATGATGGAGATCGATCCTCAATCGGGTCAGGTGCTCGAATGCTTTTCCTTTTCCCGCTCCGCCTGGCTGCAGCTCTCTCAAAAAGAGAGCCTGGTTGCCACTTTGCTGTACCTGCCCATGACCAAAGTCGCGCCCGAAAAGCAGCGGAAAATCGGTCCTCCCCCCATGCCCGGCGAACCCGATTTCCGGAAAAATTGGGTGCCTCCTCTGGTTTTTGAAGGAAAAAAAATCGAATCGCCCCATTTTGATGTCTATGAGACCGTCTGGCCCGCTGACGAGAGCGATCTCTCCAACCAAGACGTCATGCTCTACTTCGATCGGGACAAGTCCCTCCCCTTCCCCTTTTGGATTCAGGTCCAAACATCCCATGCAACGGCCGCTTTGCGCTTGATTGACTCTGGGAAAAACTTGCCCGTCATCCACCGAAAAATTCCCCGCAGAGTGCCCGAATTCATCGGCTTGCCCAGAAAAACAGACAATCGCCTTCTGCTCAATGTGAAAAGCCCAAAATACTACAAGCAGTTCGAACTTTATGCCATCGACATCACCCTCAAAGAAAAACAGATTTTGCCTATCCCCCATTCCCTCATCCATGGCGAAGGAGAATGGAAAACGGTCGCCATTGAGTTGGATGATTTGAATGCCACCTTGGAATCGGAGCATCAGTATCACTGGCTCCTCATTCCCATCGGTTTTAGCGACTCCTACACCGAAACCGATAAACCCTTTGTTTGGACCTCTTCGTGAACACCTCCATAGAGGATTTCTCTATGCGCCGCTCTTATTTACATAACTCGTTCACAATCAACCACTTACGCACTTCCCTCTAGGCGATTTAAAAAGTTGGTATTGAGTGTTTTAAGAAAGTTATGAACAAGTTTTCCACATTCCTTTTTCCCTTGCTCTAAGACAAGGAAATGTTCTAAACTACAAGGCATGATAGGTCCCTTTTTTTCTTTAAGGAAGTCGCGTAAAGCTTTTCGTTTAGCGCACCGTTATTATCGACGCAAGCACAAGTCTTTGGATCAGTACACAAGAGAGTCGATTGAGGGTTATCTCAAGGCGTTGCGGGCAGCGATTTTGAAAAAAGATTCGGTGGAGGCGAAGCGGATGGCGGGCGAGTTGGATCAGGCTTGCGCCCGTTTGATGCCGAAGAGCGGGTTTGACAAAATGCGCGAATTCATGGGGGGGATGGTTGTCGCTCTTCTGATTGCTGTATTGATCCGGACCATGTGGTTTGAGCTGTATACGATTCCGACAGGATCGATGCGTCCGACGTTGAAAGAAGAGGACTATTTGATTGTTTCCAAGACCGATTATGGGATCAATGTTCCTTTGCAGCGTTCCCACTTTTATTTTGATCCCGATTTAGTGCAGCGCGGTTCGATCATTGTGTTCAATGGCGGCGATATGGATATTTCCGATTGCGATACCGTCTATTTCTATTTATTTCCTGGAAAAAAGCAATTTGTGAAGCGTCTGATTGGCAAGCCGGGCGATACGATCTATTTTTATGGCGGCCATCTGTACGGCATTGATGCGGCCGGGAAAGAGATCGCTGAATTTCGCACGGCTCCTTGGTTTCAAGATCTCGAGCACATTCCGATGATCCGGTTTGAGGGCAAACAGGAGATGGGGCAAAACGGGACGATTCTGTTTCATCAGATGAATCATCCTGTGGCCAAGCTCACTCGCCAATCGGGAGAAATGCTCCCTGTTGCCGGTCAAGGGAAGCCGAGCCATTATAGCGATTTGTGGGGGATGAAGCATTTTGCGATGGCACGCCTTTTAACGCGCGCGGAGCTGATGGTCATCCATCCTGAGCTCACGGTGGATGAGGGCGTTTTGTATTTGGAGCTGACGCACCATCCCAGCTTGCAAGGGGCCAAGTACCCTGAACTTGCGAAGAGCTATACGATTTTTCCGTTGCAAGCGGAGCACCTAAAAGCGCTCTCCGAGCACATGACCACTTGCCGCTTTGAGGTGAAAGGGGGCGTCGTTCATCGTCTGGGGTGGAATACCAAAGACCTGAGCGCCTATTTGCCCAAACTGCCTGGAGTGCCGGATGGAAAGTATGAAATTGTGAATGGCAAGGCGTATCGACTTCCCTTTCCGACGATTCCTTTCTTGGGGCTTTTCACGAATGGGGTGACGCGCGAACTGTCTGCCGATCATCCGCTGTACAGCCAAAAACCTGAGGTGATTCATAAGCTCTTTAATTTGGGGATCGAGCCATTTAATCACTATTTGCCGGCGCAGAAGAACCAGAAGGCAACGCCTTCTCGTTATGCCTATTTCCGGGGTGGGGATCTGTATCTCATGGGGGGCGCTATCTTGCGGAAAGGAGATCCGGCTCTCGACATGCAAAAAGGGGCGCTATTTGTCGACCAAGGGGCGCCGACTCTCGAGGAGATCCGGCAATTTGGCCTAAAAATTCCGGAGAAGATGTATTTGGGGTTGGGCGATAATCATGCGATGAGCGCCGACAGCCGCGAATTTGGATTTATTCCTGAAAACAATCTGAAGGGGGGGATCAGTTTTCTCTTTTCACCGCCTGGAGAAAGGTGGGGCCGCATTCCGCAACCCCCGCAACCGCATGCCACGTTCCCGAATCTGACGGTTTGGGTCCTTTTTTCTCTGGCAGGGGTGGCCTCGTCTCTCTATTGGCGGCGCAAAATGCAAAATCCCTTGAAATTCTAAGGCCATTTCCCGTATTGCGAGAAGGGTATGACACTGCACCCATCGCCAGCCCGTCCGTGGAATTATAATCCCTCTTCTTGGCATCAGCGCCTGCGCATTGCCGCCATTGCCACTCTGGCCACGCTGATCGCCCTGTATTTGGGTCTCTATCAATGGCGTATCATCGGGACGATTTGGGATCCGATCTTTGGGGATGGTTCGATGCAGGTGCTCGACTCAGATGTCTCCGAGGATATTATCCATTGGATTCGGATTCCCGATGCGATGCTTGGATTTTTCGCCTATTTATCCGATGTGATTTTTGCGATGGCTGGGTCTGAAAGGCGCTGGCAGGATCGGCCTTGGCTTGTGATTCTATTTGGGATTGATGTGATTCCTCTAGGGTGCGTCAGCATCATCCTCGTGCTCATGCAAGGATTTGTGGTGCAGCACTGGTGTTTTTTCTGTCTTGTGACGGCAGCGATTTCACTCACTTTGATTTTTTTAGCTTATGATGAGGTGGTCTCGAGTTGTATTTATCTGTATGAGATCAAAAAGCGGTCCTCTTGGAAAACGACCTGGTGGGCCTTTTGGGGCTACCCCAGTCCTGAAGCCCTTGCCGCGGGAGAGGCCACCTTGCAACAAAGGAGTAAAAAAAATGTGGGCCCGGATTTGTGAGATCCTTCTTGGCATTTGGCTTGTTGCGAGCCATTTTCTTTTTTCATTGCACCACTGGTTGGGGATTCTCTGTGCGATCCTCATCTGGGCGTTCGCGCTGCTTTCCTACATTGGACCTCTCAACAAAATGCATCTTCTGCAAATCATTCCGGCGGCGCTTCTTCTCTACATAGGGTATACGTTTCCGACGATGCCGCTCCCCCTCAGCATCCAAAACTACATTCTCGTCGCCCTGTTCTTATCGATGTTTGCGATCATTCCCTCGCATGCATCCGATCATCCAAGACCCTGGAAGCGGTATTTAAAAAACTTGTGATGCATTCCACAGTTGCATGACAGGCTGGCGGTATTTAAAAACCTTGTGATGAGTTCCACAGTTGCATGACAGGCTGGCGGCGCTCGAAGCCTAAAATACTGATCGACGCGACGGACAGGAGAAACAGTTTTCCCATCTCTGGGGCCATTCCTAGAAACCGGGCAGTCAACACGCGTAAAAAATGGCCGTGGGAAAACAGGGCCACATTGCCAGAGTAGGTCAATATTTTGTGCAGTACGGCATCGGCCCGCTGGCCCACCTGTTCGGGCGATTCGCCGTGAGGCGCGCCCTGATCAAAAATGGTCCATCCGGGATTGATTTGTTGGATTTCGGTCCAGGTTTTCCCCTCATAATCGCCATAATCCCATTCGCACAGATTGGGATCCAATTGATGTTGGATGGGGCCGCATGTCTGGACGGCTCTTTTTTTGGGGCTTGAAAAGACAGCTTCAAAGGGGATGTTTTCGAGTCGTTTGCGTAAATACACCGCCTGCTCTTCTCCCCGCTTTGTGAGGGGAAGATCGGTCTGTCCGGTGTGTTGTCCCGAGAGGGTCCACTCTGTTTCGCCGTGGCGACATAGATAGAGTTTACATTTTGTGGATGCAGATACGGGTTTCTTCACCATTTAAGTCCCATGGGGTTCCTTCACATTTTCCGAACTTGATCTCAACTGCGAGTACTTCATGAGAAATATAATCATGATACTTTTTAAAGCAAGCCTCCACTCTGGGGGTCGTTTGTAAAGCTAAACGAACGCGGTCTGTGACTTCAAATCCCAATTCTTTGCGCATCGAGTTGATTTTATTGACGATCTCTCGGGCGAGCCCCTCTTCGATCAACGCGTCGTTTAAGGCGGTGTCGAGAGCGACTGTCAACTCCCCTTCATTGCCGGCGGCAACGCCCTCTTTGACTTTGCGCTCGATCTGCACATCTTGCGGCTCCAATTCGACCGGTTCTCCGCCGATCTCGACTTTCAGTGTTCCGCCTTTGGCGAGGGTTTGGATTTGTTTGCGATCAAATCCTTGCATCGCTTTTTGGGCGAGCGGGATCAGCTTCCCAATTTTTTTGCCGAGCACGGGAAAATTGGGTTTGGCGAGCCACTGGACAAATTGGGCCTCATCGCTGTGCAGCTCGATCTCTTTGACGTTGAGCTCCTCGGCAATGAGGCGCGTCTGTTTTTCTAAAGCGGCGAGTAACTCTTTGTTCGAGGTGATGAGGTGTGCTTTGGCGAGCGGCTGTCTGACTTTGAGCTTGTGCTCTTTGCGCAGAGCGTGGCCCAAGCTGACAGCGGCTTGCGCCGCCTCGACCTCTTTTTCGAGCGCTTCGTCTCTTACGCTGGCATCATAGGTGGGAAAATCGCATAGGTGGACCGATTCGGGCATTTTTTCAGTTTTCAATTCTCGGTATACGGCATCGCTCAAGAAAGGGATGAAGGGGGCGGCCACTTTGCATAGAGTGAGCAGCACGTCATAGAGAGTTTGAAAGGCCTCTTTGCGGTCTTGACTTTCATCATCGGCCCAAAAGCGGTTGCGGCATCTGCGGATGTACCAATTGGTGAGCTGCTCGATAAAGAGAGTGAGCGGTCCCACGGCGCGGTTGAGATCGTAGGCTTCCATCCCATTTTCGACATCCATGACGAGTTTTTGAGTCACGGATAAAAGCCAGCGATCGATGAGCGCTTCGGGTTTTCCCATTTTGTGCGGCTTGAAACGGTAAATTTTGGCATATGTGGATAAGAAGATGAATGAATTCCAGAAGGGAATGAGCACTTGTCTTAAGACATGTTCGACCCCTTTTTCTGAAAAGCGCAAATCTTCGGCGCGAACGGCTGGGCTGCTGAGCAAGTAGAGGCGAATGGCATCGGCCCCATATTTTTGGATGACGATGTCGGGGTCTGGATAGTTTCGGAGCCTTTTGGACATTTTGTTGCCATCTTCGGCGAGGACGATGCCGTTGACGATCACGTGTTTGAAGGCCGGTTTGTTGAAAAGGGCGGCGGCTAAAACGGTGAGGGTGTAAAACCAGGCTCTTGTCTGATCGATTCCTTCTGCGATGAAATCGGCTGGGAAGGTGTGTTCAAAACGTTGACGGTGTTCAAAGGGGTAGTGGGGTTGGGCGTAGGGCATTGAACCCGATTCGAACCAGCAGTCGAACACTTCTGGGATGCGTTCATATTTCTGTCCGTTTTTGACAAAGGTGAGTTGATCGATGTGGTGTCTGTGCAAATCGTGAATTTTTGCTCCTGTGAGCTGTTCGAGTTCATGAATGCTGCCGATGGCGAGGAGATCTCCTTTTTCGCTGCGCCAAAGGGGGATGGGGGTTCCCCAATATCGGTTGCGGCTGATGGCCCAGTCTCTGGCGTTTTCGAGCCATTTGCCGAATCTGCCCTCTTTGATGTGGGCGGGCATCCAATCGATTTGGCTGTTGGCCTCGATGAGGCGGTCTTTAAATTGTTCTACGGCGACGAACCACGTTCTGACGGCTTTGTAAATGAGCGGGGTATCTGAGCGCCAGCAGAAGGGGTATCTGTGTCGAATGGTTCCTTGGTAAAAGAGGTTCCCCTTTTTTTTGAGTTCTCGGGCGATTTCTTTATCGGCGTCTTTGACCAATTGGCCGGCCCAAGGGGGTACTTCTTGGGTGAATCTGCCGTTGTTGTCGATGGGGCAGACGAGATCTATATTTTCTCGTTTGCAAGCGTAAAAGTCCATTTCGCCGAAGGCGGGGGCTGAGTGGACAATGCCGGTGCCCTCTTCTGTGGAAACGGCCTCTTCCAAAATGAGGCGGAAACCCTCGCGGCTCGCGAAGAAGTCGAAGAGCGGTTTATATTTCATGCCGGCGAGTTTTTTGCCTTTGCACCGTTCTGCGATCTCTACTTCGCCTTTGAAGTGGTTGCCGACCCTTGCTTCTGCGAGCCAGTAGAATTTGCCTTCGTGTTTTACTTTCACGTAGTCGATTTCAGGGCCTACCATCAAGGCCAAGTTGGACGGGAGGGTCCAAGGGGTGGTCGTCCAGGCGAGGAAGAAGGTGTTGGGGGCGGTTTCGAAGGCGACGACGAGGGAGGGGTCGTCGACCTCTTGGTAGTTCAAATTGGCTTCGAAATTGGAGATAGGCGTGCCTAATTTCATGGAGAAGGGCATGACTTTGAAGCCTTCATACACCAAGTTTTGTTCGAAGAGTTGTTTAAAGGCCCACCAGACGCTTTCCATGAAGGAGAGGTCCATGGTGCGGAAGGCGTGATCCATGTCGACCCATCGGCCCATCCGCTCGACGGTTTTTTTCCATTCTCCTGTGTAGCGAAGGACGATGCTGCGGCACTCTTCGTTGAATTTGTCGATGCCAAAGGCTTCGATGGCTCCTGCGCCTGAGAGCTCTTTGGTTTTTTCGATTTCGTTTTCGATGGGAAGACCGTGGCAATCCCAGCCGAATGTTCTGGGGACGCTGAAGCCTTTCATGGTTTTATAGCGGGGGACTACGTCTTTGATGGTGCCTGCGAGCAAATGGCCGTAGTGGGGCAATCCGGTGGCAAACGGGGGGCCGTCGTAAAAGGTGAAGAGTTTGTCTCCCTTTTTGACCGATTTTTCAAAAATCCCCTCTTTTTTCCAAAAGGCTAAGATTTTTTCCTCTCTACTGGGGAACCCTTCATTTTGGTCGAAATCGAACATCACAACCTCTCAAAAACAGCCTATCATAACCTATTGAGGGTAAGGAGTAAAGTAGGACTATCGTGAAAAATCTTAAATCTGTTATAATGAGGGGGTAAAACCATAGCTTTTACGTCCCCGGAGGGGGAAGGCCATAGCGTTTGTCCTCCGGGGGTGTCAAGGTTTCGACTTAAGCTCAAGTCTTTGGTGGCATGTAGAGGACGATCGGTTGGCCTCTTTAATCATCCGATCAAAACAATAAACGGCAACTCTAACGTTGACGAGAATCTAGCCGCAGCTTAATTGCTGCCTAGTTCCGGTAGCCTGAGATCTGACCAGGAGTTTCAGATGTCTACCGTCATACATCTTGGTATGAACCCCGATTCCCTTTTGGGCGATCTAGGAAGGGGTTCGAGATAGAGAGCGCTCATTGGCCCGACGCGATGAGAGCCTTTCGGCAGGGTCGATTACAAATAAGGCACTAAGCATGTAGTCATCAATGTTATGAGGGTGTTAAGGACGAGAGTTCGATTCTCTCCACCTCCATCAAATTAAAAGGCTTCAGTTTAACGACTGAAGCCTTTTGTTTTTCGTGAGATACACTCATAAATTTTCGTCTAGGAAATCAGGTGCGTAAAGCTCAATTACGCAAATTTTACGCAGTAGACTAGATGAAACTGCAGTAAAAACTATTTAGTTTTTACCTTTTTCCTGCTATACTCTCCGACTTACACCAAGAGAATAAATGTCATCTAACACAGTCGAGAAAGTTCAAGCCAAAGACCTGAAAGAATACAAAGCGTTCTTCAAGGAGATTAAAGAAAAAATCTTAACTTCTCAGGTAAAAGCCGCTTTAGCTGTTAACCATGAACTCATCAATCTTTACTGGGAAATAGGCTCTAAAATCCACCTCAAACAAAAAGATGAAGGGTGGGGCGCTAAAACTATCGAAAATCTAGCTAAAGACCTCAAATCCACCTTTCCTGAGATGAAGGGATTTTCTCATAGAAATCTCAAATATATGGTTCACTTTGCTAAAGAATATCCCGATCTCCCAATTGGGCAACAGGTTGTTGCCCAAATTCCGTGGGGTCATAACATCCTTCTCCTTCAAAAGCTTGAAACTCTTCAAGATAGAATCTGGTACGCTCATAAAACCATTGAACATGGGTGGAGTCGAAATGTCTTATTGCACTGGTTGGAGAGTGACCTCCATAAGAGAGAAGGCAAGGCTACTACCAATTTTCAAAACACCCTCCCCTCTCCACAATCCGATTTAGCTCATCAGACCCTAAAGGATCCCTATTGCTTCGACTTTCTCACTTTGAGAGATAAGCACGACGAGCAAGAATTGGAATCTGGCCTATTGGATCATGTGCAAAAATTTCTTCTTGAATTAGGAGCTGGCTTTTCTTTTGTCGGACGCCAAGTTCATCTATCTGTGGGGGATCAAGATTTTTATATTGATCTTCTCTTCTATCACTACAAGCTCAGATGCTTTATCGTCGTGGAACTCAAAGCAACCGATTTTAAACCTGAGTTTGCAGGGAAAATGAACTTCTATCTATCCGCTGTTGATGACTTAATGAAACACCCCGATGACAAACCCAGCATAGGACTGCTTCTTTGCAAAGGCAAAAATAAAATCGTGGCTGAGTATGCCCTTCGAGACATTAATAAACCCATAGGCATCTCTCAATACGAAGCGGCTATCGTCGAATCCTTACCCAAAGAATTAAAAGGCTCCCTCCCCAGCATTGAAGCACTCGAACAAGAACTGGAGGACAAAAGCCTATGAAGGCGGAAATATCCATTCGAGACTATCAGCCCGAAGATGTACAAGCTCTTGCCAAGATCTTCTACAATACAATTCACAAAATCAATATTCAACATTACACAGAAGAACAGGTTGATGTTTGGGCTCCTATTACAAGCTTAGAAACAGAAGGATGGGCAAAAAAATTTCCCAGAACCAAGCCTATTGTTGCCACTGTCGGGGATGAGATCGTTGGATTTGCTGAATTCGAGCCAAATGGCCATATCGATTGCTTTTATTGTCACCACGAATGGATTGGGAAAGGTGTTGGATCAGCCCTTATGAAAGAAATCCTTCAAAGAGCCAAAGACAACCATGTTCGCCTTATTTTTTCTGAAGTAAGCATCACTGCAAAACCGTTTTTTGAAAAATGGGGATTTAGAGTCGTGACCGAACAGACAATCGTTAGAAAAGATGTTGAGTTGACAAACTTCAAGATGGAACGAACAATCTAGCCCTCCTCTTTTTCTCATGTGACATCTGTAACAGCTGTGACATACAGGAAAATTCTCGTTACATTCATCGATCTTATGCTGATGAAAAATGTGACAAATCTTTCTTAAACTGCGTAAATACTGCGTAATTTTCTAGAAAACCAGCCAATTTTACACTCATTTCCAAGGCATTATCGCATGAAGATCGGGAGATAACTCATCTAGCAAATGATGGGGCAATAACAGTAAATTGAACTTATTGCTCTCTTGATCCGTCTCGATCAATCGCGGCGTCGACAACCCCGCCTCATGCATCAGCCTTTTCATCGTGGCGATCCCCGTCCCTTTTGTTTCTGCAAATTTGAGATCATGAAATACTGCGGCAATATAGATTTCACAAAAATAGCATCTTTTTGTGAATACAGAACGGTTGCATATTGCTTATTATCAACATGATATGTTAAAACACAAAGAATTTATTGAAATCGTCCTTAAAGCTTTACAATTTCCTCGACCTCGTCCTTCGGAGAGCGCTTTTTCAAATGAATGATCCTATTCTTCAAATCATCTGGTAGATCCGGGAACCCCTTAGGTATCGCATCCAACCCCTTATATAAGGGGTTCGTATAGGGAGGGAATTCTTCAGGAGAACCGCTTATGTAAGGGGTTGACCCGACCTGCGCTATGATCTGAGGAACTGGCTGATAATAGGTCTCACTTCCGCTTCCTTTCATTGTAAGGAGCCCCAAATCTCGAAGATGCCTAAGTGCATGGCTAGCCGCTAGAGTATGCGTTCCGTTGATCTGTCTGTAATCCTGGTTCGTGATAGCACCTACTTCACGAGCCAAGACTAGAGCCCTCATATCAGCTTCGGACAATGATTGTCTCAATATCCCCGAGGAGCAAAGCACGAAAGGATGCCAAAAGCGCGCAAAGATCGATCATTAAGAATTTTGGGATACGTTCATAATCCCCATTTATGCTAAATTTCCCTTAAAAACAGAGCGGGAAAGGTTATGATAAAAAAAGAAGTACTCATCGGATGCGCTTGTCTTACCACTTCTCTTACGGGTCCTATAGAGGGAACACCTTTTACTCCTGAATCTGTTCTGCCGGAAGGGGTTGATGCGCTGATTTCAACTAATCCTTATACGGGAGAATCAGGACCATCAAGGAAAGGAACCGTCGTTGCCACATTGAAAAATGTGGCATTGCTCAATTCATTGCTATTGCAAAAAGAAACGCTAGACATCAGAAAAGACATTGCAACCATTTCAGCCGCGATTGACACATTGATCCCTTCGCTTCGAGTGATCGGTTTATTCGATCTATTTGAACCCATGTATTGGATTGGTCAAGGAGAACAACCTGGACGGATTCTTGCCCTTGTTCTGTACCTCAAACAGTATCCAGAAAAATATACATTAGAGTTGCAACAGCATCTTCTGCAAGTCAAAGAACACATTTCTTCTCCCTATCTACAAGAACAACTCGAGTCTCTGAGTATCTTAGAGATTGTCCACGAACTGGAGTAGTGTGATTTTTAAGCAACACGGGAAACACTCGCATTCATTGGCTGCCCTAAGAGACTGTCGTTGAAAAGGTACAACGTCAGAGTTTTTGGATTATTTTGAAAGGTTTTCGATCCTTTTTCTGGGGGTCATATACGGCAATGTGATATGACCCCCCAGAAAACAGTATTAAAATAGATGCTCGCCAGCTCTTTGGCATCTTCTGGGCGATAATCTCTAACAGATATCATACTTTTCCCCTCTTTAGAAAAATATAAGGACACCATTCATAAAGCCCATCACAACATAGCTCTTTCCGTTCTGTTCAAAAGAAAAAACAGAGTCAAATCTTTTAGCTATAGGTATCGAATATTCACACTGACCTGTTTGTAGGTTCCAGATAGTTAACAATTCACTATTTTCTTCCCTGACGAATCTTGTTTGAAATCCTACGACCAACCTTAATTCTCCGTTTAAAAAAGCTGAAGCTAGCAGGCAGTTTGTAGATTTTGGCCCCTGCAAGATATGCTCACATTCACCTGAATGCGCATCCCAAACACGAACAACACCATCCTGAGAGCCTGACACAATCTTTACCTGGCTATCCATCGTAAAGCTTGCAACAGACGTAACCCAATCTTCATGCCCTGACAGCACACGCTCACAAATACCGGTCTGTGCATCCCAAATACGAACAGTTTTATCACTAGAGGCGGAAACCAGCTTTGTTTTTCCATCTACAATACAGGTTGAAACCGCGTCAACAGGTCCGTTATGCCCACGTAGTGTATGTTCACATTTGCCGGTCTTCATATCCCACGTATGCATATCTCCATCATGATGAACACATCCCTTGCTCTCTCTATAGATTCCCGATCCCGACAGGATCTTTGGCTGTCCATCTATAAAAAATGTCGCAACAGCCGTAGCAGTGCTCATATGACGCCGCAATGCATGTTCACACTTTCCTGTTTGCAAGTCCCAGACACGAATCGTATTCTGCACACGCTCAGGATCGTTAGCCCAAGAGTGTGAAAAAGTAGAGTCTGACAAAGTAGCGCCATACCCGGCTATAACTTTGATTGCTCCATCTACAACACAAGTTGTAACTGAACGAACATACCCCTCATGAATCCCTATTACACCCTCCCACTTACCCGTTTCAAAGTCCCAAATGCTAAGAGTTGTATCATACGAGCCTGGTGCTATAACCTTGATCTTTCCTCCTACCATACAAGTCGTAACCGGATCGAGATTACCTTCATAGCCAAATAACTTTACAGCCTTAACCTCTGCACAAGTTGAGGTTGTCAAAACACCAAGAAAGCAACAAAGACTAAATAAAAACGACTTGGTTTGCATTAGGATTGTATTCATGCGAAGCATCTCCTTAATCTTATCGGCATGATAAGATTTATTTTTGAGGATGCACTATCTCATGTTCTTCAATTTTTTTACAACGGTGATCTCTAGGTATGAGGTAGGTTCTAGCGAGCTATTTGCCTAGCGGGGTAGTCATAAAAATTCATTCAGAGAGACCCCAAATTTCACTCTTCGTATAATAAGCCAAAAAAATCACTCCCCCCATAATGGAAAGACGAATGAAGCCCAAAAAACTATTATTTGTATCTAGCTCTTTAGCCCTCGCCATGGCTCTAGCCTCGTGCGCCAGTTATAGCGCCTCTCCTCTATACAACCCGTCGCCAGATTTAGTCCACCTAGCCCCTAAGAATGAAGGAATCTCCGTCGTATCAAAAACCTTCACCCGAAGCGATTGCGATAGATTTCTCGATCGAGACGTTCTCGCCGAAGGGTATCAACCCGTTCAAATCTATATTCAGAATGACTCGGACAAAAACTACGTCTTCTCCCTCAACCGCATCACTCTACCTGTAGCTAGGCCGGAAGAGGTCGCCGAGAAGGTGCATACGTCCACGGCTGGCAGAGCCGTCGGATATGGCGCAGCAGGAGTCCTTATTTTTTTGCCTTTGGTCATCCCCGCCATAGTGGATGGGATTAAGCCCTCTAACGCCAACGACGCGCTTGATAACGACTTTTTGGCAAAGGCCGCCCGAGATCAAGTGATATTCCCCCACTCTCGGTTCAATGCCATCATCTTTGTGCCGGTTCATGCTTATCAGCCTTCTTACACCATCACCCTCATCGACCAGGACTCTAAACAGCCTAAAGTATTTAATATAGTATCGAACTGACCTTGCCCCATTCTTGAGTCCAGTCTTAGTTAGAGGTTCGGGTTCACTTTTCTTCCTCTTGAGATGCATCGCTCCACCTCCAAAATGACAAAAACATCATTCATGCGTTGAACCTATCCCAAGAAAAAGTTTCAGTCGATTTTTTGGTTCTTTTGAGAGATTTTCGATTATTTTTCGAGGGGTCATATAGCTTTCGATATGACCCCTCGAAAAATAATCGAAAATCTCTCAAAATAATCCAGAAAAGCGACGAAAAATTTTATTGGGATAGGTTCTTAGAATCTTCCTTTTTCGAGGGGTCTTTATGAATCGATTTCGTTCATTTCTCATGCTTCTGGGGGTTATCGCTGTTTCATTTGGCGATGCAACAGAACCACCCCTACATAAAAAGGATACTGCTTCTTTGCTTCGCGATGTCATCCAAGAGATCAACGAGATGTTCTTTTTCAATAGTCAACTTCGTCTAGAATTGTTAAAAAACCACCCCGAAACGATCCCTCTATTGGTTGAATGGGAATATCAGGATTGGCATCATTACGATACTTCATTAACCAGAGAAAAGCTCACGGATGGATTCAATCATTCTCTAAACGATGACCGCCTTCCGTTAGCATTTGTTGTTTTGAAAGATTCGGTACCCGTGGGCGTGATCTCTCTAGATGACAAATCTGAACCTGAAATAGCCGATCTCGAAGACGGAAATCCCTGGGGAGGCAGTTTCCATGTAATTCCAGAAGAAAGAAACCAAGGGATTGGACAAAACATGGCGCAAGCCTTGATCATCATTGCAAAAAAGTTGGGATATGAAAAAATTCACTTTTTTACCTCAAATTTTCAAGTAGTCCATTGGTATACAGAACGGGGAGCAAAGATCATCGATACTCGATCTTTCCGCGGACACGTCATCACCACATTGGAATATAACTTATTAACCAGGTCGGTAAACAGGTGACAAGATGCTTTGGGCAAGGCAAAACCAAATTACACAGTATGCACTAGACTGGACGAAACTGGAGCAAAATCCTGTGATTCCATCAAAGGAGTCTTGCAACTTGCTTTCCTTATCAGGAAAAATGGGATCAGGTCACCTGCCCGCTCACGGACAAGGGACAGGGTTAGAGCAGGATTGAACGAGGTCAATAACGCCGGATGTGTTGATCGTGCCCACATTAGCGGCATCCACATTGCATGGGCTTAAGTTGAAGTGTCCATCTCCTGGATTGGTCAGAAGATAATCCGTGCTGCTATGATTGCCGGTAAGAGTTAGACAAGCTGTAGGACTCGATAGGCCAGAACCAATAACTACGGCTACGCCTGTATTATCTGTTAGCGTGTTATTGGTAACCGAACCCGTAAGATCTGTATACTGTTCTATATCTATGCCAGAGGAAGCATTGGATGAGAGATTTTGGCAATTACTAATGGCGTTACCCGAAATATTCATGGTCAGGGAATCAATGCCTACGAGAGAATAACTGAGAATTCCAGTCCCTTGGCAGTTGTTAATTGCATTATTTAATAGCGTTAGATTAAGAACTGAGAAGTTTTGGCTTATAGAAACCCCGTTTGAAGAATTTACAATATCTGAAATTGTATTGTTATTAATTGTTATAGCACCCGTTAAGGTAACTCCGGAGCTTATGATGGCGATCCCGTTATCACCGCCCCCTATGATCGCATTGTTTGTCGCAACCAGTGTCAAATCATCGACAGGGGTTGCAAAAACTAGACCAGAACTTCCATTTATTGTGTTGCCAGACACTGTGGCTTCAAGACTTGTAAACATGCCGCTCGTGTGCATGTACAGCGCAGAAGAGGCGTTGTCTGAGAAAGTGTTGTCTCCTAATGCAATGGAACAAGAGCGATTCGTTCCATTTGCAATAACAACAATGTTTGATCCTAAGCTTGATTGCGCTCCGGCTCCGTTGCTTGTAAACGTATTATTATCAATAATATTATCTGAGCTGATGACATTATCAAAGTTAAACCGAATACTTCCAGTTGTGTTGTGGCTAAAAATATTATTTGTGAAATAGGTATCTAATGTGTTGTTACTTGCTGATATTTCGAATGGGACGCTAGAAATAGAGGTTTGGTTTTGAAATGTATTCTCTGAGCAGACAACAGTGGACGTTCCATTAAGAGTCAAAAAAACTCCATTCACGTTATTCAAAAACTGATTGTTCGTTATAGATATAGAGGCATTTTGAGAAGAAGAAGCTTCGATCACATAAGTAGTGGTGTCTGTAATCGTGCAAAAAGAGACATCCAAGCTTTGTATATCGGTTCCATAGATAGCGTCGTTCATTGCCGAGGCAATATTAAAGCCGCTGATCGCATTATTAAGCGCTAGAGTGATTGCATTGCCATCTGTATCGATATTGGTATTCGTAATGGTGGGCCAGGAACTGCTTTGTGCAGGGATGGAGACCACGCCTTCGGTAGTTTTTATCGGGTGACTCACCCCAGAACCCCAAAACTTTTGATTCGCTTGTAAAGCGATTCCTGAATCCATCCCTCTTGTTGTCCCATCGCCAGGGAATACGTAGATGATGTCATTTGGAGAGGAATTATCTTGCGCTTGAATTAAACTATGATAAGGACTTTCATAAGTGCCATTTGAACTACTTGTATTATTGACGAACACGAAGAAGTAGGGAAGCCCTGTTGCAGGATCAATAGCAACGTTATGTCTCTTTGTCTTGTCAATGACGATGATTTCTTGTCTACTCACCGGTTGTAACATTCGGTCATTGAGTTGATTGGCCACTGTGCAATTGCATCTCTGTTCTTTGATCTTTGATTTTGGGCCAAAAGAAAAGTTTAAAGAGATCTGCCCCTGAAATTTATTATGAAAAGTTCGATCATATGAGTCGCTGATTTCCAACGTTAAAATGTCTTTAAAAGTGCCAGCAATTCTCGCTTTTCCACCCCACGTAGTTGGCGCTTTTTGTCCTATGAAATAGTAAGGGCCTACTGCCGCATAGAAATCACATAAATCAGACTTTCCAAAATGAAAACCAAATTCAGCATCACTTCCTTTCATTGCAGATTGATATTTTTGCGATAGAAGCATGTAATGGCCGGAAAAGGCCCAAAAGGTCGTGCCATAAGGGGCGCTGGTTTTTGCTCCGACAGGTAAATAGCCATTGATCCGAAAGTCAAATAGCTCTCCGAGAGTCTCAAGACCCACTCCAACTTGATTCGAATGGAGCCGGCTTGTATTTCTATAGTCGTAGTACGTATTGATGCCATAAGCTCGATTTTTCCACAGAGTTCTTAAGCCAACACCAACATTGGCTGCCCATTTCCCGTTATTAAACACGTGACCTCTGACATCGAGAAAGGGGGTGACTGTCCATTTACTTGGGTCTGAAGCGAAAAATGCTTCTAAGGTGGTATAACCATCTTCATAGCCGATACCGCCGCTTTCAATATGGCGGATGGCCACGTGATCCTGTTGTTTGCCGTCAGCACAGATGCCCTCTTCTGCATGAGAAGTCGCAAAACCGCTCAGAATGGCTGCGCACAAAACAACTCGAATCTTCATCAGCTGAGCCTATATTTTTCCTGGAACATATCAAAATTGCGAATTCTTACCTCTTGAAAAATTCTGAATGCGCTCTGCGATACCGAAATGAGAATGTATCCCGAAATTCTTAATATCGGAATTTGCGATGATTTTGAGCAGACTTTTGGGATTTGCGACGAGGGGGATATTGTCTCAATATCCCCGAGGAGCAAAGCACGAAAGTCTGCCAAAAGCGCGCAAAGATCGATCATTAAGAATTTCGGGATACGTTCGACTGTACTAGCCTTTCAGAACGAGGGCAGGTTGTAGACGCGCGACTTTTTGAGCAAGACCTGCTTCTTGGGTCGCATTCACGACGATGTCGACATTTTTATACGCGTCGGGCATCTCTTCAGCAATGGTGCGATAGGAATGGGCGATCACCTTAACCCCTTGCTTTTTCATCTGCTCAACAGCCCCTTGCTTTTTCCATTCCTGCATGGCTTGGATGCGGCTTTTGGCTCTCCCTGCTCCGTGACAGGAACTGCACCAAGTGATCGGATTGCCAAGTCCTGCCATTAAATAGCTCGCTCGCCCCATATCGCCAGGGACAAGCACTGGCTGCCCAGTTTTTTGGAAAATAGGCGCTAGATCTGGAGAGGCTGGGCCATAGGCCCGGGTCGCTCCCTTGCGATGCACACAGAGCTTCATCCTTTTCCCATCGACTACATGATGCTCCATTTTGGCAATGTTATGGCAAACATCGTAAATCAGATGGATCTTTTCCGGAGCCATCGCGCAAGTCTCATGAAAAGCTTGTCGCACGCCATGCAGGATTTGCTGTCGATTATTGAATGCATAATTGGCGGCAGACGCCATGGCCTTCCAATATTGCTGCCCTTCAGGACTTTGAATCGGCGCTGCGACCAGTTGCCGATCGGGCAGATTTTTAGCCCATCCCTTCTGCATGAAGTCATTCAAAAAATCTTGGCAAATCTGATGGCCGAACCCCCTAGATCCCGTGTGAATGAGGATGTAGGTTTGATTGGACTCGATGCGCCACGCTTTGGCAATGTCTGGCATGAAAATCTCTTTGACCTCGCCAATTTCCACAAAATGATTGCCCGATCCAATGGAACCTAGCTGATTTTTCCCCCGATTCTTGGCCTCTAGAGAGACCGCCCGAATATCCGCCTCCTCTAAAACCCCTTGGCTTTCCATATGATCTAGATCTTGCGCAAAGCCAAAGCCCTGTTCAATGGACCAACGAGCCCCTTGTGTCGCAAGATGCACATAATCGGAGTCGCTCAAATTCTTTGCTTTTGAACTCCCCCTTCCGGCCCCCGAAGGGATCAAACGAAAAATCGCATCTAAAAGAGCCTGCTTGGTCACCTCTTTTAGATCCCGAAACAAGATGGGCACAATGGCCATGCGAACGCCGCAATTAATGTCATATCCTACCCCTCCCGGACTGATCACACCCGTTTCCGCATCCATCGCCGCAACGCCTCCAATGGGAAACCCATAGCCCCAATGGATATCAGGCATAGCAATGCTGTAACCCAAAATCCCGGGCAGACAGGCCACATTCCGCACTTGCTCCAGAGGTTTGGTTAACTCTTCTTGACGCAACTGCTCTTCTGAAGCAATCAGCAAGCCCGGCACGAGCATAGAGCCTTCTTGGGGCAGTATATAAGTGGATGGCTTGATCTTTTTGAGATTAAACATCGACAATCATCTCCCACTGCAGCAAACCTTCTTGAACGGATTGAATATCCCCATGAAAACTCACAGCTTTAAATTCACAACCCGCGTCTTGATCTGTCAGTCGTACAGCCTCATTCAATAACATAACGAGCTCTTCCACACCAGCGATCTGTGCCGGCCGTCTCCAATGGATCAAAAGCGAGGGGTCTTTAAAGGCGAGCGCAATCAAAGCATGTTCATATAAATCATGGATATTTTTCCCATAAATCATAAAGGCAATGTCGGCCATATGTTCAATCTCTACAAAAGGAGATGCGAGAGAAGAGGTCCAAAGAGGTCGATACGTTGAATGACCGAGACTTTCATACAGATGCAGCGGACCCACATAGAAAGGAAGCGGCTTAAAAAAATGGGTCCATTCTTCCGAGTCGAATGGTTGCCGACACATGGTTATGTGAGAAAGCCATCCCCGTTCATCGACGCCAAATCCCTTTTCGCGAAGCCAATCGGCGAGTTCTTTCTGATAGAGGCGCACGCCATCGTCCAACCAATGTGCATGCCAAGCCACCAACCGAGGTTCTTGTTTGGGAATCAAGAGAGAAGTGTCGAACCAGCCACAGGGGCCTATTTGAAAAGGAGGGCGAGGACAGCTGCTGAGCGTCTTTTCCACATCGGGAAGAGAAACGGATCCGAGAAAGGCAAGCGTCAAGTGGCGATGCGCCTCTTCGATCAGGCGCCCCTTGGGCCAAAGATGCGGCCAAGGAGCGTGCACTTCTAACCCAAAAAATAGCCGTGTTTTCATCGTTTGCCGCGTTGCAGAAGGGATTGTACCTGCTCATCTTCTACTTGAGCAAAGTCAAGATAAAATTCCGATATGCCTCCAAAATCGGTCGCAACATGTAAACAAACGGCCTCATCGCAAACCTTTTGGATCGCACTCCAAGCGTCTAAAGCCGCCACAGGAGCGGCTGCAATGATTTTGCGCAGCCCCCGTTTACGAAGAGACTGAATTTCAATGAGCATCGTAGCTCCCGTTGCAATTCCATCATCAATGACAATCGCTGTCTTCCCTTGTAGGTTGCCAAGCGGAGCGCATTGCCGATATTTGAGCAACCGCTGATCGGAGAGAGCCTTTGCTTGCCGTGCCGCTTCTTGGATCAAGGCAGGCGACACCCCTAAGTCGCTCACGATTTCTTCATTCAGCATCAGTTCTCCATCCTCTGCAACAGCCCCCAGAGCCAGCTCTGGATTGCCAGGAGCCCCTATTTTGCGCGGCACCAGAACATTGAGAGGCAATGATAGAATGCGCGCCACTTCGTAAGCAACGACCACTCCTCCGCGAGCTAACCCAAACACGATCGTATTCGCCTGCCCTTGATACGACAGAAGTTTTTGAGCTAACTGTCTTCCAGCATCAGAACGGTCTTTAAACATCATAGACAACATCATCCGAAAAATCGACTTTTGAGTTCATTGGTGTATACCACAAAAAGGATTTCCAGATGAGAGTAAATGCTGAAAAATTGACAAAAAAACAGATTTTGCATTAACGTTGCCAGCCGGCAATTGATGAAAAAACCAAAATCCTTGTCTCTATGCATCCTGGCGCTGATCTTTTTCAATGCCTCGCGACTGTTCGGCCTGAATGATAAAATGATTCTCTTTAATGAGGATAGAACACAGATCATCAAACCCAATGGATTATTCTTTGTGATGAAAGGAAATAATCCCACAGCCGATTGGATTCTCAATACGGGAATCCCCGAAAAAAGCTTAATAGAATGGTGTAAGACGCAGTGCGACAAAACCAAAATATTTGTGGATATTGGTGCGCATATGGGTACGTACGCCCTATCATTAGCCCCCTTTTGTAAAGAAGTGCATGCTTTTGAATGTCAACAGATGACCTATTATCAACTCTGTGGTGGGATTGCTTTAAATGAATACTACAATGTGCAAGCTCATCAGTGCGCTTTGGGAAAAAGCGAGGACAATGAGAAAATCATGAGCTTAAAAATCATTAGTGAAGACGGAGGGGGGAGCTCCATTTGCAACCTTCCTACGAATCAGCAGTGTTTAAGGGAAGAAAGGGTCAAAGTCAGAAGTTTAGATTCATTTCACTTAGAAAATATAGGATTCATGAAGATTGATGTAGAAGGAGCTGAGATTGATGTCTTAAAAGGCGCGGAAAAAACCTTACAGAATTCGGGTTGGCCGCCGTTCATCTTTGAGGCCTGGCCTGATCCTTGGTTTGCTCAGCAAAAAGAAGCGCTCTTTCGCTATATTCAAACCCTCGGTTACACCATTACCCCCATCCCGGGTTACCCTCACATATTTCTCTCAAAAAAGCCTTAGAGACTGTCGTTGAAAAGATCTTCTGTCGATTTTTCGGTTCTTTTGAG
>JAGWZL010000045.1 GCA_018968815.1 Verrucomicrobiota bacterium | reverse complement strand
ATATGACCCCCAGAAACAGGATCGAAAACCTCTCAAAAGAACCGAAAAATCGACAGAAGACCTTGTCAACGACAGTCTCTAACGCTCAATGAGAATTTAAACTTCGTTTGCTTTTTCTTTACATTTATCTAAAAGAAGATATAATTTTTCGGATCTCAGCTAACACAATGAGGACCATGTCCTCGAAAAACGAACAAAAAAACCCTTTTAGGAGGTTATCCAATGAACATATCATCAGCACAACCAATGTCAGTACAACAAACGTCTTTCTTCGCAACAATCAGCGCAAGCGCAAAGAGTTTCGCAGCCGATGCGGGCGATCTCTTCGCTCGAGTCTGGTCTTCCGTGGCTGAATTCTTCTCAAATGCAGGTCAAACCCTAGGACAGTGGGTAGGCCTCGCAAGAGAAGCGCTCGTCGCAGCGAAAGAGACATTTGTTGCTCTTCCAACAAACGTGAAGATCGTGGGCGGCGTAACAGCGCTCGTCGCAGTGCTCGCTGGCTGCGTCCTTGGGAAATATTGCGGCAGCGCACAAACTGCTGCAACCCAAGCAGCGACCAGCGCTGCTACAGGAGCAACCGCCGCTTCTACAGCAGTAACTGCTGCTGCAACTTCTGCTGTAACTGCTGCAACTTCTGCTGTGACAGCTGCAACTTCTGCTGTAACGGCTGCAACTTCTGCTGTGACGGCTGTAACTGCTGCAACTTCTGCTGTAACGGCTGCAACTACTGTTTAATCGCTAAGGGACACAGGGAGGCTTCGGCCTCCCTGACCCTATATTTTCAAAATTTGGCCATCTTCAACAACGAAGGTGTGATTGCCTTTCAGATGGGCATTTCGGGCAATGAATTGACCAGAGCCCTTCAGAACGATTTTCACCGTTTCCTCACGACAGTTGTTCATTCTCCAAAACGGGCCGGAAGCGCCCCAATTCACTCCCCGATTTTCAATGCAACAATCCTCTAACAAAACCCGCCCAGAACTGTAGATCCCATCCGAGATGATTTGCAAACTTCCCTGCAAATTCAACTGAACAATCGAGACGTCAGCTGCTTCCAAGATCAGTTCAGAGCCCAACTGAAGAACCCCTCCCTTCAATTTTTCCCGAATGGCGGCATACAGCGGACCAAGCGCCGGATGATAGAGAAAGAGGAATTCGGGTCCCTGCCTTAACATCTCTTCGAGAGTCCGCTGCGCAGGCAATCGGAAGTTGCACGTCTCGAGCAACTCGCGGGCCGCAAAAAGCAGGTCATAAAAACAGCGCTCGGGAGTTTCTTGAACAACTTGACCCGGAATGTAGGCCTTTTTCGCAGTGGAGATGGTTTTATGCCGCACATTGTAGGTGACAAACGTCTTTTCCGTTTTGAGAGAATCTCCCTTTTTCTCGACAAATACATCGGCGATATTTTGCATCGTCGACTCGAGCCGCGCCATCTCTTCCTCTTTTTTTTCTCCCGACGCCGAGAGATAAGTCCCCTTTTTGAGATTGATGAGAAGACCGGGGAATGGACACTCCTCGACGGCTTGGGCAATCGCTTGTAAATCAGCGAACAAAATATTCGTGTTCGAGGAAAAACGAGAATAGGGCTCCCCCTCTTTGATCGGCGCGTCTTGAATGCCAAATTTGTCAAAATCGCAATATTCAATATTGCTCAACACCACTTCAGACCCCTTTTCGATCAATACATTGACCCCCTCAGCAGACTTGAGCAGTCGGGGAGCTGACGCAAATCCAAAATTCATCCCCTTTTTCCACCCAATCCCCGTAAACGCAAGCAGCCCATAATCGAGACCCGCAATAGGATTATTAATCTGACGCACCAAACATTTCGTCTTTCCCTGCGTTTTGAACCACTCCAAAATCCCCTCGTCGCGGCAAAGCTTCCACAGAGCGCCATGCCCTCCAGGTTTAAAAATCGGCTTTAAAGGCCCCGCCATACACCAATCGCCCTGCGCATTCACCGTGGGAACCAGCGGTTGCGTGAAAAACCGGATCGAATCTTTAGGTCTGCCAAAATAGTCTGCTTGCTCGAAAATTTGCATCACGTGAAACTGATTGTTTTTTTCACGAGAGGTCATCAGAGCCAAAGGCGTGATGATACGCTTTCCAAATGTTTGAAAATAGAGCCGCTCCCGCGCCTCTAAATCTCGAATGAGATGCTCTAACAGAGGCCGGCCCGCAAAAGGGAGTTTGGCAGCTGGCAGCTCTTTGCCCGTGTTTTCGTCGATGAGGTGCAGCCGATCGGCAGCGCCGCCAAGCGGATACATTTCGGCCATTTCCGGCATCGCTTCAAGACCCCATCGCACCCACTCCTCAACCTCTTGTGTCTCCTTGGACAGATCGGTAAACGCAGGAGAGTGAAAAATCGCATCGCAAAAAGGCGGCTCTTTGCTCCCCTGCATCAGATCGAGAATCTTGACCTGATAACCGACGATGCCGCCAATTTCCCGATAAAATCGATCGATCACGACCAATTGATCCAACAGTTCGCGTAGTTTGGTTTCCTCTTCAGCGCCTCGAACGAATAGCTCGGCGCGTCCATTGACATCATTTAAAAGTAGCCCTGCGAACACTCTTTCCGCTTGGCCAATGATCGCGATTTGTAAAATCGCCGCCTCTTGCCCAGCGTCGATCCAAGGCACTCTCTTTACCATCGAGCGATCAGGAGAAAAAGCGCGCAGAACAGCCAATTTTTCTTGCATCTCGGTACATTCGATCAACTGCTTTTGCAAAATTTTGAGCATATTGGTTCGAATTTGCCAAAAAAAACAGAAAAAAGACAAGCGAACTTTTTCTATAGCAAAAATAGGATTATCCGATACAATGTCAATATCTTGAAACGACGAATGGACCCTTTTAAATGGCAAAAAAAAATTTGGAGGTGAGCCAAATTCGTCGAAATGTATTTGACTATTAAATCCCAAGACGGATAAAAGATTTCTTTTGAGGATTTAACTCAAACAGTCAACAACCGTGAATTCGAGCCTTTAAAGGAGAATGAAAAAATGGCAACGAAGCAAAAAAACTCTAAATTTATGCAGCCCATGAAACCTAGCAAGGACCTTGCAGCCGTGGTCGGCGAAGGCCCAATGCCACGCACTGAAGTGACTAAAAAACTTTGGGCGTACATCAAGAAAAACAATCTGCAAGATGCGAAAAACAAAAGAAACATCAATGCAGATGACAAACTGGGTAAAATTTTTGGCGGCAAAAAAGCGGTCAATATGTTTGAAATGACAAAACTGGTCAACAAACACCTGTCCTAATTTTTTTTATAGGGCCCAAGGGCTTTACTTTTGGGCCTTCCTTCCTCTATACTCCCTCCCGTGCGTTTCAAATTAACCATTGCCTATGACGGCACCCACTACTCAGGCTGGCAGGTGCAGAAGAATGGCATTGCCATTCAACCGTTGATACAGAAGGCTTTACAGACCGTGCTGCGCCATCCTCTCGATCTGACTGGATCGGGGCGGACCGATGCGGGGGTACATGCGCGGGGCCAATGCGCCCATTTTGACACATCCGTCCAGGTTGAGCCGAAGCGGCTGATGCTCTCTTTGAATGCTTTATTGCCGGCCGACATTCGGATTGTAGACATCGAGCCGGTGGCGTTGGACTTTCATGCGCGCTATAGCGCCCTTTCTAAAATTTATCATTACTATCTTTCGTGGGAGCCAGATCCTTTTACGCTCCTTTACAGTCATTTTGTATTGGGCCCTTTGGATCTCAAGCAGCTTCAGGAGGGGGCGAAAGAGTTTGTGGGAACCCACGATTTTACCTCTTTTGTCAACGTGGGGCAGAACAAATCAGCTGTGCGAACGATCTACCGGATCGACGTCGTGGAGCAAACAGGGGGCGCGCGACTCGAATTTGAAGGGAACGGATTTTTATACAAGATGGTGCGCAACCTCACCGGGGCGCTGCTCGAAGTCGCGGCGGGGAAGATGCCACCGGAGGAGATCCGCCAGATTTTAGCGGCGCGCAACCGACAACGAGCCCCCGCCACAGCTCCCGCCAAAGGGCTTTTTCTCGCCCAAGTCATTTATTAACCCGCGCCCCAAACAGGAGACAATCTGCTTGGGGCGCGGGTTAATATCCAAATCGCACGTCCTGCATCGACTCGAAATGCACTCCCCCCTCTTCCAATGCGATCTCGAGCAAGGGATAGTGCTTGGGGCAAATGATCACAGCCGTAGCGGGCGTTTGCCGCAACGCCTTCAGTCCACGAATGCTATCTTCAAACCCAATGATCCGATCCCCCGTTTTTCCGTATAAAGAGATCGCCTTGAAATAACACTCGGGGCTCGGCTTCGACTTCTCGTAATCTTCCCGCGTGACCCATTTGGGCAATGTCTGCAGGATGGCTATTTGAGAACGAATCAACTGCACTTGCGGCAAGCGGGAATTCGTCACCACACATCTGCGCATATCCGCTTTCTCTAACGCCCGAAGAAGAGGTTCCACCCCAGGCATCAATTCCACCTTGCCCGAACAGATCAGCCGCTCATAATGGGCGCTCTTCTCATCGTAAAGCTTCTGCCAATTCGGCTCGAGATCGGGAATGTCGGCATAAAGCGCTTCTCTCCAAGCACTTGAATTCAAATGGGCGAGTTGAAAGAAATGGGACAAACTCAAATGGGTCTGGTAGCCGCGCTCGGTCAACATGTTGAGATAGGCTTGATAATGAAGATGTTCGGTATTGACGAGCAGTCCATCAAAGTCAAAGAGGAAGAGATCGAAAGCATGAATCCACTGCATTTTTCTATTTTAGCCAAAAAGGCCAAGCGTTGTATAGATGAGAATCATGGGTCAAACAATCAACTACCTCTACTACGGTTTTTTTTTCGCGCTTCTGATGCTCCTGGAGACGAGCAGCATTTTTACCAAGGAGAGCTTAGGCGGCTCGCAAGTCTTTTTTCTGCTCTATGCATTGGGCCAAGTCCTTGTCGAACTCTCTGTATTTATCCTCACCGCTTTTGTCCTTCACAAATATGTAGGCAGATGGGCTGCGGCTGTGTTTATTGGTTTGACTTTTTGCGCCGTCTTTTTGCACATTTTCGATTTTCTCATGGATCGGATTCTCGATCTGTCTGTTTGGGAAGCGCTGAATGTCTTCGTCTTTCAAGAATCGATCGGCAATTTCTTCTATCTTTTAGACGCTTCTGGCATTTCCCTTTGGATCTGGTGTGTCGCGTTTGCCCTCATAGCGGCGCTCCCCTTTTTGGGGATTCTCATCTATCACGTGACCGATCAAATCTCCGCTCGCAAAGAGCTGCCCATCACGCACGCCCATTTTTTGCAAATCGCCCTCTGCGTTCCGCTCGCCTTATTGCTTTGGGATCTTTCCGCCTCAAAAGTGATTGACCCGGACGCCTATACTGCTTTTCGCAAATCACTGCCTTGGAAAACCACCTTCCTGCACCCCGCTACAGCCCAGTTAACGCTCCCTGGATCGGTGCTTGAGCCGCCGGAAGAACCTGTGGTGCTTCGGGCCATTGAGGAAAACAAGAGTGTTTTGGAAAAACGGCCCAATATTTTCATCTTCATCGCCGAAAGCCTGCGCGCCGACTCCATCACAGAAAATATCGCTCCCCATTTGAGTGCATTCAGAGATCATTGCACCCACTTTAGCCCCGCTGTCGCGGGAGGCAATGCCTCGCAAATCTCCTGGTTTTCGATCTTCCATTCCCAGTACTCTTACCACTGGAAAACCCTTCAATCAAAATGGAAAATGGGCAGCCCCGCCTTGAAGCTGCTCAAGCAATTGGGCTATCAGTTAAGGCTGTATAGCTCCGCACAACTCTCCTATTATGGCATGGAAGAGCTGCTCTTTGGAGAAAAAGCGCATCTCCTCGATAGCCGCCAGTATTTTCTCCACTCTCCTCCCCAATCGGCCGCCGACACAGATGCAGCTGCGCTCGGCAAATTGCAAAAAGATCTCGAACACCATCCCGAATGGAAAGAAGGACAAGTCTTTATCATCTTTTGGGACTGCACACACTTTGATTATAGCTGGCCCAAAGCGTGGCGCCCCAAATTCACACCCTTTGCCCAACATTTTGCCTACTTTCGCACCATCCAATCACAAAAAAATATCCGCCAGATCAAAAACCGCTATCACAATGCAGTGAACTATTTAGACAGCCTCTTTGGCCAGTTCATGCAGCACATGGACAAAGATGCCATCGTCGTGTTCTCTGCCGATCACGGCGAGGAATTTTTCGAGCATGGGCACCTGTTTCATAATTCTCATCTCACCAAAGAGCAAACCTGCATTCCTCTCTACGTGAAATTTGGAGATGGATCAAAACCGTTGCAGCCGCGCAAAGTGATCTCTCAAATGGATATTTTCCCCTCCATCATCGATTACTTAGGGGTGACTCCGCCCCAATTCCTACAAGGCAATTCCTTGTTTCAAGAGCCCCATTTTCCCTATGCGATCACATCTCGTTACAATGCGGGCCTCACGCCGTATGAATTCTCCATTCACAATGGAACGCACAAATTGATCGCACAATTTGCGAACCGGCATCAAATTTTAGATTCAAAACAATTGCAAATCATCTCGCTGAGAACGCACGATGACAAAAACGTGAAGGTGACCGACGCCCATCACTGGATCCAGCAGGAATTTGGCGCCGCTATCGAGCAGCTGACAACCCATTGAGCAAATCTTGGATCTGATTCACCCCCACCTTCCTGGACGTCTCTTTGCCCCCGTCAAATAGGATCACGGTCGGCATCGCCCGAATGTTGTACTCGCTGCTCAACTTTGGCAGCTGATCGACATTCACCTTGATGAACTTCACTTTACCCGTGAGTTGGGCTGCATAGCGATCCAGAATGGGAGCCGCTTGCTTACAGGGGCCGCACCAAGAAGCATAAAAATCGGCCACGACAGGCATGTCGCTGGAAGAGATGACCTCGCGAAATTGCTCCACAGTGGCCATTTCGACCACCGATCCTTTAGGCGCCTGTACGACAGTCGCTTCATTCTTGACGATGAGCAAATTCGTTCGATCAGACAGATACTGCTGGGCTTGCATGGCTGCTTTGGCTCCATCGCCCGATGCCGATATGGCCTGTTTATAGATCGGGTCGACGATATCGCCGATTGCGTACACGCCTTGCACCGACGTCTCTTGATCTTTCTTGAGAGCGATGTAGCCCTGTTTATCTAACGCAAGGGCATTTTTAAATACTTTGGTGTTGGGAGTGGAGCCGATCGCTAGAAAAAGGCCATCGAGCGCAAAGGGTTTGACGTGCGAGCCGCTCTTCAATGTCACGCTGGTGACTCCGTTCGCATCGCCTTTGACCTCTTGGACGATCGTGTTGAAATGAAATTTCACATTTGGCTTTTTTTTCAGCGTCTGGATCCGCTTTTCTTCCATGGCTTTCAATGCATCTTTGCGGATAAAGACGTGCACCTCTTTGGCAATGTTGGCCAGATAGAGCGCCTCCAAGATCGCGGCATCGCCTCCGCCCACAACGCCGACCACTTTGTCTTTATAGAGCGCGCCGTCGCAAATCGCACAGTTGGTGACGCCTCTGCCCCAATACTTCTGCTCGCCAGGGATTCCGAGATAGTTGGGCTTCGTCCCCATGGCAATGATGCAGCTTTCCGCTAAGATCTGATGCTTTTGCTCGCTGCCGTCCAAAGAGCGGGTCACAATGGTGAAAGGCCGTTTGGAAAAGTCCACATCGACAACCTCTTCTTGCAAAAATCGGGCCCCATTGGCCTCAGCCTGCGCATGCATCTTGTCCACAAGTTCAGAACCGGTGACTTCCAATTCGCCCGGCCAATTTTGCACAGAACTCGATTGGGTCAGCAATCCGCCAGGCGTTGGCCCCTCGATCACAAGCGGCTGATATCCCGCCCGCCCCAAATAGAGCGCTGAAGTGAGCGAACCGACGCCGCCCCCTAAAATCACAATGGGCTCAACAGCCTGCATTGGGAAAATGGCCAGAATCAGGGATACGCACATGAACCCAAAAGTGGGCTTGCGGCGGCGCCGGACATCCGCTTTCATTTGTGTATATACCGCTCGTGATTCGAAAGTTGGTTCTGCCAGCGTCGGCAGCCACTGTTTTTGGGATCCGCCTGCATCGCTCAACTTATTCAAGTTGAGCTGCTTCGGCGCCGGCTTCGCCTGACCCAAAAACAGGGCGCC
>JAGWZL010000051.1 GCA_018968815.1 Verrucomicrobiota bacterium | reverse complement strand
CAATCGCTTGGAACTTCACTCGAATAGGTCCAGGAGACTGAACCTTACTTTGTAGACGCGCCCTCTGAGGCGAAAATTGGCCAAAATCATCCCTAAAAATGACGAACCCTTCCTTTGTAGAAACCCTCTGACCCAAACTCAACTTCTTGAGCAAGAAAAAATAGCTGCTCATAGTATGATTGAAAAATGCGATTTTTTACATACCAATGTGCGGTGTTGGTGGCTACCGCCGCACTCCATGCATCTCCTGTCGGCAACACGGCGGCGCCAAAGATCATCCAAATAGGCTTTTTTACATCGTGCGATAGCTGGGTCGATTTTCGCGCGGGATATGAGGGGGATTTTGTTGCAGACGGCAAAATGAAGCAATCGAATCAAGGACAAGGTCGGGTGGATAATTATGAACAGTGGACGAATTCAGGCACATTGACTTTCAATCTCTTAGATCGCATTGATCTGGTGGGTGTCTTTGGCTCTTCTCATACGGAAGCCGATTGGCGGTTTGAGGATGCGGTTGCGGGCACTGTGACTCGCATCAAAGTGGAAACGGAGACAAATTTTCTCTGGGCTTTTGAGGGGCGCGCCATTGTGTATGAGGGGTGCAATACCTCGATTGGATTGGGGGGGCGGTACACCTCTTGCAACTTTCAGCCCAATCGCCTCTCTTCAAATGGATCTATCGTGAGTCCAGAGGGCTCGCAATTCGAGTGGAGAGAGTGGCAGATCAATATGGATCTCTCTTACTCTGTGCATTTCTTTACCCCGTATATTGGATGCAAGTATTCTCACGCCGAGACTCTCTTGAGTCATTTTGCAACGCCGATCTCGTCATCGTTAACGGGGTCTAACTCTTTTAAAAACAGGGTGCCAGTGGGCATGTATGTGGGTTGCGCCATCTCAAACGGACACTATTTCATGTTCAATCTGGAGGGGCGAGTGATTGATGAAGAGGCCGTGACTGTATCGGCAGAATTTCGATTCTAAGAAGCTGTCTAGCGCCCTCCAAAGCTTTGTGTACATTCTTCTTTTGCGTGGAAAATCTCTTCAAACTATAATCCGGCCCAGGTGGGCTCTTCGACAATGCGCGGGGTTGGGTATTTTTTTCTTGCATGGACGTTCCTCTCTGTCTCCCTTTTTGCCTTAGAAATTGGGGAGGGAACGGCCACTCCCATGTCGATCACTCCTGTTGCCCAGGGAGATGTGCAATTTGATGAGAAGCGCGATCCCGATGTGGACGACATGGAGGCATTGCGCAGATGGATTCGCGATAAACGGTTCATTACGGTCAAAGAGATTGGCGGAGATCTTTCGCTGAGCGGTGAAGTGCGGACCGAGTTTCAAGACACGAATGAAGTGAAAGCGGGGATTCGGCAAAGGGGCAAGGGGGCTGCGACCACGAAGCCTCAATATGCTTGGGATGTGGAGGTCAACCTGATGGTGGACTATCGGACAGACCGCACCTGGGCTGCCATTAAGCTCGAGTTTGACGATGACATGGGGACTTCAAGCGGGACGGTGAATCGGATCCGGCTTGAAAAGGCCTATCTGGGCGGTCGCATTATTCCTGGCGATACCTTTACCTTCGATGCGGAGTTAGGAAGGCGCTACTTATTCAATGTTTTTGACTCAAAGTTAGAGTTTTCTTCTCTGTTTGACGGGGT
>JAGWZL010000016.1 GCA_018968815.1 Verrucomicrobiota bacterium | reverse complement strand
GACGAGATAATCCCAATATGGTCGAAATGACTTGGGTTACGCTAAAAGAGAGCCAAGGAACACGGCCCAGCGCCCCCGCTCTCCCCGCCCAAGCAAATGGTTCAGCCCGAACCCGAGCTGATTACGGCCTATGGACCTAAGCGGGCTATTGTACATCCTGTGGAGAGGAACGGACTTGGGGCGGCCTCCATACGCTTAAGCACTGAGAACCCCGAGCTTTGAGTTTATCGATCGGATAGTCCCAGCCCTTCCGGCCCTTATCAATGATTTGAAGCATCATTTTCGGGATATGAGAGGGGTTGAAGCGCTCCTGCCATATTCCCGATTCTTCCAGTGATTTCGGTATATATACAGACCTTTTATTACCCTATCGCTCAAGATGATTGATTTTCGGGATATTATTAATACTACAAAATCAATAACTTTGTTTAATAAAAATATCTTTTTTGATATAATAGTTAATTAATACATAATAATGGAGATTTTATATGACAGCACCAGTCGGCATTGCATCACCCCTCGAAACAATTGCCACAGAAGTAAAGGCTTTCAAGCAGAACCGTAACCTACAAGCAATTCCGGAAATCCAGCGCTTGTTCGAGCAAGCCCAAGCGACCATGACACCAAAGGACCTCGATCGTTTAACGGAACTCAATACACAATTCTTAGCATTAGCCACTCCTCTCCTCAATGAGCAACTCATAAAAGGGATTACTGATCGAGTCACTATTTGTGACTTCGATCCTGACGCATTATTAGATGCAGACATCGAGGAACTCAAGAAGTGCTTCGCGCAAGCTCAGAAGCAGAGCACGACCCTGTCAAAGGAGGACCAAGCGAGGCTAAAGCAGCTCCAAACAAAATTCGACCAATTCATCAAGACGCGCGATTGGAGAAGCCGCACACCTCCCATGGCAGTCCCAAATTTAGCTCAACGGCCAAAAAAAAGTGATGACTTGGCGTGGATGTCGCTCTGTTACAACCAAGCACAATATGAGATACACCAACAATCTCTCTTGAAACTCCAAAAACAGAAGGAAGAGCTCTTAGCCACCCAACACAATTACCCGCTGCAAACATCTATGCTAAACCAACTCAATCAGCTCAAAGATCAGCACGCTCGGGAACTACAAGAACTCGAAGAGACATATGAGAGCAGTAAAACCAAGCTGGAAAAGACACACCAGGACGCTGCCAACAAGCTCAGCAACCGCAAAACAATACAAGCAGACATCCGCAAAATAGTGGTAAACGAGACCAGAAAAGAGCAGAGCCAAGAAGGCATGGCTGCTCTACAGAGAACCCAAAAGGAGGCCTCCGAAGAAATCGAACAGATACAGACAGACGAGACAACCTTACTGGCGCAGAAAGCAACAGGTCTCGCAAACCTCGCAGCACAGCAGAAAAAAAACATCGCAACTCTCAAAGAGCAGCAAGAGCAAGAGATCGAACAGCTCAATCAGAAAGAGAAGAAGCTCAAGCGGCAACGCACTGAGCTCAATGAGCGATTCTCTCAGTATAAAACACAATGCAAGCAGACCCAAAAAAAGCAGGCCATCCTCGCTCCAAACCTCTCGGTATTGCAGGAGGAAGACAAAGCCGCAACCCCTCCCTTATTATCTGAGGCGCACTATTTGGTCCTACGCGCTCTTTCTTTGAATGTGGCCAACCAACAGAAGCAATTCGCGACGCTATGGTGTCCAGCGATGCAGGAGGTCCAGGAGAGGATACAATGGATACCTGCATCTGTGAATGTTGTCAAACCACGGCGGGTACAATGGACACTTGAACCTGCAATTGCAGACGATGAATTACAGTCGACATCTTCAGGCGACCAGCCTGAAGATGGCGTCGATACTTCTGCCACCACATCTGGGACAGAGAAACCCAATGGGGTCTTGAAGGCGACAGCACAGACATTGTTCAATTTCGCGCAGACAGTCATGAGAGTGACCAAGGCCGGCGTCAACCTATTCGTGTAATTGATTATAGTCGTGGAGGGTCGTAAGATCCTCCCCGAGTTTTGAAAAGTTTTGCGCACTGTCATTTTTCATGTACGCCTGATAGTCCGTTTCGACGAGAGTTTCTTGCTTCATCATCCCAGGCTGCTTCATTTCCTTAACAGCTGAGCGAATTAAGAGAAGCACTTGATCCATGACCCCCTTCAGATGAGCTTTTTGGGCCGAGTCGCCCTTTTGATACGCCACGAGGGCGCCCTGGAACTGGCGCAAATACCCCTCCAACTGCTCCTGATAGTTCGGCGGCAACGGGACCTGGTTCCCCTCTCCTACTTTAGTCATATTTCCCTCGTTTCCTGCTCTAAATGCATGGCATGTTTTTTCAAAATAGCCAAAATCTTAGGGTCCTGCGGATGCTTGAAATAGCGCTCAATATCAGAATGGAGCCTTTGCGCCTCTTCGGCAAGTGAGCCGCCAATCTGCTGGGCGGTCTTCAAAATAGCCCTCATTTTCGCTTGCGTCATCTGCTTCGCCTCAGGACGAAACAGATCTTTAAACAAATCTCTCAACGCCTCTCCCATCTTGCAATACAGGTCCATGACAGCTTCATCCCATATAGCTGGTTTTTTGACAAGTGTCAGGAAGGTGTCTACACAGTATTGATAGACACCCTCTCAATGAGCTCCCTTTGAGCCAGAATCAGCGATTTAAAACTCTGTTCCCCACGAATAAATTTAGATACCTGATCCTCTTCCAGCTGCTCCAGATAGGGATGGCTTTTATGAAACAGCCCCCGTTGCACCAGATGAGAAAGAAACGCAACAGCCGAACATTCGTCCACAAGGATTTTATTCAGCTTCCGAAACCCAACCATCGTTTCAGGATCTTGTAGCGCCAGCCCCATTTTCAACGCAATCGCCGTCCAATCCTCAAGCTCTTGAAAATAGTTCTCGTCCACCCATGTGTCATCCTGCGCCGACACATTGTAGAGAAACCCCTGCGCCATACCCCGAATGCATTGCAGCGTCCCCGGATAACCCCCAATGCGGTTTTCGGCAATCGCCGCCAAATCCTTGATGAAACTCTGCGCATGCGCCCGGCCATCGTAAAAGAAAGCTTTGCCTTGCGAAACCGCCTCAGAAAACGACTGGTTGCCCCGCACCGCGACCCAATCCCCACTCAACGCCAAAAGCGCCCGAAAATCGCTTTGAGAAAGCAGACCCGGACAAATTAAACGAAGTTTTTTCCCAGAAGGCTGCAAAGACACCGTATGCTTTTGCTCTTGGAAATAAATCTCAAGGCTCGATACCCCTAAATCCCACGCAAATAAATCCCGCCCCAGTTTTCGTTGCTGCTCATAAAACTCAAAAAACCACCCAAGCACAGGAAGGCATATATCAATGTCTAAGGGGTCATTTTCCAACGATTTCAACAAAGAGTGCAAATAGATCGCCCCGCCAATCGGCGACGTTAAATAGGCCAAATAAAAGCGGTTGGCTGGGTTTCTGTAAAACTTGAGCCGCTCATTTTGTACATCTTCCCAGCTTGCCGCGCAAGGCTTGCGGGTCAAAATCCCCTTTTCCAAAAAATGGAGTCCCATAGAATAATGGCCCGACCCCGGATGGAAATACGGCGATTCCAGGAACCCGTATTCCCCTACAGCTTCAAACTTGGGCTGAGCCCCTTCCCTGTTTTTCAACGCCTCTCGCAACTCTGATGTGTGGGGATAATACGTGGGCAGTTGCAAAATGAGATCGGATTGTTTCAACATCTGCAAAACCGCTTCAGGCAAACAATCGACGGGACAGTGTTCTTTGTAGGGAATCAGAGTGGCTCCCTCAAGAAGAGGGAACTCCAATTCTTCGGGCACAAGGGCCACAAAACGCATGCACACGTCGGGCAATCGCGTTTTGAGCATGCGATACACCTCCATGCCCGCAAAGAAATCGCCTTGCCCATCGCGCATCACCCAAGTGAAGAGAGTCGCCTTGCCCTTGGCCGGCACTTTCGCATAGAGACTGAAAAGAGAGCGGCTCAACGCCTGTCTTTTCAAATGCCCCAAATGAGAAAAGGGGGGTTGAATCCGCGATTGGGAAGGAAGATCTTTCAAGTAAACTCGTGGCAAGCCGCGATAGACCTTGGGATAGGTGCGCGTCATCCCCAGTTCAATGAAGTCTTTCACGGGAAACGCATCGCTCAACGCTTTTTCTAAATGAGCAGCCCCTTTTTCGGCAAAGAGGCTTTGATACCGTTCGATAATGTCCTCTAAGGGGAGCATTTCATTGCGGGGCAAGTTTTTCCAGAGCATTTCGAGCTTGGGGTCTTGACCATTGCACTCAGCCTGTTGTTGGCTGTTGTGCAAGAGCAATTCCAGGAGTTCGGTGTAGAAGGGGCCTAACTGAGCGCTTTTTTTTGACACAAAAAATCCACTAAATGAAGGAAGGCTCATAATCGATTATCACCCCCATTGTCAATATAAATTTGTACTTGTCAGGGGGAAATTTTTTAACGCGGGTTATGCGGGGGCCAGTTCGGTGCGGTGGTAGGTCTCCCACATAATGCGGAAAGGGAGACAGCTTTCGAGAAGTTGAGGGAGGGTCCCTTCGTCCACTTTGCGCCCCCTCTCAAAGAAAATGATCTTATCTGCATGTTCGATGGTAGATAATCGGTGCGCGATGAGAATCTGCGTCACTTCCCCTTGCAAATTCCGAATCGCTGACTTAATTCTTTGCTCCGACAGCGAATCGAGCGACGAGGTCGCCTCATCTAAAATCAGGATCGGCGCCTTCTTCACTAAAGCCCGCGCAATCGCCAACCTCTGCTGCTGGCCTCCAGATAGACTCTTCCCCATCTCCGCAAGCAGCGTTTGGTATTGGTTCGGTAAATCCACGATAAATTCATGCGCATAGGCCTTCCGCGCCGCCTCTTCAATGTCGCTCGACGTAAAACTCCGCCCAAAAGCAATGTTTTCCGCAACGGTGTCAAAGAATAAAAAGGGCCTCTGCGGCACAAAGGCAATCTGCTCCCGAAGCGATTTTTGCGTGACCGCATTCAGCGGGATCCCATCAATCCGAATCTCCCCTTTCTGCACCTCATACAGCCTCGGCAACAGCTGGACAAGCGTCGATTTGCCCGCACCCGTTGCTCCCACAAAAGCCACTACCTCTCCGCGCTTGACGGTAAAACTCACATCCTTAATCACCCACTCATCGCGATACTTAAACCAAACATGGTCAAACTCAATGATGCTCTTAAATCCAGAAAGATGGATCGCCCCATCGCTATCTTCAATCTGCGGCTTGAGATGCAACACCTCGAACATCCGCTCAGCCGCCACAACCCCTTTCTGAATGTTCGCATTCTCCTCCGCAAACTTCTTCACCGGCTCGTAAAACAGGTGAAGGAGACCGCAAAACATAAGCAGCTGCCCCACCGTCATGTGGAGAGAATACAGCCCAAAAAGAACCACAACCGCAAGACAGCCCGTCGCAATCAAATGGAGCACCGGACGAGTCAGCAGCCCATACTTGGCGCTCTTGCTCTCCAAATGAGCCATCCGATCGTTCTGTTCTTTGTACTTGCGGAGCGAAAAGGCCTCCATCGCAAACACCTTGACCGTCTGGATGCCCGCAATAAAATCCAGCAGCACAGAAGTAAAAGTCTCCTGATTCTTCTGAATCTGACGGGTAATCCGCTTCACCTGCTTAGTCAGAAAAATCACCGGCATCACCACCAGCGGCAACCCTAAAAAAATAATCAGCGATAACTTCCACGACAAATAAAAACAGGCCAGTAAATTGGAGAGAATCGTAAACGGTGTTTGCATGTAATTGACGAGACACGAGTTCAGAGAGGAGGCGATTTGCCCCGCGTCGCCCACAGCGCGTGAAGAGAGAGAACCCAAATTTTGTTCCTGATAGAAACTTAAAGGAAGCGATTGGATATGTTCAAAATATTGCTGGCGCAAATCGCGCGTCACTCGAATGGAAAGCAGCTGGGTGACATAACGGGCGATAAATAGGGTCACCGCCTTAAACAGGGCAACGGCCACAAGAAAGGTGATCAGCAAGGAAAAGTTTTGCTCGATGTCCAAATGAGAGGCCACTTTATTCATCACCCAACTCAATGGATTGGTGTCTTTGCGTCCCGCTAAATAGCGGGCCGCCTCTCTCTTCGAAATCACCCCATCTTCATTGATATCGATCAGCTCCCACCGCTTGGTGACATCAGATAGGCTGATTTTATCTTTAACCTTTTTCCCATCAGGCGTGAAGAGGGTAAAAAAATCGGCGCCCGTATTGGCCATCAGGCCAATTGAAAACATCTCGCACTGGTTCGCGACCGTGAGAAAGAGCAGAGAAATGAACGTGATGAGAGCCAGAGTGAGGTGCTTACTATTTCGGAGAGCCGCTTGGAGAAGGAGTCTCATGATTCTCACACCTTGTTTGAGAATCAAATTTGCCCATTTTCCGGAATTTTTGGTAGCGAATTTCTAAAAGCGTGTCGATCGGGATCGATTTTAGGGCGCTCCACTGTTCTTTGATGAACGCTTTGACAGAGCGGTACGCCTCCTGAGGATCGAGATGGGCTCCGCCCAAAGGCTCGACAATCTTCTGATCCACAATCCCTAACTCCAAAAGATCTTCCACATGCATTTTTAAGGCTGCGGCGGCCGTCGCATTTTTCGTGGCGTCTTTCCAAAGAATCGACGCGCACCCTTCCGGAGAAATCACCGAATAATAGGAATGCTCCATCATCCCAATCACATCCCCGATACCAATGCCCAAGGCCCCGCCTGAACACCCCTCTCCAATCAAAATCACGATAATCGGCGTAGGCAGACGAGCCATCTCCCAAAGATTGTTCGCAATCGCCCAACCCTGCCCCCGCTCTTCAGCAGTAAGGCCCGGATACGCGCCCGGAGTATCGAGCAACGTGATCACAGGCAGATTGAATTTGGCCGCCAGCTTCATACAGCGCATCGCCTTGCGATACCCCTCCGGATGAGGCATGCCAAAATTGCGGTAGAGACGGCTTTCCGTATCTTTCCCCTTCTCTTGCCCAATCACAACATATTTTTCCCCATCAATGACCGCAAGCCCTGCAATGATGGCATGATCGTCTTGGAAGGTTCGATCGCCAAAAAGCTCCACAAATTCATCGGCAATGTGTTGGATATAATCGATCGCATGAGGCCTTGCAGGATGGCGGCAAATCGCCACCCGGTCCCACGCTTTTAATTCTGAATAGACCTTCTCTTTTAACAGCTGCAGCTTTTTCTCCATTTTTTCTAATTCGGCAGCGGAAAAGACAGCGCTGTTTTTATTTTGATCGCGCAACTTCTGCAGCGTCTGCTGCACTTCCACGATCTGTTTTTCGTGGGCCAAGATCGTCATGGATGGTACTCCTTCACAATTTCTATCGTGGTCGGTTTTGTGATCACAATGGCAAAGATCTCTTCGATGTCATGAGCCGCCATGCGGATGCACCCATCGCTATCATAAGCGCCCAGTTTAGATCGATCTTCCACGAGCTGTCCATCTGCAGCGCTCACCCAAGGCAATCCATGAATGCCAAGCCCTTTGGCTGCTTCAGAACAGCCCTCGATTTCTTTCTCAAAAGGGAGCCAGCGCGTGCCAAAAATCCGAATCATCTCCACTTTTTCATCTTGGAAAAAGCCGGTCACTCCCGGTTTATAGATGGCGATCTTTTCCCCTAAAGAATACTTCCCAATCGGAGTCAAAAAGCCAGATGTGCGGTGCGCCTCCTTCTTGCCAAGACCCACCCGATATGTCTTCAATAAAACCTTGTCTTTGCCATCAATATAATAAAACCACATCCGCGCCTTGGAAAGATCGACCACAAGATGGAATTTGAGATCTTTGCCCTCTTTAAAGACATTGAACCGGTCGCCCGGATGCACTTTTTGCGTAAAATAATCGGCTTTTTTGTTGAGACAGCGCGCAATGAAATGGCGCGATGTTTGATAATGGGAGGCGTAATCGGCGATCCAAGCAGGGCGATCTTTCAGCCAAGGCACGCGGCTCGTAAAAGAGATCGTTTCCACAATCGGGAGCTCCGTAGAATCGAGAGCAAATAGCTGATCCAACCGATCGATCTCCGGCTCATCCGCCTGCAGAGATGCAGTTTGGATCGGCACGGGAGCTTGCGATGTGCCTAAAGAGATCTCCTGGACAGCCTCCGCCGCCTTCGGCGCAGGCCTGTTTTTCAGCCAACCTATGATGCCAATGGTCCCAAAAAGCAGGACCAACCCAATAACAAAAACTTTCACAAAATCATCTTCCTCAAAAGTTTTCTTGAACTCATCTCCATTATCTGTGAAGCAGGACTATTTTGCAACACAAGTAAGGGCGATTTGAGAGGTCCACGGATGGATGGGATAGGAGAGTAAAAACGTAGCGCCCCAGAAACAGGTTTCCCCAGCCAAAGGGATGATTTGCACCTTCTGCGGGACGTCGCTGACAATCATCCCTTTGCGCTCAAACTGCACCTGGGCGGTCTCCCCCAGAAATCGACGCAAGGTTTTGGGCTTCAAAATTTCTTTTTCCACCTCGCAACTCGGCGCCACCACATAAAAAACCAGGGAGAGGGGGCATTCGGGCTGCACTCCGACAAAACGAAAATTGAGTTTGATTCCTTCCCCTTGAACGGCCCCCTTCATTTCCAGCCACACCTCTGGATAACAGGCCGCGCGAGCCCATCCGTTCATCCCCTTCCCGATAATGCCAAAAGGGAGCCGCTCCGCTTGAGGTCCAAAAGCCCGAATCTCAAAACCGGCTGCGCGGATCGCCCCTAAGGCAGTTTCGTGTCCGTCCCAAGTGAGCGCAGCCGACACTTTGGCCGTTTGCATCAAAGACACATTGCAATCAAAACCTGCTGCCGATGCGAGCGGCGGAATCTCTTGGAGTTTGGAAAACATGCGCGCCGTCTTTTCCTCGTCAAATTCCTTTTCAGGACACCACAGAGAAGGAAAAGGTGCAAAAGCCTTCAGCCAAGCAGCGAGCTCGCCCGCCTCACGGACAAAACCGGCCTGCTTCCAGAGAAGAGCTAATTGGCATAATTTGGGCAAGGGCATCAAGGCCCAACGGGGAGTATACGAAGAGGCCCCTTTGGACCCGCGTAAGTAGGCGAGAAGAGGCCGATATAGATCAGCCTCGCGGCCCGTTAAAGGTTCATTGAAAAGTTCCATGAGAACTATTCAATGAGTTTGCGCATTTTCTTTCCAGGGGTAAATTTTACCGCCTTGCGCGCTGGAATCACAATCGGCACGGATGCGTTCTTTGGATTCCGCCCAATTTTCTGTTTTCTCTCGACAATTTCGAACACACCGAAATCGCGGAATTCAAGACGATCGCCTTGCGACAGTGTCTCGGTCATAGCATCGAGGAACGCTTGAATCACGTTTCGAACATCATTCGGGTGTAATCCCTTTGCTGTTGAAATATTTTGAATCAGCTTCTTCTTGGTGACAGTCGCCATATCAGCGCTCCTATTTTGACTTGGGATACTTTGTTGATTTTCAGACAAGGTGTTTGTCTCCTTCTTTGGGACATCTGCCCAAAATTTTTACCCAACCCTAGATCATTAGGCATCAGGTGGTTCATGAGTTCAAAATAGCGACTCGTGAATATTTTTCAAAACTATTTTTTAGCAATCTTGATTAGGAATCGCTTTTTTTTACCTGCGCTTAGGAGGAGAAAGGAGTGATCGATGAGATCATTGACAGAGAAGAGATAAGCTGGATCGTTGATTCGCTCGTTGTTCAGATATGCGCCGCCGTTTTTAATGAGCTTCGAACCTTCTGATTTGCTCGGAACAAGGCCGACTTTGACCGCTACATCGACAAATTTTTGTCCCACTACATCTGATAATAAGAGCTCCATCGAGGGCATATCATTGGCCAATTCTTTGAGCCTAGCGCCGCTCAAGGTCGCCTCGCTTCCCGGGGCCATCTCCAACGTGACTTTGAGGGCGATTTGCAACCCCTCTTCTCCATGCACAAAGCGGGTCACCTCCTCAGCGAGCCTTTTTTGCGCGCTGTTCGGGACGTGCATGCCAGCCTCAATGCGCCGGATCTCTTCCATATCGAGAAAAGTGAGCATCTTCAAGAGTTTGATCACATCGGCATCGGGTACGCGAACGAGATATTGATAGAACTGATAAGGGCTCAACTTATCCTCGGACAGCCAAATAGCGCCCTCTTCGGTCTTGCCAAATTTTTTCCCGTCGCTTCTCGTTAATAGCGGGAACGTCAGTCCATACAAGGTGTCGCCGCCCAGTTTGCGATTGAATTCGGTGCCCGCCGTGATATTGCCCCACTGATCGCTCCCCCCCATTTGCAAAGTGACGCCATATTCTTTGTTGAGGTAGTAAAAGTCGTAGGCCTGGAGAAGTTGATAGCTAAACTCGGTAAAGCTCATCCCCTCTTCCGCTTCGAGCCGGCTGCGCACCATCTCTTTGGCCATCATGGGGCCGATCCGGAAGTGTTTACCCACATCGCGCAAGAAATCGACGAGACTCATTTTCCCAAGCCAGTCAAAATTGTTGAGAATGAGCGGTTTTGGCCCCTTTGGAAAATGGAGCACCTTTTTGAAAAACTTTTCCAGGCACCGGACGTTATGCTGCAACGTTTTTTCATCGAGGAGATTGCGCTCGACGCTTTTGCCTGAAGGGTCGCCGATGAGTCCTGTGGCGCCGCCTAAGATGGCAACTGGCGTGTGGCCAAATTTTTGGAACCAGGCGAGTCCCATGATGGAGACCAAATTGCCCAAATGGAGACTGTCTGCCGTCGGGTCAAAGCCGACGTAGACCTTGATCGGATGGCTGGCCCGATCTCGCAGCTCTTCGTGGGTCATTTGATCGAGAAAGCCCCGTTCGGCCAAAACATCGATAACGTTTTTCATGCGCAGCGAGTGTAGCTCAATACGTTTTTTGGTTCAATTCTCTTTTGAGGGTTTCGGCAATGATCTGCACTTTTTTGCTGACCCTTGCGGCATCTTTGTTTTGGTTGAAAAGGCGGATCCCTTTGTTTTCTACTTTCACCCTGTTTGTGGAATTATCGCCGATCCATTTGTGGATCTTTTCCACTGTGCTTTTGAGAGCTTTTGGAGTGAAGAGAATTTTTTCGGTTTCCAGCTGTTTCATCAATTTTTCGCGCGCCTTTTTTGTCTTTGCGCTCTCTGGAGCAATCGCCTTTTCCTCAAACTCTTTTTCTGCTGCGGTCATTCAAAAACCTCCTTGACCAGAGTATGAGGCTAGTAAAATTTGATTTTATTTTCCACCCTTTTTTTGTATGATGGAAGCCATGATCGACGATGCAAAAATGGCTGCTGGACGCAAAGCGGTCCAATTCATTAAAAACGGGATGATTGTGGGACTTGGATCGGGTTCAACCGCTGAGTGCTTCATTCAAGCGTTGATCGATAGTGACCGGAAGATCCAAGCGGTGGCGAGTTCTCGCGCATCGGCCGATTTAGCCAAAAGAGGCGGCATTGAGGTTCTCGATATCAATACAGTGCCTCGCATCGATATCACAGTCGATGGGGCCGATGAGATCGATCCACAAAACCGGATGATCAAAGGCGGCGGCGGCGCGCATGTGCGAGAGAAGATCTTAGCGTCGGCGAGCGACGAGCTGATCATCGTCGTCGACAACACAAAGCTGGTCCCCTCCATTGGAACGAGAAAGCTGCCGATTGAAGTGATGTTTTACGGCTCGCCTGCAACCAGGATGAAGATCGAGAGGACAGGTCATCAAGGGCAGTGGCGCCTCAATCCGGATGGGACGCTCTTCATCACAGAAAACGGCAATCTGCTGTTCGACATGCATTTTTCCTCGCCGCCCAAAGCGCCCGAGCACATCCACGATGCGCTGCTGCACATCCCCGGCGTCGTCGACACCGGCTTTTTCTTCAATATGGCAAAGCGGGTCATCATCGGCTACCCCAATGGAAAAACAGAAATACGATGAATGTATCCCGAAATTCTTAATATCGAAATTTGCGATGATTTTGAGCAGACTTTTGGGATTTGCGACGAGGGGGATATTGTCTCAATATCCCCGAGGAGCAAAGCGCGAAAGGATGCCAAAAGCGCGCAAAGATCGATCATTAAGAATTTCGGGATACGTTCATGATCAATATTTGATGTTGAAGCGGTTTTTCGCCAGCTTCACGAGAGCCGCGACCGCTTTGTCTGCGTCCTCCCCCACCGCCTCAATAGAGATTTTCGCCCCTTTTTCCGCAGCCAGCATCAAAATCCCCAAGATCGATTTGGCATTCACCACATAATTGCGATAGCTCAAAGTGATCTCGGCAACGAAGTCCGCTGCGCATTTGACGAGCTCCGTCGCAGGACGCGTATGGAGCCCCTTGTCATTCAACACCACAAATGTATCTTGCGTTTTTAGTCCTGGAGACATTCTTTCAATTCCGTCAGCAATTGTTTAAAATGGGTCAGCGCCGCGTTCACCACATCGGGACTCTTCATATCCACGCCCGCCCCCTTGAGCAGATCGATCGGATATTGACTGCCCCCCGAAGAGAGGAAGGTGACATAGCGATCGCGCGCGCGCGGATCGTTTTTCACCTGCTCGAAAAGAGAGAGCGCCGCGCTCAAACCGGTCGCATATTGATAGACATAATAATTGTAATAGAAGTGCGGAATGCGGGCCCACTCGATCTCCAATTCGGGATCCAGGACCAGTTCAGGCCCATAATACTCCCGATTCAATTCCGCATAGCGCTTTTTCAAAAGCCCAGGCGTCAGCGGGATCCCCTCTTCCGCCCACTTGTGCAATTGCAACTCAAACTCGGCAAACAGGGTTTGGCGAAAGATCGTCCCCCGAATTCCCTCAATCTGATAGTTGATTAAAAATGCCTTTTCCTTCTTGGATTTGACCTTTTTCTCCAAGTGTTGCAACAGGAGCTGTTCATTGAATGTGGAGGCCACCTCTGCTACAAAAATGGGATACTGAGCATAGACATAAGGTTGGCGGCTTCGACTGAGCAGGCTGTGCATACTGTGGCCCGCCTCATGCGCGAGTGTCAATACATCATTGAGCGTGCCGTGATAATTCATCAAAATATAAGGCATACTGTCGTAACAGCCGGAAGAATAGCCTCCCGAACGTTTGCGCACATTCTCGTACACATCGACCCACCGGTCTTGGTAAAGCCCTTTCTTTAAGGCATTTTGATAATTCTCCCCCAAAGGGGCCACCGACGCGATCACCATCTCGCGCGCCTCTTCGTAATCCATATGGCTGACCGCATCCTCAACAAGAGGCACATAGAGGTCATAAGCATGCACATCGGGGAGCTTTAACAATTTCTTGCGCAACGCCACATATTCATGCATCAGCGGGAGCCCTTTTCTGACAGAGGCAATCAGATTCTCATACACCGCTGTGTCCACTTGATTCGGAAAAAGGGCCGCCTCTAAACAGCTCTTGAATTTGCGCGCACGCGCCATAAAAAGATGACTTTCCACTTGCCCCTGAATCAATTCGCACAGCGTATTCGCATGCGCCTCATACCCCCGGTGGAGATTCTCAAATGCCGTTTTGCGAAGCGTCCGGTCAGACTCGCGCAAATAGGAGAGATAACTGCCCGTAGTCAAAGGATGCTCATTCCCCTTCGCATCGAGGGCCGGCTGAAATGTGAGATCGGCATTGTTCAATGCGCCAAATGCGCGGCTGGAGGCATCGAGCGCTTTTCCGCTGAGCGCTAAAAGCGCCTCTTGCTCAGGCGTCAATGTGTGCGGCCTCATCCGCCCAATCTTTTGCAAATAAAACCGATACGGCTTCAGCGCAGCATCGTTCATCACCTTCTGAAACTGCTCTTCATTCAACGATAAAAACTCGGGCTCAATCCACGACGTCTCTAAACTAAATTCATGGATCAATGCCATAATCCGCCCAAAATTATTTTTCGATGCGTCATTGCCCAAATCCTCGTCCATCCGCAAATGGGCATAGGTATGCAGCTTTTCTAGCTTCCGCTGCGTCCCTAAATAGACCTCGAACAGCGCCTCTACCGCCTTCGGATCGTGAAGCTGCCCTTTAAATCGACCGAGCGCCGCCCACTCAGCCCCCTTGATTTGAGCAAAATCTTCGTTCCAACGATCTGGCGTGACATACAGCGCTTCCACATTCCACCGGGCTTCCACGGGAACGGCATCTCGCGCAACCACCTTTTTGTCTTGTTTTATCTCTTTGGTTTTTAATGGGTTCATATTCATTCCTGTGATGGGTGAAGCCAGGATTAGCAATCCTGGCAGAGTTGTGCTAAATCTGCTTGCAAAAAATCTCATGTTTCGCTATATTCCTTCATTAAGTTCAAGAGAACATGTTTTACATAGGAGAAACCACTTATGGCCCAACAAGCTGTTAAAAAAATCACTTTAAAACCTCTGGGTAACCGCGTTCTGGCCCAAAGGTTGGAACCGCAAGAAACGATGAAGGGGGGGATTATCCTACCTGATTCGGCGAAGAAGAAGCAAGAAACTGCGAAAGTCGTTGCGATTGGAGATGGGAAGAAGCTCGAAGATGGGAAAGTGATTCCCGTTCCTGTCAAAGTAGGCGACCTCATTCTCATGGACAAGTATTCCGGCCAAGAGGTCACGCTGGATGACGAAGAGTATATCATTGTAAAGGCAGACGACATCATCGCAATCATTCAAGATTAAAAGGAGAACTATGGCACCAAAAAATATTAAATTCAAGGAAGATGCGCGGCAAAAGATTTTGAAGGGCGTGAAAACGCTGGCTGCAGCAGTGAAAGTGACGCTGGGTCCTAAGGGACGCAATGTGGTGATCGATTCGAAATTCGGTTCGCCAAAGATCACCAAAGACGGTGTAACAGTTGCGAAAGAAGTGGAGCTTGAAGACAAGCACGAGAACATGGGCGCGCAGATGGTGAAAGAGGTCGCGAGCAAAACGGCTGACAAAGCGGGCGACGGCACCACAACAGCGACCGTTCTAGCGGAAGCCATTTATCAAGAAGGTCTGCGCAACGTCACAGCGGGCGCCAATCCGATGGAAATCAAACGGGGGATTGAGCAGGCGGTGAACGTCGTTGTGGACGAACTCAAAAAGATCTCGAAGCCGATCAGCGCGAAAGAGATCGCTCAAGTGGCCACGATTTCTGCCAATGGCGACGCTGAAATTGGCGGCATCATTGCGAAAGCGATGGAGAAAGTGGGCAAAGATGGAACGATCACGGTGGAAGAGGCCAAAGGCTTTGAGACGACGCTCGATGTCGTTGAGGGGATGAATTTTGACCGCGGCTATGTATCGGCCTATTTTGTCACCAACGCGGAAACGCTCGTTGCTGAGTATGAAAACGCATTTGTCCTGATCTATGAGAAAAAGATCTCTTCGATGAAGGAATTCCTGCCGATCTTGCAAGCTGCCGCTGAATCGGGCAAGCCGCTCGTCGTCATCGCAGAAGATGTGGATGGCGAGGCGCTCGCAACGCTTGTTGTGAACCGATTGCGCGCAGGTCTCAAAGTGGTCGCTGTGAAAGCGCCTGGCTTCGGCGATCGCCGCAAAGCGATGCTGGAAGACATTGCGATTTTAACGGGCGGACAATGCATTAGCGAGGAGCTGGGCATCCAACTCGAGAAAGTCACACTCGACATGTTGGGCAAAGTGAAAAAAGTGCTCGTGAAGAAAGAAGACACGACGCTCATTGACGGTGCAGGAGACAAAAAAGCGATCCAAGACCGCATTGCGCTTCTCAAGCGTCAAATCCAAGAATCGACTTCCGATTACGACCGGGAAAAATTGCAAGAGCGTCTTGCAAAACTCTCTGGCGGCGTTGGAGTCATTCGGGTGGGCGCTGCAACGGAAGTGGAGATGAAGGAGAAAAAAGATCGCGTCGATGATGCGAAAGAGGCGACCAAAGCGGCTGTTGAAGAGGGAATCGTCCCTGGCGGCGGCGCTGCGCTCTTGCGCTGTTTGCCTGTCCTAGAAAAAGCGATTGCGAAACTCTCTGGCGATGTCAAAATCGGCGCCGAGATCATCGCACGCTCCCTCAGCTATCCCCTTCGCCAAATTGCCGAAAACGCAGGCAAAGAGGGATCGATCATCGTGCAGAAAGTGGCCTCTATGGGCGCATCCGAAGGGTATGATGCTCGGGAAGACGCTTTTGTGAACATGATTGAGAAAGGGATCGTCGATCCGACGAAAGTTGTCCGCTGCGCGCTGCAATTTGCAGCATCCATTGCGGGACTGCTTCTCACTACGGAGGCGATCATCACAGAGGAAGAACAAGAAAAAGCTGCGGCGCCTGCCGGCGGCCATCCAGAAATGGATTACTAATCTTCTCATCCCAGGGTCCCTGTTTCTCAGGGACCCTATTTATCTATATACACAAAAAAATACTTTCAGCATAATGGCCTCTTTTCAATGAGGTTCTGATGTTACGGCATCTTCCTTTATTGCTACTGGGGGCGTCTCTCATGTTTGCGGATTGGAGTGAAGAGCGGCAAGTATTGCACACAATCGCCTCTGCAGAAGCGAAGAATTGGGACCAAACTCTGCAAACCCTACACAAAGACAACATCTGCGAGACGCTGAACGTTTGGGCAGACAAAATTTTACAGCAAGGCGATCTGTCTCTCATTGAGCTTTTGCGCAGGGCGCTCGAGAATTACAACGCCTTATCCGAAGAGAAAACAGCCCCTTTTGTCACTCATTACGCCCACTATCGCCCGCCCCAATTTGCCATTCCGCAGATCGATCTCACGCTCGATGTCCAAAAAGACAAAGTGGAAGTCATGACCCATCTACAAGTGGAGCCGGTTGGCCATGAAGCGGAATTGGTCCTGCATGGGGTGGGGCATACCGTGCAAGCGGTTTGGCTCAATGAGGATTTCCTGTCGAAAGAGCAGTACCGAGTCACTCCCAATGAATTGATTATCCTCGATGTGCCTAGAGACCAACCCTTTACGCTTACCGTGGCAAGCACAATCGACCCGTTCCACAATCACACGCTCGAGGGTCTTTATGAGACCGATGGAGGACTGATCACGCAATGTGAATCAGAAGGGGCGCGCCGCATTTTCTTTACGCTGGATCGACCCGATGTGTTGAGCCGCATCACGACCACTCTCATTGCCGATGCAGAAAAGTATCCGTATCGGTTATCGAATGGGAATTGCAAAGAAGAGACGCTGCTCTCCTGTGGGCGCACGCGGATCGTCTGGGAAGATCCTCTTCCTAAGCCGAGCTACCTATTCGCTGTCGTGCTGGGCGATTTTGCGCAAGTGCGAGATACGTACCAGAGTCAAAGCGGCCGCGAGATCTCATTGGAAGTCTATGTGCCGCAGGGTGCAGAGCAGCGCGCTTTGTATAGCCTATATGCGCTCAAAAAAGCGATGCAGTTCGATGAGGAATTTTTTGACCGCGAATACGATCTCGATTCTTTGAAAATGGTTGCAGCTCCCGATTTCAATAGCGGCGCCATGGAAAATAAGGGGCTCCTCATCTTTAATTCTTTGGCGTTGTTGATTGATGCGCAAACAGGAACCGATGCCAATTTTCGTAGGGTCGCTGGCACTGTGGCTCATGAGTATTTCCACAATTGGTCTGGCAATCGCGTCACCGTGCGCAACTGGTTTGAAATTGCGCTGAAAGAGGCGTTTACCGATTTTCGCACCTCTCTTTTTTCCGAATGGCTATTTGGCTCAGCCCTTGTGCGTCCCGATGAGGTGACAGAGCTGAGAGAGGGGCAATTTCCTGAAGAACTTTCGGAATCGGGCCACCCGATCATTGTGGAGTCGTTTGTCAATCCCCGCTCCATCTATGATGGAACCACCTATGTCAAAGGGCGGGAGGTCTTTCGCGCCATGCAGACCATTTTGAACTCCCAGGTCCCAGATGGTTTCCGCAAAGCCCAAAATCTCTACTTTGAGCGATATGACGGACAGGCGGTCACCTTCCGAGAGCTGTTAAACGCAGCCAATGAAATTCTGGCGCAGGCGGAAAAACAAGATCTTTCCCAATTTGAGCGGTGGTTTACGCAGCAAGGGACCCCTCGGATCCATGCGCAAATGCATTTCCATCCAGACGCTCAAATGTGCGAGCTGAGCCTGACTCAATCGTGCCCCCATCCGCGCACCCTCATGGAACAGGAACCGTTGCTCATCCCCTTTAGCTATGAAATGTTCCGCAAAGATGGCAGCGTGGCGGTAGCGCAAGAAGAGATTGTCCTTTCGGAAAAAGAACACCGGATCTGTATTCCGAGCGAAGAGGCGCTCATTCCACTCTTCTTGCACAACTATCCAGCCCCTGTCATTCTCGACGCCTCGTATTCGTTGGAAGATCTCTCCTGCCTGGTGCGCTTTGCCACCGATCCATTTGCGAGATGGGATGCCCACCACAACTATTCGCTGCTCGCCTTAAGCCTGGCGCATGATCGAACCCAAGCCGACCCTGATGCAGACTGTTCCGACCTCTATGAAGGGGTTGTATTGGCGCTGCAAAATGAACATCTCTCCCCGCTTGAGAAAGCGCAAATGTTACAAGTTCCGTCTCTGCGCGCCCTCTCGCAACGGACGGGTCTCTATGATTTCGGGCAACTGGAACAAACGAGAACCTTGCATCGCAAAGGGGTTGCGCTTGCCTGCAAACCCTTGTTACTCCAATGGCTGAAGAGCTCACCGCCCCCCGATCCATTGGTTGCGACTGCGGAGGAAATGGCCATCCGGCGACTGCGCAATGTTTGCTGGGATCTTCTCACTCTCATAGAGCCTGAGAGGCTTTCACAAACCCTCGATGAGGAGATGGGGACCCCCAATTTTGATACAACTCTCGCTCTGTTTCGGCTCCTTCTAGACCGCGGCTCGCCGCAGCAGCTGGAGAGGATGGCCCCCTTTTATCACCGCTGCAAAACAGATAAAGTGCTCTTGACTCATTGGCTGAGAGCGCACGCCTCTTCTTCGCGCTGCACAGTGGCAGATTTACGCAAGTTGATGCAACTCGATGGGTTCGTGGGGCGCAACCCCAACCACATTCGGGCGGTGAGCGGCGCATTTGCCTATAATTTGGCCCGCTACCACGATGAAAAGGGAGAAGGGTACGCATTTCTCGTCGATCAGATCTTGGCGGTTTCGGCCTTCAATCCCCATTTGGCGAACCGCCTGGCCCAAGACGCTTTCATCGACTTTGAAAGGCTGCCAGAAAAACAGCGCGCCTTGATGCGAAAAGAGATGCAGCGGCTTTTAGTCCCAGCAGTCCCTCCCGAAATCCGCGCTCTTGTCTCAGCTACTTTGGATGGTGCTCACGCCGCATAGAATCGACTTGTGGGGCTTCTCCAAAGATATTCCACGGGTTGATCACTTTTTTGATCTGATTCGTCGGATTCAAAAACCGGTCGATGAATTGCTTTAATCCCGCTCCTTGGAAAATCTTGGCAATCAGCTCTTTGGTCGGGAAGCCGTTGCGACTGTCGATCTCATCGAATTCCATCTGATCAAAATGCTGCGTGCCCGCAACGCCCAATGTTTGGGCGCCTGGCCCCTCTGTTTTGACGGTCAGGTTCCGGAGGATCAACTTGTGCACAATCACCTCTTGATCTCCCGTTTTTTCTGGCATATTCGCCCCAATGTCGGCCCAGTTGTTATCTTTCCCGGAGGCGTCGTTAATATAAATATTCAAAAATACATCGTTTAATGTGATCAGATTGATCTCATGCGGATTGGCGGCCAGATTGTGCCAAACATACTCGACCCTCGTTTTGTCGACCAAAAAGGCTGTGCGCGTTTTATACCCATGCGGATTGGCAATGCTAAACTCGCGGATCGTCGTGACGGAGGGCCACATACTAATCGAGCGCACCCGCACATGCACCCCCATTTTTTGGGTCAAATAGCGCGACATGATCGGCGCCTTAATCAGCCAAAGGAAGACAAATACCCCCACCACGATCAAACAGAGTAAAATCAATAACCTTTTCATGTCTTTCAAAATGTACAATTCAATTTTTTTTTGTAAGAAAAAACGCAACCATCTCATTTTAAACTACATCCAAATTATTCCATTTTAAGAGTGTTCTTGCTATACTACGGTCAATGAAAAGACACAGTACGAAGCTTTACCATTGGGCACTCGAGAAGGCCTCTTCGAAGCGGGCGCCTCTTTGGCTTGCGCTGCTTTTTGGGTTGGAGCTGTTTCTGATCATTCCTCTGGATGCGGTGATGATGTTTTTCTGTCTGCAGAAGAGGAGCAATATTTTTCTTTACATCATGATTGCGACGATTGCCTCGACGATCAGCGGCCTTGTGGGCTATTTGCTGGGCCATTTTTTATGGGATCTGATTGGGGGGTGGGTGGTGCCTCATCTGATTACGGCTGCCTCCTTTGCCAAGATGGCGGGCCATATTCAGATGTATGAGAATTGGGCTGTTTTCATCAGCGCTTTATTTCCGTTGCCTCTGAAAGCGATCAGTTTGGTGAGCGGGGTGTTTCATATTGAAATTGTTCCTTTTATCACCTGTATTGCGATTGCCCGGATGATTCGGTTTTCACTGACGGGTGTAGCGATGGCGTTTTGGGGGGAGAAGGTGAAGGCTTTTGTCGACCGGCATTTCCACAGCCTCTTCATGATTCTCGGAGCGAAAATCGCAGCCGCGCTCGTTTTCTTCTGGGTTCTTGCTAAATAACCTGAGTTAAATAACCTCTTTACGGAAATAGACTTTGCGTCCATCGGAGACGTAGCCTTGGCCCTTGTAGAATGCGTGGGTCCCTCCAGCGATTCTGTGTGCGGCGCTGGTGAGTTCAATCACAGTACATCCCTCTTGGAGAGCGATCCGCTCCGCTTCAGCGAGCAGTTTTTTCCCGATTCCCTGATTGCGGTGTTGCGCATCGACCACCACACTCACAATCCGCATATGCGACTCAGAAGAATGAAATTGGGGCAATATGTGATAGGCCAAAAAGCCGATGACAGCCCCATTGCTTTCGATTACAAAGGCGGCAGCGCCATAAAGCGTGATATTTTGTTGCAGTGTGGCTGCATCAATGCAGTAGCCGAGCTGTTTGATCAGCCCGATCAGTTGCGGAATGTCTTTCTGAGTTGCTTGTCTGAACATCGATTCTCCTGGCGCACCGATACGCATAGAAGCCCGATCCGTTCCATTCTGGATCGCTCAATTGGCTAATGCGTAGATAGGGTTTATTTTCTCTTGCCGATGTGTGGATGAACCGCTCCCCATCGAGCAACATGCCTACGTGGCGAATGTCGCCGCTGGAGTGGCCCCAAAAGATCAGATCGCCCAAGAGGCGAGGTTCGATAACAGACCCGCAGTGGACCTGCTGACGCGCATCGCGCGGGAGCGCCACGCCCATGCGGGCAAAGAGCATTTGGATAAACCCTGAACAATCGAAGCCAAAACTGCATCTGCCGCCCCACGTGTAGGGAAGCCCCAGAAATTTTTGGCTGAACGGCGCCAAGTCGAATGGTTCTGGCTCCGTATCGCCTTTTTGAATAAAAGCGGATCTGCCATCGGGCAGAAGAACTTGGTGCCAGCGCTCATCGGCGCTCACCCGTTCTAATGGAGCGCCGAAGGGGAGCGTCATGAGGGGGCCGAACACGGTATCTGGCTGCGCGTAAACGTGGGCTTGGAGGCGGCTCACCTCCAGGTCAGCGCGCAAAGGGCGCTCTTTTGCCACAATCCCCTCGCGGATCCAACCGGTGTAGTGGTCGGACGTTTTGATGAAAAACCATGTCTTCTGTTTTTTCAACACCTCGACGGCCTCTCCAAAAAGGGCCTGAGAGACCACTTGCGACTTTTCGGAAGGGCCCTCTCGCATATCGACACAAGGCAGTGAAATTATATTTATACCGAAACAACCTGAAGAATCGGTTTTTGGCATCGTCGAGTTTGCCTCAAAATGCGCCTCCTCACTCGCGCCTTGCCCGAGGGCAATGGTCGCTCGCTTCGGAGACGAATTTTGAGGACTCTCCTTGCCAAATTCCCGACTCTTCAGGTTGTTTCGGTATAACATCAGAGTCGATTTTAACTATTGGGGGGAATTTCTTCAAAATGTTAACATCACCGCTATTCGTATGGATGAATCGATTGAAGAGGCCGTTGCCAAGCGGCGCACGTTTGCCATTATCAGCCACCCTGACGCGGGCAAAACAACGCTCACTGAGAAACTGCTCCTCTATTCGGGGCAGATCCAAACAGCGGGCATGGTGAAGGGGCGCAAAGGGCGCAAGGCCGCCACCTCCGACTGGATGGCCATGGAGCAAGAGCGGGGGATCTCCATCACCTCATCAGCCATGCAATTTGCCTACAAAAATGTGATCATCAATGTGCTCGACACTCCGGGCCACGAAGACTTTTCCGAAGATACCTATCGGACACTGACGGCAGCCGACTGCGCCATCATGGTGATCGACGCTTCGAAAGGGGTCGAAAAGCAGACGCGCAAGCTGTTTGAGGTGTGCCGTTTGCGCAAAATTCCCGTGCTTACCTTCATGAACAAGATGGATATGCCGGGGAGGGAGCCTCTGGATCTGATGAATGAGGTGGAAAATGTGTTGGGCATCCAATCGTATGCCTATAACTGGCCGATTGGGATGGGGAAGGAATTTCGGGGTGTTGTGGACCGGCAGGCGGGCGAGTGTATTTTTTTCACCAAGACATCGATTGGCGGCGCGCAGAAAGCGGACATGGCTCGCAAACCGCTGAAAGAGGCGGGACCTCAAGTGCTCGAGGAGCTCGAGCTGCTGAATTTGGCGGGCAATGCATTTGATCGAGACCGTTTTCTTAAAGGGGAAGTGACGCCTGTCTTTTTTGCCTCGGCGCTCACCAATTTTGGCGTAGAGCCTTTTTTCGATGCATTCATCGACCTTGCGCCATGTCCTCACGCGCGGCTTGCCGACAAGCTCGATGGCACCGAGATCGAGATCGATCCGATCAAAACCCCTTTTAGCGGCTATGTATTTAAATTGCAGGCCAACATGGATCGCAGGCACAGGGATAACATGGCATTTATCCGAATTTGCTCAGGCAAATTTGAGCGCGATCTGATCGTCAAGCACCACAGACTGGGGCGAGAGATTCGCCTGTCGCGGCCTCACGGAATGGTTGCTGGGGAAAGGACCACGCTTGAGATTGCCTATCCGGGCGATGTGATTGGGGTGATCAACCCTGGGACATTTGCGATTGGCGACACGATTTCCATGACGGGCGGCTTTAATTTTAAACCGTTGCCGCAGTTTCAGCCGGAGATTTTTGCAAAACTCTATCCTAAAGATGTGGGAAAGCGAAAATCGTTCGACAAGGGAGTCAATCAACTTACCGATGAAGGGGCGATTCAGCTGCTTCGCTCGTATGAGCGGGAAGGCGACCTGATTTTTGCGGCCGTGGGGAAATTGCAATTCGAAGTGATGCAATATCGACTGAAAGATGAATACGGAACGGAAACGATCCTCACTCCCCTCCCCTATCAATGCAGCAGCTGGATCCTGGGAGACATGAACCAATTCGAAAAGACATCGACCTGTGTCGTCGTGAAAGACAGAAGAGAGCGTCCTATGGCCCTTTTCACAAGCCAGTGGGAAAAGCAATATTGTATGAAACAAAACCCCCATCACCAATTCGTCGATGTACTCGTTTAGAGACTCAACTATCCGTTGCGAACTGCGAAGGGTAGGCTGCACTTGGTTCTAAGGAAACTGTCTTCCGATCTTCTAGGGCTTGAAAGGGGGGTGGATATACCTCATCATCGGAGTCAGAGGCGCCGCCATAGATTTCCCTTAACTCTTGTCGAGCATCGACGATTGTTGGGAGGCTTTCCCTGTATGCCTGGTTGATTTGTCCGATGTTCATCTCCACATTGCTGGTGCCTTGCGTCATTTTTTCCCCAATCCTTTCTGCTGTAAAGGGGCCATATGGGGCATTTTGTTGAAAAATGTCTGTCAAAAAGATACGCCCTACCGCAGCCAGCTTGAGCGCTCGAATCAGAGCAGTCGCCCAAGGTGCATGATGGGTGCCCTCTGCCGGTAGCTGTCTTCTTGCCACTTCTTTGATAAAAATGTTGTAACACAAACGATTGACGAATGCGACGTCTTCCTTGCTCGGCGTCGTACCTAGAGCCTCCTGCAACGATGTTGAGGTGATGTCCGATCCGCTACGAGGAAATGTGAGCATCAAAGCGGCAAGCCGTTTTTGGATCTCTCGATCTTTGTTTGTTAAAGCAGATAATTGACGCTCAATCCCACCGTAACGACCGAGATCCGGTGTATAATAGTTCCCTTTATGATTGCGGTGGGGCTGCACCTCTTGACAGGAGCGAAATTGCTGCTGGCCAAACCGGACAGCCTCTTCACGTGTATGAGAGGGCCGTGTAGGGTCTCCTACATAAGGAGTCTTACAATAATACCGACCACTGGATGTAAATGACTGGATGACGCGAGCTTCGGCGAGAACCATATTACGCGCGGGAACGCCATTGCAGTCGATGGTCCTTTCCTTCTTATCGTTGCTCCCCCGAATCGACTCAAAGGCTTGCGCAATCCTCGAGACATTGGCAGCGTGAGTCTCGTCCCAGTGACGCGTTCGTGGGCGCGATGCTTTTGTTGTATAATGAGGCCTTTTATCGCTCGGATCAAAAAATGTTCGTTCTACCTCCTTCTGATAGTTCCATTCAGAGTCAGAAGAATATCCTGTAATACCGCTCATACGCCTCGTTTAATTTGGGAAAGACAGGATACTTCAAATGAGGCTTTGAAAGCAATGAATTCACAAGTTTGGAATTTAGCACAAATTTATCCCAATGAAAAAAATTAAACCACTCACAATAAACGACTTACATATTATTTAAATTATTTTTTGTTTAGTTATAAATTTATTTAAACTATCATAATAATTATAGGTGGTAGTTATGTGTGTAATACAGCCAACAAATCAGGCAAATCTGGGATTATCGATTACTCAAAGGATCGATATGGAGATACAGGAGGCCTTGAGTCTCATCGACGACGTTAAAAAAAAGGCAGCGAAGACGACGTTGAAGCAATTGAACACTCTACTGATAGAATATATTCTTGCCAACATAGCGCACAACACAGCAGAAATGAAAGAAATTGCAGGCCAAATATCTAAAACGCTTCAAACATACGAACAGGATAACGCCAAGGCGAATGAGTTAGTAGCGAAGCTGAAAGCCATGAAACGCCATCCTGGCCTATATTTGCAAGATCTGCCATACCTCCAAGACCTGGTCCACACGCTTCGACAAGATCTCTCTTCCGGAAATATGAGCAACCTGTGATCTCATCTAGGAGTTTCAGCTGATCCGGGGGTGTGAGCTTTAGCGCTCATGAAAAGGAGCAGAGCCGCCGCTACAGAAATGATCCAGAAATCGATCGTACTGAATCCGACAGCGGCAATGAGCCCCCCTAACATAAACCCCAGTAACACGTTCCCGAATTTGTGCATGTTTGCAATGCTTGCCTGTAAACTCTCTACGGGATAGGAGAGATTTTTGCCCCAATGATAGCTCACAAAATCTACGATCAACTGGCTAAAGTTGCCGGTCATGACAGTGCAGGGGGGGAGCGCAACCATAAAGGTGCGCAGCAAAGTATTGTGGATCGCCATGGCGGCAACAGCGAGCATTCCCACTGAAATGTATGGCCAAGAGCCTACGCGGCCCATAGGAATCACGTAAGAGCCAACGAGCATAAAGACGAGAAGAAGGAATGCCTCCATCAGCAAGAGCGCCCTTAACAAGCGCGTTGTTTGGCCATGGGCTTCGATCACCCATGTCACCAGAATCGCTATCAGAATAAACACAGGAAGCGCGATGAGTTTTGCAGCAACACCAGGTACATGATAGATAATTTCCGCGATCGCAATGACAATATTGCCTGTAATATGCGCCGTAAAAAGCTTACTGAGGGCAATAAACCCAAAGACATCAACAAGACCTGAAATAAACGCCATCAGAAAGGCAGTTCCGGAGGAGCGCGTAGATACAAAATAAGCCATCTTTTGCATATATATGGCACAGATCACTTATCGTCAAAACCATTGAAGAACTCTCCCTTAAAAGTGGAGAGATTCTCCTACTGCCAAGGGGTGGCAAGTGCCTTGCCGCAGAGGAATAGATAGCTCGGCTAACTCGGTCCTGAAGGACCGAGACTGCGCTCGAGCAGCAGTTCAATAAGAGTCAGTCTGCTAATCCTTCCGCAATCCTATGCATTACGGTCTGATCATAGTGGGGCAAGCTTGGGGAGACAGCCAAAGACTCGCGGTATAGGCGCTCAGCTTCAATCAGAGCGGTCAGAATGTCTTGTAGAGCCACAGTACGCAGGCCCCGCTGCTTCACATCCGAAATGGCTTCATACAAAAGCGCCGCCCCCCGATCCAACGTGACAGGCTCTCCCCTCACGTCCACAATGGCAATCTGATTGCGACTCAGGAAGCCCATCTGCATCAGAGAAGCCCACAAGAACTCTTCGCTTGCCCCACTTGAATATTGCCAACCATCGACCAGCACCATCCGCGTCACCTTGTGCTCAATCGTACGGAGCCACAGGCTCATAAACTCATGTTGACCCCATGGCAAGACAGCCTCTTCTTCCATTTTCAGTGCATGAAATCCCTTTTCAAAAGCAATCGGTGCGATGACTACGCCCGATAATGTTTCAGCTAACGCTTGACTCACCCGACCGCTTTCCTCAAGATTAGGCGCGATCACGTTTTGTACATACAGCTCTTTATGGCTCATCGCTTCATCTAAGGTTCGATATCCATACGTATCCATGTAGTGATATAAGCGCCATCCACTTGTAATCGGACAGCTCACATAGGTTACATCTGTTGCGATCAAAGTATTAAAAGCCGCAAGAGCCGTGTGAATTTGCGATCGAACCTCTGAAGACACAGCTCGTTGATGCTTTTGCGCAATCTGCTGTGCATAAGGGGGCAATTCTGCTTGCAAACTGCAAGCCATGACACTCATGATGGAAAACCACAATAACTTCTGCATAGACACCATCCTTTTAGGATGGGTCAGAATACCCGAATTGGCTTTATACCGCTCGTGAAAAAATCGACGAAAAATTTTATTAAGATAGGTCCTAAAAATTCCCTCGGGTTCCACCCACCTGCGGAAAATTGGAGGGTTCTTTTTCTAAAATTGCAAAAAATATTTTTTAAGCCTAAGCTATCCTGCAGAAAACTGTTGGCGGGAGCGAGCTGGTGGCATCGATCACTTCTGTTTCAGGAGCAAAAGCTTGTGTTATCATAGGCCTATCCTGTGTTGTAGGAGGGTTTATTTCTAGGCAACTGTCTATGAAAGTAATAGAGGCGGCCAAAGTGATTTTCTCAAAGAGACAAGGAAATCAAGTAGATGTCTTATTTCGCTGCCCGCGTGCATCAGATGCGTCGGCAATGAGAGGCTATATCAATACGCTCTCCTTAGAGAGGACTTTTATTCGCCAACAGGGTGAACAAATTTCCTTGGAGGAAGAGGAAAAATATTTAGACTCTCTATTGAATAAAATCTCAGAACAAAGAGCAGTCCAGCTTCTTGCTTTTCATCGCGATCATTTGATTGGAATTGCTGGCGTTGAAATGCAAACAAAAACAGAAGCGCATGTAGGGATTCTTGCTATCTCAGTAGCCAAGGAATGGAGGAGGCAAGGAGTCGGAAAGTTGCTGATGAATGCTGTCCTTCAAGAAGCAGTTCATAGCTTGCCCTCATTACAAATCATCACTCTTTCAGTTCACTCGACGAACTCTACCGCAATTCAACTTTATCGAAAATGTGATTTTCACGAATGGGGTAGGCTTCCCAAAGGGACTAAACACCAAGAAGAGTATGTAGATTTAGTCCACATGTACAAAACCGTCCGCTGAACCTATTCCAGTAAAAAGTTTCAGCCGATTTTTCGGTTCTTTTGAACCAAAAACTCGGCGAAAAATTTTACTGGGATAGGTTCCTAGAAACGGTGAGCCATTGCGGATCCAGACTCATATTGCTTCAAACCAAAACGAAATAGCCCGCATGCAATCGCAAAAAATACCACAATACCTAGGAATGCATATAAAAGATGAATCCACATACCTGTCCTTAAGTACTCAACAGGGAAATAGCTGACATAGGCTGTCGGTAGAATCGTTAACGTGAACATCCAAAATAGTCCACTATAGGCAGAATTGGGTTGCGTAGCGACAATCGTGGCATTCTGATAGAGCTCATAAATAAAGCCAGTAGAATTTTTTAAGAAAAAAGCAATCGAACCCAAATAGAGGTAAAGACTAAAAATAAACAAGATTGCTCCCGATAAAATAAAAGGGATCATTAAGGAATAAAGATGCTGTGAATAAGCGAGCAAGAAAACACCTAAGAGCATTTCACCAATCCCTCCTAAATTCCCCTTTGACAAGGCAATGTTTAAGATCAAATTTTTGGGCTGAAGAAGAAATATGTCAATTTGATGTGTTTCAATGATGCGAGGCAAATCTTTAAGACCATAAAAAAAAAGTTCGACAAAACCAATAGCAAAAGTGACGATTCCATACATAGCGAGCATCTCAGAAAAATCCCAGCCATGAATAGATTTGTATTTATTAAAAAAAAAGCTCCATGTGATAAGAAAAAAAATCTGTTTCATGAAAATAATCACAAGAGTCGATAGAAAGGCAAGGCGAAATCTGAATGAGAGCCTGAAGTTCGCTTTCAGTGCTGATGTGAGAAAAGAGCTCATCCCTCTCCCCTCGCCACTAATCGGACGTATTTCCGATAGAAAAAGAGGACTACAGCACCTAAGACCACGCTCCAAAATAACCAGATAAAAAAATAATAGAATGGCTGCGAATTGCCTGCCATTTGATTGGCAGGCCACCACAGAATCCAAGGGTAAGGTGTTACGAAGCTGATAAGGCGAATAAATGGTGGATAATCATCGAGAGGGACAATAAGCCCACCGAAACAAAAGGTCGCTGTTAAATTTAAATAAACAATTGGCCTTATGTCTTTGGTCCAAAATGAAATCATCCCCAAAAGAACTGAAAGAAGAGTATAGAGAAAAATACCTGCAATCCCCGAAATAACCCCGACAAGAAAGCCGGAAGGAAAATGCTTATTAAAAAATAGCTCAATCGCTAGGTAGCATAAAATCAGCAGGGTATATCTAACTGTCGAGACACCAAGAGCATGGAACAATCGATATCCGATATAATGTACTGGAGAAATGAGAAAGTAGGTGATTTGTCCTTTTTGCATGTCCAAAGCAATCTCAAATGCCACAAGAAAAGTAGATAAAGTGACTACTTGAGTCATTCCAAAATACAAAAATTGAAAGGATGGAGCTTCAACAGCTTTGAAAATTTGTGAAAAGAGAGCAATAACCATCGAATAGACGATCATACGACCAATGAGTTGCCCTCTTTCGCTAAGCTGTTGCTTGATCCCATATCCAATGCTAAGAAGATATTTATTTGGCATAAATAGTTCTGAGTATAGATTCAAGGGAAGGATTTTCAATCGTAAGGTCTTTAATCGTAAATTTCTCAACTAATAGATCAACCACTTCCTTTAGAGAAGTTGCTCCCAAGTCGATTTCAATTTTCAGCTGATACGGAAGATTCTCTAAAATACGAACCCCTCTGTGAGCAAAAGAAAGGTTTTCTTCTTCTGAAATAAGGTGGAGTGTTTTCTTTCTCATAAAGTTGGTTTTTAGGTGCATAATCGTATCATCTAAAACCAATCTACCATGGTCAATAACAAGGACTCGGTCACAAACTGATTCCACATCATCTGTATCATGCGAAGTCAACAAAAGAGTCATCCCTTCTTTTTCAGAAAGAGAACGAAGTAGCTCTCGAATCGTCGTTTTAGCGACCATATCCAGACCGATTGTGGGTTCATCTAAGAAAAGAATTTGGGGCTTGTGGAGGAGGCTTGCGACAATTTCACAGCGCATTTTTTCGCCTAGTGAAAGCTGCCTTGCCGACTTATGCAAGAGAGAGACAACCCCAAACTTATGGCTTAAATCATTCAATCGTTTTTGAAAATCAGCTTCAGAAATATCGTAAATGGCAGCTAATAAACGGTAAGATTCTCCAATGGGTAAGTGGTGCCAAAGTTTCGAGGTATGGCCAAAAATAGCGCTAATTATAAAAGCCAGCGACTTCCTCGCTTTATGAGGGTTCTGGCCCAAGATCTCAACTGTTCCCTCGCTGGGACAAACTATCCCTGTAAGCAATTTAATAGTGGTGGACTTCCCAGCCCCATTTGGGCCTATGAAAGCGACTCTTTCTCCCTTTTTAATCGCTAAATTGAGACCGTCGACAGCGAAAAGAACTTTTTTCCTAGGAAAAAAATAATTTTTAATTTTTTGAGTCCATGACCCTTCAATCGGTGAGGAAACAGAGAAACTCTTTTTAAGGTCTTTAGTAAAAATTGCGTACATTTCACCTGATTCGTTCTAAAACAGACTCTCCAAACTTTAACAGCTGATCCACAGAAATGCAACCTTGCTCTGCTTCTAATGAGCGGTCGAATTGGAGAATGGTTTTGGCTGTTTCTTGCATGGCCAAATAGGCGCTTCTTAAAAGATGATTCGCATAGATTACCATATCTACTCCAGACGCAAACATTTGCGCTTCATAGGTGCTGTTATATTTGGTTGGGATGGCCACTAACGGTGTCCTTTTCTTTTCTCGAAACAGTTGACAAAACTGATCGACTTCTTCAAATTTGCTGCTCACACTATGGATTAAAATCATATCAGCACCTGCCTCAACATAGGCCAAGGCTCTTTTTAAAGCATCTTCAATTCCTTTACCAAGGACCAGACTTTCTACTCTAGCAATCAAAACAAAATCTTCGCTAATCTGGGCTCTTTTTCCTAAGGCGATTTTTTCGCAAAAATTTTCAACCGTGTCCTGGAAGTGAGCCACTGAATTGCCATAAAGTGAGTTCAGCTTAGGTCCTGTTTTATCTTCTATACATATCGCTGAGACTCCAATGCTCTCTAATGATTTGACACTTTCGACAAATTGCGGAATCGTTCCTCCCGTATCCAAATCAATAATGATTGGTTTACTCGTTACGTTAAGCATTTCTCTAATAGTTAATAACTTAGATGTTAAATCAACGATTTCAACGTCCGCTTTTCCTCTGCTGGCTGAATCGGTGAGACTGCTAAACCACAGGGCGTCAAACGATTTCCTCGTTCCATCCTCTCTGTGGGTATGGGCAGCATCTACAATGCTCGCGCTGAGAGCGTTGTGAGCCTCCATCGCGCGAAGAGGAAAACCCATGCGGAGGAGCTCTTTCAAGCTTTTTAAACGAAAATAGGGGGTCATATTTCTTTCAAAAATCTCTCTTTTAATTTTTGTAGAAGAAATACTTTCAGTGTAGGGAAGTTCGATCAATTGACCACCCCATAAGGAGAGAACCTCTAAAACTTTTTTGCGGGTCTCTACCAACCCTCCTTTTTTCCAGTCGTCTCCATGCACAACGTAATCGGGTTTAAGTTTCAATAAATTCTCTGTATAATCTAAAGTCTTTTGCGGGATCACTTCATCTACATCTCGAATCATTTTCACTACTTCGTACCTTTTTTGATAATCGAGAAAAGAAGGTTTTTTATATGTCTGTATAGCGGCGTCTGTCATGAGTCCAACAACTACTCGCCCAAGCTTTGCTGCATGGGCAATCAGGTTTACATGCCCTGCATGGAGAAAATCTGCAGACATTGAAACGTAAACAGTTGTCTCTTTAGATGGATTCATAATATCATCTTGTTTTATTAGTATCTAAGTAATTTTGTGGCTCTAAAATAACAGATTTAATTTTTGGGAAATCATCCATTTCACTGATCCGACCAATAATTGTTTTCTGATTAGTATTGTCTGTTTCACTTTCCCACTTTAATGAATAGGAAACATTAGGCACCCAAGCTACTCCATCGGAATCAATAAAAAGGTAGTTGCCCTTCCTGTCTGCTCGGCTTTTAAACTCTAATTTTTCGCGAAAAGCGAGATCCTCGATAGAGTGAAGCAAGCGTTCCTTGAATAAAGAAAAATCTCTGTCTTCAATAAGATACTTTTCTTTATTCTTGAAGGCTAGAGGGCCTATTGGCATGAACTGAAAAAGCTGCCACTTCACGACGCTGGAAAAGCTTTTAATGAGTTCAGGAAGAGACTGCAAATATTGGATATTTCCTTGATGAACAACTGTGTTAATACAAACTGTAGCATGTAGAGAATCGAGCAGCTTTAATATTGCTATTTGTTCTTCATAGATATGTGCTCTATTGGCGCGAAAGGTTGCAATCACTTCACTGCTTGGGCCGTCGAGCGGAATTCCCAGCAAATCGACTAATCGCGCTAATGTCCCTGCATCTATTTTTTGCACTGAAACTCTTTTGAAAAATATTGACTCAGCGTCTGATAGTAAGGGAGTCCCTACAGTATCTAAATTGATCCGAAATCCAAGTTCTTTAATGCTTTCAAGTAGAGAAAGAATATCAGGATAAGTTAGAGGATCACCTCCGCCAATGGTCACATGGTCACTTCCGTGCTCTCTCATATAACGTAAAAAGGTCAAAATTACGTTTTTATCGACAAAAGACTTCCCAAAGTGATTATAGCACCCTATGCACCTAACAAAACAACCAGCACCAATATTAAGATTAATTCTAAGCCTCTGACGCACAACAGTCCTTAAATATAATTAATTCAGTTAAAGGAGAGCTTTTTTAGCCACACTTCGTTGGCTATGCAACTTTTCTGTGTAATAATGTTCGCGTTGATTACCGTAAACTGTTGGCAAATAGGTCGCAAAAACGGTTCTTCTTGCCATTTGAGAAAGGTTTTTCTCAGAGCCATGAGCATTCAGCCAATCAAAAATAAACACATCTCCCGGAAACATTTCCACAGTCACCATGGGGAATAAGGGAAGATCATCTAACTGGATATAACCATTCTCTTCACTTAGGCGGTTCGCAATCTCATCCCATGACTTTCCGAAGTGTTTTAAGGTAAGATTCTTGTCTGCTATCTGCAAAGAACCATTCTCTATAGTCGAGGGTTCAAGAGGAATCACAACTGAAACAAAATCAAGCCCGTATTCTGACCATCCTTTTCTTCTTTTGCCACTCTGATCAATCCAATAAAAATGTCCATCTATATGGGGACGAAACCCTTGGCCACCAGGCAATTTACAATTGAGCTTATCCTTAAACAGAGTTTGTTTTTTCTCTGTACAGTTTTCGAGCATTTCGAAAAGTGCCTTTGATTGTAGAAGGTCGTTGACTGTACTGATATCAGCAGCCTTTTCAATCCTTCTTAACAATTTTTTATTTTGGTCGATTAATGAATTTTCGTAGAAATAGTTATGATTTGTGAGATCTAAGCGATCTTCAATCAATTTAATTTCACTAAGCACTGAACTTATTTTATGTTTAGGGATGACGTCTTTAAGCAAAATAAAGCCACAATCCTGGAAAGCTTTTGGGTCCATTTTCTGTCCTTGAACCTATCTGAATAAAAAGTTTCAGAGAGGTTCTTTAACTACAAGACATCCACGATATCAAAAAAATCGATTTTTTCAATCTCTTAATCATTTTTTTAACTGACATCTTGCAATTTTAGAAGGTGTGGATTATCCTATTGCCCATCGTGCCTAGAAAAAAAGTTACAATTGCAGTTATCGGTGGTTCAAGTATAACAGGAGGAGAAGTCTGTCGTTTGCTTTTAAACCATCCAGTTGTTCGGAATATTATACCCGTTTCCCGTTCTGAGGAACACTTTGAGCGAGTCCACCCAAACTTGCGTGGATCTAATTTAACTTTTCGTAAAATTGACGAACTGTTGTCTCGATCCTCTGTTCCCGACATCCTGTTTTTTTGCACGCCTTCCGGAGAGGCTATGAAATACGTACCCACATTTTTGGAGCGTGGGGCAAGGGTGATCGATCTGAGCTCTGACTTCCGCTTTAAGAAGGCGGCCGATTATGAAGGTGTCTATGGCCTCCGACATACAGCGAGTCAACTTTTAGATCAAACAGTGTCAGGGATTACTGAATTTTTTAGAAAAGAAATAGCCTCAGCTCATCTTGTAGCGAATGCTGGTTGTTATGTCATCGCTTCCGTTCTTGGGATCATCCCTCTGCTTAAAACAGACCTTGTTGACCCTGATGCCCTCATCCATATTTGCGCGATCAATGGGACAACGGGTGCCGGTTCTTCTTTAAAAAAAGACCTTCATCATGCTTATGCCTTTGGTTCAATGCTCCCTTACAATCTAAACGGACATCGACATCGATTAGAAATTGAGCAAAGACTCAATGAACTTTCTGGGAAAAATCCGACTGTCGACCTCACGACTATTCATGGAAACTTTGCTAGGGGAATCATTATTATTGCAACCATCCCTCTTTCCAAGTCGATGATACAAAAAATGGGTCGACAAGACCTCTGTGCAATTTATAATCATTTTTATAAAAACGGCAAGAAAAAGGAACATTTTATTCAAATCAATGACGCCCCATCTACTGCTAAAGAATCGAATGCAAAAGAATACGATATTTACCCTAGCCTTGCTCGTGTTGTCGGCTCCAATTTTTGCCATATCGGTTTTGATTACGAAAAAGAGCGCAATGTTGTGAAAGTGGTCTCGGTCATTGACAACCTTGTAAAAGGGGCGGCTGGCTCAGCCATTCAGAATATGAATGTCATGCTGGGAATTAAAGAGCAGGAAGGCCTGCTCACATATGGTCTTTAAGAGACTGTCGTTGAACCCATCCCAGTAAAATTTTTCATCGATTTTTCGGATTATTTTGATCGACAGAAGGTCTCAACGACAGTCTCTAAGCCTATTTATTAACGCTTCATCTTGCTTCTTCAGTTCAATTGCATCCAAATAGGCTCTCACTTTGCAATTGAACTCTAAAATTTTATCCTTCTCCTCGGAAAATATAAATTTCTTGACATACTTCATTAAATCAAAGCGAAGCAGAATGTCATCTTTAGTGATATTGTAAAGAGGGAGAAGGGAGTAATGTACATCACCATTTTTATGAAGTTTTTCATGGTAGTACATATGGATATGATGGATCCCCAAAACATCTCGCATTGCTTTTCGAATGACGCGTAAGATGAAAAAAGTACGGATATTCGTCAGTTCGTCAAGAAAGTCGAGAGCGGTTACAGAAGAAACTGGGTGAACGATATAGAATGCAGGGACAAAAAAGGAAGAATCTTGTCTAACACAGACCCCTTTATACTTATAGATCGGCTTCAATCGTTCATCCAGAATATCTTCATAGTCTTCTAAAAATTTACCTCTAGGGAGATCAGCAGGAACAAGGTAACATCGAAGTCCTTTGGGTTCAGAAACACAGTCTAGGAACCGTTGACCAGAGGGAGGGGATGGCAAATCTTCATATTTTTCAACGTCATAATAAATCATCAGAGCCCTCAATATTGTCTAGATATTGCTGAAATTTGGAACAAGTTTCTGTAATCGGTAAGCTCCCGTCAAACTCTACTAAACGATCCCCTCTTTGGTAAAAGGAGAGGAGAGGCTCGAGAATTTCGTCAAAAAATCTGATTCGTATTTCTAAGTTGTCCTCAGAATCGGTACCTCTAACCCGCAATTTTTCTGAACAGTTATCGCAGATATTTCGTTGATTTGGCGGGTTATATTTAAGGTTGTAGACCTTGCTGCATTTCGGGCACACGAGCCGATTTAAAATCCGATCTAATAAAATAGTTTTATCGACTTTGACATAGATTGGGATGAGCTGAACCCCTTCATGGGCCATAAGCGTATCTAGGAAGATGGCTTGCTCGATGGTTTTAGGGTAACCGTCAAGTACTATGTGTTTCTTGGTTTGGATGAACTCTTTAATTTTAGTCGTAAATATCTCCCTGACTAAATCTTCTGGAAGAAGGGTGATTTTCTGGACCCCCTTCATCTCTACCTCATCTTTATAGGTATTACCCAGCTTTGTTTGTTTATCCACCTCGCCCCGCAAAAAGTCCCCGAATGAGAACGCTATGTATCGATCCGGATCGAGCGATTGCGCCAAAGTCCCCTTCCCAGATCCGGGATAACCCAACAAGGTCACTACTTGAATAGATTCACCAGCATAAGAACCGGGAAGAACAGTGAAGAAAGATAGTGCGATCGTCCAAATGAATTTCATACCAACCCTTAGAGACTGTTATACCGAATTCGTTAACAGCCTCTTAATCGAAAACTTACATTGTCTTTTATGCACCAACTTTTTGTAAATGACATTTTATTCATCTAAGCGCTAAAATCGGTGTCATGCTATTTAAAAAAATCAAAATACTTATTGTCGACCCATTGCATCCCGACACATTAAATCACTTGCAAAACAAGTTTGATATTACTTATAAAATAAAGCCAACCCAAGCGGAACTTGAAATTTTGATCGAAGATGCTGAAGTTATTATTCTGCGCAGCGGCATCAATCTAAATGCAGCTCTCATAGATCGGGCAAAAGATCTGAAGGTGATTGCTCGTGCTGGTGTAGGGATGGATAACATCGATCTTGAAAAAGCTCAGGAAAAGGGTATTTTTGTTTTCAATGTTCCCAATGAGTCTTCTCGATCTGTAGCTGAGTTTGGGTTTGGCTTAATTCTTGCTTTGGGCAGGAAAATCGCCCTTGCCGATGCGCAGATGAGGCGAGGGCTTATTAAAAAAACGGAGCTCGAAGGATTCGAATTGCAAGGAAAAGTACTTGGCCTTATTGGGTTAGGTCATATTGGAACTCAATTAGCTCAAATTGCTCATGGGTTTGAAATGGGAATCGTTGCGAATGTAGCGAATCCAACAGCCGAGAGGCAGGTTGAATTAGCCGAGCGAGGCATCTCTTTGCGTTCTCTAGATCAAGTGTTGTCCAGTGCTGATGTTATCTGTTTAGCATTACCCCTGACAAAAGCAACCGAACATTTGATTCGGCTCCCACACTTCAGAGCAATGAAACCGAGTGCTATTTTAATCAACCTATCACGAGCAAAGATCATTGATTTTAACGATCTCCTTTTGGCTTTGCACGAAAGGCTGATTCGCGGAATTGCGACAGATGTAGTATCTGATCTAAAAGAAATCCACACTTTGAGCCAGTTTGAAAATGTGGTCTTAACTCCTCATATCGGAGCAATGACACAAGAAGCTCAGTGTCGGATTGGGCAAAAGATCATAAAAGGGATTGAACAAGCTTTGGGAACCTCGTCTAGTGTCATAGGGAACGATCGAAATGCACAAGAACAACTCCTTATTTGAGTCGATTCTTACCATCCGGGACATTCCGATTCACCCTGGAGATCGATGGATCTATTGCGCTGGTTTTAATGTGGACCCTTCTTTCACAGACACTCAGCGAATCGATTGTGAACTCGAAGATCTCAACTACCTTTCTTCAAAGGGGGCTAGGATCGCGATTCTATCTCACCAAGGGAGCTATCGAAAAGGGACAGCTCTCCATCTAGATTTTCTCTGTGACTATTTATCGAGGCGTCTAGAAAAATGTGTACGATATTTCCCAGAAAATAATACAGATCAATCTATTACGTGCTCCCGTTCATTAGAAAATGGAGAAATAGCTCTTTTTGGCAACACTAGACTTCATGCAGGTGAAGAAACGGGAGATGAGCATTTGGCAGCTCAGTTTGCCCGTCTTGGCGATTTTGTAGCTGTAGGGGGGGTTTCAAAAGCTCACCGCCTTCATGCATCAAATGTGAAAATTTTATCGCTTCTCCCTGCTTATGCGACTACAAACCTCCTAACAGAATTAAAACTTCTGAACCATGTCATTTGCCCTTTTCCTGGGAAATCAGTTGCAATTTTAGGGGGCATTAAACTGGAAAAAATCACTAAGGGGTTGAGCCTTTTTAAAGCTATTTATGATTTCGTCATTCCAGCAGGCGCAGTTTTAAATCATATATTGAAAGAGATGGATTTCTCGATCGGAGATTCTGTATTATGTGATGAACCTGAAGTGGCATCTAAAATCGTATCAAAAGTTCTGTTAGAAACAGAGCGAGCAGAGTTGCTTCTTCCGGAAGAATTGATCATCGCTGAAAGAAAATCTATGCGCAATCCCAGAAAGATTACCCTCGATCAGGCCGTTCCTCAAGGCTGTGCGATTGTTGACTTTATCGTAGGCCAGAAAATGGAAAAAGCATTTTTGGCTCTTAGTCAAGAACCTGTGCGTCTGTTAATGGCGGGAACGCCTAGTTTAGTTAACCAAGGATTTCGAACATCTTCCGACGCCTTCATCCAGTGGATGTCGCTACCTCGAGTGACGCCATTTATAATGGGGGGCGATACGATGAATGATCTTTCATTTAACTGCCCCAGTTCTACAGGCGGAGGAGCGGCCCTCTATTATCTGAAGGAAAAGAATTGCCCACTCTTAGAAGCTCTTTTACAAAATCAAATCAGATGGGGAGCTTCTTCTGTTTTTTGAACATTTTTTACCAACCAACATCGTGTTTGGAAGAGGCCGATTAAGAGAGTTGGGTTCTCTGAGCCAGAAACTTGGATCAAAAGCAATTTTGATTTGCGGTAGAAGCGCTGCGCAGGAAACCGGTTCCTTGTCAAAAGTTCTTGAGTTACTACGAGCTTCCTCTATCGAGGTTGCTATCTATGACCAGATCATTTCCAATCCTTCCTCTGATCGGATTGATGAGGCAATTGCTTTGGCAAAACGGCATCATTCAGAATTTGTGATTGGGCTCGGGGGAGGTAGCGCCCTCGATGCGGCTAAGGCTGTGGCTTTACTTCCTACCGGATCTATTCGAGATTTGATTGGCAAAACTCTTCCTTCATCCAACTACGCTTTACCCCTCATAGCAATCCCAACTCTCTTTGGCTCAGGCTCTGAAGTGACAAAAAGTGCCATTATCCGAGATCCGATTCTTCGTTTTAAGTCAGGTATTCGAGGAGAAGTCCTTTTTCCCAAAATAGCTCTTGTTGATTCTGAACTCATTTGTTCTGTTCCTATGCAGATTCTCAGGGAAAGCATGTTTGATGCTTTGACCCATGCTATCGAAACATTAGTTTCTCGAAAAAATAATCCAATATCTCAGATGATTTCTGAAAAGGCTTTGGAGTTGATATCCGGTCTTTTGCCCAAGCTGATTATTGGAGAGAGGAGTCCAGCAATCGATGACGCGCTAGGACTTGTTTCGTTACTTGGGGGGATAAATGTCGCAAATTGTGGCACTTGTTTTCCTCATCGACTTGAGCAAGCGATGGCCTCTTTGTATCGAACGCCTGTCTCGCATGGTCAAGGCCTAGCAATAGTCTATAAGAGTTGGCTCCTCCATGCTTATCCTTATGCTAAAGATCGATTTGACCGTATATCTAATTTTTTCCCAGGGAAGAATATTCATCAGGCGATTGGCGAGATCATCGGACAATTGTCTCTGAACTGCGGATTGAAAGATGTGGGGTTCAATCAAAACGATATCCCACAAATCATCGGAAACATCAGCGGCGCAACTACAAATGATCCGATAGAGGGAAATTATACTGAATGGTTCAATAAGATTCTCATCGAATCTCTTTGAATTCTGAATATGCCAAGCCTTCTTTCCCGCGCTGAATGTATCCCGAAATTCTTAATATCGGAATTTGCGATGATTTTGAGCAGACCATGGATGAACAGCCACATCCCCGGTATAACTCTGAATGATAACGATTTAACCAGAACCCCATTTCCCCCTCAAGAAGATTGAGGTTGGATGCAGATAGGCTCCCAAATATTCCCTCGGGTTCCACTCACTTGCGGAAAATTGCTAAGGAACTGATTTGAAGGGAGTGTTGTCACTGGCTGCGATTTCTACCATCTTAGTATATAATGAAACCGGAGTCACCTCTTGAAGACCTAAGCTTTCCATTGCGATACTGAACCGCTCTCTATCCCACTCACCAGGGATCTGTTCTCCCTTTTGATATGCGTCAAGTTGCACAACTAATTGATCCATTTGAACCTCAGAAAGTTGAGAATTGGGAGGCGCTCCAATATAATGAAAACATGAGACCGTAGCTTTTTTGACTTCAGCGGCTACACCTGCTACTTCTTGGCAGTATTCATCAGAATCATCGAGGAAAAGAATGCGGATTTGCTGACAATTTGACCACTTGGATTGCCCCTTCATCCAATCGATTAAACTCTCATTTTTCTTCAAAAGCTTACCGATTCCATCCTGCTGAAAAGTCTTGAAAATGATATCTTCTAACGAAAGAGCTAACCTCGATTGTTGGAGATGGTCCTTTGTAATATCCCGCATACCCTCTCCTCGAGAGGTCAGAACCTTTACACTCCACCCCTTTTGGCGAAACGCACTTATGACCCGATTGATTTTATCTACAGATTCACATGTTTCATAGGGAATTTTAGCTCGAATTGCGACGGTCCATTCATAATGAGCATCCGGATTGATTCCTCTCTCCTCATTGCATTTCTTAAGGAAATGGTAAAAGTGCTCATCTCCCAGAGTGGGGCGCGCTTGTACTAGAGTCTGATCAAAATCAATGAGTAGAATACCCCACTCGTCGTTACCAGCAAGCGGGGGATCTAGATAGCCATCAAGCTCCTCTAGGGATTGAATGGACTTAATACCTTGAATATTAGTCATTTATACAGGAACAACCATTTGAACGACCTTCCAATCTAGATTTACGATTTCTTGAGCTCCAAGCCCATTTATAGCAGCGAGAAGAGCCGCTCTGATTTCTTCACCGAGGATGAGCCCGTCAAGAGTGCCTGAACTCTCCATAATCCTGTCATACTCAATCCATTCAGCTCGTTGAATCTCATGCTCAGGAGGATTCAATGCTAATTCGCTAAGGCCGGGGACAGGAAATGACAAGATCTGATTGATTCCAGGCGCAAACTGATTGTAAGGAAATTGCATCTGCCCAACTAATTTGTGCGCTTTAATTGCAGCTTTAATTGTAGGCTCATCAATTGTAACCCCCCCTTCTTCTTGAGCTTCCCGAAGGGCTGTATCCGCAAGGGTTCTGTCACGCGTTGGATCATAGCTACCGCCGGGAAGATTCCAATTTCCGGCTCGTCTAACATTCTCAACAAGCAGTACCTTTTTGGCAGTCGTATCACAAAGTAAGGCGGTTGCCCCCATGTTATGAGTAGCTCCGGGAGGAATTGTGCACTCTTTTTTTGGGTTCAGCCATTGCCAAACTCTCAGCTTTTTTTGCTGATAGTCACAAATAAGATCGCCCCGTCCGGGTGTTCCGATTTCAAATGACTGAGGCAACACGGAACCCATGACTGCCGGATTTGTTGGAAGCGCAAAATTAATCCAAAGGGAATCGCAAGTGTTTGTTGCTTTCAACCCTTCGAGCAGGCCTTCCATTGCCTGTTGCACGATAGGAAGACGCTCTTTACTAATTTTGGCTATGTCAACATGACACCCCCCATACGAATCGATCATGACCGAAACTTCAGCTTCAGCTAGAGAACAGACTATATTTTTTTTGACCTGAGAAACCTCTGGTTGCTTCCCATACAGTTTTATGAAAAAAGAGTCAATTTCGCGAGGTGCATAGACATTAGCCATAATCTCTCCTAGAGCAGGGTGAATTTATTGGCTGGTAAGCTTACATGAGACTAGGAAAAAAAACAACAACTTTGAGGGACCTATCCAAGTAAAAAGTTTCAATCGATTTTTTCAACGACAGTCTCTTAAGCGCTTCGCATGGGCTTGAACCTCCCTCGCCTAAAGGCGAAGGATTCTTGCTTCATCGCTCTCCTTAAGGAGTAGCTCCACAAGCTTTTAAGACCGACATCCCGGCGGCCTTTTCTACTATTGCGCTATTGAGGTCCCGATCC